>NZ_JAFEMD010000037.1 GCF_016892765.1 Microvirga arvi
CAAGCCGCCCGATTCAGACGCTTTGCCGCCAGCCCTCCAGGTCATCGCTCATGCCAAGGAGGTCTCGCATCCAGACAATTAGCCTCCAAGAAATTAGAACAAAGATCGAACTTGTGCGTTTCTCAGCCTGAACGAGACCTGAGCCCTGTTCTCCGAGGTGGCCTATGAGCTCAAAGCGCAACTCCCTCGTCTTGCCTCCCTCGCTTCCAACTGCTGCCCGCAAGCTTTTCGAGCGGTTCGCCGTGCCTGCTGGGGGTGACGAGCACTCATACAGGCAGCGTCTCGCCGATATGCTCGCAACCCTACAGCCAAAGAATTCAATCGAGGCCTTCTGGGCCAAGGACATCGTCGATCTGACCTTGGAGATCGAGCGACTAAGACAGGTCGAGGCCGGACTTCTTGAGGCGCAGGCTCGTGACGCGAAGCGCACCAACGATGCTATTCAAAAGGAAATGGCAGAGGCAGCTGCCGGCCTTGACATATCTTTCTGGGCTCAAGAGCGAGGGCTAGACCATCGGGCGAATACTCCGGAGATCAAGGCGCAATTTGCCAAGTTCGTCGAAGAGCGACTTTCCATGTATTCGCAGAGCTCAGTCTCGCAAGTTCGTCCAAGCGGCCCGGGTGACATAGCTCAGGCCTTCATTCATCATAGCGCCGAGCTTGATCAAATTGGTCGGATGATCTCATCAGCGGAAATGCGCCGTCGACGCATCTTGCAGGAACTGGAACGGTACCGCTCAGCCCGACGCCCCCGATCCAGCGAAGCCGGCATCATTGATGCCCAGTTCACGGAACCGTCACCGCGCTAACGCGCTTCGGTGAAGGCAAGTGACTCCCAGATGTCCAAGAGCCACATCAGGGCCAAGGGTAGACGGAGCGCCTCAACCCCTGTGACCGGCCTGGCGCTTGCTCGGGGTGAGGATCAGGAGGCATACAAGGCCCTTCGGCAAGCCATAACGACGGACCTCCAGCCCTGCGACGCCATTGAAGCGATCCTCACGCAAACCATCATTGACCGCGCCTGGGATACCCTGCGCTGCCGGATGATCGAGAAATGTCTGCTTGCTTCGCCCTCGACGACAAGCGAGAACGCCGCACCCAATCGCAACGGCACCAAGAATAGCCTGGTGCGCAAACAAAGTGGAAGGCAGTCAGCGCAAGAGCCTGCCCTGCGCCGCCGGGGAGCGCGGGCTGCTCCTTCCGATGAGGACCGTGCCGCAGCACGAGAGGCTCTGGTCTCCGCCTATCAAACGCACTCTATCCCGCTAGAGGTCCTGACCCGCATATGCGCACGCGCCGAAGCCCAGCGCGATGCGGCTATCCAAGACCTTGAACGCTACCGGAGTTCGGTCCAGCGGCGACGCACCCACGAAATCGAGGACGCTGAGTTCACGGAGGTCACAGGCGATGGGGTCAAGCCAGAAACGGGAGGCCAACCGGCGCAACGCACAGAACAGCACCGGTCCCCGCAGTCCCGCAGGGCGCGCCCGCGCAAGCCGCAACGCGCTTAAACATGGTCTCGCGGTTGCCAGCCGGCACCCTGGTCTTGCCAGCATGGTCGATGAACTCGCGCAAGATCTGCTCGCCGAATTGGGAACGGTCCAAGAGATCGCGCCGGAGCTAATCCAGATTGTTGAAGCAGAAATCGACCTGTTGCGGGCCCGCCAAATCCGAGCTGTGCTTGTGCAGCGTCTTCAGGCGATGATCAAGGATGACACCCCAAACGACAACGCGATGACCTTGCTGGATCAACTCAGCCGGGCCGACCGATACGAGCGCCGCGCGCTCTCGCGCCGCAAGTTCGCGGTGCGTGACCTGACGAGGGCGTTGAACGAGCCTTCGGTGTCCACCGCAGGCGACGAGGGCAGGCGGTTCCTAGGTCGGGGTCCGGCCTAAGGTGTTGCCGGATCCGCCCCTGCGCCTCGTCAATTGGAACATGCAAGTTCCCGATCGAGTCGGGAACTATTCCTGCTACACCCGGGGCGATCGAGAATGGTCATGCGAGGTGGTGCGTGTGGCGCGGCTCATCGTCGGTGAGGCTGAGCCGCAGTGCGGATCCATTCGTCACAGTCAACTGGGCAGATGCGACGCTCGACCAGCGAAAGGCACGTCTTGAACTACCACCAATTTTGTATATACTTGCATGTATATACGGAGAATAAACATGGCCACCGCAAAGGTTTTTCAGTCAGGCAACAGCCAAGCCGTCAGATTGCCCAAGCAGTTTCGGCTGACGAGCGATGAGGTCGAGATCTATCGGCGGGGCGACGAAATCGTCCTGCGGGAGAAACCCAAAAATCTGGCCCGCGCATTCGAGCTGCTGTGTGATCTCTCGGATGTCGAGCGCGAGGATGGCCCGCCGCAGGAGCGCGAGGGGTTATGACAGCCCAACCCCGTTATCTCCTCGACACCGACATCTGCGTCTACATTCGCCGGGAGCGACCGCAAGCCGTCATGAAGCGGTTCAAGGCATTGCCTCCCGGCGCGATGGCTATTTCAGTGATAACCTATGGGGAACTGGCGTATGGGGTTCGCAAAGGCCCCGATCCTCGGAAAGCGATCATGGTCTTGGATGAACTGATTGCCCTGATCCCGGTCTTGCCGATGGCCACTGATGTGGCGGAGACCTATGGAACCATCCGATCCGGGCTGGCTGCTCGTGGCGAACTGATTGGCAACAACGATCTCTGGATCGCCGCCCATGCCAACAGCCTAGACGTGATCCTGGTTACCAACAATGAGAAAAAGTTTCAGCGGGTGAGTGGCCTCAAAATCGAAAATTGGGCCAAGGGATAAATGCTGACGGCTGGACTGCTCTGAAAGTGACTCGTTCGGTGACGACGCGGCAACCTTGCTCGGTCAGCTCATACGTCCGGACCGCTATGAGCGTTGCGGACACTCATGCCGCAAGTTTGCGGTTCATGAAACTTGTCCGTGCTCTGACTCAAACTTCATTCTCTCACGCAAGCGGCCTATAATAGGCGAAAATTGAGACTGCGGCTGTTTCGAGGACTGGCAAGACGGTCGTTACGCTCGTTCGATCGCAGCAAGCCACCTTTCTGACTGAGATGAAGAGTCATTTTCGCGGCACGATAGTGCCATCAATCTTCCTCTTCCAGCGGCTCAGTTTCCCGCACGGAAACGGGCGTTTGGTCTTATCGGCGCCGAGATGCCGGATCTTCTGCCGCTTGGCTTTGGCCGCACGCCGATGATCGTCACGGGTCTTGGCCCGTGCGCAGGTCGCATGCGCAGGGCCCATGTTGTCGGGCTCGTCCTGGCCTCCCAACTCCAAGGCTCGGATGTGCTCGATGATCCAACGCTCGCGGACTCCATCAATGCGCCGATCACACAGGACGCAAATCCCTTTGGCTCGTTCCCAAATCGCAAGCCGTACCCGTGATGAGAGCCGGGACCTTCGGGTCGTCCCGAGTTCTGACGTTTCCACCAGAGGCATGACGTGGCCTCCTCAGCAACAGCCGATGGCAGGAGGAGCTTCGCTCGGCAGCCGCGAAGACGCGTCGTCCTGTCGCTTTTCGGCTGGAGGGACGGTGCTATCATCTGCCTCAAAGGGAACGAGCCGAACGCGCAGTCCCAAGGAGGCGACTGTCGGTCGTTGAAAGACATCAGGCGCCGAGAGCGGCTCGACGTTGGGCGGTTGCTTCCCAGAGGAACCATCGCACTGGTGACGAGCCTGAGAGGTTTGGCTGTTCGAATCGCGGTCCGACGCAGCCGAGGGCAGGGTCTGTGAGGGCGACGTGTCAACAAGGGCGAGCACGCGGTCCGTGCGGCGAACGAGAGCGGCCGTCGTGACCGGATCAAAACCGAGGTGCTGATTGAGCGGATCTCGCAGCAGCAGCACAAGCTCTCGGATCAGCCGGATCAGGAGATCGCAATCGCGGCAGGTGCGCAGGGCGGCTTTTTCAGCGGCGTTCTCATCCCGTGCGATGAGAGCCTCCACAACCGCTCGAGCCGAGCGGATAGCATAGTGGAGTTCGGTGGGAGGATACGAAGCATCAATAAACCGATCCTGATCATCCATCATGAGGAAAGCTCCTGGGACAGCAATTTAACGTTATAATGTTAATTGACGTTACGTCAACCGCTTTTTGTCCGAAGCTTGGCCTCCAGGTGTTGAATGCCCCGCCACTTGGCGCGCCGCTATCCGAGAGCAGCGTGACGCAGCAGGCTCTCGAAGAGTGATTTTGGCAGAACGAAGCCAAATGAATATCGCGTGGCGGGTCTCCGGCTGAGACACCCTGCAACACCTGAAACCGCCCCGATCTTTTCCCGCTCCCGGGTGTTGTGTCTCCTGTGACATCAGCGGGAGGATCGGAGAGGGATGGCGGCCAACGGGGATATCTTGGATTGTCTGATCGTCGGCGGAGGGCCGGCGGGTTTGACGACAGCTTTGTATCTGGCCCGCTTCAAGCGCAGCTTCGCGGTGGTGGACAGCGGGACGCCCCGGGCGGCCTGGATCCCGACGAGCCACAACATTCCGGTCTTTGCGGAAGGCATTTCCGGCAAGGACATCCTGGCGCGGGCGCGGGCCAATCTCGAGCAATACGGCGTGACGATCCAGGCCGGCCGGATCACCGGCCTGCGCAAGCAGCCGGACCGTTTCATCGCGATGGTCGAGGATAACGATGGCGGCACCGGTCAGATCGCCGCCCGCCGGGTCGTGCTCGCCACGGGGGCGGTCGACATCGAGCCCGATCTGCCGGATGTGCCGAATGCCGTTCAGAGAGGTCTCGTCCGCTACTGCCCGATCTGCGACGGCTACGAGTCCCGCGACCGGAAGATCGCCGTCATCGCCTATGGTGCCCATGGCATAGGGGAGGCGGTCTTCATCGCCCGGACCTATTCCAGAGACGTGACTCTCCTGACCTTGGGGCAGAACCTGGAGCTCGATGCGGAGCAGCAGGCCAAGCTGGACGAGCACGGGATCAAGGTCGTGGTGGCTCCGGTCGAATCCCTTGCCATGGAGAACGACCGGATCTCAGCCGTGAACGTCGCCGGCAAGGAGCACCGTTTCGACGTTCTCTATTCGGCCTTGGGACTCAAGTACCGCTCGGACCTCGCGCTATCCTTAGACGCCGAGCATGATCCGTCAGGCAGCCTGATTGTCGACAGCCATTGCCAGACGAGCGTCAAAGGCCTTTATGCCGCGGGCGATATCGTCCGCGGGCTCGACCAGATCGTGGTCGGCATGGGCCATGCGGCGTTGGCCGCTACGCATATCCATAACCATTGCGAATTGCCCACCGAGGATGAGCCCGGCGGGGCATGAGCGAGGACCCTAGGACAATGCCTTGGCCAGCAGCGGAAGGCTGATGTCCATCCGGTAGTCGACGGAGGAATGGTCGTCGTGGAATTCCTCATAGGTGTGAGGAATTCCGGCAGCATCGAGCTTCCGGCGCATGATCCGTGAGCCGTAGACCATGTTGTACTGGTCGATGTCGCCGCAATCGATGTAGAAGGCCTTCAGGTTGCGCAGGTTTTCCTGGTGCTGCCTATCATCCACCATGCGCAGCGGATCCCAGCGCAGCCAGTTCGCCCAGCGCTCGTCGATGACCTCGCAGGTCTCGAGATCCACAGGGAGACGGATACCATAAAACTGGCTCGGATCGGGGTCGAAGCTTGCTGCTTGGGCGAGCAGCATCAGGGTATGCCAGTCCTTGTCCTTTGCCTTGGGGCCTGCTTCGAACTTGCGCAGGAAGGCTTCGATGGACATGCCGTGATCCACCAGATGACGCAGCGCACCGGCAAACTCGCCCAGGTGATAGAGGTATTCGAAGCCGACATCCCCGGAATGGGAGGCGGCGGCCGACCACACCGAGCCGCCATGGCGAAGCGCATGCACCATGGCGCCATAGCCGCCCGAGCTCTTTCCGAAGACGCCCCTGCGTCCGTCCCCGCCGCACGCGAAGCGGCCCTCCACGAAGGGCAGCATCTCGCGGATCAGGAAGGTCTCCCAATGACCCATGGCGGCGCTGTCGACATACTGGTTGCCGCCGAGCCGCGTGAAGCAGTCGGGGAAGGCCACAACGACCGGAGGCATGGCACCGGCGCCGATCAAGCGATCGAGGCGCTCGGGAACGTTCTCGCCGTAGTTCTTCCAATTGGTGTGGGCCGGTCCGCCAGCCGTGTAGCCGACGAGGTCGACGAGAAGGGGGAGGCCGCGCCCGTCGTGACCTGCGGGCACATAGACGTCGACCCGCCGCCGGGAGGGATCGCCAAGGAGATTGCCCTTGAGGCACTGGCTGTCGATCCAAAGGCTGTGCACCGCGCCTGCCGGCACGTCATGATTCTTGCGCATGGCTATCCCTCGTCAGATCAATTCCCAAGATGTGACTGTCGAAACGGCACTTGTCCAGAATCCGGGCCCTCGCGCCGGTTAATAAGTCCTTATCCCACCTAGCCATTCCACCGGCTGCGAGTCTACGGTGCCGTCCCAGGTGTCATAGATCGGCGTCACAGATCGGCGTCATACCTGGGGGATGAAGTCATGACCGACAGTTTCTTGCCGCGCTGGAGCTTGAAGACCGAAGGGGTCATCATGCCGGATGAGCGGCTGCCGACCGGCCAGATGATGGTCGTCGGCCTGCAGCACGTGGTCGCCATGTTCGGCGCAACCGTGCTGGCGCCGATCCTGATGGGATTCGACCCGAACGTCTCCATCCTGTTCTCCGGCCTGGCCACGCTGATCTTCTTTCTCGTGGTCGGCGGACGGGTGCCCAGCTATCTCGGCTCCAGCTTCGCCTTCATCGGTCCCGTCCTGGTTGCCACCGGCGCAAGCGTCGGGAGCCCAAACCCGAACATCCCCCTGGCACTCGGTGGCATCATCGCGGCCGGTGCGCTGTACTTCCTGATCGGACTCGTGGTTCAGCTGGCGGGGCACCGCTGGATCGAGCGGCTGATGCCGCCGGTGGTCACGGGCGCCATCGTGGCCGCCATCGGCCTCGTGCTCGCCCCCATCGCGATCAACAGCGCCTCCGGCGTCACGCCAGATAACCAGAACGGCAGCGACTTTGCCCGCTGGATTGCCCTCGCTACGGTCGTGGCGGTCGGCCTCGTGGCGGTCTATGCGCCGGGCATGTGGCGCCGTCTGCCGGTCCTGATCGGCGGTGTTGTCGGCTACCTGATCTACTTCATCTGCGCGAACGTCCTTGGGCTCGGTCAGCCGATCGACTTCACGAAGATCGGCGCGGCATCCTGGTTCGGCTTTCCGTCCTTCCAGAGCCCGGTCTTCGACATGCGCGCCATCAGCCTGATCGCTCCTGTGGCGGTGATTTTGGTGGCTGAGAATCTCGGGCACATCAAGGCCATCGGCGCCATGACGGGCCGCAACCTCGATCCCTATCTCGGGCGCGCCTTCATGGGTGATGGCCTGGCCACCATGCTGTCGGGCGCTGCCGGTGGTACGGGCATGACGACCTACGCCGAGAACATGGGCGTGATGGCCGTGACCCGCATCTACTCGACGCTGGTCTTCATCATCGCCGCAGGCTTCGCGCTGCTGCTCGGCCTTTCGCCCAAGTTCGGCGCCTTCATCGGCACGATCCCCGGGCCTGTGCTCGGTGGCCTCTCCATCGTGGTGTTCGGTCTTATCGCGGCCACCGCCGGCCGCATCTGGGTGGAGAACCGGGTCGACTTCTCGAACCCGCGCAACCTGATCACGGTGGCGGTGGCTCTTGTTCTGGGTGCCGGCAACTTCAAGCTGAATGTCGGCGGCTTCACCCTGGACGGCATCGGCACGGCGACCTTCGGCGCCATCATCCTCTATCATCTGCTGCGGATGGCACCGGCTACAGCGGACCGGGCTGAGACCGCACACTAGAGCATCGGACCCAAAAGTGGACTCCACTTTTGGGATCCCATCCGATGCTCCACTCTTTGAAGAGCGCATCGTTCGGGGCAGAAAACCGGGTCCACTTTTCCGCACGATGCGCTAGTTCCAGGCTTTCCAGGAACACGCATTTCGAGCCCGCGTTGAGCTTCAACGCGGGCTTCGTCGTTCTGCTCGGCCTTTAGTTGATCGGCTGGAGGCCCGCATCCTCTTCGCACAAGGGATGACAGCATGACCTCCGACCAGAACCAGACCCTGCCGCCTCAGGTGCAGGACCAGCAGCCCGGCCACGAGACCGAGATGAGCCCGCGACCCGATTACGAGCCCCGTTATCCCGGCAGCGGACGGTTGCAGGGCAAGGTCGCGCTCATCACCGGTGGGGACAGCGGCATCGGGCGGGCCGTCGCCGTTCTCTTTGCCCGCGAA
The DNA here is from genome assembly GCF_016892765.1 of Microvirga arvi. GTDB lineage: Bacteria > Pseudomonadota > Alphaproteobacteria > Rhizobiales > Beijerinckiaceae > Microvirga > Microvirga arvi. The sequence goes on from NZ_JAFEMD010000037.1 coordinate 8,273, forward strand.
GGCGCCGATCTCGCGATCCTTTATCTGAACGAGAACGAGGATGCGCAGGAGACGAAGCGTCTCGTGGAAAGGGAAGGACGTTCGTGCCTGACCATTGCAGGCGACGTCGGAGACCCTGGCTTTTGCCGCTCCGCAATCGATCAGGCCGTCCAGCGCTTCGGCAAGCTCGATGTGCTCATCAACAATGCCGCCGAGCAGCACCCGAAGAAGGATATCGAGGAGATCACGCCCTATCAGATCGACCGCACCTTCCGCACCAACATCTTCGGCTATTTCTATATGGTCCAAGCCGCGATGCCTCACCTCAAGAAGGGCACTGCCATCATCAACACCACCTCGGTGACCGCCTATCGCGGCAGCGCGGATCTGCTCGACTACAGCGCCACCAAGGGCGCGATCGTGGCCTTCACGCGATCCCTGGCTCAGAAGCTCGCAAGTGAAGGCATCCGTGTGAACGGTGTCGCGCCGGGTCCGATCTGGACACCGCTGATCCCTTCGACATTCCCGGCCGAAAAGGTGAAGCAGTTCGGTGCCAACACGCCCATGAAGCGTCCCGGCCAGCCGAACGAGGTGGCGCCGTCATACCTGTTCCTGGCCTGCGAGGATTCCTCCTACATCACTGGCTCGGTCCTGCACCCGAACGGCGGCGATCCCACGGAGGCTTAAAACAAGAAGGGCGGCTCGAAAGAGCCGCCCGAATTCTTTGTGGCGCTGCAGGAGATGTCAGCGCCTGCGGTGCACGCGCACCGGAACCGGAGTTTGCGAAGGGGTCATCAGCACGAAGAGCAGCATGACGACCGAGAGGGAGCCGCCGATCAGAAAAAGAACCTCCGCGATCTCGACCTGAGAAGCCACACCGGTGATCGCGGCAAAGGCGGTAACAACTGCAAAGATGAAAAGCGCACGAAGGGCAACCGGACGATTCATTGGTCATCTCTCCCAAGTGTTCTTGAAAACGTGTGGGTGGAAGGCAGGTTCCATGCGAATAAAAGCCTGCTTGAATACTTTTGAACCATAGATGAACGGAGCGAATAAAATCTCGCGGGCGGAACCCTACAGTCGCGCTTGGCGTTGTTTGAACATCGTCGGCTTACAGTCGATTGTATAGTTAGCGAGGTAACACCATGCTCGGTTGGGCAGTCACTTTTCTCATCGTCGCTCTGGTCGCAGCTCTGTTCGGCTTTGGCGGCATTGCCGGCACCGCCGTCGAGATCGCGAAGCTGATCTTCTTCGTTGCGATCGTTCTCTTCGCCATTTCCGCTGTCATTGGTCTCTTGCGCGGGCGCAGCCCGATGTAACGCCGATCCGGCAGTCTCAATGATGTCGAGCGCCGCCCCTCAAAAGGCGGCGCTTGTCATTTGAGGGGGGCCGTCGGGAGGGAAGGGGAGGCTTTGCGGGTCAGCCCTGAAGCGCAGCCCGGGTCATGCTGTCGGGGCCCAGGTCCTCGATGTCGTCGACATTCAGCAGCGAGGCAAGGCGAATGCGTGCCCGGTTCACGCGGCTCTTGATGGTGCCGACGGCGCATTCGCAGATGTTCGCGGCCTCCTCGTAGGAGAAGCCTGATGCGCCTACCAGGAGCAGGGCCTCGCGCTGGTCGGCAGGAAGCTGGGCGAGGGCGCTGCGAAAATCCTCGAAGTCGAGGTGGGAGCCCTGCTCAGGTTGAACCTTCAGGCGACCGGCATAGGACCCATCGGGATCCTCGACCTCGCGGCGGCGCTTCCTGTATTCGGAATGAAAGAGATTGCGGAGGATGGTGAAGAGCCAGGCATTTAGATTCGTGCCGGGCTCGAACCGGTGCAGATTGGAGAGCGCCCGAAGGAGGGTGTCCTGGACAAGGTCATCCGCCCTATCGACCTGACCCGAGAGCGAGATGGCGAAGGCGCGCAGGCTGGGAACCGCCGCAAGAAGAGCCTCCCGTAACTCAGGTTCCGGCTCTGGGGTCATTGAGACCCCTCCTTTCCCCCGTTCTTCTTGTCCAATTGATCAAGCAAATCCTTGAAGCGGTCCGGGACGGGCTGCTGCATGAGCTCGTCATACATGGCCCGGAGTTGGTCGCCGATGCGCTTCTGGCTGCCGCTGTCGAGCTTAGGATCGGTTGCAAGCTGGCTGCTCGAAGAATTGTCGAGACTGGCCCGAGCGAGCTTGTTCCCCTTATCAACCGTCATATTCTTCCCCTTGCCATCCCATAATTTCTGAGGGATGACCAACCTTGGCAGTATCCATATATTCGTTTTCGAGCAATAACGCTCTTTGCTGCACTCGGTTCCATTTTTGGAACTTTTGCAGCTTCGCCGCGTTGAACGAACCATCGGTACAATGAGTCAAAAGCACATTTAAGGGGAAGCGAATGTCGACAGCGCAGCTTGTCGTCCAGCACTTACCATACCTTCGTCGCTACGCACGCGCTCTGACAGGCAGCCAGATGGCGGGAGACGCCTATGTGGCCGCCACCTTGGAAACGCTTGTGAGCGAGCCTGAGACCATCGGTCCCTCTGGCAACGTGAAGGTCGAGCTCTTCCAGGTATTCACCCGAATCTGGAACTCCCTGTCGGTGAACGGCCGAAGCGAGCAGATTCAACGGGATCTGCCGGCGGAAGTCCGGCTCGGACAGATCACCCCGCTTCCTCGCCAGGCTTTCCTTCTCTCCTGCCTTGAAGGCTTCGGTGAGGAGGAGGTTGGCCAGATCCTCGACGTCGATACGCGGACTGTGCGCGATCTCGTTGACGAGGCGGGTCGCGAGCTCGCGGCCGACATGGCTACGGACATCCTCATCATCGAGGACGAGCCCCTGATTGCCATGGACCTCGAGGCTCTGGTCGAGGGCCTAGGCCACAACGTCACCGGCGTCGCCCGCACGCGGACGGAGGCTGTCAAGCTGGCAGCTGCCAAGCAGCCCGGTCTCATCCTGGCCGATATCCAGCTCGCGGATGGAAGCTCGGGTCTCGATGCGGTGAACGACCTCCTCAAGTCCTTCGAGGTTCCCGTCATCTTCATCACGGCTTATCCCGAGCGGTTCCTGACCGGCGAACGGCCGGAGCCGGCCTTCCTGATCGCCAAGCCGTTCCAGCCGGCGAACGTATCTGCGGTCATCAGCCAGGCGCTGTTCTTCCAGCAGAGCGCCCGCCGACGCGAGGCTCGGGCCGCCACGGCCTGACGCTGAAGCGAATATCAATCCAAATAGTAATGGCCCGGCTCCAGAGCCGGGCTTTTCTTTGGCGACCATGTATTGGGCACAAAAAAAGACGGGCTCTAAAGCCCGTCTAAGGTGCCGGCCAATGCACAAGGGGAATGCGGGGAGGACCAGGAGGCCGGTGCTTAAAGAACGCCTTATCGAAAATAATGGTTCCGGCATATTTTTACTCTTTTTATTCTTCTCTCCTACGTAAGGGGACAGGAACATCAAAGATACGGTCGCGTTGAATTTCGAAACGCTGAGGTTGAAGATCAGGAGAGAGGGATGTTCCGTACCCCTGTGGCACTCGTGGGACTGGCTGGGGTTTTCTTCATTGCCGGAAGCTTCGCTCCTGCATCCTTCAACATGGCCCCGGGGGCTCAGTCCGAAGTTCTGGCTGATGCTGCTATGCCCTGGCACATGAATGCTTCGACAAAGGGAGATCGCATCACGGCTCCTGTGCCGAGTGCTGCTCCCGCGACCGTGTCAATCGTTGAACTGGTCGGCGTCACAGAGGCCATGGTGATTCTCCGGGACCGTGACGGAAAGGTGCTCTACAAGTCCGACCCCCGCTTGGGGACCACCATCTATGCCCGTGACACGGATCTGCCTGTTGTCACCCTCAAGGAGGATTTGCAAACTCCTGTCGCTCAGCACCCTGTCAGGCGGCAGGAGGGCAACGAAGCTCCTGGCGAGCAGAAGCAGAAGAGCCGGAAGCCGGTCGGATGCATGGCCGATGTCAGCCCCCTGGCCAAAGGCAGTTCCGACAGAATGCCGAGTCTTTGCCTGGCGTTCCTGGAACGATCCCTTTCCTGACAGACAACGAATGGCGCGATCGCGGAAGCGGATTCGGTCTTGCCTTACTAGTGGGCTTCGCCTGTCACGGCCGGATCTGGCGCCCCATCCTTCGCAGCCACCTGCGTTGAAGGATTGGGAACCATTCTTCGCAACGAAGGTTCCTCTGGTTAGTGTGTAAGGTGCCGCTTTTTGCAAGAGAGGCACCAAGGATCGTTTGCTGTCTCATAATATTAATAAGTATTCATCTTATTGTTTGAATGACAAGCGGCCCGTAACATTGACTTGATCAGGTCAATCTTCGGAACGGTTGCTGCTGCTGAACGTTTATCTCCCGCGCACTTTGGCGCTTAACGCGATTTAATGTACCCTCAGGAGAAATAAGCAATGCTGAAGAAGCATATGGCAGCTTGCCTTGTAGTGACGGCTTTCGCGGCTGCGCCCGCCCTCGCACAGACCTCGACCACCCCGTCGGCCCCGACCGACCGTCCGGCCGCTTCTGGCTCCGGCACCACCAGCACCGGCTCGCCGGCCATGCAGCCCAGCTCCTCCGGCTCCTCAACGACGATGAACCAGAGCAGCGGCATGCAGGGTCAGTTCATGACCAAGATGGAAGCCAACCAGATGATGGCTTCCGACCTGATCGGCACCCGCGTGGTCAGCACGAACAATGAATCCATCGGCGACATCAATGACGTGATCGTGGACCGCAATGGTCAGATCATGGCAGCCGTGGTCGGCGTCGGCGGCTTCCTCGGAATTGGTGAGAAGGATGTGGCTGTTCCCTTCAAGTCGCTCGAGTTCATGAACGCTCAGCAGGTTCAGGCCATGAACAGCAGCAACACCGGCGGCAATAGCAGTGTTGCGACGACCGGCTCGACCGCGACAGGCAACACCACCGCGACGGGCTCAGGCACGGCCGGCTCCTCCAACATGGCTGCCAACACCACCAGCAGCAATGCCTCAGCCAAGCAGAACCAGCCTGAGCGTGTAGTCCTGCGTATGACGAAGGCTGAACTTCAGGCGGCTCCGGCTTTTGACGAGGATGGCGACAACAGCAGCAACCGTTCGACTACCGGTTCGACCGGCGCTACGACCACTGCTCCCAAGCCGTAACCGGTTCGTCCTTCTGATCTGTCAAGCGGCACCTGGGATTTCCAGGTGCCGTTTTTGATTCTGCCAGCAATTCCTGCGCTTCCGGCAAAATAAAAGGCGCAGCCAATTCGGCTGCGCCTCTAAGGTGCCAGTCCAAGGGGGCATTCGGACCGGTTGCAGGCATAACACCGTCTTCCTCAATCCGGTTCCCGCCACTTTTTGAAAATTTTCAGCCTTGTCCCGACGAGCCTGGCTGGACTTCTTGCCGCATAAGGAACTGGGGTCCGGCGCATACGTTGCCGTTTCGAACACGATGCGGAGGGAGCGATGACAGCAACGAACGAATTGGATGCCGTGCTTTGCCAGGAGGAGCTGCCCGACGAGTTCTCCCGGATGCCCTCGAGTTCTTCTACCAGAGACAAGCCATCCGTAGCTTTCATGCTGAGCGGCGTGATCTCCGTCTCCTACCAGGATGAGGTGACCTGTCCCCTGATGCTCAGGCGCCATCTCGTCGTTCCGGCCTGGCCCCATGTCGTGCCGGCTGGGGCATGTGCCAGTGTCGCCCCACTGGCGTCCAGCTGAGGGCGGCATGGTCGAAGCATTGTCGCACCCGTTCCCATCAAGTTCCGTGGCGGTCCTCCTGCATCCAAGCACCGTCCCCGTCATCGACGTGTTCCGTTCTCTCAGCCGCCTCGAGAACCAATATGATCTGGCAATGCTCGATGGGTCCGAGCAGGCGCTGACAGCTTATACCCAGCCCGAGGCTGCCAAGAGCATCGTTTCCGACGCCCTTCTTCTGGCTTTCGCCCTGACGCGGCAGCGCGGTCGGCCCTTCGTCTACCGGCAGGTCGGTTCCCGCCACGGAAGCGTGGACGAGTACTGTCTCCTGACCATGATCGGGGCCTCGCGTGATCCGTCATCGGGTGTCGCTCTCGAAGCAGCCCGCCTTCTGGAGATCGAGTCGCTCGATTTTATGGCCGCTTTGGCGGGTGAAATGGTCCACCAGTTTGATCTCGGTGCTCTTGCCTTCGAGGTTCCGAGCCTTTCCGATTTCAGGGCCATGATGGGCTACAAGGAGCCCGAGGAGGTTCTGATCGGTTCCAGCCTGAACAGGGCCGAATTCAGCTTCCGACAGCACTGATGCTTTTTGCTGATCGCTCATTCCAAGATTAAAGGGGCCGCTGAGCGGCCCCTTTTTATAGTATGAGAGCAGAGATTATTCCTGATTGCCGCGTGTATTGCCCGAGGCCTGACCGCCCTTGCGGCCCGCTTCGGAAGCAAGCTCACGATCCTGCGAGAAAGACCGCTTTTCGGCGGGCACGCTCTTACCGCCTTTGCTCGCGATTTCACGCTGCCGATCAGAGTCCATCGACGCGAAGCCACGCTTCGAAGTCGAACTAGCTGGCGCCATTTTATGCCTCCTTATCGAGTGGTGTTCGTGCTTCTTCAACCGCTCGCGGATTCGATGGTTCCGGTTAAGGAGGGGCAACCTTTGCAAAAAATTCTGCGAAATAATTCAGGCCACGCAAATTGTTGCGCTTCGGTCAAATGTTCGCCCCTGGGAAACAAGGCAACAACTTGTCAGTAGGAATATGAACCAAGAAGGTACTTGCCTCGATACAGATGAGGAAATGTGGCTATATTTGGCAATAGATGAGCTCTCAAAGGCAAGTCATTGAAGATCCCCTATCGCACTGCAACGTAGGGTGCTGAATTCAGGCTGCCTCATGGGTATCGCGACAAGTCGAAGAGAAGGCGACGGAGTAGTGCTCCGACAGGCTGCATCGGTATAAAGATTGAGCGAGCGCCTCCTTCCATGCGCTCCTGACGAGGACGGCAGAGGATAAGGATCAGATGACTTACGACGACAATAATGTGTTTGCGAAAATCCTTCGCGGTGAGCTGCCCTGTCACAAGGTCTACGAGACGGATCGTGTCCTAGCCTTCATGGATGTCATGCCCCGTGGCGACGGGCACGTGCTCGTTGTTCCCAAGGTCAAAGCCCGCAACATCCTGGACATCGAGCCCGATGACCTCGCCGAGCTCGCCAGAGCGGTGCAGGTCGTGGGAAAGGCTGCCAAGAGCGCGCTGTCAGCCGAGGGGCTGACGATCCAGCAGTTCAATGAAAGCGCGGGGGGGCAGGTCGTCTTCCACATCCACTTCCATGTGATTCCCCGCTTTGAGGGCGTGCCGCTGAAGCCTCACACGGGTCAGATGGAAAAACCTGAGGTGCTGACGCAAATGGCTGCCAGGATCCGCACGGCGCTGTCTGAGGCATGAAGAGCACGAGCGGCAGGCGTCTGCCGCTCCTTTTTCTGGGCTATTCCACCCAATCGAGAGAACGCGAGACCGCCCTGTTCCAGACAACGTTCAGACGCTCGCGGCGGGAGGCGTCCATGGCGGGCTTCCAACGCTTGTCGATGGCCCAGTTGCGCACCAGTTCATCCGTCCCGCTCCAGAAGCCTGTTGCCAGCCCGGCCGCATAAGCCGCCCCCAGGGCCGTGGTCTCGATGACCTTCGGGCGCACCACCGGCACGTCGAGGATGTCAGCCTGGAACTGCATCAGCAGTTCGTTGACGACCATGCCTCCGTCGGTGCGCAGCTCCCTGACCGCGATTCCGGTGTCCTTGGCCATGGCCTCCAGCACCTCGCGGGTTTGGAAAGCCGTGGCCTCGAGCGCCGCACGGGCGATGTGCGCCTTGGTGGCGTAGCGGGTTAGGCCGCCGATTAGGCCGCGGGCGTGGGAGTTCCAGTGCGGCGCGTAGAGGCCCGAGAAGGCCGGCACGATGGTCACCCCGCCATTGTCGTCGACGCTGCGGGCGAGGGTTTCGATGTCGGGGCTCTTCTCGATCATGCCGAGATTGTCCCGCAGCCACTGCACGAGAGCTCCCGCGATCGCGATCGAGCCCTCCAGGGCATAGACCGTCTTCCCCTGGCCGAAGCGGTAGCCCACGGTGGTGAGGAGCCCGTATTTCGAGGGGTAGGGGGTCTCGCCGGTGTTCATGAGCATGAAGCAGCCCGTGCCGTAGGTGTTCTTGGCCTCGCCCTGCTGGAAGCAGGCCTGGCCAACCAGTGCCGCCTGCTGATCGCCGAGAATGCCGGCGATCGGCACGCCGGCCATGCTGTCGGTGGCCTCGCCATAAACCTCGCTCGAGGAACGGATCTGCGGCAGGCAGGCTTGCGGAATGTCGAAGAGCCGCAGGATCTCTTCATCCCACTCGAGGCTTGCCAGGTTCATCAGCTGCGTGCGGCTGGCATTGGTGACGTCGGTGATGTGGCAGCCGCCGTTGACGCCGCCGGTCAGGTTCCAGACCAGCCAGGTATCGATATTGCCGAACAGCACGTCGCCGGCTTCGGCCTTCGCGCGGGCGCCAGGCACGTTGTCGAGAAGCCAGCGCAGCTTGAGGCCGGAGAAGTAGCTCGCCAGCGGCAGGCCCGTCTTGGCCCGCAGGCGGTCATAGCCGCCATCCTGGGCGAACTCTTCGACGATCGCATCGACGCGGGTATCCTGCCAGACGAGAGCGTTGTGGAGAGGCTTGCCGGTGCGCTTGTCCCAGATCAGCGTCGTCTCGCGCTGATTGGTGATGCCGATGGCGGCGAGGTCCTGAGGCTTCAACCCATTCTTCGCCAGGGCTTCCCGGATGACGTCCTGCGTGTTGCGCCAGATTTCGAGCGGGTCGTGCTCCACATGGCCGGGCCCGGGATAGATCTGCTCGTGTTCCTTCTGGCCGACGGAGACGATTGCTCCGGCCCTGTCGAACACGATGAAGCGCGTGCTGGTCGTGCCCTGGTCGATGGCACCGACATAGTGAGCCATGTCCTTCCCCGATTTTTATTGCGCGGCGACGGACGCCACGTTCTTCCTGGCCAAATAGGCATCGATCCGGGCCGGAGCGTCAACCGGGACATGCAGCCCGAGCTTGGAGCGGCGCCAGAGGATGTCCTCGGCCGTGCGCGCCCACTCGTGTCGCACCAGATAATCGACCTCAGCAGCGGTCAGGCCCGCACCGAAATCCTCGCCGAGGTCGGCGAGCGACTTCGCCTGTCCCAGAAGCTCCGCGATGCGCGTGCCGTAGGCTCGCGCGAGGCGATGGGCGAGGGGCTCGGGCAGGAAAGTCCAGCGCTGGCGCACAGTGGCGAAGAAGCGGTCGAAATCCGCATCCGGCATGTCGCCGCCCGGCATCTTGGCCTTCTCGGTCCAGGACGGCTTCATGTCGGGGAAGTAGGCCTTCAATTCCTCGAGGGCGTGCTCGGAAAGCTTGCGGAAGGTGGTGATCTTGCCGCCGAAGATCGACAGCACTGGCGCCTGCCCCTGCGGCGCGTCCATGTCGAACACGTAGTCGCGGGTCACGGCGGAGGCGTTGGTCGAGCCGTCGTCGAAGAGCGGGCGCACGCCGGAATAGGTCCACACCACTTCCGCCGGGGTGACCTCGCGCTTGAAGAAGTGGTTCACCACGTTGCAGAGGTATTGGATCTCGTCCTGGGTGATCTCCACCTTCTTGTCCGGCACGGACTCAACCGGGATGTCGGTGGTGCCGATCAGGGTGAACTTCTCCTGATACGGAATGGCGAAGACGATCCGCTTGTCCGTGTTCTGGAGAATGAAGGCTTCCTTGGTGTCGAAGAGCTTGGGCACCACGATGTGGCTGCCCTTCACGAGGCGCACGTTCTTGGTGGTGTTGAGGCCGAGCTTGGCGTTCAGAACATCGGCCACGAAGGGGCCGCCCGCATTGACGATGACCTTGGCACGGATCTCCTGGTTCTCGCCGGTCTCCACGTCCTGGAGGTTGGCGATCCAGGTCTGCCCGTCCCGGCGGGCGGAGGTGAGCTTGGTGCGCACCCGGATATCCGCCCCCTTCTCGAACGCGTCGAGGGCATTGAGCGCCACCATGCGGCTGTCCTCGACCCAGCAGTCGGAATAGACGAAGGCGGTGTCGAAGCCGGGCTTCAGGGCTTGGCCGGCAGGGTGCCGGGTGAGCTTGATGCCTTCCGTGCCGGGCAGCTTCTTGCGGGGGGCAAGGTGGTCGTACATGAACAGGCCCAGGCGCACGAACCAGGCCGGGCGGATGCCCTTCTCGTGGGGCAGGATGAAGCGAAGGGGCCAGATGATGTGAGGGGCGGATTCCAGCAGGCGCTCGCGCTCGAACAGGGCCTCGCGCACGAGCCGGAACTCATAATATTCCAGGTAGCGCAGGCCGCCGTGGATCAGCTTGGTGGAGGCGGAGGAGGTGTAGCCGGCAAGATCGCCCTGCTCGCAGAGCACCACCGAGAGGCCCCGGCCCACGGCATCGCGCGCGATGCCGGCGCCATTGATGCCGCCGCCCACAATCAGAAGATCGGTCACTGTCGTCACGGAACGCGTCTTTCCTTCAATCCGGGCTGTCCCGGTGCCCTGCACATGGTTTCTTTAGCCGTCTAAGGCAAGAGAATTCTCGAGGTTGTTCAGGGCTCCTTCGCCAAGGCCAAGTTTAGCATGAAAGCGACAAAGGCACACACGGCCATGCCGAGGCAGAGGACCAGAACGGCATCATAGTTGCCCCACCAGGCCCAGAGGGCACCGAAGGCAAAAGGCGCGGCTGCCATGGCAATCCGGACCGGCATGGCGATCATGCCCTGAATCGCGCCGTAATCCTCGCGACCGAACAATTCAGGCGGGAGCAGGGCCCGCACGATGGTCAGCATCCCGTTGGACGCCCCGTATAGGGCCGCAAAGCCCAGGATCAGCCACGAGCCTGCCGGAATGAAAGGGAGCGCCAGAAAGGCAAGGACGCTCAGGGCCATGGTCGCGACCCCGATCCCTCTGAGGCTCATGGCCCGCTCGCCGAAACCGGTGAGGAACCGCGCGGCCACCTGGGCCGGTCCGATCATCGTATAGGCGGCTACGGCCGCGTCGATGGAAAACCCGCGTTCAAGAAAGATCGGAATGAGGTGGACGGGGATTCCGGTCGAGATCATGCCCTGGAGGATGCTGGTGATCACGAAGAACCAGAAGGCCGGCTTGACGAGGACGCGACGGGGATTGGACGCAGATACCCCAGCCGAGCGGCCTTCCGTCCCATGCTTCGTCCGGGCAGGCGCCGCAGGGATGCTGACGGCATGGAGCAGAGCGCAGATCCCGATGTTGAAGGCGGCCAGGACGAGAAGGGAGTCGCGCCAGCCGTAAGCCTCGATGAGCAGATGGGTGAGGGGAATGAAAACCGTGCTGGCGAAGCCCCCGACGAGGGTCATGATGGTGATGCCGCGCCGGGTCAGGAGCCCCAGATGCGAGGCGAGAACTGCAAAGCCGGGTTCATAGAATACGCTGCTCATGGCAGCGCCCATTCCGATCCAGATCAGCACGAAGGCAAGGTAATGCTCCGTTCCGGCCCAGAGAGCGAGGAGAAGGGCGGCGAGAACCGAGCCGCCGGTCATCACCGCCCTTCCGTAACCCCGGTCGATCAGCCGTCCGACGGGCACTGCGAAGAAGGCCGATGAGACGAGGGCCAGGGAGAAGGCGGCGGTCAGGGCTGTCTTCGACCATCCGAGTTCCTGCTCCATCGGCTCGATGATCAGCGCGAAGGCATAGAAGAGCGTCCCGTAGGAGATCAGTTGCGTGAAGGACAGGGCCGAGACGAAGCGCCAAGGCATGCGCGAGGGTGACATTCTCGCTTTATGTCATACCCCGTGGGTTGACGGATAGGCTTTAAACCTCCATATGCACAGCAGGCGACGGCGCTCGATCATCGAGCAGCTTGAGCGGGACTGCGTGACGGATATTCGCATGAGCGAAAACCCCGGTCCCCTTCTTCATTCGCTCCATCATAAGACGGCCCCATCACGCGGGCTGTTTCCCTAAAGAGCCCTGAAGCGCCCTGCTTGACAGCCGAACCTTCTTTGCGGCTCACCGCATCCGTTCGAAAGTACACCTCCTTTGACACTCTTTACCGATTTCGGATTGGCCCAGCCGATCCTGAAGGCCCTGACCGCTGAAGGCTATGAGAAGCCCACGCCGATCCAGGCCCAGACCATCCCCTATGCTATGGAAGGCCGCGACGTCTGCGGCATCGCCCAGACCGGCACCGGCAAGACGGCCGCCTTTGCGCTGCCGATCCTGCACCGCCTGTCCGAGAACCCGAAGCCGCGCCGGGCCAAGAGCCCCCGCGTGCTCGTGCTCAGCCCGACCCGTGAGCTGGCGAGCCAGATCGCGGACAGCTTCCGCACCTATGGCCGCAATCTCCGGCTCACCACCGAGGTCGTGTTCGGCGGCGTCACCATCTCCCGCCAGGAGAAGGCGCTGGCCAATGGCGTCGACGTGCTCGTCGCCACGCCGGGACGCCTGATCGACCTCATCGACCGCAGGGCCTTGTCCCTGCGCGAGATCGAGATCCTCGTCCTCGACGAGGCCGACCAGATGCTCGATCTCGGCTTCATTCATGCGTTGAAGCGCATCGTGACCATGCTGCCGAAGGAGCGTCAGAGCCTGTTCTTCTCGGCGACCATGCCGAAGACGATCTCGACGCTGGCCGAGTCCTTCCTGCGCAATCCGGCCCATGTGGCCGTCACCCCTGTGGCGACCACCGCCGAGCGTGTGGAGCAGAGCATCATCTTCGTGCAGACCGGCCGCAAGCAGGTTCTGCTCGAGACGCTCCTGCGCGATCCGTCGATCGAGCGCGTCCTCGTCTTCACCCGCACCAAGCACGGCGCGGACAAGGTGGTGCGCGGCCTCGACAAGGCCGGCATCGTGGGAGCTGCCATCCACGGCAACAAGTCCCAGCCGCAGCGTGAAAAGGCGCTCGCCGCCTTCCGCGCCGGCACCTGCCGTGTTCTGGTTGCGACCGACATCGCCGCGCGCGGGATCGACGTCGATGGCGTGTCCCATGTCATCAACTACGACCTGCCGAACGTGCCTGAATCCTATGTCCACCGCATCGGCCGCACGGCCCGCGCCGGGGCGACGGGCCTCGCCATCTCGTTCTGCAACGACGAGGAGAAGGCGTACCTGAAGGACATCGAGAAGCTGACCCGCCTCAAGGTGCCGGTCATGCCGCTTCCCGAGGGTGTTCCTGCCGCTTCGGCCGTGGCTGAAACCTCCGAGCCGCGCCGCGAGCAGTCGCAACGGAACGGTCAGCCGCAGCGGGGCCGTCCGGCTCCTCACGCCCGCGGGCATGGAGGCCACGGGCAGTCGCGTAGCGCTGAAGCGAACGCCGACAAGGGTTCGCAGCGTCGGCGCAGTCGCGGCGGAAAGCCTGCGGGCAACGGTCAGCCGCAGGGCGGCCAGCCCTCCGGCAACCAGCAGCGTCCGGCCCAAGGCCAGCGTCCTGCTCAAGGGCAACGGCCTGCTCAAGCAAAGCCTGCTGCGAACCGTTCGGAAGGACGCCGCGGCGACGGCGCCCAGGTGGCCTGGCTCGAAAAGAGCCCCCGCCGCCGCTAAGGCTTAAGAACAGGAAAGGCGCCTTCGGGCGCCTTTTTCTTGAGGCAGGCTATGAAGGCGAGGCGCTGGTTCACCTCTCCCTGAGGGAGAGGTCGACGCGCGTCAGCGCGGCGGGTGAGGGGTTATGCCCTCTCCGGATAAGACTGTACCCCCTCACCCGGACCTTGCGGTCCGACCTCTCCCCATGGGACAGGTGAGGCTGCCGAAATATTCAGCTTCCAGGAGACCCTGCCCGATGGCCAAGCGCGCCGGAAGCGCCGATCTGCCGCTGCATTCCGGTTATGTGCCGAAGTGGCTGGCCGATCGCATGACGCGTCTCGGCGGCGTGATCAGCGAGGCCGTCGTGCACCATTACGGCCGGGACGAGCTGCTGCGCCGGCTCGCCCATCCGTTCTGGTTCCAGTCGTTCGGCGCCGTCATGGGGATGGATTGGCATTCCTCCGGCATCACCACCAGCGTCATCGGGGCTTTGAAGCGCGGGCTGACGCCGCTCTCGAAGGAGCTCGGCATTCATGTCTGCGGCGGGCGCGGAAAGCACTCGCGGCAGACGCCGCATGAGCTGATCGCCATCGGCGAGCGCGTCGGCTTCGACGGCTCGGCTCTCGCGAATGCAAGCCGACTGGTGGCGAAGGTCGACAGCGCCGCGATCCAGGATGGGTTCGATCTTTATCTGCATGGCTTCATCGTCACGGATGACGGCAAGTGGGCGGTGGTCCAGCAGGGCATGAACGACGGGCGCCGGCAGGCGCGCCGCTATCACTGGCTGTCCGAGGATCTGGAAAGCTTCGTCGACGAGCCGCATACGGCCATCGATGGCAAAGGGCAGGGCACGATCGTCAATCTCACCGACCGGCGGGCCGAGGCCTCGCGCAAGGCGCAGATTGCGATTCTGGATTCACTTGGACCCGACGGCATCGCCCGCAAATTCCTGGCGTTGGAGGAGCGTGACGCGGAAGCGGCCCCAGCAGCGAGCCCGCAGCCTCTTCTGCCGCATCTGATCATGCCTGAGCATCACGATGTTCGAGCAAAAGATGTGGTGCTGCGTCGGCTGCACGGGAGCCTTGCGGCTGCGGCCGACCGTGGGCCGACGGACTTTCCCGACCTTCTCCTGACGCCGGGCGTGGGGCCGCGGACCGTCGAGGCACTCGCCATGGTGGCGGAGGTCGTGCACGGCACGCCCTGCCGGTTCAGCGATCCCGCCCGGTTCTCCTTCGCCCATGGCGGCAAGGACAGGCACCCGTATCCTGTGCCGGTTCGCGTCTATGACGAGACAATCCGCGTGCTGAAATCGGCTGTGCAGAAGGCAAGGCTCGGCCAGCAGGAGGAGCTTTTCGCCCTGAAGCGGCTCGACGATCAGGCGCGCGCCCTCGAACGCCATGCCACGGGTCGCAATGTGGACGACCACATCAGGCAGGAGCGGGCGACATCGCATGCCTATGGCGGACGCTCCGTCTTCGGCGACGAGCCGCCGCCGGAAACCGATTAACGCCGGGCAGGCTGCAGCAGGCTCTTGTCGAGCATCACGTGGACGCCTTTGTTGCCGTTGACCACCTGGGTGATGCGCAAATCCGCCGCAAGGCTGCACAGGGCATAGGCCTCTGCCTTGGTGATCCCGGTGCGCGCGGCGATCAGGTCGATCATGGTGCGCAGCGCGATCACCACGCAATCGTCGAGGTCCGGATCGAAGGCTATGGTCATGACGTGCGTCGGCGTCTCGGCCATCGGCCAGGTGAGGTGCATGTCCTCGCGCAGATGCAGCTCGAAGGTGCCGATGAGTCCGGTCTCGATGGCCGTGACGCAGACCTCGCCGTCGCCCTGGACCCCGTGCCCGTCGCCCACGGAAAACAGGGCGCCGTCCACATGGATCGGCAGGTAGAGAATCGAGCCGGCCACCAACTCCTTGTTGTCGATATTGCCGCCGTTGCGGCGTGGCGGCAGTGTGCTGAGAGCACCCCAGGCGGCGGGCGGAGCAACGGCCATCACGCCGAAGAACGGCTTCAAAGGCAGTTCCAGACCCCAGGGCAGCCTGCCCGTCATCCGCTCGCGGTCGAGCGGGATGGTCATGAAATGGATCTCGTCGAAATCGTCGGGAAGGGCCCCTTTCAGCGGTGCGGAATAGGTGAAGCCCCAGTCGTAATGCAGCGCGACGTCCTTGATGCGGACCTCGAGAACCTGACCGGCCTTGGCGCCGCGCACCGCCACAGGGCCCGTGCAGATATGCCCCGGCAGCTTCGGCTTGTGGGCCGCGTGAATGGCGGACAGCGCCTGTGGGATCACGAAGGGCGCCTTGGGCATCGCCTCCGGTCCGCCGGAGACGGTCGAGATCGTGACCGTGTCTCCGGAATTAATCGTCAGAACTGGCGGGAGCTGCGCGTCGAAATAGCCCCAGTGGATGGTCTCAGGTGATGCATCGAGTCGGTGTGTGGCCACGGATATGTCTGCTCATGCTGCGAAAAGCTGCCAGTGCAGCCATCTCGGCTGTGTGGCATTTTCTTTCATCGGGGGCAACGGAGCGCGGTCCGCCTCCGCTCTAGAAGTTTCCGAGATTGAAGATGTTGCCGTCTGGGTCCTTGAACCATGCCACACGCAGCTTGCCGAAGACGTGGACATCGCCGTCATGCTTTGCGCCTGGCATGTCGTAACGCTCGAAGGTGACGCCTTTCGCCTTCAGATCCCGAATGACCGTATCCAGATCGTCGCCGAGAGGCCAGGTGACGGAGGTCGCTTTGTTGGTGCCGGCGAAGGTCGATTCGTAGACGAGGAGGGTTGAGGATCCGGCACGGTAGCTCTGCACGCCTTCCTCATCGCCTTCGACGGGCTTCAGATCCAACGTATCCTCATAGAAGGTTCTGGCTTTGGCCAGGTTCTTGACCGCGACGGTCGCGAGGGCATTCTTCGTCGCAAGCAGCGTGGGCTTCATGGTTCGTCTCCATAAAGGTGGCTAGTGATACGGATCTGCCGCGTCTCTGAGCCCATCGCCCATGAAGTTGAAGGCGAGCACCACGATCACCACCGGCACCATCGGGAAGAGCAGCCAGGGGTGGAGCTGCACGGCCGCGAGGTTCTGCGCCTCGTTGAGCAGCACGCCCCAGCTCGTCACCGGAGGACGCAGGCCCAGTCCAAGGAAGGAGAGGGCGGTTTCGCCAAGGATCATCGATGGGATCGACAGCGTCGCCGAGGCGATCAGGTGGCTCATGAAATTGGGGATAAGGTGGCGTACGATGATCCTCTGCTTGGAAGCGCCCATCAGCTCCGCCGCCTTCACGAAATCCTCCTCGCGCAGCGAGAGCAGCTTTGAGCGCACGGCGCGCGCCAGGCCCGGCCAGTCGAGAAGTCCGAGGATGATCGTGATGCCGAAGAAGACGAGGATCGGGCTCCAGTTCGCCGGCAGGGCGGCGGAGAGCGCCAGCCACAGGGGGAGTTCCGGCAGGGAGCGCAGGATCTCGATCGTACGCTGGATCACATGATCGACCCAGCCGCCGAGATAGCCGGCAAGGCCGCCGAAGAAGAGGCCGAGGGTAAACGAGACGGCAATGCCGACGATGCCGATGGTGAGCGAGATCCGCGCCCCATAGATGATGCGTGAGAGCAGGTCGCGTCCAAGCCTGTCGGTTCCGAGCAGGAACATCGTTCCTTCCTGTGGTGGGCAGAACAGGTGGATATCCATCTGCCACATGCCCCAGAACTGGTAAGCATCCCCTCGGCACAGGAACCGGATGGGTTGAGGCTTCGAGGTGTCGAGCGTGTAGACGCGCCGGAAGTTCTCCAGGTCGAAGCTGTAGGTATAGGGATAGACGAAGGGACCCATGAGGCGTCCTTCGTGCATCAGGTGAATTCCCTGCGGCGGCGCATAGAGGAAATCGCCATGCCGCTTGGTCTGATTATACGGCGCGATCACCTCGACGAAGGGCACGAGGGCATAGAAGGCGAGCAGCACGAAGGCGGCGGCGAGCGCCACCTTGTGCCGCCGGAACTTCCACCACATCAGCTGCCAGGACGAGGCGCGATAAAAGCTTTCGTTTTCCGCGCCGACGGGCTCCGTCATACCTGGGTCGAAGGGCGCGGGATCGACATAGTGACGTTTGGACCTCACCGCCGTGTTCATCGCGCGCCTCCCATGCGGATGCGCGGGTCGAGCGACGCCAGAAGGAGGTCGGAGACCAGCATGCCGACGACAGTGAGAATGGCGACGAACATGAGGATGAAGCCTGCGAGGAACTGATCCTGGCTTTTCAGCGCGCTCAGCAGAATAGGCCCGACCGTAGGCAGGCTCAAGACCAGCGACACCAGCACGGAACCCGACACGAGATGCGGCAACAGATTGCCGATGTCGGCGATGAAGGGATTGAGCGACATGCGGAAGGGATATTTCAGCAGGGCCTTCGTGGGGCCGAGACCCTTTGCCTTCGCAGTGACGTAATATTGCTTGCCCAGCTCATCGAGCAGGTTCGCGCGCATGCGTCGGATCATGGCGGCCGTACCGCCGAGCCCGATGACCACCGTGGGAACCACGAGATGCGAGAGCAGCGACTGAATCTTGGGCCAGCTCCAGGGCTCGCCGGCATATTGCGCATCGTAGAGCCCGCCGATCGAGATGCCGAACCAGCGGTTCATGTAGTAGAGCAGGATCAACGCCAGCAGGAAGCTTGGGGTCGCAAGTCCGATATACCCGATGAAAGTGGCCAGGTAATCACCGATGGAATATTGCCTTGTTGCGGAATAGATCGCGATCGGAATCGCGATCACGTGGATGAAGATCACCACTGCGAAGTTGACGAGGAGCGTCAGCCACAAGGCATCGCCGACTACATCCACCACCGGCTTGTCGTATTCGAACGACCAGCCCCAATCACCCTGCAGCAGACCCGAGAAGCCGTTCGGGCCCGGCATGATGCCGATCCAGACCAGGTATTGCTGCCAGACCGGCTTGTCGAGGCCGTACTGCTTGATGAGGAATTCCGCCTTGGCGATCGAGGCCGATTCGCCCTGCGCCCTCAGCTCCGCGATCTGGTTGGTCAGGAAGTCCCCGGGCGGCAGCTTGATGATGAAGAACACCAGCGCCGAAATGATCAGCAGGGTCACCGCCATGGTGACCGTGCGACGCAACAGGAAACGGATCATCGACGGGCCTCTTTGCCGGCGGCTTTGTTCCAGTAGATTTCATCCAGACGGTAGATCCCGAGCATCGCCGTCGGCTCCCAGCTGTAGAGAGCCTTCGCTGGGAGACCCTGCAGACCGTTTCGCACGACGATGGGCTGCAGCGCGCCGGCGATGGTGCCGATGGTCCACTGGTTCTCGGCATGGTTCTGCAGCATCTCGCGCCAGGCGGTTCGCTGAATCTCCCTGTCTCCGGTGTTCATCCAGGTCGTGTAGGACTCGAGAAGGCGCTGCGCTTCCGATATGTCCACCGCCTCGCCGTTCCTACCCTTGGTCTCCACATGCTGCCCCCATTTCGGCCAGGTGTAGTTGTCCTGGCGCATGGGAGCGAGCTCCGTCGGGGGCATGATGGCGGTGGGAATCGCATTGTCGAGGCCGGGGGCTGCCACCATCACGGTCAGGCCCGCATAAGAGCGGTTGCGCAGCACCGTGCGGTCCTGCGGTTTCACGAAGAGACGGACGCCGATCTCGCGCCAGAATTCGCCGATGAGAGTGAGTCCATCCACCACGAGGCTGCTCTCGCCGTCGGTCTCGACGATGATCTCCAGCTCGCGTCCGTCGGGCAGGAGGCGGATGCCCGCGCCGTTTCGCTGCGTCAGGCCGATCTCGTCGAGCAGGCGCGAGGCCTGCGCCGGATCGTAGGTTGCATGAACCGTGCGCAGCTCCGGCATGAAGAGCGGGCTTTCCGCCACGATCGTATTGTTGCCCTCTGTGCCGAGCCCGAAGAGCAACGCGTTGTTCAGCGTCTTGCGGTCGATGCCGAGCGACAGGGCGCGGCGGAAACGGACGTCCCGGTTGAGCTGACGCCAGATCGGGTCCACCGTATTGAGATTGGGGTAGAGCGCGAGCTCCGTGCCGCGTGCATAGGGCCAGAGCAGGGTCTTGTAGCCCTTCGCCTTCTCTCCCTCCTTCAGGACGGGGATGTCGCCCATGGACAGGCCACGGAAGAGCAGATCCTCCTCGCCCGCATTGGCCTTGGCCGCGAAGAGCCCGCTTGCCGACACGTCCATGACGATCCGGTTGACGTAAGGCAGCTGATGCCCCTGGGCATCGACGCGGTGGTAATAGGGATTGCGCTCGAAGATGAACCGGTTCGCCGGTGCAGCGTTCATGACGCGCCAGGGCATGAGGGTCGGCAGAGCGGGATTGGTCTGCTCCTTCATGTCGTCCAGGCGGTTATGCAGGGCAGACCAGGATTTCAGCTTCTGCTGCTTGGCCTTCTCCTCCAGGCCAGCCTTGTCGGCGTATTTGGCATGAAACTGCTTGAGGTAGGCAGAGGCCCGATAGATGCCGGGATCGAGCGGGCCCGCAAGCTGTGGCAGGAAGCGCGGATTGGGCTTGTCCCAAGAGTAGCGGATTGTGCGCTCGTCGATGACTTCGAAGCGCGGCGGCTGGCCATCCACGAGCATGAATTCGGGCGGGCCGGCCGGCGAGAGATCGGCGTTCTGCGCCACATCTTCCCAGTAATAGCGGAAATCCTCGGCCGTGAAGGGTGAACCGTCCGACCAGCGATGGCCGGCGCGCAGGGTGAAGGTGAAAACCCGGTCATCCTCGTTCTCGAGCTTTTCCAGAATATCGGGCTGGAGGTCGAGATTCGTGTCGTAGCCCACGAGGCGCGTATAGGTGAAGGTCGAGATGTAGCGGATGTCGCGCGGGCGAGGGACGAGGGTAACGATGTCGCCGCCGTACTGGCCGGATGAGTTCACGACAATAGGCGTTTTGGGAAGCCGCTCGGCAATGGGCGGAAGCTTCTTGTCCTGCAGGAGATCCGCGAAGAGGGGAGGCTCCTTGTAATCCTGGCCTAAGGCCGGAGGCGCAACCCATCCGAGCACGAGGGTAAGAGCAAGCGCGAGAGAGGTTTTGCGGGTGTTGAGCAGCATCATGCAGCCTCCCGGGCTGTCAGGCGCCCCAGACGAACTTTATGTCCTGGCTCGATCTCCTTCATGACACCGAACTCGCCGGGCTCGATGCGAAACGGCTCGGGCCATTCCGAAGGCTGGGAGAAGCGGCCCGTCCGCAATTTGCCGAAGTCGAGGGGCCGGTTGATGTCCGGATCCGGCACGGCGGCGAGAAGAGCCTGCGTGTAGGGGTGGACCGGATTGCGGAAGAGCGAGGATTTCGGAGCCTCCTCGACGATGTAGCCCCGGCACATGACCGCGATGGTGTCGGCGATGTAGTCCACGACGGCGAGGTTATGCGACACGAAGAGATAGGACAATCCCAACGCCGATTGCAGATCCTTGAGAAGGTTCAGCACCTGCGCCTGCACGGAGACGTCGAGGGCGGAGACCGGCTCGTCGCACAGCAGAACGCGCGGCTCGAGCGCAAGCGCCCGCGCGATGCCGAGGCGCTGGCGCTGGCCGCCGGAGAAGGAGTGCGGATAGCGTCGCAGCACGCGCTGATCGAGCCCCACCATATCGAGGAGCTGCTTCACGCGCTCAAAGCGCTCGTCCGACGTCCCGATGTCATGGATGCGCAGGGGCTCGGTGAGAAGCTCGTAGACCGTCATGCGCGGATTGAGCGACGAGAACGGGTCCTGGAAGATGAACTGCACCGAGCGGCGGTAGGCGGTCAGCGCCTCGCCTTCGAGCTTGTGCACGTCCTTGGGACCGGTGCCGTCGTCGAAGAGCACCCGCCCGGAATTGGGCGTGATCGCGCGCATGATCATCTTGGAGACGGTGGTCTTGCCGCAGCCGGATTCACCCACGAGGCCCAGGGTCTTGCCGGCGGGAAGGGCGAGATCGACCTCGCTGACGGCGCGGATCTCCCGCGACCTGCCGGAGAACCAGCCGGAGCGGAGCGTGAAGGATTTCGTCAGATGCTCCGCCTTCAGGATCGGACCTGCCGGCTGAACGCGCCGGGGCGCATCGGCTGCGGGGAGACTCGAGCTCTTCACCTCCCGGATCGGTGTTAGGCGCTCGTCCTCTCCCATGGCAAAGCGCGGGACCGCACGCATGAGCGCCTGGAGATAAGGATGTTGGGCATTGCGGAAGATATCCTCCCGCGATCCTGCCTCCATGATCTGCCCGCGATACATGACCACCACCTCGTCGGCCACGTTGGCCACTACCCCGAGGTCGTGGGTGATGAGGAGCACCGACATGCCGGTTTCGGTCTGCAGTTCCTTGATGAGGTCGAGGATCTGCGCCTGCGTCGTCACATCGAGTGCCGTCGTCGGCTCGTCGGCGATCAGTAGGGCAGGGCGCGTGATCAGCGCCATGGCGATCATGGCGCGCTGGCGAAGACCCCCGGAGAGCTCGAACGGGTAAGTTTTCAGGGCCCGCTTCGGATCCGGGAAGCCGACCCTGTTCAGCACGTCCATGGTCCGCTGGTTTGCCGTGGCCTGATCCACATCGGCGTGGATCATCAGCGCCTCGGAGATCTGATCTCCAATGGTGTGGAGCGGTGACAGGGACGTCATCGGTTCCTGGAAGATCATGGCGATGCGCCCGCCGCGCAGGCTGTGCATGGCCTCGCCCTCGTGCTGGAGAGCCGCGATGTCGACGCTTCCCCCGTTTGAGGTATCGTTGAAGAGAATGGAGCCGTTCGTGATCGCGGCCTTCTTCGACAGGATCTGGAGGATGGCCTGCGCCGTCACGGACTTGCCGGAGCCGGACTCGCCCACAAGCGCCACTGTCTTCCCCTGCGGAATCTCGAAGGACAGGCCATCGACCGCCCGGAAGTTTCCGGCGTCCGTACTGAAATCCACCGTCAGCTGGCGAACTGACAGGAGTGGCGCTTCCATATGCTCCTCCAGGCCTATGAGCATAACGCTTCAGAGCTCATTAGATCGCAATTGTGATCCTGTTTCCATTCCGAAACACAGGTCGGGCTGCAGGAAACGTATGTCCCTTCTGGCAAGGTGGGCGATAAGCCTTTCGCATAACGCCCAGATGACCTCATCGTGGACGAGATGATGGGTCAGAAGACCGATCGGCTCGTCCCGGTCCGCATGGCCTATGATGCGCCGCTCGACGGCTCTTGCAAAGGTCGCAACGAACTGAGCGGGATCAACCGCGCTTCTCGTCCCCCTCCAATCGATAGGGTCGAGATGGGCGTTGATCTGGAGGAGCCCCACGGCGGGTGAGGCGGCGCTCCGATCCGTGAAGGTGGACAATCCCGCAAAGCCCAGGCGTGACAGATGCGGGACAAGCTCGTCCGCAATCCGGTTCCAGGGTGGTACGAAGACCGGGAGCAGCTTTGACCCGAGATGCTCGCCTGCCATGTGCAGGGCCCGCTGCGCTTCCGCGGCTATGATCGGCAGTGAGCGATGGGCACCGAACTCCGCCTTTCGGGCTTCCGGCGTGGCATGGTTCGCGTGGCTCAAGCCATGCACGAGGGCCAGAGCCGAGGGTTCGTCCGTCAGCCGAGAGGCCAGGGAGTTTTCAAGCCTGCCTGGAATGACGGCCAGACCGATCCCAGAATCATAGGCGCGGGCGAGCTTGAGGAGGCGGTCGAGATCAGGCGTATCGGCCACCGCATCGTCGTCCCGCCACCAGAAGCTCAAGGGGCAGTTCCGATCCGCGGCCTGCTCCAGCGCCATGTCCAGAGGCGACCAATCGATCGCCGGGTGAACGGCAGGCTTGGAGAGGATCATGCTCTCAGCGATGGCAACGCTTCGCCGGGCGCCGTCGAGGGAAATGTCCGGGGGCGGGGACGAGAGTTGCGACAGCCCAAGGCGGATTGCGTCCGCAAGGCGCGGTCCCGACAGCTCATCCTCCGGGACGATCCCGGCAAGGTTCAGGCTCTTCAAGCGTTCGGCCCGCAGGCGCTGTTCCGTTTCCTGGCCCGCTTCGAAGGGAACGAGCACCGATCTCACGCCACAGCGCAGAAGATCTACGACCGTGTTGTAGCCGGCCTGGCTGACGGAGATCTCGGCTCCGGAGAGCAGGGTACGGAAATCGGGTCTTGCCCGCTCGACGACGACGTGAGGCGGAGCACCCTCCTGCAGAGCCTGGAAGTCCGCTTCCGGCACGCTCCGCCCGACAAGGATGCGCCAGGGGCGATCGGAGATGAGGCGTGCGGCTTCGATGGCGGCGCGGTAGAGCGGCAGGCTCGCGGCGCTCGATCCGCCGGAGACCACGATGCCATGCCTGGGAGCGGCAGGAGCCGAGCCCTCGTTCTCGTCCACATAGCCCGTATAGTGGATCAGTGGCTTGATCCGTTCATCCAGGGGCCATGAAGCCTCGAGGGGAACGAGGTCGGGGTCGCCGTGAACGAGAATGGCGTCGTAGTTGCGAAGGATGCTTTCGTGGGCCTGCGCAAGGCGCTCGCCCTTCGAGGGCGCCACGAGAATGTCGCGGATCGAGCACAGCACGAGCGGGCGCGGGTTCAAGGCGCGCGCCGCTTCGAGCAGGCCTGTGAACTCGCCCGCCAGCACGCGGCGGCCGAACGGGAAGAGTTCGGTGATGAGGATGTCGGGCCGGGCATTCCGAAGCGTGTCGAGGAGCAGGGCTTGGCGCGCAGCGAGATACGCGTCGTCGACCGGTCGAAGGTTCTCGTCGAGGAGCGTCTTGAAGTCGGTGCCGACGGTGAGCACGGGCGGCAGCTGAACGAGCCTGACCTCTTCGAGATCGGCGAGGCGGGCGGGGGTTCCACCCGATGCGAGGATCGTCTCGTGCCCGTCGCGGGCGAAAGCCCGCGCCAGGGCGGCTGCCCTCGTCAGGTGGCCGGCCCCTAGCAGATGCGTGACGGCGATCAGAACGCGCAATGTCATGCCCCCACTCCAGCGGTGAGCGGCTCGAGCGCCTTGCGCAAGCGCGAAGCGGCATGGTCGAGGTCACGCTCCTGCCTTACGAAACGCAAGGCATCAGCGCCGAGCATGCGACGGCGATCATGATCTTTCAGGAGGTCGCTCAGGCCGTCGGAAAATGCGGCGATGTCGCCGGGTGGCGTCAGGATTCCCGTCTTGCCATGCTGCACCACGCTGGCGACGCCGCCATAGGCGCCGGCGATCACGGGGCAGCCCAGCGCCTGGGCCTCCAGCAGCACCATGCCATAGGCCTCGTTGACCGCAGGCCAGACGAACAGATCGGCCTCTTCATAGAGGGTTTTCAGATCGGCCCTGCTTTCGATCTGCCCATGATAGCGCACGCGAGGCGCGAAGGTCGCGAAACGCTGCTCGACCTCCGCCCGCCCTTCGCCATCTCCCACGATGTCGAGGGTCCAGGGGAGGTGCCGGAGCCGTTCGAGAGCGGATGCCAGAATGCGGTAGGAGGCGAGCTTGTCGCCGTTGCGCATCATCGCCACGGTGAGCAGGCGCGGCTCGCGTCCGGGCGGGCGTGGAGCGCCCGGCGCAGGCCAGTCCTGCATGTCGAGAAAGGGCGGAAAATCGATCAGGACCTGATGCGGTGGCCGTACCGCTTCCAAAGCTTCCCGGTCATGGGCCGTCATGACGAAGATCGCATCGGCTCGATCGAGGGCTGCCTCGGCTCCCTCATGCGCCATGGCCCAAGGCCCATGGGCACGCTTTGCGGCCCGGGAACCTTCCGCTACGACATATGGAATCTTGAGGGCCTGCGCGACACGGGGGCCGATCCAGTCCGGCGCCTTGTAATAGACGTGATAGGTGAACCACAGGCAGGGGCGGCTTTCCTCCGGCAGGGCCTGATAACGCGCAACGAGGCGCGAGGACTCCTCCAGCGATTGCTGCCTGGTGAGGTTCTGGCGCTGCGGGTCGCCCGCCTTGTCGAGACTGCGCAGTTCGCTGGCGATCTGCGGCGAATATCCCGCCTTGTCGAGGGCTCTCATCAGCAGGCGCGCCATGGTCCGGTCGCCCGACGGAAGGGGATGGTCAGGGCTCTTGAGCGGAGCGTAGAACGCCACTGTCCTCGCGTGGGTCACACCCGCTCCGGTTCTTTCTGCGGGTTCTCCGTCATGCTGCGCAGGCGCGCTTCCAGCATGTCGACCCCGCCTTCCATGGAGAAGTCCCGCCGCAGCCGTGCGAAGGCTGCGGAGCCGAGGGTCCGGCGGCGCTCCGGGTCGCGGGCGAGAAGGTTGAGGGCGTTTGACAAAGCCTCCCAATCGCCCGGCGGCACGAGCCGGCCCTCCACGTCGTCGCGGATGAACTCGGGAATGCCGGCGAAATCCGACGCGACAATCGCAAGCTCCTGGCTCGCCGCCTCCATGATCACGTTCGGCAAGCCGTCCCTGTCGCCCGATCTCGCCTCCTTGGATGGGAGAACGAAAAGATCGGCTTCCCGCAGAAGGGCGATGATCTCGGGCTGCGCCTTGGAGCCGAGGAAGGCGACCTTGCTCGCCATGCCGGCTTCCTGTGCCTGCTTTTTGAGACTGTTGAGCAATTCGCCGCCGCCCACATGGACGAAGCGCCAGTGCAGATCCTGCGGCAGGGCGGCGAGCGCCCGGATCAGGTCGCCGTATCCCTTCTTCGCCACGGCCCGTCCGATGGAGACGATCCGCACCGGATCGAGCGGATCCGAGCCGTCACGCGCGGGGCGGCTCTCGGGCGGGGCGGGAAACCGCGACAGATCCAGTCCGTGATAGACGAGCGAAACCTGCTCCGGTCGCGACAGGGACTGCAGGTTCGAGGCTCCCTGCGCGGTGCAGGTCACGCCCCAGCAGGCTTCCGCTATCTTCTCACGCTTCTCCCAATCCGGTGTCGTCCAGATGTCCTTGGCATGGGCCGAGAAGGTCCAGCTCCGGCCTGTCAGCAGCGCGGCGTAGCGTACGACGGAGGCAGGCGTGTGGAGGTAATGCACGTGCAGATGCCGGACATCCGCCGGCAGCTCCCGCGCCATGACGAAGGCCTGGCCGAGACGGCGCACCCGGTTGGCGGTGAGATCGCGCTTCAGATCGCGCCAGAACGCCCCGATCGTGGGCCGAAAGCCTTTCTGTTTCAGGCACCAGAATGCGCCGCGCAGCACGCGCAGGGGCTCCTCGTACAGGTATTCCGGCAGGTAGGTGATCCGTGCCTTGATGGCCTTGTGCATCGGATGCACGGCCCGCTCCGTCGGGTGCCGAAGGGACCAGAGATCGAACGCGAGACCCCGCTGTTCGAGGGCCAGGATCTCCTGGGCAATGAAGGTCTCGGAAAGGCGTGGATAGCCTTTCACGACGACGACGATGCGTCGGGCTGTCGTTGAGGGAAGCATTCGTTACGCTACTCGGCGGCCTGATGGTAGGCGGGTGCAAACCGGTTCCTGAACCCGGTCAGCACTTTGAGCCGTTCCTGAACCCGGTCAAGTCCGTCGAGAAGGCCTGGGATGACCACCTCGGACGGACGCCGTTGCAAGGACAGGGAGCGCAAGGCTGCCGCCATGCGCTCGGGCGTGCACGGCTCCTTGTAGTCGCTCAGCATGCGCACGAGGCCGAGCCGTTCGGCCTCCACGGCCCGGATGTATTGCTCCAGCCGCGGCCGGGTGCGCGGAACGATGAGGGTAGGCTTGTCGAAGGACAGGGCCTCGCAGAACGTGTTGTAGCCACCCATGGCCACGATCGAGTCGGCCTTCTTCATGAGCCATTCGATCTTGTTGTCGAAGGACATGACGTCGAGCTTCGGCTGCTTAGCGACGCGCTCCACGAAGGAACGGCGCTTGTCCCTATCGATGAAGGGGCCGAAGAGGATCAGCGCAGGCTGCTCGAGATCTGCATCCGCCTCGTAGGCCGAGATCACCCAGTCGATCAGATCGTCCCCGTCGCCGCCGCCGCCGGTGGTGACCAGGATGAAGGGCTGCTTGGTGATCTTCGGGTATTTGGTAAGCGACGGGGTCGGCGGCACGTCCCGGCGAAGATAGCCGGTATAGGTGATCCGGCCTTCCACTTCGGGGGGTAGGTCGAGAGCCTTGAGCGGCTGATACACATCCCTGAGGCCATAGACCCAGATCTCGTGGTAATAGCGGATCAGCGCTGTCCGGGCACCCTTGCGCTCCCATTCCGGAACGAGAAGGGCAGGTTCGTCCATCACGTCGCGGATGCCGAGCACGAGGCGGCAGCCGGTCGCCTGCAGATATTCGAGCGCCGGCACGACTTCGCCGCGAAAGCCCGTCGGCTCCTTGTCGACGATGAACACATCCGGCTGGAAGGCCTTGGCGGCCTGGAGAATGAGTGCCTGCCTCAGGCCAACCGCCTCGTCCAGGTCCACGTTGAGGTTGAGGCTGCGGTAATCACCGTCCGGCAGCTTCGTGACGCCAGGGATGCGGATGTAATCAACGCCGCTCTCGAACTCGAAATTGCCGATGACGGGCGAGCCCGAGATGATGATCACCGAGGTGCCCGGCTGCTCCTCCACGATGGCATTCGCCAGCGCACGGGACCGGCGCAAATGCCCGAGCCCGAAGGTATCGTGGCTATAGATGAGGACCCTTGCGCCCTGGAAGGGCTTGACCAAAGGTGAGCCTGTGTCTGTTTCCGCATCTTCCATGCAGGCTTCCCTTGGCGGGGGAGAAAATCGGTTGATGGAACGTTGGTTGACGTTAGGCCAGCTACGGCTAACCTTGCAATAGCCCCCTCGTCAAACTATGGCGGTGCCCCAGAACGGAAAGAGGTAGGCACAGGTAATTGAAGATGGCATCGTTGCGCTGATGGAAAAGAGCCTGTTCCGGTACATCTGGACACATTCGAAGCGCGACCAGATGATCGTCTGCGCCGTTGTGCTGGCGTCGCTGCCTTTCTACTTCATGTCCCTGGACCTGCCGCGACAGATCGTGAACCAGGCCATTCAGGGCGAGGCCTTCAGGGACGGCAACACGACAGCCCCCTTCCTCGCACTCAAGTACGATTGGCCCGCCTGGCTGGGGGGCGGCACCCTCGAACTGTTCGAAGGCTTCCAGGTCAGCCGTTTGGG
Organism: Microvirga arvi; assembly: GCF_016892765.1. Classification (GTDB taxonomy): domain Bacteria; phylum Pseudomonadota; class Alphaproteobacteria; order Rhizobiales; family Beijerinckiaceae; genus Microvirga; species Microvirga arvi. The sequence goes on from NZ_JAFEMD010000037.1 coordinate 36,704, forward strand.
CCTTCTCATGGGCCTCTCCTTCGTCTTCCTGTTCTTCGTCATCGTGAACGGGGCCTTCAAGTACTGGATCAACGTCTCCAAGGGCATATTGGGCGAGCGGATGCTCAGGCGCATGCGCTTCGACCTGTTCTCCATGGTCCTTCGGTTTACCCCGGAAGCGCTGCGGACCGTCAAATCCTCGGAGACGGCAACGATCGTCAAGGATGAGGTGGAGCCGATCGGCGGCTTCATCGGGGACGCCTTCATCACTCCGGTCTTCCTGGGCACCCAGGCCATTACCGCGCTCGTGTTCATCATGGTGCAGAATGCCTGGCTCGGCTTGATCGCTCTGGCCGTGATCGCAGTGCAGTTCACGATCATTCCGCGGTTGCGGCGCGCGTTGCTGCGCCTGGGCAAGCAGCGTCAGCTGGCCTCCCGGCAGCTCGCCGGGCGCATTGCCGAAGTGCTCGACGGGATTGAGGTCGTGCATGTGCACAATGCCTATAAATGGGAAAGAGCCGAAATCGGGCACCGCCTCTTCAATCTCTTCTTCATCCGATTGGAGATCTACAACCGGAAATTCTTCGTCAAAGCCCTCAACAATTTCCTGGCTCAACTGACCCCCTTCTTCTTCTACGCCATCGGCGGCTATTTCGCCCTTCGCGGCACCCTCGATATCGGCCAGCTCGTTGCCGTCATCGCAGCCTATCGCGAATTGCCGCCGCCCCTGAAGGAGCTGATCGACTGGGATCAGCTGCGTCTCGATGTTCAGGTGAAATACGATCAGGTCACCCAGCATTTTGCCGAGGAGAGACTGGGGCCGTTGCTTGAAGACCGCGAGCCGGCAACGGAGGATCAGCCTCTGATAGGTCCGCTCCTCGGTGAGGAGATCCAGATCGCCGGACCTCACGGAGACATGATCATCGAGGGAGGGGCTTTCGAGGTCGAGCTGCCCGCGAGCGTGGCGCTGATCTCGAACGGAGGGGCTGCCGCCGGCATCCTGGCGCGCATCCTCGCCCGACGAAGCCTGGAGTTCAGCGGCAGGATCCGGATCGGCGAGCGTGATCTAGCGCAGATTCCCATCTCCGTCGTCGGACGCAGGATCGCCTATGCGGGCGTGGATCCGATCCTTTTCCCGGGCAGCATCCGCGATAACCTGGTCTATGGCCTCCGCTCCAGGCCTCTCGGCAAGCTGAAGGAGGACAAGCCGGAGATGGATCGCCGGATCGCCGAGGCGCTCAGAACCGGCAATCCGATCGAGAGTATCGCGGACCAGTGGGTCGATTACGAACGTCTCGGCGTGAAGGACGAGAATGATCTCGACCGCATCCTCCTTGAGCTCATGGACAGGATCGGCATGGGCGACACGATCTATCTGTTCGGCCTGGCCGGCAGGATTGACCCGGAGCGCCATACGACCCTCGCCGAGCGCCTTGTCGAAGCACGGCACCGCCTTCGGGAAACCTTCCAGTCCAACGGCATGTCCGATCTGGTCGAACCCTTCGATCCGGGGCGCTATAACAGCCAGGCGACCATCGCCGAGAACCTTCTCTTCGGTGTGCCGGTCTCGGATGCGTTCAGGGGGCGCAACCTTGCCGAAAATGCTCAGTTCCGCGGTGCCATGGACAGGGCGGTGCTGACGGATGAACTCGTCCGCATGGGCCTCCAGATCGCGGAGACCATGACCGAGATCTTCGAGGGGCTGCCGCCCGGCCATTCCCTGTTCGAGCAGTTCTCCTTCATCGGCGCGGAGGAGCTGCCGGAGTTCGAGGCTATCCTGCGTCGCCACGGCCGTGGCGAGGGCAGCCTGAAACGGGAGGATCGGACGCGCCTCCTGTCGCTGCCCCTGGCCTATATCGAAGCCCGGCATCGCTTGGGTCTTCTCGACGACGCGATGATGAGCCGGATTGTCGAGGCACGAAGTCTCGTCCATGCGGTTCTCGAAGAGGCCGGCTCCGAGGGCGTCGAGTTCTACGATCCCGAGAGGATCTGCGCTGCGGCGCCCCTGAGGGACAACCTCCTCTTCGGCCGCGTCAGCTATCAGGTGGCCAATGCCCGCGCCCGGGTAGCCGAAGCGGTTGCGACGGTCGTCCGCGAACTGGAGCTGAAGGAGGAGGTCGAGAAAATCGGCCTGGATTATCAGGTCGGCACGGCGGGCAGGCTTCTGTCGCCGCAGGAACGGGCGAGCGTCAATCTCGTCCGCTGCCTTGTGAAACGACCCGATATTCTCGTGGTCGATGGGGCGCTCGCACCCTTCGACGAGGCGCGCAGCCAGCAGCTGGTGCAGCTGCTCCTCGAACTCTTCGATCAACAAAGCCTGTTCATGGTCCTGCCGAATGATCGACAGGCCGGTGACTTCGATGTTCAGATGCGGTTCCGCGACGGACAGATCATAACCAATAAGACGGCCGCTTCGGCCCCGAGGGCTTCCACGCCCGAGCCGGACGCCGCCCAGAGGATAGCAGGAGAGGTGGCATGACCCTTGAGACGGAAGTTCAGTCCTTGCGGCAGGTCCCGATGTTCCGGGATGTCGATCCCGCCCGCCTGAAGCTTCTCGCCTTCACGAGCGAGCGGGTGCAGTTCGCCGGGGGACAGCGGTTCTTCTCGCAGGGCGACCCGTCCGATGCGGCTTACGTGATCCTCGACGGTCGGGCCAGCGTGCTGCTCAACACCCCGGGCGGGGATATCCAGGTGGCCGAACTGGGAAGCAATGCCCTGGTGGGAGAGATGGGAATCCTCTCCGATACGCCTCGGTCAGCCACGATCATGGCGGCGGAGCCGACGACGGCCCTGCGAATCGACAAGCGGGTTTTCCTGGAGCTCCTGGCCCAGTTTCCCCAGATGTCCCTGGCCATCATGCGCGAACTGGCGAAGCGGCTTGAGCGGACCAACGCCCAGCTTGTCGCCCAGTCATCCTCCTAAATTTCCGGGAACTTTAACGATTTTTCGGGGAAAACATCGGTTACGCTTAGCCAAAAGATAACATTTACGGCCAAGCTGTCCGATTCTCGACACAACTACCCGTCAACCCTTGTCCCAGAATGAGACAAGGGAAGGCCCGACAAACAACCGGGCTGTGCGGGATAAGTGATGATGAGTAACGCGAGAACGCTGCTATGCGCAGTTCCGCAGCCTGCTGCAGATGTGCGCAAGACTGGAAATCGTCGCCTCTCACTCCACCTTGCCCTGGCCGCAGGCCTGATCATGGGCCTCCAGGGCCTCACGGCCGGACCGGCTGCCGTGGCCACCCTCCCAAGCGCCCTGCTGGCCAGACCCTCCGCCATGGCGCAGGTGCAGCAGGAGGTCACCGGCTCGGTGGTCATGGCTTCCATGGACTTCACGCCGAAGCTCGCCAAGGATCCGGGCCTCTTCAATGCCATCCTCGATGGAGCTTTCTCCTTCGTGAAGCCGCACGCTCCAAAGCCGGCGTCTCCGACGTCGGCGGAAGTAGAGAGAGGGGATCCGGACGAGCTGATCCCCTTCAATGGCCGCACCGTCCCGCGCTGGCTGGTGCATTCCCTCCTCAAGGCCGCCCATGCAACGGGCGTCGACCCTGTCTACATGATGACCCTCGCCGACGTGGAATCGAGCCTCTCGCCGGAAGCCAAGGCGCCCACCTCCTCGGCCCAGGGGCTGTTTCAGTTCATCGACAGCACCTGGATCGAGACCGTGTACCAGCACGCCGCCGATTACGGGTTCAAGGCAGCGTCGGATGCCATCCGCTACGTCAACGGCGAGCTCTCGGTCGAGGGCAAGGACCGCGAATGGATCATGAGCCTGCGCACGGATCCCTATTTCTCCGCGCTGATGGCCGGTGAGCTGATCAAGGACGTGGAGCGTGCGCTGCAGGCCCAGGGCGAGCGGGAACTGGCGGAGGCGGAACTCTATCTGGCTCACTTCCTGGGGGCATCCAGTGCGGTGCGTTTCCTCGAGGTCCTGGACCAGGATCCGAACATGAAGGCCTCCAAGCTCTTCCCGAAGGCGGCGCGGGCCAACGCGGGCCTGTTCATGGACGGCAAGGGCCGCAAGCGCCGTCCCGTGAGCGTTGCCGAGCTCTACAACAAGATCGACTCGAAGATCGTCCGCCGCCTCGATCGCTACGAAGGTATCGGCCCCTACCTTGCGGAGATCTCACGGCAGGCTGAGCGCACGGCGGAAGCAAGCCCGGTTCTCCAGTAGTACTTCGCAAAGCCGATCTGAATCCGCCGGCTCTAGAGCCGGCGGATTCTTAAGAAGCATCAGATCATATATAAAGGTTAGCTCTTACTTTCACCCGTTTGAGATAACGAAGTGCAAGTCTTGAACAATGACTTTGCCTTTTCCACCTGTGGCACTTGCAAGCTCCTGATCCGTCAAAACGATCACAGGCTTTTTTACAGGGATCTTCTTCTTCACGTTACATTCCTCGCCAGCATAAGTCCTCTACAGGCTGTAAAGGTTTCTATGCAACTTTATAACGTATAAATTATTGTATATGGAGTAAAGACAATAAAAACAGGCAGGCGTGGGTCCTCACCCAATCGCGCTGATCGCTGAAGATGGTGAAACGGGCAGCGACTGCATGTGAACGAAGTCTCCCTTCGCCAGATAGGTCAGCTCCTCCCGGGTGGAGGTCCGCCCCAGGACAGGATTCCGGTGCGGGAAACGGCCGAAGCGGGAAATCACGTCCAGATTGGCCTTGGCCTGACCGAGCGAGAACTGCCAGACCGGCTTGAGATGCTCGGGCGCTTCGTCGATGGCCCGCTCCGAGATGGCAACGATGTGCCTCATCCGCTCCCGGTGGTCAGGACCTTCGGCATGGGTGAGGGGGAGCAGATGGAAGAACCTCTCGTAGGGGCTCGTCAGAGCATCGTAGTGCCCGTTCCGGAACCCTTGCTCCGCAAGGCTCAAGGCGTCCCCATCCGACGAGTAGGCCTCGGCTGTCCCTGCGAACAGACCGCGCGGGAATTGATCCAGCACGACAATCAGGGACAGGCGCCCGCGCGGCGTCTCCGACCAGTGTTCCAGCCGGCCGGCTCTGGCGGCCCGGACCACAGGCTCAAAACGCGCCAGTTCCGTACTGGCTCCGCCCCGCATCCACCAGGCGAGCATCTGCCAGTGGGCTGCGATGTCGGCGTTTGAGAGATCGACCGGGAACCAGAAGCGGTAGACCTGTTGCCAGTCCATGCGAGATGACATCGGCTCCTCCCTCAAGGATCTCCGATGTTATCCTTTGCGGGCTTTTCCCGATGTGACCTGGATCACATGGAGAGTAGCCGGCAGGCTTCAAAACGCCTTGAAGGTGATGATGGTGTGCGTGTCCGCGATCTCGGGGATGATCTGGACGTTCTCGGCGATGAAGTGGCCGATATCCACGTCGTCATCCACGTGGAACTTGGCGAGAATGTCGTAATTGCCGGCTGTCGAGTAGATCTCCGACGCGATTTCCCGGTCCGCGAGAGCGTTCGCGACGGCATAGGTCTTGCCCAGCTTGCATTTGATCTCGACGAAGAAGGTCTGCATGGGCCGCTCCAGGTGGCGCTGTCTTGAGATGCCTCTCATGGCATCGGGAAGGCCGGCGCGCAAGACGGTCTCTGATCAAGGGTCAAGGGCGTCCGATGCTCACATAGGTGAAACCGTGGCGGCGCATTTCGTCCGGTCGGTAGACGTTGCGCAGGTCTACCACGACGGGAGCGGCCAGGGCGGTCTTCAGGCGGCGCAGATCGAGGGCGCGGAACAGGTCCCACTCGGTCACGAGCACCAGCGCGTCGGCATCTCGCGCGCAATCGTAGGCGTCCGTTGCATAATCCACGTCCGTCAGCATGGCCTTGGCGGCGCCCATGCCTTCCGGGTCGTAGGCCTTCACCCGGGCGCCGGCATCCTGCAGGGCCGTGATGACGTCGATGGAGGGCGCATCGCGCATGTCGTCGGTGTTGGGCTTGAAGGTCAGGCCGAGCACCGCGATGGTCTTGCCCCGCACCGAGCCGCCGCAGGCCGCGATCACCTTGCGCCCCATGGCGCGCTTGCGCTGGCTGTTGACCGCCGCCACCGTCTCCACGATGCGGATCGGTGCCTCGTAATCCTGCGCCGTCTTGATCAGGGCCAGCGTATCCTTCGGGAAGCACGAGCCGCCATAGCCGGGGCCGGCATGGAGGAATTTCGAGCCGATGCGGTTGTCGAGGCCGATGCCGCGGGCCACGTCCTGCACGTTGGCGCCGACCTGCTCGCACAGATCCGCGATCTCGTTGATGAAGGTGATCTTGGTGGCGAGGAACGCATTGGCCGCGTACTTGGTCAGCTCCGCCGTGCGCCGGGACATGGCGAGCAGCGGCGACTGGTTGAGATAGAGCGGGCGGTAGAGATCGGTCATCACGCCCTTGGCGCGCTCGTCTTCGGTGCCGATGACGATGCGGTCCGGGCGCTTGAAATCGGCGATGGCCGCGCCCTCGCGCAGGAATTCGGGGTTCGACACCACGGCGAAATCCGCATCGGGCCGGGTCTCGCGGATGATGCGCTCCACCTCGTCGCCGGTGCCGACCGGGACGGTCGACTTCGTCACGACCACCGTGTAGCCGTCGATCGCCGCGGCGATGTCCCGGGCGGCCTGGTAGACGTAAGTGAGGTCCGCATGGCCGTCGCCGCGCCGGGAGGGTGTGCCCACCGCGATGAACACGGCCTCGGCATTCCGGACGGTGGGGGCTAGATCGGTGGTGAAGGTCAGGCGGCCCTCGCGCACGTTCTTGGCGACAAGATCGGCCAGGCCAGGCTCGAAGATCGGAATCTCGCCCCGGTTGAGGGCCTCGATCTTAGCCGGGTCCTTGTCCACGCAGCAGACCGTATGGCCGAAATCCGCAAAGCAGGCGCCGGAGACCAAGCCCACATAGCCTGCTCCGATCATCGCGACTTGCATCAGGGGCTCCCCGTTGGTTCAAGTCTTGGGTTTAGGATGGTCAAGGCTCAGCTGCAAGCCATCGCCAGCGACGATTTCGGGACCTCTTTTGGGGTTTTGCAACAACGTCCCCTTTGACTTCTGGAGTGAGTACCTCCACAACACCGCCGCTTTTCAAACGGGGCATTGATGGACAATCCATTTCTTGTCGAGGTCACCCGCGGACATCTGGTCGAGTCGCGCCATCGGGGCAGCGTCTCGGTGGTCGATGCGGAGGGGGCCACGGTTCTGTCGATCGGAGATGTGGACCGGCGCGTTTTTCCGCGCTCCGCCGTCAAGGCGCTCCAGGCCATGCCGTTGGTCGAGAGCGGGATCGCGGACAAATACGGCCTGACCGACGAGGAGATCGCGCTCGCCTGCGCCTCCCATTCGGGCGAGCCGGAGCATGTGGCGGCGGCTCAGTCCATGCTCGCCAAGGCGGGGCAGGATGCCGGCTGCCTCGAATGCGGCGTGCATTGGCCCATGGGCGATGCCGCCAACCGCGCCTTGGCCGCAAAGGGCGGGAGGCCCTCCGCCCTGCACAACAACTGCTCCGGCAAGCATGCTGGCTTCATCTGTCTCGCCTGCGGTCACGGCCAGAACCCCAAGGGCTATGTCCTGGCCGATCATCCGGTTCAGCGCAGCATCCGCGAGGCCCTGGAGGACATCACCGGCGCCTGCCATTCGCTCGATAAGAGCGGCATCGACGGGTGCTCGATCCCGACCTACGCGGTGCGTCTCCCATCGCTCGCCTTCGGCTTTGCCCGGTTCGGGTCGGGAATCGGCCTGCCGGGCGAAGGAAAGGCCGCCGCCGCCCGGATCCGCAGGGCCGTGGCGCGCCATCCCTTCATGGTGGCCGGCACCGGCCGCTTCGACACCAGGCTGATGGATCTTTTGGGCGAGCGCGCCTTCGTGAAGGTCGGCGCGGAAGGGGTCTATTGCGGCGCCTTCCCGGAACTCGGCTATGGGATCGCCCTGAAGGCGGATGACGGCAACGCTCGCGCCGCCGAGGCCATGATGGCCGGTCTCGTGCTGCGCCTCCTCCCCTTGAGCCCCGAGGAGCGCCAAGGCGTCGAGGCGCTGGCCCAGCCCGTGCTCAAGAACTGGAACGGGATCGAACTCGGGCAGATCCGCGTCGCACCGGAGATCCTTGGCACGGCCTGACCCGTCGTCAGGCCCGCGGCTGCATCTGCTGGCGGGCCTGGATGAGGTCGTCGGGCCGAAGGCCATGCGCGCCGTGGAACGGCCGGTCGAGCACGGCGACCATGTAGACGACGAGGCCGATGAAGGCCATCAGCACGCCGCCGAGGATGAAGTGGGTCGTCCGCCTCAGGTCGAACAGCCAGAGGGTGAAGACGTTGAGGGCCGCGCCGACCATGACGACGGCCCAGATCACCCTTGGGACGCTGGTTCCTGCCGCCTGCACCCGAAGGCGCCGCTGCTCGATGAACTCGGCGAAGGTTCTCAAGGCCTCGCCGTGGAGCAGGCTTTCCCCAACGTCGCGGTTGGGCCTGAAGCCCAGGAGTTCCTGGCTCAACCGGTCAACCAGCAGCATGCCCGGCGTGGAGACCTGATCGCCCTGCTGGAAGGCCCAGCCGGGGCCGGTCTCCTCATCGACATATTGGAGCAGGGCCTCCGAGAGCGCCGTCCGTGCGGGCTCCGGATAGCCGCTGAACACGCGGTAGAGAGCGACGGCGCTCGATGCCTCCCGTCCGACGGCATCCTGCGCCTTGTTGTAATTCTCGAAGACCGCAATCGAGAGCAGGGCCAGAAGGACCCCGTAGTAGAGCGAGAAGGCGTTCAGGAGCAGTCCGACAACCGTGTTCGCATCCTTTTCCCCACGCAGCAGGCGGCTGACGACAGGCTGCAGCAGCACCGAGCCGATCAGGGTCGGCACCACGAAGATCAGGCAGACGATGACCGCGCCGAGGGGGAGGGGCAGTTGATGCAGCCTGTCGATCACGACGCATTCTGCTCCCGTGCCGGTGAGCCGTTGGGTGTCTCCCGATTGAAGCGATTTTCCAGGACAAGATCAGGTGCAATTCCGGATAGGTCGCAAAACTCGCCTATCAGATCCCCAACAGCTTCACGATCTCGCTCGCCCCGGCATTGGGCGAGAGGGTGCCGTCGGCAATGGCCTTCTCGATCTCCGGCACGCGCTGGCGCAGGGCCGGATCGTGGTGAAGGCGCTCGTGCAGGCGCTCATGGACGAGGGCCCACATCCATTTCGTATCCTGGGCCCGCCGCTTGAAGGCCAGCTCGCCGGTCGCCTCCAGGCGCTTGCGGTGGTCGAGAACCTTGGTCCAGAGCTCGTCGAGGCCTTGGCCGGTTAGTCCTGAAATCGTCATCACAGGAGGCGTCCAGGTCGAGGAGGCGGGGGCCAGGATGTGCAGGGCCGCCTTGTACTCCGCGGCGGCCGCCTTCGCCTTGGCGCCCGCATCGTCCGCCTTGTTGACGGCGATCAGGTCGGCGAGCTCCAGGATGCCTTTCTTGATGCCCTGCAGCTCGTCCCCCGCACCGGGCAGCATGAGGACGAGGAAGAAGTCGGTCAGGTCCGCAACCGCCGTCTCCGACTGTCCGACGCCGACCGTCTCCACCAGGATCACGTCGAACCCGGCGGCCTCGCAGAGCAGCATCGTCTCCCGGGTCTTGGCCGCGACGCCACCGAGGGTGCCGGAGGAGGGCGAGGGGCGGATGAAGGCGCTCGGGTCCACGGCCAGGCGCGCCATCCGGGTCTTGTCGCCGAGGATCGCGCCGCCGGTGCGGGTGGAGGAGGGATCGACGGCGAGCACGGCCACCTTGTGACCCTTCTCCGTGAGCATGGAGCCCAGGGTGTCGATGGTGGTGGACTTGCCCACCCCCGGCACGCCGGTGATCCCGATGCGCACGGCTTTCCCGGTGCGGGGCATCAGCTCCTGGAGAAGCGCCCGCGCCGCCTCGCGATGATCGGGACGGCGCGATTCCATGAGCGTGATGGCGCGCGCCAGCGCCGCGCGGTCGCCGCTGGCGACCATCTCCGCCGTCACTGTCGTCTTTCGAGAGCCCCCGGTCATAGGGGAGCTTTAGCGCATTATGCGGAAAAGTGGACTTGGTTTTCCGCGCGCAACGATGCGTTCCTCAAGAAAAGCAAGAGGAGCGTCCTGGTCGCGCTTTCACCACGTGATCGGGTCCATCCCGATTCTTCCCCAGGCGGGAATCTTGACCGCAGGGCGGCGCAGATCGACCCCGGCGACGAGGCCCATGAAGTCGATCTCGATTCCCTCGATCCAGCCCAGAGCGATGCCGGCATAGCCGCCGAGCGAGATCTGGATGCCGGTCCGGCTCGGGGTGAGGCCCACGATGTCCCGCCAGGGCTGCCAATCCTTGCCCAGCGCCGTGGGCGGCAAGGCCGCGCCGAGTTCGGGAACCGAGCGCATCACATGGGCCACGAAGGTGTTGGAGTTCGGGCCGGGCCAGGCGTTGTAGGCGCCGAAAGTCTGATAGGGGTAGCTCGCCACCGCCTTCCGCACCTGCGGAATCAGGCGTTCGGCCTCGATCCCCTCGATGACGACCACGGGATGGGGCGCATTGCCGAACCAGCGTCCGTCCGGCACCCAGCCGTTGGTTCGCACCGGGCTGCCCCAGCCGACCTTGTCGTAGCGGGTATAGGTGCTGGCGCCGGCCTCCTTCACGACCACCCAGGTGTGGTGTGCGAAGATGCCGCGCCAGCGCCCGACCCGCGCCGCATAGACCGCCACGATGGCCTGAGGCGCTTCGGAGGCTGCCGGCAGGAGTTGCGCGCTCGACCAGTCGGCGCCGCGCCAGTTCGGCGCGATATCCTCGCGCATGGTCCACCAGAGCGCATGAGCCCCCAGGGGAATAAGAAAAAGGGCAACGATGACAAGGAGAATGCGGGAGAGAGCGACGAGCATGGTGTGAAAGTACGTTCGGCCTCGGCCCGCATCAAGGCGCCGAGCCTGCGGCTTCGTTCACCAATGCTTTACCGCGATCCGGCACGAGTGGGGGTTGCAGCACGGTTTTCGCCTTGCGCATGCCATGATCGAGGGCAAGACAGCATGACCTTCCTCATCCCCTCTCGAATCTTAAGGCCCATGCGCTTCTCCTTGTCCCGCCTCGCCCTCGTCTGCCTTGCCGGTTTTGCCCTGTCCGGCTGCGTCGGAGAGGATTCGGCGCTCGTCAGCCCCGCATCCTTCAAGACAGGCATCGAGAAGGATCCCAAGCTGCTTGTCGCGACCACCCGGCTCCCGGTGGGCGATCCGCCCAAGAAACCCTGGTTCAGCAGCGAGCGATCCGCGGACTTGATCTTCGCGGAGGCGCGCCTGACGCCTCCTTCGGATTCGCTCCTCAGCCGCGTGACGGCAAGCGACTGGAGCATCGCGAAGGTGGAGAATGTCGACCGGAGCAACGCGGCGCAGGCCTTCGCGCAAGCCGCTTTCGGCCGCGACCTGCTGCTCTACATCCACGGCTACAAGGAAAGCTTCGAGACGGCCGCAACCTCGACGGTCGATCTCTCAGAAGGCATCAAATTCGCGGGCGTGACCGGCCTCTTCACCTGGCCATCGGCCGCCTCGACCTTCAGCTATGTCGCCGACCGCGAGAGCGCCATGTGGTCCCGCGATTCCCTCGAGGATCTCTTGACTGCCATCGCCAAGACCCCGAGCGGCGGGCGCATCCACATCGTGGCGCACAGCATGGGCACGCTGCTGACGCTGGAGACCCTGCGCATGGTGCGCGCCTCCGGCGGCGAGAGCGCCATGGAGCGCATCGGCGCGGTGGTGCTGGCAGCCCCCGACATCGACATCGATCTTTTCGCCCGCGGCCTGGAGCGGCTGGGATCGGATGCCAAGAAGATCACCGTCATCAGCTCCACCAACGACCGCGCGCTCGCCGTCTCGAGCCGCCTTGCCGGCGGCATCGTGAGGGCAGGAGCGGCGGACCGCGAGCGGCTGGAGGCCTTAGGTGTGCGCGTGGCCGACGCCTCCGAGTTCGGAGGCGGCATCATCAACCACGACCTGTTCCTGTCGAACAGGGAAGTGCAGCAGGTGATCAAGCGGGCCATCGAGCGGTCTTAAAGCCGCTCGATTGCATCGCCCTCAGACGATCAGGAAGTCGTCGTATTTGAGCTGCGCCTTGCTGATGCCGTCGAAGGTGATGGAGCCGCCATCTGCCAGCTTGAACACGGCATCTCCGGATGCATCGTCCTTGATCATCCGGTACAGGCCGGCGAAATTCTTCTGACCGGCAATCGCTTTCGTGATGCGCACCGTGTCGCCGCTGAACGGATCGAAGTCGAGGATGACGTCGTGCCCGGTCGGACCTGTCCGGTAGATGAAGATATCGGCGCCGTCGCCGCCGTTCAGGGTGTCGTTGCCCTTGAGGCCCTCGAGCGTGTCGTTTCCGCCATAACTGAAGATGATGTCGTTGAGAGCGGTTGCGACCTTGTCCCCGACCAGAGAATTGGGTTTCTCGTTGCCTGAAATCGTCGGCTTGATCGTGGGGGCATAGGCACGGATGTAGTCGATCTGGAATTCGGCCGGAAACGAGGTCGTGCCGTCCGGCGCGCCCGGCCAGTTTCCGCCGACGGCGAGGCCTGCGAGCAGGTACATCGGCTCGTTCATGCCGGACGGCGTCGCCATGGAAAACACCTGGGTGCCGTCGAGGTAATAGGTGATCGTCCCCGCGGTCCACAGCGTTCCGTAGCTGTGGAAGCCGTCCGAGAGATCGACGCCGGCTGAAATCCCTTGCGTCTTGAAGGCGTGCTTGCCCGTCGCGTCCTTCCAGTGCGAGCCGACATAATAGGTCGAGGGGTCATGGCCCAGCAGTTCCAGCACGTCGATTTCCGGCGGCCAGTTGCCGCTCTGCGGCAGCAGCCAGAAGGCCGGCCACAAGCCTTGGCCGGATGGAACCTGGGCCGAAATCTCGAAATAGCCGTAGGTCTGCGAAAACGTCCCATAGGTGTTGATGAGCCCCGACACATAGGGCAGGCCGTCCGTCAGGCTCGTATCGGGGGAGGGCTGGGCCGTGATGGTGAGGACACCATCTCCGGATTGGTAAGGATCCTGAGTAATCCGGAATGGATCGAGGCTCGGATAGTGCTGGACGATCGGGGTGGAGCGGTCGGCGAAATACTGCATCTCGCCGTTGCTCGCCAGCGTGCGTCCGCCCCACCAGTACTTCGTGCCCCAGACCGAGGTATCGAGAGTGCTGCCCGTGAACTCGTCAGAAAAGGTCAGCGCATAATCTTCGAGATTAATGGCCATGGGATCCCCGCAATCACTTTAAAAACTCGTCTTGCAGGAAACTTCCCATGCGGAATGTTACCGATCAATGAAGCGGAGGGTCTAATCCGCCCGAGCAGGCGGGATCAGATTCTCCGATTGTTCAGAGGGTTACCGCAGGGTTGACGGGTTTCTGGCCTTGGCGATCCGGGATAGAAATGCGGCGCTATTCGGCTGCCTGTTTCGGGCCGTATCCGAGCCGTCGGTTGAGATCCTCGATGAGATTCACGGCGGCATCGGCGATGACGGTGCCGGGTGGGAAGATCGCCGAGGCGCCGGCCTGATACAGCGCGTCGAAATCCTGCGGCGGGATCACGCCGCCGACCACGATCATGATGTCGTCACGGCCGAACTTGGCGAGTTCGCTTTTCAGTTCCGGCACCAGGGTCAGGTGGCCTGCCGCCAGCGACGAGACGCCGATGATGTGCACATCGTTCTCGATGGCCTGGCGCGCCGCTTCCGCGGGCGTGGCGAAGAGCGGGCCGATATCCACGTCGAAGCCGAGATCCGCAAAGGCCGAAGCGATCACCTTCTGGCCGCGGTCGTGCCCGTCCTGGCCCATCTTGGCGACGAGAATGCGCGGCCGGCGTCCGTCGTCGTGCTCGAACTCTTCCACCAGAGTACGGACCTTCTCCACGGCTGGCGACGCCATGCCGACCTCCCGCTTGTACACGCCCGAAATCGACTTGATCTCGGCCCGGTGACGGCCCCAGACCTTCTCAAGCGCATCGGAAATTTCACCCACGGTCGCCTTGGCACGGGCGGCCTTCACGGCGAGGTCGAGCAGGTTGCCGTTGCCCGCCGCGCCCTGTGACAGGGCATTCAGCGCGGCATCCACATCGGCCTGATTGCGATTGGCTTTGAGGCGCTTGAGCTTCTCGATCTGGCTCGCGCGCACGGCGGCGTTGTCCACTTTGAGAATGTCGATGGAGGCTTCATCCGTCGACTTGAAGCTGTTCATGCCGATGATCTTCTGGTGGCCTGAATCGATGCGCGCCTGCGTGCGGGCGGCGGCCTCCTCGATCTTCAGCTTCGGGATGCCCGCCTCGATGGCCTTGGCCATGCCGCCGAGTTCCTCGACCTCCTGGATATGCGCCCAGGCCTTCTGCGCCAGCTCGTAGGTGAGGCGCTCCACATAGTAGGAGCCGCCCCACGGATCGATGATGCGCGTGGTGCCGCTTTCCTGCTGCAGGAACAGCTGCGTGTTGCGGGCGATGCGGGCCGAGAAGTCGGTGGGCAGCGCCAGTGCCTCGTCGAGCGCATTGGTGTGCAGCGATTGCGTATGCCCTTGCGTTGCCGCCATGGCCTCGATGCAGGTGCGGGTGACGTTGTTGAACACGTCCTGCGCGGTGAGCGACCAGCCGGAGGTCTGCGAATGCGTGCGCAGCGGCAGCGACTTCTCGCTCTGCGGGTTGAAGCCCTTCACGAGCTTGGCCCAGAGGAGGCGCGCGGCCCGCATCTTGGCCACTTCCATGAAGAAGTTCATGCCGACCGCCCAGAAGAACGACAGACGCGGCGCGAACTGGTCGATGGTGAGCCCGGCCGCGATGCCGGCGCGGATGTATTCGACTCCGTCGGCCAGCGTATAGGCGAGCTCCAGGTCCTGCGTCGCGCCCGCCTCCTGCATGTGGTAGCCGGAGATCGAGATCGAGTTGAACTTCGGCATGTTGGCCGAGGTATAGGCGAAGATGTCCGAGATGATGCGCATCGACCCTTTCGGCGGGTAGATGTAGGTGTTGCGCACCATGAATTCCTTGAGGATGTCGTTCTGGATCGTGCCCGACAGCTTGGAAGCGGGAACGCCCTGTTCCTCGGCTGCGACGATGTAAAGGGCGAGGATCGGCAGCACGGCGCCGTTCATGGTCATCGACACGCTCATCTGGTCGAGCGGGATGCCGGCGAACAGCGTGCGCATGTCGTAGATCGAGTCGATGGCGACGCCCGCCATGCCCACATCGCCGGAGACGCGCGGATGGTCGGAATCGTAGCCGCGATGGGTGGCGAGGTCGAAGGCCACCGACAGGCCCTTCTGGCCGGCCGCGAGGTTGCGGCGGTAGAAGGCATTGGAGTCCTCAGCCGTGGAGAAGCCGGCATACTGGCGCACGGTCCAGGGCTGGTTGACGTACATGGTGGGGTAGGGACCGCGCAGGAACGGAGCGATGCCCGGATAGGTATCGAGGAAATCGAGCCCGGCACGGTCTTCGGGGCCATAAGCACCCTTCACCGCAATCCCCTCCGGCGTCAGCCAGGGCTCGACAGCCTGCTTCGAGGAAGATGCCAGGGGAGCATCAGTGAAAGCGACGCTCGAAAAATCCGGGATGCTGGTCATGGGTTGAAGCGGATGCCCTTGCCGGTGAAAACGGATCGAATGGGGGCTATTCTAGGGCATCCGCCAACGCGATGCTATCGGCGCATGGTTGGAGAGCTTGAGCAGATGCCTATGCTCGTCATCGCCGGCCTTGTGCCGGTGATCTCGATTGCGTCGAGCGCCGCGCTTTTCCTTATCGAGATGGCCGGGACCGATCCCCGGATCAAGTCCGGGGACGGCCATGACGCGGGAGGATCTCACCCTCGCTTCTCGGCATTCCAGAAGCCCGAGCAGACCCGTCCGCCGGAGGTCGTCCAGGTGCCGCGGCCTGTGCTGCCGGCGAGCCGGCCGGAGACGTTCGCCCGGTCCTGGCCGCGGGAAATGCTGGCTGCGACCGAGCCGTTCTGCTGCACCCGGCCGTTCACGTTGAAGTTTTCCGGACCGCCATAGCGGACCTGGCCGTTCTGGACGACAACCGCATAGCGGTAGGCCCGGTCGCAGGTGCCCTTCTCGGTGACGACCTCCACGCTCCAGTTGCCGTCGAACCGGTTCGTCTGGGCTTGGGCCTGGGGAGCCGCCACAAGGGCTACCATGGCGGCCCCGCCAAGCCAGGAAAGGCTACGCATCAGACACTCCCTGAACACGATGAATTGGTTGAACCAACGTGGGTGTTTCGGGCGGAGTTCCTCTTCATGGCGAGCAGTCGCAGGCGCAAAAAAACCGCCGCACCGGGTGATGCAGCGGCTTGAGAAAGGCGCGGCTGATCAGCTGCGAGCCACGCTGGAGCGCTTCTGGGCATTCCAGCGGCCGGAGCAGCCGTAAGAGTCGACCTTCCAGACGCCCGAACCGGCCTGGCCCGCCAAGCTGCCCGAGGCTTCAGCCTTCGCGGAGCTGCGGCGGATATCGAGGCTGACGGCGCCATCGGTGGCGATCTGTCCGCTGATCTGAGCCGGGGTCTCGCCGGGATTGCCGTGGTAGCGGACATTCCCCTTCTCGACCGTGATGGCATAGGTGTTGGTGCCGCAGATGCCGGACTCCGTCACCATCTGCACCTGCCAGGTGCCGTCGTGCTTGTCCGTGGGGGCGGCAAAGGCCGCACCGCTGCAAATCATGCCGAGGCTGAGGGCCACAGCCGTCGTCTTCGTGAAAGTCATAACCGTGATCCTCCCGGACCTTCAAGGACCGGGAGAAAACCCCACGGTCAGGCCATGCTCCCGTTGAGAGCCTCGCTCAGGACCTTGAGGGTGTCGCACCCGGCAAATACGAAAGTGCTGATGCCTGACCCGACAAGCTCTTGTTCATCTTCTCCGGGACGGCCAGCCAGAAAAATAAGTTTCGATCCGGCTTCATGCAAGGTACGTGCTGTCGCAGGAGCGTGAGTTTTATATATTTCATCAGTGGAGCAGATGCATGAAAGCTTGGCGTTGCTTTGAAGATAAGCTGTCTTAATGCTCTCCTGATCCGTTAATCCATCGTTCATGACGGCTTCTATTCCACCCGCTTCGAAGAAGTTCTTCGCAAAGGTTGCGCGGGCCGTGAAGGCTGCAGCGGATCCAAGGTTGGCCAGGAACACCTTTGGCCTGGATCCCGTTCGGGCGAGATGCTCATCCGAGAGGTCGCGCAGGCGCTCGAAGGGTTCGGCCGTGCGGATCGATGGCAGCGGAGCGATGCCGACCGGGCTCGGTCCTGCAGCCGTGCCGACGAGTTCGGACAAGCTCGTTCCTCGTCCCGCCATCTGCACCAGGGTGGTGAAGGATGTCTCTGGTGTGGACGTTGTGCCGTCCTGCCCTCTCCCGCCTTGTGGGGGAGCGTTGGAGAGGGGGGTGTCGGCGCTTCGTTGGTCCAGTCCTGCGCCCGCACCCCCAGCCCTGGCCCCTCCCCACAAGGGCGAGGGGAAGAGGACGCCCACATCCGCCTCATCGATGTTGGGGAACTCGCTCGTGCCGGTGATCGGCTCCTTGCGGGTGGCGACGGCCTTTTCGCGCTGCGCCCGGACGGCAGCGATCCGGGCCTGCAGCGCGTCGCCCTTCAGGCTTTCCAGGATGCCGCCCTCGCGCTCAATCTCCTGGAACAGTGCCCACGCCCTTTCGCAGAGCGCATCGGTGAGGGCCTCGAACCCGCCTGCGCCCGCCGCGGGATCGGCCACGCGGGCGAGGTTGGATTCGTCGAGCAGAATGGCTTGCGTGTTGCGCGCGACGCGGCGGGCGAAGGCATCGGGCAGGCCGAGCGCGGCCGTGAAGGGCAGCACCGTGATCGCATCCGCCCCGCCGAGCCCGGCGGAAAAGGCCGCGACCGTGGTGCGCAGCATGTTCACCCATGGGTCCCGCCGCGTGGTCATGCGCCAGGCGGTTTCCGCATGCAGGCGGATCGGCCTCGGCTCCAAGGCGCAGACCTGCTCGACCCGCGCCCAGAGGCGGCGCAAGGCTCGCAGCTTGGCGATGGTGAGGAACTCGTCCGCATCGGCCACGAGCAGGAAGGAGAGTGTCCGCCGTGCCGCATCGAGCGAGTGACCCTGCGCTTCGAGAGCGCGCAGGTAGCCGAGACCCGTCGCCAGCACGGCTGCAAGCTCCTGCGCCTCGCTGGCACCGGCCTCGTGATAGACGCGCCCGTCGGCCAGGAAAGCACGGCCGGCGAAGCCCTGGGCCGTCAGGTGACGGAGCGTATCGCCCATGCGCCGTGCCATGACCTCCCAGGAGGCTGACATCCGGCCCGTGGCCGCCATGGCACTGAGCGGATCGAGGCCGAGATCGAGGGACAGCTCGGAGAGCTTGTGGCCGCGCCGTTCTGCCAGGGCCAGCACCAGCGCGGCCATCTGTCGGCCGTGCCCGCCCGCATCGACGCGCAGGTGAATGAGGTCGAGCATCACGCCCGACAGCGTCCTTTCGAGATCGTCGATGCTGTCGATCCGCACGCCGAAGCCGCGTGCGGCGGGGGCACTGCGAGTGACGAGAGCGAGGGCATCGGCGCCGCCTTCGAGATCGAGGAGCGCCAGCTCATTGGCCTTTTCCGGATCGGGATGGTCGACCCGCTGCGACACGCGCCAGCGGCCGGCCTGCTCCCGTGCAATGGGGGTGGAGCCTTCCGCTTTCGGGTACAGCGGCTGGATGGCGATGCCGTCATGGCTGCGGGCGACGAGCTTCTTCTGGAAGTCGGCGCCCTTCAGCACGCCATCGACCAGCTTGAGCCATTGCTCGCGAGTGGCTTGCGGAAAATCGGCGGCGAGAGAGAGATCGTCCATGGAGGCCTCGTCCGGAGGAGGGCTGCGCGAATAGCGCGGACAATACCGGCACGAGAGGATGGTGGGAATGCCCCAAAGGATGGGTGCGGGATCGACGTAAAGCGACCCGGTCCAGGTATGACGGTTGCTGTTATCCCCGGCGAGTGTCAGCGAGGGAAGGGGATTGACATGCACATCCGGTGCTGTGGATTCCCCTCCACTACGCGTCCTTCCGGGAATGACACTGATCCGTCGTGACACCCTCCCCCGTCATCCCCGGACTTGGTCCGGGGATCCCCGTCTTTGTCTTCCATTCCCCCTCATCCTGGGGAGCAGACGCAGTCTGCGTCTCGAAGGAGGTTTCAGTGGTTCTCCCTCCCCCCTCTGCGGGGGAGGGTGGCGAACGAAAGTGAGCCGGGAGAGGGGGCGTCATCGGTCTCGCACCGCCCCTCTCCCGACTCTCGCTGACGCGAGGGCCACCCTCTCCCGCACAGGGGAGAGGGCAGGTGGCGCGTTCTCATTTTGTTCTTGACAATC
>NZ_JAFEMD010000038.1 GCF_016892765.1 Microvirga arvi
GGCGTGGGCCTCGTCGATGGTAGAGAGCTGATTCCCAGAGCCAGGTTATGGCGCGGTCCCCGGAATTACTCCATGTGTGCCGGTGGTCGGAATCGGTTCAAGGCCCCCGTCGAGCAGACGGATAACGCCTGGAACGGTCACCGGGCCGGCATCGCCTGAACGCCTAAACAAGCCGTGCGCGAAGAGGCACCTCGGCTCTTCCCTTTCACCATCCACCATCGAGCCGGGCTGCCCGTCGCGCCACCCTCGATCTCAACCAAAAGGCTCGCAGCTCACGCTGCGGGCCCCAGGGCGCTGGCTCTTTGACATCGAAACCACTGTCGTCATCCCGGACGAAGCGCAGCGCAGATCCGGGATCGCAAGACGAGTTAAGCGCTGTCATCCCGGATGTTCAAGCTCGGCTGTTGTCGCTCTGAGGAAAACATGCTCCTATTCGTAACTCAGTCACGAAACTGGAGCTTCATCATGGAACGCGCCATGGCCGCCGCCGCAGGGTTGCTTGTGCTGGCAGGCTCCGCATCTGCCGAAACGCGGGAGCGGACCATCAAGGCGAATACCGTCGCGGCTGTCGGCGGCTTCCTGGGCTACGAGGTCGATACCTGTTACCCGGCCGAAATTCCCGATGTGAAGATCCGGCAGGCGCCGGCGAACGGAAGCCTCCGCATCGTTCCCCACGAAGAGGTCCTCGGCAAGGATTCGCGCTGCCCGGGCACCAAGGTTCGCGGACTGGCCTACGTTTACACGCCGAAGAAAGGGTTCAGGGGAACGGACGAAGCGACGGTCGACGTGCCTTGGAATTCCACGGATAGCGGGCGCGCGACGATCCTGTCCTATACCTACCGGATCCGGGTCGAGTGACGATCCCGGCGATGGCCGATGGCAGGGGATGCGGCCGGGCGTGACACCGGGGCGCTTTGGTTCTAGAGCATCGGACCTGAAAGTGGATTCCACTTTCAGGTCCGATGCTCCACTCTTCAAAGAGCGCATCGTTGATGCAGAAAACCGGGTCCACTTTTCTGCACGATGCGCTAAGACGCCGTGAACCCTGAAGAAGCGCCATGTCCCACAACACCTTTGGTCACCTGTTCCGCGTCACCACCTTCGGCGAAAGCCACGGGCCCGCGCTTGGCTGCGTGGTCGATGGCTGCCCGCCTCTGATCCCGCTGGAGGCCGCCGAGATCCAGGCGGAGCTCGACCGCCGCCGGCCGGGCCAGTCGCGGTTCACCACCCAGCGCCAGGAGCCGGACCAGGTGAAGATCCTCTCGGGGGTCTTCATCGATGAGCGTACGGGCAAGCAGGTCACCACCGGCACTCCCATCGCGCTCCTGATCGAGAACGTGGACCAGCGTTCCAAGGATTATTCCGAGATCAAGAACTCCTATCGTCCGGGCCATGCGGATTTCACCTATGACGTGAAATACGGCATCCGGGATTATCGCGGCGGCGGACGCTCCTCGGCCCGCGAGACGGCGGCGCGCGTGGCCGCCGGCGCCATCGCCC
Source organism: Microvirga arvi (assembly GCF_016892765.1). GTDB lineage: Bacteria > Pseudomonadota > Alphaproteobacteria > Rhizobiales > Beijerinckiaceae > Microvirga > Microvirga arvi. The sequence continues at coordinate 1,501 of NZ_JAFEMD010000038.1, forward strand.
GAAAGGTTCTGCCCGGCATCACCATTCGCGGCGCCCTCGTCCAGATGGGGCCGCACGCGATCGACCGCGGCAACTGGGATTGGGACGAGGTGTCCCTCAACCCGTTCTTCTGCCCCGACGCGAAGGCGGCCCAATTCTACGAGGACTATCTCGACAGCCTGCGCAAGGCCGGCTCCTCCATCGGCGCGGTGCTGGAGATCGTGGCCGAGGGCGTACCCGCCGGCCTCGGCGCGCCGATCTACGGCAAGCTCGACGCGGAGCTCGCCTCCGCGCTCATGTCGATCAATGCGGTCAAGGGCGTCGAGATCGGCGACGGCTTCGCGGCGGCCGCCCTGCGCGGCGAGGAGAATGCCGACGAGATGCGGCCCGGCAATCAGGGCGCCCCGACCTTCCGCTCGAACCATGCCGGCGGCGTGCTCGGCGGCATCTCCACCGGCCAGCCTTTGGTGTGCCGTTTCGCCGTGAAGCCGACCTCCTCGATCCTGACGCCGCGCGCGAGCGTCACCCGCTCCGGTGCCGAGGCCGAGGTGATGACCAAGGGCCGCCACGACCCCTGCGTCGGCATCCGGGCCGTGCCGGTGGGCGAGGCGATGGTCGCCTGCGTCCTGGCCGACCAGTTCCTGCGCCATCGCGGGCAGGTGGGCCAGAGCGCAGCATGGCCGTTCGGGGGCTAAACGCACTGGACGTCATGGCCGGGCTTGTCCCGGCCATCCCGATACGTGAAGAGTGCTGAGCCTCATTCAATCGTCATCACCGGCACAAGGCCGGTGATGACGACAGAGGTATCTAGGCCCCCCCGACACTAAAGCACTTTTGCAAACTTTGGCCGGCAAATTTTAGTTTTACTAAAATCGCCCCTTAAGTTAAGCCTCCAGGCATGAAACTGGCTGAGTGGCTCTCCCGCAATGGCATGCCGCGCGTGGAATTCGCGCGGCGGATTGGCGTCACGCCCGGCGCCATCACCCAGCTATGCAACTCCGACCAAGCCTGGCTGTCCCGAGATACGGCGGAAGTGATCGCCCGTGAGACCCGCGGAGCCGTCACTCCGAACGACTTCTTGCCCCCATCCGCCAAGGAGGCCCTGATGCCCAATTCCGTCACCGATGCCATCGAGGCTTTCGCCCGCGGTGAAATCGTCATCGTCACGGACGACGACGACCGCGAGAACGAGGGCGATCTCATCGTAGCGGCCTCCCTCTGCACCCCGGAGAAAATGGCCTTCATCATCCGCAACACCTGCGGCATCGTCTGCGCGCCGCTGACGGCCGCGGAGGCTCGCCGCCTGCGGCTCGATCCGATGGTGGCCTCGAACGATGCGCCGCTGGGCACCGCCTTCACGGTGACGGTCGATGTCAAGCACGGGCTGACCACCGGCATCTCGGCCGAGCAGCGTTCGAACACGGTGCGGGCGCTTGCCAACAACAACATGGGCGCCGCCGATTTCGTGCGTCCCGGACACGTCTTTCCGCTCATCGCCAAGGACGGCGGCGTGCTCATGCGCTCCGGCCACACCGAGGCGGCGGTGGACCTCTGCAGGCTCGCCGACCTGCCACCGGTGGGCGTGATCTGCGAGCTCGCCAACGACGACGGCACGGTAATGAAGGGCGCGCAGATCGATGCCTTCGCGGAGAAGCACAGCCTCAAGCGGATCTCGGTCGCCGATCTGATCGCCTATCGCCAGGCGCGGGAGAAGCTCGTCGAGCGCATCGCCACCTTCCCGGTCGAGACCCAGTGGGGCTCGTTCACGGGCTATGCCTATTCGACGCCGTTCGACAGCGTGCAGCACATGGCCCTCGTCCATGGCCGCATCGGTGACGGCACGAACATTCCCGTGCGCCTTCACCGGGCCAATGCGCTCACCGATGTCTTCGAGGGCGGCAAGGCCGTGAACGCCTCCCTGCAGCGCTTCGTGAAGGAGGGCAGGGGCGTCCTCGTCTATCTGCGCGACGGGACGGCGGGCGTCCCCATGACGAATTTCACGGAGACCGAAGAGGCGGGATCAGAGGCTGTGCGCTCGAGCCAGTGGCGCGAAATCGGCCTCGGCGCGCAGATCCTGAAGGATCTCGGCGTCGCCTCCATCCGCAACCTCGCCACCTCGAGCCGCTCCTATGTCGGCCTCTCCGGCTTCGGAATCGAGCTTCTGAGTGAGGAGTCGATCGATCACTGATCGACTTTCAGCACTTTCCTGCAAACCCAACCTCCTCCTGAGGAGGTCGAGTAGCGACCGTCTCGAAGGAGGTTCCAGAGAGCACTGAATCCCTCCTTCGAGACGCAGCTTCACGGCTGCTCCTCAGAATGAGGGCAGTGTTTCTGTGTCTGTTGTGCCTACGCCCCCGTCTCGCGCCCCATCAGCGCGTCGAGATGGAAGGCGACGGACCGGGAGAGCCCTTCGAGGTCGTAGCCGCCTTCGAGAACGGAGACGATCCGCCGGCTGCAATGGCGCTCGGCGAGATCCATCAGTTTTTGTGTCGCCCAGGCGAAATCCGACTCCGTCAGGTTCAGGCTGGCGAGCGGATCGCGCCAATGGGCATCGAAGCCCGCCGAAATGACGATGAGATCGGGCGCGAAATCGTCGATGCGCGGCAGGACGACGGTCTCCACCGCCTCGCGGAAGGCCTCCGTCCCGTCGCCAGCCCTCAGCGGCGCGTTGACGATGGTGCCGTGATCGCCGGTCTCGGAGAGTGCGCCTGTGCCGGGATAGAGCGGCGCCTCATGGGTCGAGCAATACAGCACGGTCTCATCCGACCAGAAGATGTCCTGGGTGCCGTTGCCGTGATGCACGTCCCAGTCGAAGATCGCGACGCGCTCGGCGCCGTGGCACCTCTGGGCATGGCGGGCGGCGATCGCCGCATTGTTGAAGAAGCAGAAGCCCATGGCCCGCACGCGCTCGGCGTGATGGCCCGGCGGGCGCATGGCCACAAAGGCGTTCGTCACCTTGCCCGTCATGACCTCGTCGACCGCCTGCACCGCACCGCCGGCCCCGCGAAGGGCCGCCTCATAGGTGCCGGGCGACATCACCGTGTCCTCATCAATGCGGACTAACCCCTCCCGAGGGCTTATGTCGCGCAGATTGCGGATGTACTCTTCCGGATGAGCAAGGGCGAGACTGTCCATCTCCGCCATGGGCGCCTGCTCCCGGACGAGCGACGTGAACCGCTCCTTCTCCAGGGCGCGCTCGATGGCGCGGATGCGGTCGGGACGCTCGGGGTGCCCGAAAGGCGTCTGGTGGTCGAGGCATGCCGGGTGGCTGATGTAGAGCGTGGACATGGATCTTCTTGGATAGGACCGCCGCCAATGTCGCAGCGTCACGTGCGCCTGTCTATGTTGTTGCGATGCAACACCTTCCGGAGCGGAGCCGTGTCATGGTGTGTTTCGATTCGTCTTCACGACCTCACGGTCTGTAAGCCGCCCGACGTCACCCTTCGCTACACTCCGCTGAGTCCTTAGAGCTTTGCACGATGCGCTTTTTTAGTCTGCCTCTTCTTTTGGTAATGATGACGGCCCTGGCCGGATGCAACTTCAAGGGCGTTCCGGACCCGCAGGTTTCGGCGCGCGATGCCGAATGGATCGCGAAGGTTCCGAAGGCCGAGGAGGATCCGCGCTTCGGGCGCTACATGATCGACGATCCAACGGGCGAGGCGCCGGGCACCATCGTGGTGGATACGAAGGAGCGCCAGCTCTACCTCGTTCAGGCGAACAGGAAGGCGATCCGCTACGGCGTGGCCGTCGGCGACGAGGCCTATGGCTGGACCGGCACGGCCACCGTCGCGCGCAAGGCCGAATGGCCCGATTGGAACCCGCCGGCCGAGATGAAGGCCCGCTGGTCCCATGTCCAGTATACGAAGGGCGGCCCGGAAAACCCGCTCGGGGCACGGGCGCTCTATCTCTACGAGGGCAACAAGGACACCCTTTACCGCATCCATGGCACCAACGAGCCGGAGAAGATCGGCTTTGCCGTGTCCTCGGGCTGCATCCGGATGCGCAACATCGACGTGATAGACCTCTACAACCGCGTGCCGGTGAACACGAAGGTCATCGTCCGCTAAGGCTGCTACAGTCGATACGAAAAGAGCGCCCGAGGGGCGCTCTTCTTGTTTCGAGTTACTGGTCTAGGACAGCTTCCTTGCGCAGGAAGGCAGGAAGCTCGGAGATCTTCGGGCGGCTCCGCTGCAGCTTGGCAGCCTGAACGGCTGCGGCGAGCGCCGGCAGGGCGACGTTCTTGAAGGCCGGGATGGATTGGGCGGCGTTCTGCTGGCCTGAACGGATGTCTCGGCTCGAAGCGTTCTGGGTCATGGATCCTCTCTGAAATACACAGGCTGTTCGACAACCTGCCTTCATGATCTGCAGGGCTGTGACCGCTTTGGGGCAGACCGGTGATCATCTGTTGGCTTGGCTGCAGATGAACCAAGCAAGGTGAATCAACGTTTAACGGGGCTGCAGGCCCGCAGGCGAAGCGGGGTCGTGAAAGCTCCCGTTGACGTTGGGATATGGTCTAGAGCCGGGCTGCCTCAGAGGCTGTGCGCAGCCACACCTTTCGCAAAGGTCTCGCCGTCCCGCAGTCCCATCTCATAGGCCTTGCGGATCCCGGCCGGATTGGTGATGTCGAACTGACCGATGGGGACGGGGCTTGAGGGTTGGACATAGGTGCGCCCCTTCACGGCCGGAAAAGCGCGGTAGAGACGCGAGAGGATCACCAGGGTCTTGCCGCCCTGCGCTTCGACCGGGAGCAAGGGCTCCGTCGGCACGTTGTCAACGAGCCCGCCATCGAGCGCCACCATGCCGCCGATGCGGCCGACCGGCATGAAAGGCGGAACGCTGGCGCTCGCCATCAGGGCTGCCGATAATTCCGCAGGGGAGGCGAGGTCCTGCACGCGGACGAATTCCGGACGGAACCCCAGGGCCCGACCACCCTTCGGATGGACCGGGGAGCGCCATTTCTTCTCGATCTGGTAAGTGACGATGCCCAAGGGGATGGCGAGCGAGAGGGGCAGGCGGCGGGGCTTGCGGGCCAGCCCGATCAAGATGCTCGGACCCTGCCTGAGGCGATCCAGAGCCGCCTCGTCGATGATGCTCTCGATGAGGCTGCGGTACATGAGCGAGACGGGCCAGGGGGAGCCCTCGCTGCGCCAGGCCCGCCATTCGAAGTTGCGGCGGCCCAGGCTGCAGCCTTCGGCCACCATCTCGTTGACCTTTCTGCCGAGTCCGAGAAGGCTATAGCAGGCGGACCAGGCGCCCGCGCTGACGCCGACCACCATGTCCGGCTTCAATCCGAGCAGCGGTCCTGCCGCCTCCCAGAAGCCTCCCTGCCAGTAGCAGCGGTTGCCGCCGCCCGCGAATGCCACCGCGTCGAACATCGTCGCCCTATTCTGCCTTGGCTGGCGACGAGTCCTCCTCGGCTCGCGCCCGGTCCCGCCACGCCAGAACGATCCGCTCCAGATCAGCCAGATCCTGGGCCGGCAGCGTTCCGAGGGTCCGCATCACGTAGCTCCGTTGAGCCGCAATCCCCTGGTCGGCGAGATCACGCCCTTTCGGGGTGAGATAGAGGGCATTGGAACGCCGGTCACCCGGGATCGAGCGCCGCTCCACAAGACCGGCCTCGACCATGCGGTCCAGCAGGCCCGAAACATTGCCCTTGGTCACATAGAGCCGCTCCGCCAGCTCCTGCTGGCTCAGGCCTTCGCGCTCGGTCAGGGTGGAGAGCAGATCGAACTGGGGGATGGACAGGCCCAGAATCCTCAGTTCCGTGGCCACGGCATTCGAGGCCCGCCGGTTCAGGCGGATGATCCGGAACCAGATCCGTAACGGATCAGTCGCCTCCATATGAGCGGGGGCAGAGGTAGAGGGCGTCAAGGATTTAAGCTCCTGGTACAAGCCAGATAGTTTAGAGCGAAACCATTCCTGCCGTCACCCCTCACAGCGCTTCGGATGAGCATCTCCCAACGACTTTCAGGTGGGGCATGAGGAGGATACCCGACTGAGCCATGTGTTCCAATATTCCACATCTGTGGTAGAGCTTGGAGGGTAACGCCGGGATTGAGCGATGGCCGTCCTGCTCAAGCGGGTCGAGGACCAGGAGAAGGATGAAGATGACGGGAACGATTTCAAGGTCCCGGCTTTTCTCTCCACCCACCCGGTCACCGATCAACGGCTGAAAGCTTTGGAAAAACTGGTGCCGTCCCGCCAAGGCGAGCCGATTCTCGATCAAGAGCAGTGGCGCGCACTCAAAGAGATTTGTAAGACCGCCTGATGCGCCGCCTCATCATTGAAGAACCTTATTCGCGGCCGGCGAAGTGGTCGCCCACACTTGCATTGTTCGCGCTCGCCGTGACCGTCCTGGTGGTGCTGCTGATCCGCTTCGGCCGAATCGATTATCAACCGGGCTTCACCGCCCTGGGTGCCGGGATCGCCATAGCTTTTGTGGCGGTGGCGCTTGCCCTCGTCGGCTTCGTGCGCATTTGGCAGGAAGGGCGGCGTGGATTGGGAAGCGCGATCAAGGGCCTCGTCATCGCGATGCTGGTGCTCGCCTATCCCGGCTTCATGGCGCTCAAGGCCGTCACCCTGCCGGCGATCAGCGATGTCACCACCGACACGGACGATCCGCCCGGCTTCTCCCGCTCCCGCGCCGCGCTCGAGGCGCGCAAAGGGCGCGTCCCTCCGGATGTGCCACCCGAGGTCAGGGAGATGCAGCGGGCCTCCTATGTTCAGATCGCGCCGCTCACGCTGGACATCGGCCCCGAAGAGGCTTTCGCCATCGTGCGCAAGGCGGCCGACAATCTCGGCTGGCAGGTGATCGAGGCCGTGCCTCCGGGCGGACGCGTCGGCCTGGGACGGCTGGAGGCGATCGACCGTTCGCTCGTTCTGAAAATGCCCTACGACATCACGGTGCGGGTCCGGCCGCGGGTCGATGGCACGCGCATCGACATCCGTTCGGCCTCCCGCTTCGGCGGCCATGACCTGGGCGTCAATGCCAAACACATCCGTGACTTCCTCGAGGAGGCCTCGAACCTGGCGATCGCGGTGCGCTGACCTGCCTGTTCAGGCCGGGCGATACTCGCTGTCCAAGGCGGGGAGGCCGTCGACAGCCGCCTGTCCCCTAGCGACCATGTCCTCCAGATGGGCGAAGACCGAAAGACCGGCGGCGCCGACGAGGGCAGGGTTCAGGCCCTGGTAGATGGCGGCGACGATCTCGGGGATGGTGCGGTCGCCCGCCCGCAGCCGGTTGAGGATCGAGGCTTCCCGCTGCCGGCGATGATGGAGGAGCGCGCGCACGAAGCGCTGAGGGTCCTGGACCGGACCGCCGTGGCCCGGCCAGTAGAGGCTCTCCTCCCGGCCTTTGAGCTTGTCGAGGGAGGCCATGAACTCGCTCATGGAGCCATCGGGCGGCGCCACGACGGTGGTGGACCAGGCCATCACATGGTCGCCTGAGAACAGCGCCTTCTCCTCGGCCAGCACGAAGGCGAGGTGATTGGCCATGTGGCCCGGGGTGGCGAGGGCCTGAAGCGTCCAACCGGGGCCCTCGACGGCATCGCCTTCGCGCAACTCCCGATCTGGCTCGTAATCCTTGTCGGAGCTCGCCTCCAGGGTGTTGACCTCACCGGAGAACAGAGGCCGGGCGCTGCGATGGGGCGCGCAGCCCACGATGGTTGCCCCCGTGGCGGCCTTGATGGCGGCGGCTGCGGGCGAATGGTCCTTGTGCGTATGGGTGACGAGGATATGGGTGACGGTCTCGTTGCGCACCGCGTCGAGGAGCGCCCCGACATGCCCGGGTATATCGGGGCCCGGGTCGATGATGGCGACATTCCCCGAGCCGACGATATAGCTGCAGGTGCCCGTGAACGTGATGGGCCCGGGATTGCTGGCAACGATCCGGCGGACGAGCGGGCTCACGCGTACGCATTCCTCCGAACGGGCCGGAGGGCTGGTGTCGAAGGTGAGATCGTCCGACATTGAAAATCCTTGCAACTGCGGTTCAGGACATCTCGCGCTTCCTAGCGCATCATGCAGAAAAGTGGACCCGGTTTTCCGCTAAGAACGATGCGCTCTTCAAAAACTGGAGCATCGGATAGATCCCAAAAGTGCAAGTCCACTTTTGGGTCCGATGCTCTAGCGCACGGCAAGCCTCCCACAAGCCGTTTTCCGCAAAACCCATCTTGGACTAAAGGGTGTCAACAGTCCCGGCAATTGCTGGAGACGGTGGCTTGAGGCAGATGCCGGACCCCCCTATAAGGCTTCATGAGCCGCCTTGCGCATGGCGGAATGATCTGGAGATTCCCTTTATGACGATCAGCGCCCCTTCGCTGTCCTCACCCTCGACCCTCGTCGGCCTCCTCTGGCCGTCCCGGGACGATGCCCGCTTCGCTGCGCTTCGCGCCATCGTGCTGATGGTCGTCGGCACGGGGCTTCTCGCCGTCTCCGCGAAGGTCCAGGTGCCGCTGCCATACGTGCCCATGACGCTGCAGACCCTGGTCGTGCTCATGATCGGCGCGTCCTATGGCTGGCGCCTCGGCGGCGCGACCGTCGCCCTTTATCTCGCTGAAGGCGCCATGGGCATGCCCGTCTTCGCAGGCCCTGCGGCCGGCATCGGCTACCTGATGGGCCCCACCGGCGGGTTCCTCTTCGGCTTCGTGGCCGCGGCTCTCGTGATGGGCTTCATGGCTGAGCGGGGCTGGGATCGTTCGCTTCTGCGCGTCATCGTGATGATGACCATCGGCCATGCGGTGATCTTCGCCTTCGGACTGGCTCAGCTGTCTCTGGTGATGCCGTTCGCCAAGGCCTGGACCGTGGGCGCTGCCCCGTTCGTGGCCGCCACCCTCGTCAAGACTGCTCTGGCCGTTGCTCTGATGCAGGCCGCTTGGTCCATGACCCGCCGCGGCGGCAACCCCTGATCAAGCCTCAAAAGAAAACCGCTTTGGAAGCCGCCTTCGGGCGGCTTCTTAATTTCCAGAATAATCAAATGCGGATCGTAGAGACCGTAAGCGGCGTTCAGCCGGCCGAGTGCACCAGCCTGAGCTTGGGCTTGGCCTTGACGGTGCCGTGGAGGAAGGTGACATCCACCCATTCCTCGTCTCCGCTGCCTTCCTCGATGCGGTAGCCCATCTGCTTGGCGATGGCCTGAACCTGGCTGAGGTTCGATTTGGCGATCCAGCGCGAGAACTCAGGGAAGCCCTGGTCCATCAGAACCGCGATCATGCCGATCTCGACGCCCTGGTCGAAATCTTCGCTGCGACCGGGAAAACGCAGCCGCAAGCCATCGTCGAGGTGGATATGTCTCATGACGGGAAGCCCCCAGAACACCCTTTTCGGGCACCTTTTGCTCGAACATAGCAGTGCGTTGACGGGCTTGGAAGGTGTCATGGCCGCGCAGGGAACCGCTCTGCCGGCCGCTCATTAGCCTGACAGGAGACGATAACAGGAGGGCTTCCATGACGGAGCGCAGGATCACCGCGTTCTTCGACACTTATGACGAGGCCGCACGGGCGGTGCAGCGGCTCGAGGCAGCCCATCTTCCGGATTTCGAGATCAGTCTCGTCTCCAACAACTTCAACGATGCCTACACGCATCATGCGACGCAGTCTTTCGAGGAGGATGGGAACTCGCATCCCTTCGCCGGCGCCACGGCCGCCGCGGGATCTGTCGCCGGTGCGGGGGCAGGTCTTCTCGCGGGGCTCGGCACGGTGGCGATTCCCGGCTTCGGACCCGTGGTCGCAGCCGGCTGGATCGTCTCGACCCTGGTCGGCGCCGGCGCCGGTGCCGCCGTGGGCGGCCTTGCCGGAGCGCTGGCCGACGCAGGCCTCAGCGACGAGGAGGCTCAAACCTATGCGGACGGCGTGCGTCGCGGCGGGGCCCTCATCACCATCAAGGTGGATGAGGCGCAGATGGATCAGGTGGTGAGCATTCTGGATGACGAAGGCGAGGTCGAACCGGACAACGAGGTGCGGCGTCAGGATGATGCGCCCGCTCCGCCCATCGGCGCCGCGGCTTCGACGACCACAGGCCTGATAAACGACCTCATGCCGATCCCCTTTGACGAAGACGAGGACGATCACACACTGCACGTCGAACTGGAGGACGAGCGCCTGCGCCGGCCGACGGGCACGAAGCCGGAATGAGCCATGGCAGAGCGGGAGGCCCCGAGGGGCCTCCCGCAAAGAGCGATCAGGCGGTGCGGCTGCTCCGCAGAACACGATCCAGGCTCCATGCTCCACCGCCGGCAGACGCAATGAACAGGAAAACGAAACAGTAGAGGATCGCGGCATCGCCGCCGTTCAGCACCGGGTAGAAGCTGCGCGGTGCATGGGCGATCCAGTAGGCTGCGGCCATCAATCCTGAGAGAAGGAAGGCCACGGGCCGCACGAACAATCCGGGGATCAGGAGCGCGCCGCCGACAAGCTCGAGCACGCCGGCAATCCAGGGAAGGCTGAAAGCCTCAGGAGCAGGATTGGCTGAGACAGGAAAGCCGAGAAGCTTCTGTGTGCCATGGGCCATGAAGATCAGTGCTGCGACGATGCGCAGGATGCTGAGAAGGCGCGGCGCCCAAACGGTTTCGAGATGAGCTTTGTTCATCGGACATTCTCCGGATTGTGGGGGAGGGCGAACGGCGGTGCCGATCAGCCAGAGGAGGAGGCCACTCGATACAAGCTCGAGCGGGATGTTCCCAGCTCCTAAGGCGCAGCTTCCGGTAACAAATTGCTTACCACGTTCCCAAGACGGTTTGATCCGTTCGGACTTTGAGGCGTTTCTCTCATGCCAGCAGAACAGGAGGCATTCATGACCATCCTCGATCCTAAGACCGGGCAACTCGTTACCATCGATCTCCCGTCCAAGCCGCGCCGCGCTTGAGGGAAGCCCGGAAATTCTTCCCACCCATCAAGACATGCTCAGCTTTCCCGTTTTAATTGCCCCATCCCCTGAATTCTTGCGCCATCTCCCTAATTACTTTTCGAGGCCAAGGGTTGTGCCCTGACGCACATCGCCAATGCGACATTCAGTCGACAGTCGTTTGAGCCGGAACCCTTGGTCTGCAAAGGCATTGGCTAAAGGAATGGATTCAATCGAGCGCCAAAGCCGCAGATCGACGGGCTTGAAACTTTAAGCAGTCGCAGCTTTGGCGCTCAGCTTTTGGTAAAGATCGCAAAGGTTGAGGAGCGGCAGATGGCTCTGACGGGACGTTTTAATCTTCGCAAGACTTGGACCGGGCGGATTGTACTGCAGGTCGAAGAGGAGGTGCCCGGCCTCTGGGGCCGCATGACGGGCAAGACCAAGCTGCAACGTCGCTGGAGGGATGCCAATGTGCTCGACCTGGCAGCCCCCGAACTGCGCAGCCTCGTCGATCTGCGCTTCCGCCCGCGATACATGCCTCAGACCAACGAGATGCCGCAGGAGTGGCCCAGGGCTCCGAGCCAACTTGAGGCGATCCCGGCTCAGACCCTTCACTACGAGACGTATCAGGAAGACAATCGCTTCTCGACGCATTGATGCGAGAGCAAGGGCATAGAGCATAAATGCCGGGCAGGATCAGCCTGCCCGCGGCCTTGCCGCATGATCACATGGTCAGATTTGAAGAAGAATGGTCGGAGTGGCAGGATTTGAACCTGCGACCCCCACGTCCCGAACGTGGTGCGCTACCAGACTGCGCTACACTCCGACACCGAAATATTCTCGGGAGGCCGGTCTTATAGCGGCGAGGGGGGAGGGCCGCAAGGGGCAATCGAGCCTTTCTTGCAGTTATCGAACCGCGTGCAAAACGGTGTTGCCAGCCGCGTTTGAGCCGATTATGTACACGCCACACCTTTTTGGGGCGTCGCCAAGCGGTAAGGCAGCGGTTTTTGGTACCGCCATTCCCAGGTTCGAATCCTGGCGCCCCAGCCATTTCCATTCCAAAGCTTGAATCGTCAGCCCAAGATTGCCGTTCCACGGAAGCTTCAGTTCGCTCTGCGGGGCAGAACCGAAGCAGGCTGCAAAGCCGCTCAGAATGCCGGACGCGATCAGGGGGCTTTGGGCCAGCGCCCGAGTGCACAACGGCTGATTTTGTTTATTGCCAAGCATTTGCAGGCTCGACCAAACTATTTTCTTCCCTTAAGCCTAGATGTTGGTTGCAACATTATTTAGGGGCGAGTGTGGAGTACAGGCGGGATTCGTCCCCAGACCTCGAGCCACGGAGGGGCAAGCCCCATCTTGCGTCTCTTAGGGCTCGCCTCCTGCTGATGGTCTTCGCCCTCTTGGTGCCGGCTTTTGCTGCCGCCGCTTTGACGCTCTACGCCGGGTATGACAGGGACTGGCAAGAGGTCCGGAAGCATCTTCTCGAAACATCGCGCGCTCTGTCGCTGGTTGTGGATCGCCAGTTCGGGCAGGCTGAGGCGCTTCTATGGGCTTTGGCTGCTTCGCCCGAACTGCAATCCAGAGAGCATGCAGCCTTCGATGCCCTTGCACGCCGGGCCATCCGTATCCCGGACGCATGGATCGTTGTCGAGGAACCGGGACGGCAGGTGGTCAACACCCTCTTGCCTCCGGGCTCACCCTTGCCCGAATTGGGCACACAGGATCACTGGAAAGGCCTTGCTCCCGGGCAGGTGAGGGTCAGCAATCTCTTCACAGGGGTCGTGTCCAAGCAGCCGGCCATCGGCATCGATACCCTGGTCGTTCTTGCAGATGCCTCTGCGCGGTATGTCTCCGTCGTCATGCCGGCCGGAGCCATCAGCCGCATTCTCTCCGATCAGGGGCTCCCGTCAGCCTGGATCGGTGCAATCGTGGATCGGAATGGCACGGTCGTCGCACGCTCCCGCAGTCCGGAACTGTTCGTTGGAAAGTCTGCAACGCAGGACAATGTGCTGCGTATCCGTTCGGGCGTAGATCAGGGGGTGTTCGAAGGAATATCCTTGGATAGGGAGGCCATGGTCATGGCCTTATCCCGCTCCCCGTCATCTGGATGGTCAACGATCGTTGCCCTTCCAAGGGCTGAGTTGAATGCCAGTGCTCGCGATCTTGCTCTGGCACTTGCTGTCATGGGCCTAGTGCTTTTTGCCGTGGGCGCTGCCTTCGCGCTTCATGTGACCCGTCGCATCACCAGACCTGTGGAGGCTCTGGTGAATGATGCGCTGGCGCTTCAGGGCGGCGGCTTGGCCGCGCCTCTCTGGTCGACAGAAGGGGAGTTCAAGGAAACTGCTTTGCTGCGTGATGCTCTTGAAAATACGCGCGGAGTTCTACGCCAGCGGGAAATCGAGCGCGATCAGGCTTATGAGAGTCTCAGGCGGGCCAATGAGAGCCTCGAGACCCGGGTCGAAGAGCGCACGCAGGAACTCGAAAGGGCCAATGAAAGCCTCCGTGAAAGCCAGTCGGCACTGGCTGAACGGGAGGCGCTCTATGCCAGTATCTTCCGCTTCAGTGCGGATGGACTTCTGGTCTTCAAGCTGACGCCCAAGGGAGGCGTCATTGCGGAAGCATGCAACCCGGCCGTGGAGCATCTCCTTGGCAAACCCTCCGCTGAGATTGCCGAATGCCTTCTCAGCGACATTCTCCCTGCGGACCAATGGCTCGTGCTCGAAGCGCGGGTGCGCGAATGCCAGATATCGGGCCACCTGATCGTCTATGAGCAGCATCACGTCTTCCCGACGCGTCAAGGTGTATGGGTGATCACCCTCGTTCCCATCCGCGATGGCGATGAACCGGTGATGCGGGTGCTTGGATCCTTGCGCGATATCACGCACGAGAAGGAGACAGAGGCCGAACTGCGTCAGAGCCGAGACAAGTACAGCACGCTTTTCGAGCACTCCCCCTTCAATCTCGCGGTTATCGGCGTCTACCCGAATGATCGCTTCGTCTATGAGGATGCCAACACCGCGCTGCTGAAATCCTTAGGCTTTGCCCGTGATGGTTTCGTGGGCAGAATGCCTCAGGAGATATTTGCCCCCGAGACTGCAAAGCATGTTTCCAAACACTATCGGACCTGTGTCGTGACGAAGTCGATCATGGACTTTGAAGTGACAGGGAAGGTGCCGATCGGCGAGGTCACGCGCCGGACCGTTCTTGTTCCGCTGCTCGATGCGCAAGGGCAGGTCACTAAGATCTTTGTGTCTTCCATCGATCTCACTGAGCAGCGCCGCATGGAAGAGCAACTGCGCCAGGCGCAACGCCTCGAAGCGGTCGGACAGCTCACAGGCGGCATTGCGCACGACTTCAACAACCTGCTGACGGTCGTCATGGGCAATCTCGATATGTTGAGGCGTGCGAAGCCTGATCGGGCTCCGCGCCTGATCGATAATGCCATCAATGCCGTCGAGCATGGGCGGAAGCTAACCATGCAGCTTCTCGCCTTCTCACGACGCCAGCCCCTGAAGCCCGAAATCGTTGACCTGAAGAGATTGATCGGGGGAATGGGGGATATGCTGGCTCAGTCCCTGCGAGGGGATATTACGCTCGAGATTGATTTTGCCGAGGACTTGTGGCCCGTCGAGGTTGATCCAGCGCAGCTGCAGGCCGTTCTCATCAATCTGGCGGCCAATGCGCGTGACGCGATGCCGAAAGGCGGCAAGTTCACCCTCTGTGTCCGGAACACCATTTCCCACGATGAGGGACCGGCCGAGTTCGTGTCCATCGAAGTGAGCGATACGGGAATAGGTATCGCGTCTGAAGTTCTTCAAAAGGTCTTTGAGCCGTTCTTTACGACGAAGCCTGTCGGACGGGGCACTGGGCTAGGGTTGGCTCAGGTCTACGGTTTTGTCCAACAGTCAGGGGGATCCGTCGACATCAAGAGCGAGGTCGGTCGCGGAACGACAGTGACCCTCCTGCTCAGGCGAACGGATAAGGATCGAAACGAAGGAGCTTCGGAAAAGGAAGACGTTCCTGTAAACTCCCTTCAGGCATCGCGTATCCTGGTGGTCGAGGACAACTCACAGGTCGCTGAATTCGCTGTCGCTTTGCTGCGCGAGCAGGGGCATCAAGTGGAGCATTGCGCGTCCGCTCATGATGCTCTCCAGTTCCTGGAGCGCGATGCGCGATTCGATGCCATTTTCTCCGATCTCGTCATGCCTGGAGGGTTGGACGGCCTGGACTTGGCCCGAATCGTCCGGGAACGCTGGCCTGCCCTTCCGATCCTGCTGGCGACGGGCTATAGCGACTCCGTCGAGCGTGCGGCGCAGGAGGACTTCCCCATTCTGAGCAAGCCTTACCATCCTACGGAGTTGGAGCGGGAATTGTGCCGGTTGATCCCGCAGGCCGGCATCGGATCGAACGTGCTGCCATTGCGGCCGCGTCAAGCCTGAGAGCCTGCTGCTTGCGACGCGGCTGCAGATCGTTCAGGGGCGAGCTGCCCACCCCATGCCACGCCTGATGATCGTGCGCATTTCCGGCACCTCGAACTCCTTCGCCACGTGGCCGAGGGAGCTATAGAACACACGCCCCTGGCCGTGGCGGCGCTTCCAGACGACCGGCATCACCACGCCTTCGATCCATGGGGCGTGCTCACCCGAGAAGGTGGTGGTCGCCAGAACCTCGTTCGAGGGGTCCACGTGCATGTAGTACTGCTCGGAGCGATAGTCGAAGTCGCGGATGCCCTCCATCACCGGGTCGTCAGGCCGAGTGATGTTGACCCGGTAGTCGATGATGTTTCCGGGATGCGCCACCCATTGGCCACCGCACATGAACTGGTACTCGACTGCGTCGCGAAAGGCATCGCCCATGCCGCCATGGTAGCCGGCAAGGCCTGTGCCCTCGCGGACGGCCTGTGACAGATTGGCAGCCTCGTCCTTCTCGATCTTCGACATCGTGAAGATCGGCACGATGAGACTCATCGTGTGAAGCCGGGGGCTGGCGAAAGCCCTGGTCGAGTTTTCCAGGTGAACCTGGAAACCCTCTTCCCGCAGGATGCCGGCAATGATTGAAGCGCATTGCTCCGGCTCATGGCCGTTCCATCCACCCCACACGATGAGTGCTTCCCGCATCGTTTCGTTCTTCCCGTCGAGAGGAATGGATCTCAGGCAGCGGAAGCCGCCTGAGGAAGACCTTTCCAGAGCAGGGAGGCATCTGCATCCTCCAGCACGGCCGGGCGTTCGAGCGTGGTGGTGATCGCCTTCGGCTGTCCGGTGGCTGCGCCTTCAAGGATGCTGTGCATGACCTCGAGAACATGCAGCCCAAGACGCCCGCTGGAGCGGTGCGGCGTGCCGTTCAGGGCTGAGCTCGCAAGATCGGCGAGGCCCAAGGCCCGGTAGTTGGCCTTGTTGGGCAAATCAGGGGCCCAGTTCGGCGAGCGCCAGTTGGGAACTCCCAGCGGCATCTCGCTCGAATCGACGGCGCGCCAGTCTCCGCCGCGCTCGGTGACTTCCACATGGCCGCCGAAGAAGTTCGGATCCGGCACGCGAAGCGAACCTTCCGAGCCGTAGATCTCGATAGCCGGATGACTGTGCTTCCACACATCCCAGCTCATGCAGAAGGTCACCTGCGCACCCGAAGCGAATTCGAGCAGTGCCGTCACGTGGGTCGGAGTCTCGACGGTGATGCTTTGGCCCTTGCGCGGCGATTCCGCCGTCACGACACGTTCGGGAAAGCCAATGTTCGACATGGCAAGGACACGTTGCACCGGGCCGATCAGGTTGACGAGGGTACTGAGATAATACGGTGCCATGTCGAGGATCGGGCCGCCGCCGGGCTTGAAGAAGAACTCTGGGTCGGGATGCCAATGCTCCATGCCGTGCGACATCAGGAAGGCCGTTCCCGACAGGATGCGGCCAACAGCCCCATCGTCGACGAGCTTGCGGGCCAGACGGCCGCCGGCACCGAGGAACGTATCGGGAGCGCTGCCGAGGTGAAGCCCGCGAGCTTCCGCCTCGTCGACAAGCTTGCGGCCCTGTTCGAAATCGACCGCCAGGGGCTTTTCCGAGAAGACGTGCTTGCCGGCACTGAGGGCTGCCAGCGACAGCCCGAAATGGGCGGCCGGCACGGTGAGATTGACCACGAGGTCGATGTCATCACGGGCCAGGAGCTGATCGACCGTCAAGGCTTCGATGCCATGGCGGCTCGCCTGGGCCTGCGCAACCTCCGGCCTCATGTCTGCGCAAGCGCGCAATGTCAGGCCACGATAGGCCGGAATGTTCTGCAGATAGATGCCCGAGATATTGCCGCATCCGATGATGCCGACATTGAGGGAGTTCATGATCATCAATCCTCGATAGTGCGCAGGAAATCAAAGCTGGCGCGGGCGGTCCTGGCAGGATCGGACGGCTTGTCGTGCTCTACCACCATCCACTCGGCTCCGGCCTCACGGCACACGCGCCAGAGGTCGCGCCAGTTCAGCACGCCAGAGCCTACATCGGCCCAGCCGTCCTGATCCTCGTTCTGGCCGGCAGGCGCGATATCCTTCACATGGGCGGCGGTGACCTTGCTGCGGTAGCGGTTGATCCATTCCTTGGGATCGGCATCGCCGCGCGCCAGCCAGGCCACGTCGACCTGCCAGGCGAGGGGACTGGTACCGGCAGCCTCGAAGATCAGCTCGAGGGCCGTTTTCGCGCCGTCCTTCGGCTTCAGCTCCCAGTGGTGGTTATGGTAGCCGAGGCGGATGCCTTGAGCCTGAAAGCGCTCCGCAATCTGTCCGAGATCGCGCCCAAGCGAGCGCCAGCCGTCAGCGGCCATGTCGCGCTCCTCGGGTGGGACGGCAGGCATGTACAGGTTCGTGAAGCCGAGCGTTTTGCAGGCTTCCACGATTTGATCAGGCTTCTCGCGCAAGGCCGCCATGCTGACATGGCTGGAGGAAGCCTTTAGGCCACGCGCGTCGAGCTTCGAGCGGACCTCGGCAGCCTTGTCGAGGTGGGACCCGATCGTCTCTACGTAGCGGTAGCCGGCATCGGCGACCGTATCGAGGATCACATCCAGATCCTCCAGAGATCGCAAGGTGTAGAGTTGAATCGATAGTCTATCTGTGACGCTCATGGGGCCCTCAGGGTTCAGGAAAGCAGGCGTGACAAGTCGTGCGCGAGACCTGCCACGATTTTGGTTTCGTCAAAGGCGCTCGCCGGAATCCGCGGCAAAGAGCGAGACTTGAGCTGGGTCGATGTTGAGCGTCATGCTCTCGCCCGGACTTGCGCGTCGGCTGCCGGAAGTGCGGACCTGGACCGAGCCCATCCCGTCACTGCACCAGATCACGGTGTCGGCGCCCATGGGCTCGACGATATCGACCTTGAAACCGGGCCAAATGCCCGTGCTCGAAATCTCCAGGTTTTCCGGACGGACGCCGAGCACCACCTCCTGCCCAGCCGAGGGCGCGGTGGCAAACTGATATCCGGAGAGCGAGAGGCGGCGGTCTCCCGCGAGGAAGCTCAAGCCTTCTCCGGTGTTCTCGAGCCGGCCCTTGATGAAATTCATCTGCGGCGAGCCGACGAAGCCGGCCACGAAAAGATTGGCCGGGCGGTGATAGATCTCGTCGGGCGTGCCGATCTGCTGGATCTTCTGCTCCTTCATCACCACGATGCGGTCGGCAAGCGTCAGGGCCTCGATCTGATCGTGCGTGACATACACCATGGTCGTCTTGCCGAGCCGCGCGTGCAGCCGCTTGATCTCGACCCGCAATTCGTTGCGCAGCTTCGCGTCGAGGTTCGACAGGGGCTCGTCGAAAAGGAAGACGGCGGCATCGCGCACCAGAGCCCGCCCGATGGCCACGCGCTGACGCTGGCCGCCGGAGAGCTGGTCGGGACGCCGATCGAGAAGGGGCGTGATCTGCAGCAGTTCGGCCGCTTTCGTGACGCGCTTCTCGATCTCTGGCCTCGGTGTCTTCGCCATCCGGAGGCCGAAGGACATGTTCTCGCGCACGCTCATGCGCGGATAGAGGGCATAGGACTGGAACACCATGGCGATGCCGCGATCCTTCGGCTCCTCCCAGGTGACATTCTTGCCGTTGATCCAGATCTGCCCCTCCGCCACGTCGAGCAGACCCGCGATGGCATTGAGCAGGGTGGACTTGCCGCAGCCCGAGGGGCCGAGAAGCACGATGAACTCGCCTTCCTCGATGTCGAGAGACAGGCCGTCGAAGACCTGGACGGCCTCGAAGGCGACGGTCACATCACGAACGGAAACTGTCGACATTTCTTATCCCTTCACAGCGCCGGCGGCGATGCCGCGGACGAACCAGCGTCCGGACACGAAGTAGACGACGAGCGGAACAAGTGCCGCGAGCATGGTGGCGGCCATGTCGACGTTGTAGGCGCGCTCGCCCTGCGTTGAATTGACGATGTTGTTGAGCTGCACGGTCATGGGCAGGTTCTGCCGGCCCGCGAAGGTCAGCCCGAAGATGAAGTCGTTCCATATGCCCGTGACCTGGAGGATGGTTGCAACCACGAGGATCGGCGTCGACATGGGCAGGATCACCCGGAAGAAGATGGTCCAGAACCCGCCGCCGTCGATGCGGGCCGCCTTGAACAACTCGATCGGCAGTCCCGCATAGTAATTGCGGAACAGGAGCGTCATGGTCGGCAGGCCGAAGATCACGTGCACCAGCACGATGCAGGTGAGCGAATTGTAGATCCCGGTCAGGGAGAAGATGCGGACCAGCGGATAGAGAAAGACCTGGTACGGAATGAAGGCGCCGAGCAGCAGGATGCCGAACATGACGTTCGCGCCTTTGACCCGCCAGAACGACAGCGCATAACCGTTGATCGCGCCGGCGACGATCGAGAGGATCACGGACGGGATCAGGATGCGCACCGAGTTCCAGAACCCAACGCTGATGCCGTTGCATTCGAGACCCGTGCAGGCGGAGGACCATGCCTTGGTCCAGGCCTCGAAGGTCATGGCGGCAGGCAGGGCAAGAATATTGCCGAGCCGGATCTCCTCCATGGGCTTGAGCGATGTCACGACCATGATCCAGAGCGGCAGCATGAAGAAAAGAGCTGCCGTGATCAGGAAGGCATAGACGCCGATGCGACCGGCGGTGAGGTGACGGGGGCGGCGGCCTTGCGGCACGGCGGCGCTCATGCATGCCTCCCTTGCGGACGGACATAGCGAACGTAGACCCAGGGTGCCAGGATGGCGATGACGGTGATCAGCATGACCGTTGCGGCGGCTGTGCCGAGAGCGATGTTGTTGCGCTCGAAGAGGTGGTCCATGACGAATTTGGCCGGCACCTCAGTGGCGATGCCGGGGCCGCCCAGGGTCATGGCGACTACGAGATCGTAGAGCTTCACGACGCCGGTCGTGAGAAGCACGACGGCCGTGACGACCATGGGCCGCAGGAGGGGCAGTACCACGGAGGTGTAGACACGCCATGTGGGAATGCCATCCACCTTGGCGGCCTTCCACAGGTCGGCATCGATTCCCCTGAGGCCGGCGAGCAGGATGGCCATGGTCAGGCCGGTGCCATGCCAGAGACCGGCGATCACGATGGTGTAGATCGCCATCCTCTGGTTCACCAGCCAGTCGAAGGTGAAGCTCTCGAAGCCCATGTCCCGGACGAGCTTCTGCAGACCGAGCCCGGGATTGAGAAACCATTGCCAGGCGACGCCCGTGACCACGAAGGACATGGAATAGGGATAGAGAAAGATGGTGCGGAAGAGGCCTTCGCCGCGCACGTTCTGGTCGATGAAGACGGCGAGCAGGAAGCCGATGATCAGGCACCCCGCAATGAAAAGGGTGCCGAAGATGACGATGTTCGAAGCCGAGGTCAGGAATCGGTCATTGGCAAAGAGGCGGCTGTACTGAGCGAAGCCCACCCAATCGAGCTTGGGCAGCAGAGTCGAACTTGTAAACGAGAGCCGCACGGTCCAGAGCATGCAGCCGATGAAGACGACAAGGACGATGAGCGCAGTGGGTAGGAGGGCGATGGCGGCCGGCAAGCGGGTTCTGACGCTGCGCCTGGTTCTTGAGCCCTTCGCGGCGACGCTCGGGACGCCGATCGAGATGGTTTCCACCGGAAAAGCTCCATTGAGAGTGCTTCAAGACTCAGTGATGGAGACCTCGCCCCGGTGATGCCGGGGCGAGGTGGAGAGGTCTTAGGCCGCGTCCCGCATGGCGGCGACAATCTTTTCGATGAACGCATCAGCCGACATGTTCGGGTTGTTCCAGTACTGCGTGACCGCATCCTGCATGGCACCCGAGAAGTTCGGGGGACTGAGGATCTCCATGCTTTCCACCTGGTTTGCGGGATTTTCCAGGATGGTGTGGGCCTTCTGCGCGCAGACGTCCATGGAGGATACATCGACATCCATCCGGACCGGGATCGAGCCCTTCTTCTTGTTGAACTCGATTTGGGTGGTTGGATCGAGCAGAACCTGGATCAGCTTCTCCTGAGTGGCGAGCGCTGCCTTGTCCTTGGTCTCAGGAAAGACGAAGACGTCCCCGCCGATCACGAGCTTGGGCTCTTGGCCCACGACGGTGCAGCCATATTCCTTGCCGGCCGTCTGGCCCGCTGCGATGAACTCACCCTTGGCCCAGTCGCCATTGAAGTGCATGGCGGCCTTGTTCGTGATCACCAGGGCCGTCGCGTCGTTCCAGTTGCGGCCCGGGCTGCCTGGGTCGACGAGGCCGCGCATCTTGCCGAAGATTTCGACCGTTTCCTTGAACTTGGGGGTCTTCACGACATCCGGTTTGCGGGTGCCATAGAGCTGGCGGAACATTTCGGCCCCGCCATGGCCGACGACCACGGCCCGGAAGAGGTTGTGCTCCCAATTGGGCTGACCGCCCAGAGCAATCGGGATAATGCCCTTGGCCTTCAGCTTTTCTCCGCTTGCGATCAATTCGGGGAAAGTCTTTGGAGGCTCAAGGCCGGCATCGGCGAAGACCTTGGTGTTGTAGAACATCCAGTTCTGGCCATGAATATTGACCGGAACAGCGTAGAACTTGCTTTCGCGCACGGTGGCATCGACGATCGGCTTGGGCATGATCTCGCGCCACTTGTTGGCTTTGGCAAACGTGTCGACATCACGCACCAGATCGTTGCTGACCAGTTCGTCGAACTGCTTGCCGGTGTTGAACTGCATCATGGTCGGGGGATTGCCGCCCACCATGCGGTTGATGCCGGCCGTACGGGCATTGGCGCCGCCGGCGATGGCATTGTCGACCCAGGTGCCGCCCGCCTTGGTGAACTGGTCGGCGAACACCTTCACGGAGGCGGATTCGCCGGCCGACGTCCACCAATGGAGAACCTCGGCTTTCATCTGCTGCGCGAGCGCCCCTGAACTCCAGATCAAGGCAACAGAAAGGGTATACGCGGAGACGCGTGTCTTCATGCTCATGGCTTCCTCCCAGAAGCGTTTATCGATTTTTGTAATCGATTACATCTTGCGTTATAGGTTGTAGGCGGTTTTAAGATTAGTCAAGACACAAGTTGCGGCAAGTTATTAATCCTGAAAGAAGGTAACGTAACTTGACTGCAGCGCGGAGGTAACCTGCATGAGCCGGAAAAGATGGCGATCGGTGAAGGAGATACGCATCGCCGACGTCGCTCGACTTGCAGGGGTATCGACCGCGACCGTCAGCCGCGTCCTGTCCGACCCTGACAAGGTGAGGCAGAAAACCCATGATGTTGTCATGGAGGCGGTTCGGCGCAGCGGCTACACCCCGAACAGCACCGCGCAGAAGCTGCGCACACGCCGCACCATGAATGTGCTCGTGGTTGCGCCGAGGCTCACCAATCCCGTCTTCGCGGAAATTCTCCGCGGCGTCGACGACGAACTGACCCAGTCGGGGTACGGCATCATCATCGGCAATCTCGACAACCGCAGGGAACGCGAGGCCCGCTATGTCGATCTCGCCCTGTCCCGCCAGGTGGACGGCGTTCTACTGCTGACCGGGTACATTCCGGAGAAAGGCCAGCGCAGCATGCGGGACTCAGGGCTCCCCATCGTAGCCATGTGCGCTGCCATTCACGAGGAGGGCATCCCCAACGTGGTGGTTCAGGACCGGGAGGCGACCCGGCATGCGGTCGAATATCTGGCTCGCCTCGGGCATCGCCGGTTCGGCTATGTCTCGGGCACGCTTGGCTCCATCATCGAGGTCGAGCGCTTCGCGGGCTTTCGGGAGGGAATAGCCGCAGCCGGGTTCAGCCAGGACGACGTCGTGCGCTGGGAGGGACCTTTCGTCTTCTCGACCGGCGTGGCCGCTGCCGAAGACTTCCTGAAGATGAAGGAACGACCCACCGGGATTTTCGCGGCGTGCGACGAGAGTGCGATCGGCTTCATCAAGCGCGTTCGCGCGGAACGCGTCCGTGTTCCGCAGGATGTATCCGTCATCGGTTTCGACGGCATAGAATTTGCCGATTACACCGAGCCCACCCTCACCACGTTCCGGCAGCCCCTGCATGAACTCGGGCGTGTCGGCGCCGACGTTCTTTCAAGGCTGATCCGCAACGAGATGAAGCCTGAAGACTGGAGCGTCCGGTTGCCGCTGACTCTTCTGGAGCGCGACACGACCGGGCCGGTGCTGCACAAGGACTACAAGTCTTTGCGCCGGTCGGCGGTCTGAATCCGCATTCAATTTGGTCATCATTCAACTCGAGGAGAACGCCATGCAGCCGGTCCGGTGGGGAATTCTGAGCACAGCGAAGATCGGCCGGGGGAAGGTCGTTCCCGGAATGATGAAGAGCCCGCTCTGCGATGTCATTGCGGTTGCCTCCCGGGACGAGGCGTCGGCCCGGGAAATGGCGGATGAACTTGGGATTCCGAAGGCTTATGGTTCCTATGAAGCCCTGCTGGCCGATCCTGAGGTCGAGGCGATCTACAATCCGCTGCCCAACCACCTGCATGTGCCGATGACATTGGCCGCTGCCGCCGCCGGCAAGCATGTGCTGTGCGAGAAGCCGATTGCGATCACGGCAGATGAGGCGCAGCAACTCGAGCAAGCGGCATCTCAGGTGCTGCTCGCAGAAGCCTTCATGGTCCGTCACCACCCTCAATGGCACCGCGCCCGTGAGATCATTCAGGCCGGAACCGTCGGAGACCTGCGCTCCATCCAGATCATCTTCTCGTATTTCAACGTCGATCCCGGCAACATCCGCAACAAGGCGGATATCGGCGGGGGAGGGCTCCTGGACATCGGCTGCTATGCCGTCGTTGCAGGCCGCTATTTCTTCGACGCCGAGCCCCGTCGTGTCGTCACGCTCATGGACCGTGACCCGGCCTTCGGCGTCGACCGGACCACCAGCGCCCTGATGGATTTCGGCGACGGGCGGCAACTGGCCTTCACGGTCTCGACCCAATCCGTGCCGTATCAGCGGGTCCAGATGCTCGGGACGAAGGGGCGGATCGAGATCGAAGTTCCCTTCAATGCGCCGCCCGATCTTCCGACCCGCATCTTCATCGACGATGGCAGCGCTCACGGCAATCGCTCGGCCCAAGCCATCGAGTTTCCGGTGGTGGATCAGTATCAGCTTCAGGGAGAGGCTTTCAGCCGGGCGATCAGAGGCGCTGTGCCTCTGGCCTATGGTTTGGAGGACGCCATCCTGAACATGCGCATCCTGGATGCCTTGCGGCGATCGGAAGCATCCGCTGCCTGGGAGCGGGTTTAGGAGCAGGCTTTGTGCCTAACCTGAAGGCTCAAGGCTGCAATGCCTTTGCGATAGCCCGCCTAAGGCCTTCCCCATCCGGGTGACCTGATCGAGCCGACCGGATGCATTGACTTGTGCTGCCGCGCCCGAAATTGTGCTCATGATAAAATGTCGCGCCTTGCTTAAGACACGGTACCGGTTCCCCAAGCTACTGAGAGGCAATCTCCAATGAACAAGAATCCCGCAACCGTATCGTCGTCCCTGAAATTCGGCACGAGCGGGTTGCGGGGGCTTGTCGTGGAGCTGAACGGTGCGCCGGCCTTTGCCTATACCCGCGCTTTCGCCGAGATGCTCAAGGAGGACGGCTCGGCGGCGGCGTCCCGGAATGTCGTACTGGTCGGGCGGGACCTGCGCGAGAGCAGTCCGAGCATTGCCCAGCTCTGCTGTGCGGCCCTGCAGGAATCGGGGCTCGTCCCCCTCGATTGCGGTGCTCTTCCCACGCCGGCGCTTGCCTATCACGGCATGCGATTCGGCATCCCCGCGATCATGGTCACCGGGAGCCACATTCCGGAAGACCGCAACGGCCTGAAATTCTACCGGGCTCAAGGCGAGATCGACAAAAAGGACGAGTCAGCCATCCTGGCATGGCAAGCCAAGTTGGGGATGGCAGCCGTGCCGGAGACGGCCCGTGGCGTCCGCCCGGAAAAACCGGATCTCGATCTGATCGGCGCCTACAAGGCCCGCTACCGCGACTTCTTCGGTGCAGGGGCGCTGGAAGGTCTCACCGTTGGTGTCTACCAGCACTCCTCCGTGGCCCGGGACATCATCGTCGAGATGCTCGAAACCCTAGGCGCTCGGGCGGTGCCGCTGGGGCGGGCCACGAGCTTCATCCCGGTCGACACCGAAGCCCTGCGCGAGGAGGACGAGGTTCTGGCGCGGCAATGGGCCGGCGAGCAGAGGCTGGATGCCATCGTGTCGACCGATGGCGATGCGGACCGCCCCTTGATCTCCGATGCGACAGGAGCTTTCCTGCGCGGCGATCTGGTCGGGGCGATCACCGCCAAGTCTCTGGGTGCGGACGCCATCGTCACGCCTGTAACCTCCAACTCCGCCCTGGAGGCGTCGAGCGCCTTCCGGACGGTCCTTCGCACTCGGGTGGGTTCGCCTTACGTCATTGAGGGCATGGCGGAGGCCTCCGCCTCTGGGGCCAGGGCAGTCGTCGGGTTCGAGGCCAATGGCGGCGTGCTGCTCGGTTCCGATATCGTGCGGGAGAGCCGCCGGCTTGCGGCCCTTCCCACCCGGGATGCCATGCTGCCCATCCTGTGCGCTCTCGGCGAGATCATCGCTCAGGGCAAGTCTCTCGCGGAGGTCGGAGCCGCCTTTGCCTTCAAGGCGGCTGCCAGCAATCGTCTCAAGAACGTGGCAAGCGAGAGGAGCGCTGGCTTCTTGAATCGGCTAGTACAGGACGAGGCTTTTCGCGAGGACATAATGGAGCCCCTAGGCGGGGTTGCGGCTTTCGACGGGCAGGATGGCGTACGCTTGTCTGGCAAGAACGGTGAGGTCGTCCATTTCCGCGCCTCAGGCAATGCACCGGAACTGCGCGTCTATGTGGAGGCGCAGGCACATGAGCGTGTCGAAAGCCTTCTGGAATGGGGGCTGGCACAAGCGCAACGGCAGGTGGGCTGAAGCGTCAGGATTTATGGATCGAGGGGGCCGAGGCGGCTTGCCAAGCTGTCGCGGATTCCCCGGGCCATCAGCCGCAATCTCTGGACTTTTCTGTCGGCCAGGGTCGGATAGGCCCCGAGGAAGGCGAAGCAGCGACTGATAAAATAAAGTCTCCAAGCCAGGGGCGTATAAGACTGGCGGGCGAGCCAAAGGGCGTTTCTGACCCAATAATAATTTCGTATCGGAACGTGGACGGCCACTTGCCTTGGGCCAAGCTTGACCGTTCCGCTTCCTAATCGGTGGTCCACCCTTGCGGTCGGTGACAGGAAGCTCCTGTATCCGGCTGCGCGTGCCCGGAAGCACCACTCGACATCGACAAGGTCGATGAAGAGATCCTCCCTGAACCCACCGATCTCGTCGAGAACGGTAAGCGGGATGAGTGATCCTGACGCAATGATAAAGTCGCTGGCCAAGGGCTGCTTTTCGCCCTTGAGTGAGATCCGGGACAGCCGGAGACCGTCGGCCCGGTACGCTCTGGTCTGCTGTTGGCTGTTAAGCTCATAATAGGCTGGCCCAATGGTTGCCACCCGGTCATATTCTCGCTCCAGAGTGGCTAGGTTCGTGGCCAAGTCGGCGACCACCCCAGGTGAAAGAACGGTATCCTGATCAAGCAGCAGAATATGCGTGAAGCCGCTTTCTTGCGCCTGGAGAATACCTCGGTTTTGGGCAGTAGCTATCCCAGAATTTACTTTATTATCAATAAATTGGCACTCTAGACCAGCTGCCATCTGTTTGACGTCGGAGACATTGGCGGATCCGTTGTCGACCACCACGATACCTTGGACCTGTGGTGTGACGGATTGCAGAGCCTGAACCAGCAAAGCAGCGTCTGGATTGTATGTGACCACAACGGCCAAGATATGCATGAATGTTCTCCGGGAACGAGTCTGCTCTAGTAGAGCGATCCTAAGTATCGGGCAAGCAAAGAGGGCGGGGTATGCGCCGCGTGCGGGCTATGGAGCCGGATCCTAAGTCTCGAAGTCATTGAGCCAGGATTGCTGGAGAATGTTCAAAGCGGTACAGCGGTGCTGTGGCCAAGGTTAGGTTCGGGTTGGATTCCTTTGTGGAATGCGCAGCATTGCCCTTTGCGGGATAGGCGTACTGCATCAAGGCTCTTGTAGAGTACTGTGCCGTTCCGATCGTTTAAAGCCGAGATTGCCAATGTGCAAAGACACCCTGCTGAAGAAGCTGAACGATAGGACCGCTGTAGTTGGCATCGTGGGGCTGGGTTACGTTGGTCTACCTCTTACCGTACGTTATTCCGAAGTCGGCTATAAGGTCGTTGGATTTGATATCGACCAGGAGAAGGTCGAGACCCTTAAGCGCGGGCAGACCTATATCGAGCATATCGGACACGAGCGAATTGCGAGGGCTATCGGAAACGGGTTCGAGCCTACGTCCAACCTTTCTCTCGCCCATGATGTGGATGCCCTGATCCTGTGCGTTCCAACCCCTCTGAACAAGCATCGTGAGCCTGACTTGAGCTTTGTTCTGAACACGGTCGATGCGCTGCTGCCGCATTTGAAGGACGGCCAGATCATGTCGCTCGAGAGCACGACCTATCCTGGTACGACCGAGGAGGAACTGCGACCTCGAATCGAAAGGGCGGGCTTCACGGTCGGCAAGAACTACTTCCTTGTCTTCTCGCCGGAGCGAGAGGATCCCGGCAATGCCAAGTTCAGCACGCATAACATTCCAAAAGTCTGTGGCGGCAGCACGCCCTCCTGTCTCGAAGCCGGGCTTGCTCTCTATGGACAGGCTGTCGACAGAGTCGTGCCTGTGAGTTCCACAAAGGCCGCAGAACTTACCAAACTGCTCGAGAACATTCATCGGGCTGTTAATATCGGCCTCGTCAACGAGATGAAGATGATCGCCGACCGGATGGGCATCGATATCCATGAAGTCATCCGCGCGGCCGCTACCAAGCCCTTCGGCTTCGTGCCGTATTATCCCGGCCCTGGCCTCGGTGGGCACTGCATCCCCATCGACCCATTCTACCTGACCTGGAAGGCACGCGAGTACGGTCTTCATACCCGGTTTATCGAGCTTGCCGGTGAGATCAACAGCACGATGCCCGAATGGGTAGTCGAGAAGATTACCAATGCCCTCAATGATCAAGAGAAGTCAGTTCGCGGGAGCAGGATCCTCGTCCTTGGCATCGCCTATAAGAAGAACGTCGACGATATGCGGGAATCACCTTCTGTCGAGTTGATGAGGCTTCTTCAGGACAAGGGCGCGCAGATCGAATACAGCGACCCTCACGTGCCGCGATTCCCGAAGATGCGCCGATATTCATTTCCACTGGAAAGCGTCGAGCTGACTCCAGACTTGATCTCAAGCTATGACCTCGTACTTCTCGCAACCGACCACGATAGATTTGATTATGATCTGGTCGAGAAGCACGCGAAACTTATCGTAGATACTCGAGGGCGGTATCTCGGCACTCACAAGAACGTTGTAAAAGCATAAGCCTGGAAACTGATGATCTAGACGGTCATGCTGGCATCCGATCAGTCGGGTGCCACACCGGATCAAGATGGATCTCAGCCTCGAGCCTGGTAAGTTAAGGGCATGAACGTGCAGCATTGGCCGTATCGTGAAGCATATGCTGTAAAAAAAGCGCCTAGCGCATCAGACCCAAAAGTGGGTCCACTTTTCTGCACGATGCGCTAGTGAGTAGACCTTCCTGCGGCCTCGATTTTGTGAGCACGCTCAAACAACACTGGATAGCTATACTGATCTCCGAACATGATATCATGTTGGATCCACTGATAGGCCTTTAGCTTTGGATCCTTTTTGGCTTCGGTAATACTCTTCACTGTACCAAAGCGATCATGCGAAAGCCCAAGCTCTACGACAGGCCAGTCTGCCATCACGGATCCAAGGACGCCCGAGTAGAAGGGATGTTCCACGCCTACGGCGCGTGTAATGAATGTTGGGAAGAAGGCAGGGCTGATGGTGCCAGCCTGCGTTGGAGCGCCAAAATTGTTCCATAGGACAAAAGGATTGCGCTTCAATCTGATTGAGCTTTCCAGATTGCTTGCCGCAGTCTCGGGGTTGAAGAAAGCTGTACGGCGGTAGACGTCGAGATCTGGGCCGAGAAAGGGCAAATGATCGCCGAAAAAGAGGATCAGAGTGGGCTTGCCACTCGCCTCAACGGCTTTCACGAGAGCTTCTAAAGCGAGATCGGCATCCTTAATCCCTTGGGCATAAGTCTCGAGCGTGTCGCGCTGCGCAGGTCCAATCTGTGGGCCAGAGACCTTGATCGTATTGTCGGCGTATCGACCTGCAGCATAAGGGCTATGGTTTTGCATTGAGACGGCAAAGATGAATTTCGGTTTCTTTGCTTCGGCAAGTTCGGTGACAATGCGATCCGTCAGCGCGTCATCTGAAATGTACATTCCTTTTGTCTGCTCTTTCCTAAACTCCTTGATGTCCAGGAACTTGTCGAAGCCAAAGTGCTCGTAGACGCGATTACGTCTCCAGAACCATCCGTGATACGTGTGAATCGCTGTCGTCTCATAACCCATCG
The DNA here is from genome assembly GCF_016892765.1 of Microvirga arvi. GTDB lineage: Bacteria > Pseudomonadota > Alphaproteobacteria > Rhizobiales > Beijerinckiaceae > Microvirga > Microvirga arvi. The sequence goes on from NZ_JAFEMD010000038.1 coordinate 31,215, forward strand.
ATGAAAAAAGGCTGGCCAAGGATGGGACAGGGCGGCTGATATATTGCTGATACGGAATGGAGCCATAAGGAAGGAAAGCATTTGAGAATCCCGTCAGGGCCTCAAACTCCACATTGGCGGTAGCACCCGCGAAAGCAGGCGAGATCTGGTAGTTTTGGCTCTGTTTCGCATGCAGACTGTGGAAGAAGCGAAGAGGATCCTCTGAGTAAGTGACGGAAGGTAGAAGGGTCGGGTCCCAGAACGCCTCGCTCATTAGAACGATCACATTGGGCGGCGCGGCATTGTCACTGCGTGCTTGGGGCACGCTATTTTGTTGTCCTAAAACATCATTCAGAACAGTCGGAAGGTCGGCAATGGCGTATTCAACCGGTGCCCTTATGATGGCACCTTGAGTGTTTCCAATAAACGAAACAAGAAAGCCATTTCTGTTGTGGTTTAGCCTTTGATTCCAGTTGTAGTTTGTGATGCCGAATTCGGCGAGAATGTTCGTCTTTTGCTCATCTGTCAGATTATAAGCCGGTACCGAAAAGGGGATCGCTGCGCATAGAACGGCAGTTATCCTGAGCGGCCAGGCAATCGGAGCGCGAAAGACAATAAAACGCCTTGCAACGAACAGGACAGCGGATACGGCGCAAATGATCATTAAGATCGACAAGGTTCGCTTGATCGAAGCATCCTTGATAAGGGCGGGCAAGAGATCCACGATCTGGCGTGCGGACATCAGATCCCACGGATACAAATGCTCTGAGAGATAGCGAAATTTCTCACCGTTGATAGCAGCAAGCACCAGCAGGGGAGCTCCTGCCAGGATTATGCTGAGAACAGGCCTTGCCGTTAGTCCGATAAAACCTAACAGCAACGCCCCTGAAAACAGGAGGGAAACGAGGAACGGGAGGGGAGTATCTTTGATCCAGAAAGCTGCTTGTACGGCGGGGCGCCCGGAAATGATCTCTGCCGCTAGAGCCATGGCGATTGCTGGCAGGACGCACCAGAGTACAACAAAGAGTGTCGTCCAGGTAATCTTGCTCTTTATCAAGCTTGGCCCCCGATATGCTTGGTGCGAATTATGGCAATCGTTCCGGTGCAAGCGCGGACTGATACTATGTTGTCCTGCTAGAGGCAACAGGAATAGTATCTAGTGACAGGATCTCTGTAGTGGCGGTTACTTCTGATCTCCGCTCCACGCTTCTGCTTCGTTTTACGAGGCTTACATCGAGGATTCATTAGCTCAGCAAGTGCTAACAACTGCTTGAAAAGGAACCGGCTCTGCCGGATTGCGCTTGGTAGGTGCCTTAGCTGAGGGGATGGCGGCTAGTGCGACTAGTAGAGAGCTCGAACGCCTATCGAGGAAGCTTTCACAAAGAAATAAGCACATGAGACAAGTCACCGCAGCCGCGAATGTGGCCAAGACGTTCGGGTAAGCTGCTGAATGAGGTATTGCATCGATCTCATGGTCATAAAATAAGTAACAATGGATATCTTGCCATAAGATAGTTGTAGGCCGCTGTAATCCAGACTCCGCCGGCCAGAAGGAGAACAAGTAAAACTGCTAGCGAACCACAGTCCTTTGCAAGCTTAATATCTTGATGGAATTCTCGTGTTACCGCATTACAAGCAGCTTCAATGCCGGTATTCAGCGTCTCAACCACCATCAAGATCACTAGAGAACCTACCAACATTGTGAAATGCCCAGCGTCCTCTGCCAAGATCCAACCAAGGGGGGCAGAGACCACGAGGAGAAATACCTCTTGCCGGAATGCACGCTCGTGGCTGATGAGGTGCCGCCAGGCAGCTATCGAGTTGAGAAGTGCATTCCAAAGACTCATTCAACTTCTCCTTGTATAGGGGCTATCGCGCTGCACAAAGAAGCTGAGTTCGTGCTTCTGACAAACTTACAGAATCAGTGCAGTCTTGGATTGAAGTTTCACATGCCGAGCCGATGCGTCGACATGCACTAACCTTAGAACTAGATCAAGCCTGCTGCTGCCCCTAGCTGTCCAGTCGGCCATTTCGACCATTTTTGCCGGGATGGTGAGCAACTCGTGCTCAACTGCACCCAAGTATACTCCCTATGAAACTAACTTGCGGGAGCTTAAGGCTTTTGGTAGGGAGCCGAAAATAATTGCCTGTCTTGAGGCGAGGCCATTTCATAAAAGGCGCAACCACAGATGCCGAAGAAGTTTCTTGTTACTGGCGGCGCAGGCTTCATCGGCTCTGCTGTTGTACGACAGTTAATTTTAAAAGAAGGGCATGATGTCCTCGTCGTCGATAAGCTGACTTACGCTGGTAATCTGGACTCACTTCAGCCCGTTGCCGGTAATCCCTGCTATCAATTCGAACGGGCGGACATTGTTGACGCAGATCGCATGCACTCGCTGATGGCCCGGTTTCAACCGGATGTGGTCATGCATCTGGCCGCCGAAAGTCATGTCGATCGCTCCATCGATGGCCCCGGCGAGTTTGTCCAGACCAACGTAGTTGGAACCTATGCCCTGCTCCAGGCGGCACTCGCTTACTGGCGCGAGCTATCGCCGGAACGCCAGGCAGCTTTCCGCTTCCACCACATCTCGACCGACGAGGTGTTCGGCTCGCTTGGAGGGGAGGGGTTCTTCCATGAGGAATATCCCTATCAGCCCAGCTCGCCGTATTCGGCCTCGAAGGCTGCCTCGGACCACTTCGTCCGCGCCTGGTACCATACCTATGGGCTGCCGACGGTTGTGACGAACTGCTCCAATAATTATGGACCCTACCACTTTCCCGAGAAACTGATCCCGCTGATCATCCTCAATGCCCTGGAGGGAAAGCCGCTGCCAGTCTATGGTCGCGGCGAGAACGTGCGCGACTGGCTGTTCGTGGATGATCACGCACGCGCCCTGATTCTGGCGGCCGAACAGGGCCGGCCAGGTGAAACCTATGCCATCGGCGGGCACAACGAGCGGAGCAACATCGACGTGGTACGGGCGATCTGCGCTCTGGTGGACGAACTGGCACCGGATGAGCAAATCGGCCCGCGTGAGCGCTTGATCCGCTTTGTGGAGGATCGGCCTGGGCATGACCTGCGCTATGCCATCGATGCGAGCAAGATTGAGCGCGAGCTCGGTTGGCGACCGGCCGAGACCTTTGAGACCGGCTTGCGCAGGACGGTAGAATGGTATTTGGAGAACCGCGACTGGTGGCAACGGGTGCGCTCTGGTGTTTATCAGGGGCAGCGGCTCGGTATAGCGGTCTGACTCCAGACACCTTGCCGTGGAAGCAATAAGGTCTTAGCGGCAGGGAAGGCATTGACGAATATGGTGAAGATTGAGCCGACTGCCCTGCCAGATGTGAAGATCGTCCACACCAGCGTGTTCGCCGATGCACGCGGCTATTTCATGGAGACATACAACAAGCAGGCGTTTGTCGCGGCAGGGATTGAGGAGGAATTCGTCCAGGATAATTTCTCTTTGTCCGTCGAGGCGGGCACCGTGCGCGGCCTCCACTTCCAGATCGCTCCCTTCGCCCAAGCAAAACTCATTCGCGTGGGGCGTGGGCGCATCCTCGACGTCGCTGTTGACCTGAGACGCTCGTCGCCAACCTTTGGACACCACGTGGCCGTCGAGTTAGGCGCCGAAAGTGGATCGCAACTTTTGATTCCTGTCGGTTTCGCTCACGGCTTTTGCACTCTCGAACCGAACACCGAAGTTTCATACAAAGTTACGGCCAACTACTCAGCGCCCCATGACAGGGGCTTAGCCTGGAACGATCCTGCGCTCGAGATCGATTGGCCTGTTGAGGCAACCCGTGCGATCCTGTCTGAGAAGGACACCAAGCACCCACGCCTCGCTGACTTGCCCGCGTTCTTTCCTTAAGGTGTGTATCGTGCGGATCATCGGCAGAGAAGGTCTGGAAGCGAAGTTGCGCAGCAACTTTCACATGATCAAATTGGGTTTTTCATCTGCCAAGATGCTGTCGACATCGTACTTCATTGCACGAACGCGTCTTAAGCCGAATGGAATGGCCCACTCAATTGGCACGCTTCCCTGGAACCATGCGTGGAACATCGCCTGTGAGGCGCGCACAAAGGAGACTCAGCAATGAAGGGGATTATTCTGGCCGGTGGATCCGGCACCAGGCTGCATCCGATGACATATGTTACGTCGAAGCAGCTTCTGCCGGTCTATGACAAGCCGATGATCTACTATCCGCTCTCTACGCTAATGTTGGCAGGGGTGCGTGATATTCTCATCATCTCCACGCCCGATGACCTGCCAAAGTTCAAGCAACTGCTGGGAAGCGGTGAACGCTGGGGGATCCGCCTTTCGTACGCAGAGCAGCCGAGGCCGGAGGGTCTAGCACAAGCCTATCTCATTGGAGCCGAGTTTGTGGCCGGGGGACCTTCGGTCCTGATCCTGGGCGACAATGTCTATTATGGTCATGGTCTGCCCGAACTTATGAAAGCGGCCCGGCAGCAAAGCTTGGGTGCAACAGTCTTTGCCTATCACGTGACGGATCCGGAGCGATACGGAGTGGTCGAGTTTGACGGTGCGGATCGGGCCATTTCCATCGAAGAAAAACCCGCACAGCCAAGGTCCAGTTGGGCCGTCACGGGGCTCTATTTCTACGATGAGCAGGTGGTCGAGATCGCCGCAGGGCTTAAGCCCTCCACTCGGGGAGAATTGGAGATCACAGACGTCAACCGCGCCTACCTTGAACGGGGGCAGCTTCATGTCCAACGCATGGGCCGAGGCTATGCCTGGCTTGATACGGGGACGCCCGACAGTCTTGTGGAGGCAGCCGAATTCGTTCGCGCGCTTGAGAAGCGGCAGGGCTTCCGCATCGCCTGTCCCGAAGAAATTGCCTACAACCTCGGGTGGATCGACCGCGAGCAACTGGTTCAGCTAGGGCAGGACCTGTCAAAGGGCGGTTATGGACAATACCTGTTGCGGATCGCCGCAGGAATGTGAGGTCCGACTGTGCAAACCTTGTGCCGCCTGAAGCCGCAGCGTCAGGCCGGGCTGGGCAGGGCACGACCCATCTCACGGCTGCTTCCGCACCCTATGCGTCTCCCTGCCGCAACCAAGCCACATATCTTCCGCTTATGGTGCGGGATCGCCTGTGTGGTGTGCTGAAGGCTCCCATAGAGGCTCCTCGGGCGGATCCCTCTCTGAAAGGATAGGGTCTGGCGGGATGGTTGACACTGTTTCGAAATTGATTTTTTAAGTCGATAGAATGCCGACTAATAATGCGATTCTCCGCGGGGATTTGATTCTATGAAGCTCGGGAACCAATTGGGGCTCCTTGCCCTCTGCTTGGCTATGCTTACTCAGCCAGCCTACGCCTATCTCGATCCTGGCACGGCCAGCCTGCTGCTCCAGGGCATCATCGGCGGCATTGCTGCTGCGATTACGGTCGTGTCCCTTTATTACAATCGAGTTAAGGCGGCGTTTTTTCGTCTGTTCGGGAAGCGTGAAGAGAGTGCTTCCAAGTAATGACCTGCCTCAGCGTTAACCCGGGCTCCTTCCGCGATCCGTCTGGTCATGTGTTCGAGGACGGCGATCGTATTTATCGGACTGTCCAGGAGGGTGCGCGGGTCGCCTACGAAGCCGTGCGCGACCGGGGTGTGCTGGACACGCTCGTGAATGCCGGGACGCTTGCAGGCGCGAAGGAGCTTTCTCGGTCCGAGTGGCCGGGAGACTTCCCCGGGGCAGCCTATGTAATCGAGCACCCTCGGATCCCTTATATTTCGTATCCGTACGAGTGGTCCTTCTCCCAACTCCAGACGGCGGCCCTGCATCACCTCGACATGCAGATTGCGCTTTTCGCGCAGGATGTGGTGCTGTCCGACGCGAGTGCATTCAACGTTCAGTTCGTCGGACCCCAACCGGTCTTCATCGATCTTCTGTCGCTGCGTCCCTATCGGGAAGGGGAGTTCTGGCAAGGACATCGCCAATTCTGTGAGCAGTTCCTCAATCCGCTGCTGTTGCGCGCCCTGACTGGGGTTTCGCATAATGCCTGGTTTCGCGGGCGCCTGGAGGGCATCGCAACCGCCGACCTCGCCCGGGTGCTGCCCCTGCGCAAGCGCCTGTCCTGGAACGTTTACACGCAGGTTCTGCTTCAGGCGCAGCTCGAGCGCACGGCCCTGAATGCTCCAGACTCGGCCATTGATAAGGCTAAGGGAAGCCGGCGTCTGTCCCGTACTGCGTATGCGGGGCTTCTGCATCAGCTCAGAAGTTGGATTGCCCGTCTGCAGCCAGCCGACACCGGCAAGACGGTCTGGGGCGAGTATGATCACACGCACACCTATTCGGATGAAGAGGTAGTTGCAAAGAAGCAGGCTATTCGCGATTTCGCCGCAGCGGTTAGGCCGCGTCGGCTCATCGATCTCGGATGCAATACGGGTGACTACTCGGTTGCGGCACTCGAAGGGGGCGCAGAGTACGTCATCGGCTTTGATTTCGACCAGAAGGCGGTCGACCTCGCTTTCTCGCGGGCAGCAAAGAAGGACTTGCCGTATCTGCCGCTTTGGCTCGATGCAGCCAATCCGAGCCCGGACCAGGGCTGGCGTCAGGCTGAGCGGCAGGGATTCGGACGTCGCACGAAAGTCGATGCGATGATCGCTCTGGCGTTCGAACATCATCTCGCCATCGGGCGGAATGTGCCCCTCCCGCAGGTCGTCGACTGGCTTGTCTCGACTGCGCCGACAGGCATTATCGAGTTCGTGCCCAAGAACGACAGCACCGTCCAGAAGATGCTTGCGCTGCGTGAAGACATCTTCCCCGATTATACGGAGGAAGCCTTTGCACAGGCCCTCCAGGATCGTGCACGAATTGTCAGCAAGCGGGTCGTCTCGAGCAGCGGGCGGACTCTGTTCTGGTACGACCGGGGGTAGGCCAAGCCGCTAGTGCTTGGCTTCGGGTGGTTTCGAGATTTGTGAGGCCTAGCGTGTTGAAACGCCCCTTCATCATCGATGCTCTGCATCTGTTTGCCTTGTGCAGCTTTGCTGTGGCGCAGCCGCTCTATGACCTTCTTGCGCCAAATGTCGAGTTCTTCGTGGCGCATCGGGCTGGTCTGGTCGAGATCCTGATTCTTGCTGCTGGCGTCTCGTTCGGCCTGCCGCTGATTCTGATTGGCATCGAGGCAATCGTCGGTCTGGCGAGTTCTCGTGCGCGGCAAGTTTTGCACATTGGATTTGTGGCTGTGTTGATCGCGGCTGGCGCGCTGATCGCGATTAATCGTCTGACCGGTCTCCAGCCTCAAGTTGCGATTGGACTGGGCCTGGCAACAGGCGTCCTCTTAACGGTCCTGTACACGCGGTCGGCGGTGCTGCAGAGATTCTGCACGATTGCTAGCGCATTCGCCATCTTCCTTCCGATCTACCTAGTTGGCTTCACGCCACTGTCGAGCATTTACCGATCCGCGCCTGTTGCCGCAAAATCCGCTGAGATCGGTACGTCGACCCCTGTCGTGGTCGTGGTCTTTGATGAATTCAATCTCACGGGGCTCCTGAACGAGCGACAAGAGATCGACGCCATTCGATTCCCGAACTTTGCTGCTTTAGCCGGCGATGCCTGGTGGTTCCGGCGAGCGACGGCAATCAATCCAGCCACCATCAAAGCCGTGCCTGCCATCCTCACGGGCCTTACCCCAGGCCCGGAGGTCGTCCCACCATCGATTGCCGGATTCCCCAACAATCTATTCACCTGGCTGGGCTCAAGCTATCGCTTCAACGTCACCGAGACGGTCACGGAGCTATGCCCGCGAACTCTGTGTCGCACATCTGACGAACCGGAGAACCGCGTCGATCTCAAGCTTATGGCTTCTGATCTCTCGATCATTTATCTTCATACGCTGTTGCCGGCGAATTACGCATCCATGTTCCTTCCGCCGATCGATAATGGTTGGAACGGCTTCGCCGTCAACAAAAGTGCGCAGAGTGATCATGATGCCGATGAGGGCGAGGACGGTAAGGCACATCTGCGCCGAAACAAAAATCGTGCGGAGATCTTCTCGTCCTTTCTTTCGCGTGTGGAAGCAGGAGACAAAACGTTAGACTTTCTCCACTTTCTTCTGCCGCATTCTCCGTATGTGTATCTCCCAAGCGGTCAAGCCTATCCGGGAGGGGCTGATGAAGGCGTTCTGCCCAATGCCGTATGGTCTGACAACGAATATCTGGTCCGACTCCAGTATCAGCGTTTTCTCTTGCAAGCAGGTTACGCCGATAAACTGATCGGAGATCTGATCAGTAAACTGAAGCAGCTTGGTAAGTATGAGAAGTCGCTCATTGTGGTGACGGCCGATCATGGGAAAGCATTCAAGACTGGCGTGCTCAAGCGGACCCTCAGCGAGGGCAATGCGCCCGAGATCCTGCAAATTCCTCTGTTCGTAAAGCTTCCGAATCAATCGGAGGGAAAGATCAGCGATCGGCCCGTTTCGAATCTCGATATCCTCCCGACGATTGGAGATGTTTTGGCAGCGCCGATCCCATGGGACGTCCACGGAATCTCAATGACTGGCGAGAATTTCCCTGACCGTGATGTCTTGAAGCTGCAGACGCGAAAGGGGCCGGAGGGGCAGTTCACCTTTGATCGAGCGGCAGTAACGTCCTTTCCTCGCCTATCATGGAAGGTCGACAATTTTGGTACGGAGACACCCCTGACGGCGCTCCGGCTTCGGGGGGAGCACTACGATCTCGTCGGCAAGAGCGTTTTAGCACTGCCCATCGACAATCATCTCGAAAGGGTCGTGGTCTCGTTGGACGTGTTGGGTGAACTTGGCAATGTGGATCCGGAGGCCAAGTCCTTACCGGTTTATTGGCACGGCGAGGTAAAGGGTCTGAGCGAAAGCGAGAAGGGAATGGCATTGGCCCTCGCCCTCAATGGAGCGATCGAGGCTGTCGTTCCTATGTACACGTGGAACAACAAGCCTTCGCAGTTTTCTGCCGTTATACCGCAGACGGCTTTGAAAGCTGGGGCCAATGACTTTCGTGCATTCTTGGTACGTCAGAATGGTACGGATCAGCATTTGACCGAACTCATGGTAATGGCCCCACCGGACGGCTTCGAAATTACTAAGGCCATCGGGGGGGCTGAGACACTGCTATCCTCTACGGGACGGCGAGTATCGATCACTCCCGGGAAGGTGGAGGGATGGGTTGACCAACTCACAATGGCGGAAGTTGATCTAAACGTCGTTGGCTGGGCTGCCGATGCGGAACGTAAAGTGCCCGTTGCAGAGATCGTTCTGTTCGCGGGTGGTAAATTTGTGTATGCGGGCCAGCCGAATGCGGAGCGCCCGGATGTGGGTAAGGCGCTTAACGCACCGGAGCTTACGCGGAGCGGTTACAATTTCCGCATCCCTTCGAGAATATCGGGGACAGCACTGTCCTCCGTTCGTGTCTTTGGTATTACCGAGAGCGGCATAGCCAGCGAGTTGTCACTTTCGCCGAAGGTGAGCCGGGGACAAGCAGCCACACGTTAATGGGCAATGTCCCCCAGAATCCGGTCCGACTGCGAAACAGAACCCCCGGTGCTCTTGGGCTTTAGTTTGAAAAGTTATATTCGAAGGAGTTCCATCTCGAGAGGCCGTGACGGAAGCATGCTTGAGTCGAAGCTGAAATTGCGAGGGCTCCGCATCGGTGATGCTGTTCAAGGATTGGGCGGTGACGATCCGAATCGGACTGGAGCACAGCTAAGACCTGAGCCTCTTTGCCTGGCTTTTTCTCCAACCCAGCCTCTGGGGCCCGGTAATCTCTTTATGAGTATCAAGTTTCCGCCTGAGGGCATTCTGAATGTTCTCTGCCGCTTCCGCTTGGCCGATACGACTGATTACTATGTCGATCTTCCGCGGGTCGAGCGTAACCATTATGCGGGAGTGGTTTCGCTTCCTGCCCCACTGACATCCGTCACACTGGAGGTCAGTGGCTCTAGTGAGCCGCTTGGCTTGACCGAAATCGCGCTGCAGCCCTTAAAGGGATTGAAAAAGCTGCGCTTCCGCGCCGGACGCATCGTCGCGAGGGGCCTGCGCGAAGTCCGGAACCGTATTGGCCGCAAACGCCGAGAGGAGGGGCGCCGGGCAGGGGGGCAACTGCGAGATTACCAGGTCTGGATGGATCGCTTCGACGAGCGTCCCGATATTGATCAGGATCTGCATCGCCGCAGAGCCCACCGGCTCCTGGAAGGACCAACGATTTCCTTGATCTCTTACGTCGGCTCGAACTTGGATTGCAGCAAGCAGACAATTGCGTCGTTGAAGGCACAGTTCTACGAGCGTTGGGAGTTCCTTGTTTTGACGGATTCCTCTGCGTCCCAAGCCGAGCAGGCAAGGCTGCTGGAGAAGGAGACCGACAGCCGTATTGCTGTGAGGCAGATCGAGGGAGACTATGCGAGCGCATGCAACCTGGCGCTTGCACGTGCTCAAGGAACGTTTGTCGGCATCGTCCCTGCAGGAGCGCAACTGCCAGCCCATGCCCTCACGGAGATCGCCGCGATCATCGAGGCTCATCCTAACCTGCAGTTACTCTACACGGATGAGGACCGCTTGGACGTCAACCAACGGCGTCATGCTCCCCTCTTTAAGCCGGGCTGGTCACCGGATTTCCTGCGTTCGCAGAACTACCTTGGCGATCTGACGCTCTATCGGACGGAAACACTCAGGCGGTTAGGCGGATGGAGGCCGCTCGAAAGTATGGAGGATTACAACATCCGGCTTCGCTTCGCAGAGGATATTGCGTTATCCAAAGGAGAGGTAGTGCACCTCCCGAAGGTCTTAGTCCATGTTCCAGGGACATCACAAACCAAGGGAGGGGACACGACGGCTCGTTCCCCTGTCTGGTTTCTCCACGAACATGGCGAGCGAGAGGGGCCTGCGAAGCTCTCGGACAGGTCCGCTAATCGGCCGTTGAACCCGCCTCTGGTGCCGGAGCCGCAGCCGCTAGTCTCGATCATTATTCCGACGCGCGACCAAGCGGCGCTCCTGCACGCTTGTGTTCGCTCGATCCTCGATCGAACCGATTACGCGTCATACGAGATCCTTATCGTCGATAACGGTTCGCAAGAACCCGAAACGCTCCGGCTCTTTGCGGAGATTTCCCGGAACGAGAGGGTGCGGATTCTTGAATACCCACATCCGTTTAACTATTCAGCCATCAACAACTACGCTGTGCATCATGCGCAAGGCGGCTTTCTGGCTCTTCTCAACAACGATGTTGAAGTCATCGCGGGCGGATGGCTCTCCGACATGGCCGCTCATGCAAGTCGCCCCGAGATCGGATGCGTGGGAGCAAAACTCCTCTATCCAGATGGCACGGTTCAGCACGGCGGCATCCTTTTGGGGGTAGCTGGTCTTGCTGGCCATGCGCATCGGAACGCGTCCAGTTCGGACTCAGGCTACCTAGGACGTTTGCAGTCTGTTCTGAATGTCTCGGCCGTTACGGCGGCATGTCTCGTCGTCAGGCGGGGCATTTTCGAGGAAGTTGGCGGGCTCGACGAGATCGGTTTGGCGACGGCCTTCAACGACGTGGATTTTTGCCTCAAAGTTCGTGAAGCCGGATACCTAAATTTATGGACCCCGGAGGCAGTCCTTGTTCATCACGAATCCAAGACCCGTGGTTATGAATGGACAAAGGCCAGGAGAGCTCGATTGGCTCGCGAAGAGGAGGTCATGCGTCGCCGCTGGGGGAGAGCGCTGTTAGAGGATCCCTATTACTCGCGGCACCTAACCCGGGTTACCGAAGATTTTCGCATTCGACGGGTATAACTGGTGCAGGCGGCAATACCGTGTTCCGTTTGGGTACAAGATGAGCTTTCCCCTTCGCAGATCACCCACTTCAATCGACGCGTTCGCGGACCCATGCGAAATAGACGAGCTTCATGGATCTAACCCTCGTCCATGAGATGGTGGATGCCGTTCTTGAAGTAGTCCCAACCGGTGTAGATCGTCAGAACGGCCGCGACCCAGAGCAGGACGATGCCGATCAGCGTGTTGTTCGGCAGCACCGTCTCGCCGGCCGGTCCCGCGATCAGGAAGCCGAGCGCCACGAGCTGAAGGGTGGTCTTCCACTTGGCGACCCGGCTGACCGGAACGCTCACCTTCAGCTCGGCCAGGAACTCGCGCAGGCCCGAGACCAGGATCTCGCGGCACAGGATCACGATGGCAGCCCAGACGGCCATTCCGTCGATCGTGCGCGTGTAGACCAGCATCAGCAGGCAGGCGGCCACCAGAAGCTTGTCGGCGATGGGATCGAGCATGCGCCCGAGCACCGATTGCTGCCCGTAGGTGCGCGCCACATAGCCGTCCAGGTAATCGGTGATTGCCGCGATTGCGAAGATGATCAGGGCGAACCAGCGCGACCAGTGGTCCTCGGGCCAGAACAGGAGACCGACCACGGCCGGCACCGCTACGAGCCGACCATAGGTCAGCAGGTTCGCCAGGTTGAAGGCCTTTGAGCGGCCCAAGGAGGGAGCGATCTTCATGTCACCCGCAGGAAGCATGACGTGGCGCTTCAGTCAACCAGAGCGCATGAATGCGCAGAGCAAGAGATTACCTTGATTCTGATCATCAAAACGCCTAAAGCGCGATGCTGATAACACATTTTAACTCAACCCTTCGAGGGCGTGACGTAACGTCAGACAGGGGATCCGGGGTTTGACCGTTGCGAATGTCAGATATCTCAGGCACTCCGAGAGAACAGGAGATCGACATTGCCGCTCGCGCTGAAGAGGCTGTTCTTGTCAAGGAAAATGCCAAGCTTCAGCGCGAAAACGCCGAACTGCGCAACGAGAACACATTCCTGAAAGCCCGGCTCGATGGGATGGTGGGCTCTGCTTCGTGGCGGCTAACGGTGCCGCTGCGGTTTGCGCAGCGCCTTGCTCGTGGCGATTGGCGGGCAGCACGCAAAAGCCTCGGCATTGGCTTTAGAATAAGTTACCACGGTTTCAGGGTCGGTTACCACAAACTGCTGCCTCGCCCATTGCGGGAGAAAGTCGCTTTCGGACGCGCAAGGATCCTGAAGTATGTTCGCAGCATCGGGCATTCGTCTGTAAACCAGGCAGCCCTTCAGGCTATCGTGGATCGACGCTGCGCTATTGCGAAGGGTTTCTCCGCTAACCCTGTCTCCCCTGCGGCTCCAGCCGAATGGCCGTTTATCGACGTCACGGTTGTGTGTTTCAATAGCCGCAAATGGCTCGACGGATTTGTCGGAAGCCTGATCGGCCAAGTTTATCCGCTTGGGAAGATCCATCTCAGATTCGTCGACCATGGATCAACCGATGGAACGGTGCAGACCCTTAAGGAGATTAAGGACCAAGAGGGCAGCCGCTTCGCGAGCTTCGAGGTCCTCGTTCAGGAGAACCTGGGCTTCGGAGCCGGTCACAACACGGGCATCCGGGCTGGCCAGTCACCTTATTGCCTCGTGACGAACGCCGATCTCACCTTCGACGGTGACGCGCTCGTACGGGTTGTTGCCAAGGCCTGCGCAGACGAGGCAGAGGTGGCGTGCTGGGAGTTGCGCCAGAAGCCCTACGAACATCCCAAGTTCTACGATCCCATAACCGGCGAGACAAACTGGAACGCTCATGCCTGCGTTCTGCTGCGCCGAAGTGCATTCGAGGCAATCGGAGGTTACGACGAAAACATCTTCATGTATGGCGAGGATGTCGAATTATCCTATCGGCTCCGCAGGCACGGCTTTCGCCTGCGCTACTGCCCAGAGGCAGTGGTCTGGCACTTTACCTATGAGCACGAGCATCAGATTAAGCCGCTTCAGTTCACGGGCAGCATATTCGCAAATCTGTATCTGCGACTAAAATTCGGAACCTGGCGTGACATCGCTGTCATTCCCTACCTGAGCGCACGGCTCCTTCTTGCACGAGAGGTCTACCCCGAAAGCAGAAGGGATCTGGTGAAGAGCCTCAAGCGCCTCATCGGTATCATGCCGCAGGCTCTTCGGCAGCGCAGACATTCCACAGCTCTGTTCCCGTTTCATCGATGGGATTACGACTTCGTGCGGGAGGGGGCATTCGTTGAAGCCCCTGGAAATGAGAGCAGAAAGCCCCTCGTTTCTGTTGTGACGCGCACTTTTCGAGGGCGTGAGACGTATCTGGTGCAGTGCATTCTCTCCGTGATGGGCCAGACTTATGCCTCCATTGAGCATGTGATCGTCGAAGACGGTGGTGACACCCTGCGAGACGTCGTCGAGCGGGTGTCGCATGCCGCCGGTACAAACCTCCGCTATCTGCCGCTCGCAAAAGTCGGTCGTTCGGCGGCTGGCAATGCGGGACTTGCCGCTGCGAGAGGTGAGTTCGTCATCTTCCTCGACGACGACGACCTGTTCTTTGCGGATCACATCGAGGCCTTGGTTGGGGCTTTGGCCTTGAACCCTGATGCCGCTGCAGCCTACTCGCTTGCATGGGAAGTCCCGACGGACGCAAGCCGCCTTCCTGATGGAGCCTATGTCGAGCGTGAGCCTGTCTTCCATCGAGCCATGCGGCGCCCGTTCGATCCGGATGTGTTGCGGGAACTCAACTATATCCCAATCCAGGCGATCCTGTTCGAGCGCAAGCTCTATGTTGATCGTGGCGGCTTCGAGGAGGATCTCGACGCATTGGAGGATTGGAACCTCTGGAACCGCTACGCCGTCGGCAACAGGTTCGCCTATGTTCCCAAGGTGACTTCGCTCTACCGCGTTCCGGCCGATCCCCGGATCGCTGAGAAGCGGGCGGAAATCCTCAGGGCCGCCTATGAACCAGTCCTTGCCCGGACAAAGCAGATGGTCTGCCAGCTGGAGAACACGACGGCGCCATGTAACTTGCCCGGACAGGTCTGAGCCGTGCGGTCGTGGCACTGCACGTCCCACTCCCGTGAAGGTTCATTCGGCTGCGCCGTGCGCCGATGGCGCTCTGTTGAGGACAGTTCGGCGATTGGGAGTGTGGCACGGGCGTCGCGGTCCTGCCGATCGGCAGCCCTTCGTGGTTTGGCGGTTGGGGCAAGAGATCTGATGAAGTGCAACCAAGGCCCAAGCGCATGGGACCTTCGGACGCTAGTTAATAC
Source organism: Microvirga arvi (assembly GCF_016892765.1). GTDB lineage: Bacteria > Pseudomonadota > Alphaproteobacteria > Rhizobiales > Beijerinckiaceae > Microvirga > Microvirga arvi. The sequence continues at coordinate 46,239 of NZ_JAFEMD010000038.1, forward strand.
AAAGTGCTCGTGGAGAACTGCCTAGGCGCGGGTTCAGCATTTTTCGCCTGAAGGGGTTATGGTGTGACTGAGACAAACAGGCCGAAAATCAGCGTTGTCATCCGCGCATTCCAGGACGCGAAGCATATCGACCGTGCGATTGAGAGCGTCCTTGCACAGAGCTTCGCCGATTTTGAGCTCATTGTCGTCGATGATGGCTCCATGGACGGCACGCGGGAGGCCGTCGCAGCTTTTGACGCCCCTCAAATCGTCTACGTCTGGCAACCCCACCTGGGGCCAAGCGCCGCCCTGAACAGAGCCATCGGTCACGCGCGCGGCGCCTATGTGGCTTTCCTCGCGGCTGAGGACGAATGTCTACCCGACCGGCTGGAGTTCCAGCTAACAAGCCTTGAAGGTGGTGGCTTTACCTCCCATTTCTGCGCCCCGTCTCTGATTGACGAGCACGGTGAAGAACTGGACGACCATGCCGCACCTGTGTTCTTCAAACACGACGCAACAGACGGGGCAGGCGCTTATAGGGATTTCCTTAACTATGGGAATTTCTTGTGTTTTTCCGGCGCGATGGTGAAGCGTGAGGCACTTGAGCGCGTAGGGGGCTTCAATCCTGGCCTTTTCCGGGCGCATGACTTTGAGCAGTGGATCCGACTGTGCAAGCTCGGTGGGATGGCCATATCACGAGAACGATTCGTGAGGCACCGAGTGCGGAGGGAGCGTTCATTCCCACCAGGGATTCGCCTTGGGGCGAGCAGTGATTCCGAGCTTGCCCATGTCTATGAGCATTTCTTTGATGGCGTCTCGGTCGAGCTCCTGAAGGCCGCTTTCCCGGATGAGTCCCACATCTGGGGAGACCCGCTCGTCGATGATCCTCAGGGTTTCGCGACGATGCTTCTCCTCCTTCATCCAAGCCCATCCATACGGGAAATTGCCTTTCGCCGCCTTCTCAACCTGTTCAGGGATGAAGGCCCGTCCGGACCAGTCATGCTGTCGAATTTCGAGGTTGACGCACCGGCTCTGGCTACTGCATTGCGATCACACCGATAGAACTCCACTAACCCATTCCGGAACTGAAGCCTGGAGCGATGTTGCATAAAGACACTAATCTTTACGCGCGGCTGGCTGGTCGATGGCGAGGTCGTGGCTTGATCCGGATTCCAGGAGCGATCCTGCGAAGGCTCATGCGGCGAGCTTCGCCCCAGAGCGATGAGTCGCCTCAATGGATCAGCAAGGTCTATTTCGATCGCGACTATTATCTTTGCAGCTATCTCGATGTCGCTGCTGCGGGCATTGATCCCCTGGAGCATTTCGCCCGGTACGGCGAGGCGGAGAATCGGAGGCCCAATCTCCTGTTCGATCCCGGCTACTATCTGGAGCGGTATCCCGATGTCGCGGCTTCCGGCTTAAGCGCCATCAGGCACTATACCCTCTATGGCGAAGCTGAGCGTCGCCAGCCTCACCCCTGGTTCGATCCCATCTTGTACGAAAGTCAACTGCCACGATCCGAGCGCACCGGGCTGGGCTATATCGAGCATTTCTTCCGCCGTGGCGCATCCGAGGGACTTCGGACAAGCATCCTGTTCGACAGTGACTTCTATATTCGACACGTGACCGGTCGGGCGGTGGCGAAGGAGCACGCGCTCATTGACTTTCTCACGAACATGGATGCCAGCCCGCATCCGATGTTCGACCCGGAGTATTACCTGCGTGCCAATCCGGATGTTTTGGCTGCCCGAATAAGCCCGTTTGAGCATTATGCGAGGCATGGTGTTAGCCGGAACTACCCCATCTCGGCCTTTTTTGATGCCCACTATTATCAGGCCGTCTACCGGATCGACAGGAATGGCAGCGCTCTCGCGCATTATCTGGAGCACGGCCTGCGGGCTGGCTGTGTGCCGAGCAGTCGTGCGGAACGGAACGGCTTGCTCTACAGCTTTGTCACACAGTCCCTTCAAGCGGATGAGTTTAGCCGCGCGATCGCGCAGGATCGGCAGATCTTGGCGATTTCTGATCTCGACTGGGTCCAATCTGCCGCAGGGCCCGTTCAGAGTGTTGCTGTCTCGGCGCCGGAATATGGTTCGTTGCCGATGCCGCCGTCGGCGCAGGAGGAGGCTCTTGTCTACCCTGCTAAGATGTTCGGGCGGGACATTGATCCGGAGCCGTTTAGGGCAAAGCTGCCCGATTTGTATATGGCTACGATCGATAATGCCGTGTGCATCGTCGGAACTAATCTGGTTGTGACATCGGCTGGGGACATCCTTCATGACGAACTTGCGGAAGATCCTGAGAATCGTTTTGGAGTAAAGCCCGGAATTGTAAGGGCTTTCCTCAGCGGAAAGGCCCTCATTCACGTTCCGGTTCTCAAGGAACAACTGGCCGAAGGCGTTCTACTGTCCTGCGATGCGGATGCAAACTATTACCACTGGATGTTCGAGGTGTTGCCGAAACTGATGCTCCTCGACCAGTGCGGCGTTCCGGTCGACGCTCCTCTGATCATCACCAGCGAGGCCCATCCCAACTTCCTGGAATTGCTCGCCCGTGTCGCGCCTAGCCGGGCGGTGGTGCGCTTCCCGCATCAGGTGGGTGTCAAGGTAAAGAGGCTCTGGATGCCCGGGAACCTGTCAAGGGTCCTCAGCAACTATAAGAATCCGGTTGACCCCGCTTATGACATTGTGCTCTCACCGAGCGGCTTGAAATATGTTTACGACAAGCTCCGGCCGGCTCAATATGCGGCGCCGTCCCGGCGGCTCTATCTGGCTCGTCCCCGTGGGATCCGGAGGGCGCTGAACGAGGACGTTTTGATCGGCTTGTTGAGAGAGCGTGGCTTCGAGATCGTTGATCCCTCTGGACTCAGTATTGATGAGCAGCGGGAAACCTTTGCATCCGCCGAATTGATCGTCGGACCGACGGGTGCGGCGATGACGAACCTCATCTTCGCCCATCCAAAGGCGCAGGCGTTGATCTTTGTGGCGGATCACCCGCAGACGAACCCCTATATATTCAGCCAGGTTGCCCAATTTCGCGGGATAGACCTGGCATTTCTGGCGTGCAAGCGCGCTTTTTCGATCTCAGGCGAATACTCCGTACATGACGACTACTTCGTCGACCCGGATGCTCTGGTGCGTTGGATTGACGAAGTTGGCAGGCCTGCAAACTAACACTATGGTGCCTTCCATGAAACCCTGGCAGTTGATAGATCTTCCTCGGGTACAGGATCCTCGCGGTAATCTGACCTTCGTTGAGGGGGGGCGCCACCTGCCCTTCGATATCGCCCGCGTGTATTACCTCTACGATATCCCTGGGGGAGCGAATAGGGGCGGACATGCCCATAAGGAGCTGCAACAGGTCCTGATTGCAGTGTCAGGCAGCTTCGATGTGCATCTCGATGACGGGCACAACACGGAAGTCATCACCTTGCGTCGCTCCTATACTGGGCTTCTCCTGAGGTCGATGGTGTGGAGGGTGTTGGATAATTTCTCGTCTGGTGCGGTTTGTCTCACGCTGGCATCAATGCCCTACATCGAGGACGACTACTATCGAGACTACAACGACTTTATCAAAGCGGTGGGATCCAAGTCATGAATGTGCCCTTCTTTGACCTTCGCGCGACCCATGATGAGATCCATGATGAGATCATGGCCGCGGTCGCCGGAACCCTTCAGCGGTCGAACTTCATCCTAGGTCCTGAACTGGAGAAGTTCGAAGCTGAATTCGCCGAATATTGCGGAGCCCGCCACTGCATCGGAGTGGGAAACGGGCTCGATGCCTTGAGGCTGATCCTGCTGGCATATGGCATCGGCCCTGGAGACGAAGTCATTGTTCCGGCCCATACCTTCGTTGCAACTTGGCTTGCTGTCACCGAGGCCGGGGCACGCCCAGTCGGCGTTGATATCGATCCTGCGACCTACAACCTCGACCCGAGCCTCATCTCGGCGGCCGTGACCCCGAAGACTCGGGCCATCATGCCTGTCCATCTCTATGGACGCCCAGCCGATATGGCCGCCATCAACGAGGTTGCAGCAAAGCACAGCCTCGTCGTGATCGAGGATGCCGCTCAGGCCCATGGCGCCACAGCATTTGGCAAGAGGGCAGGGGGGCTTGGGGGTGCTGCGGCCTTCAGCTTCTATCCGACGAAGAACCTGGGAGCGCTGGGCGATGGCGGTGCCATCGTGACGAGCGACGATGAGGTTGCACGCCGTGCGCAAACCATTCGCAATTACGGTTCGGCGAAGAAGTACCATCATACCTCGCTCGGCACGAATTCCCGTCTGGACGAAATGCAGGCCGCGGTCCTGCGCGTCAAGCTGCGCAGCCTCGACGGTAAGAACGAGGCACGACAGCGGCTCGTGCAGCGATATCTGGAGCGGCTGAAGCGGATCCAAGGTCTCGGTGCGCCAGAAATCGATCCGCAGATGAAGAGCGTCTGGCATCTTCTGGTGGTGCAGACGCCCGGCCGGGACGCCCTTGCGGAACACTTGGCATCGCATGGGATCAGCACACTCGTGCATTATCCCATCCCTCCGCACCTCCAGGAGGCCCTTGCGCATCTGGGCTATAAGAGGGGAGACTTCCCCGTCGCAGAACAGGCCGCTGAGGAGGTCCTGAGTCTGCCCTTGTGGCCAGAAATGAGTGACAGCCATGTTGATCGGGTGCTCGATGCCCTCGAGGCCTGGAATGGCTTTGGTCGTTTGTCATGACGAAGATTGGAGCAGGGTCTTACGTAAGCCCCGCTTTCGAGATTGATGATGACGTAGAGATCGGGAACAACTGCGTCCTCAGCGGCTCCGGCCGAATTCATTCGGGCGTAAGGATCGGTCATCACGTCGTCATCGAGGGGCAGGTCTCCGTCGGTTCCTCGACGTGGATCGGTCATCACTCGACACTCTCCGGAGTTGTTGAAATGGGGGCTGGCAATGAGATCTTTCCCTATTGCTCAATCGGCTATCCGCCCCAGCATCCCGAGAGCCCCAAGCCTTCTGGCGGGGTGATGATCGGTGACCGCAACGTGCTGCGGGAGTTCGTCTCTATTCACGCCCCGGCGGAGGAGATGGTGACCAGCATCGGTGATGCCTGCTACCTCATGACCTCCAGCCATATTTCGCATGACTGCACCGTCGGCAACGGCGTGAAGATGGCAATGAATGCGACACTCGCCGGGTTCGTGAAGGTTGGTGACTATGCCTATCTGGGGCTGCACGTTGCGGTCCATCAGAGAATACATATAGGCGCCCATGCCATGTTGGGCATGAACACGCCGATCGTGAAGCATGTTCCCCCCTTTGCTGTCATCTTCAATCAGAGGTTCCGGAAGATAAACCGCTATGGCATGGCCAAGAGAGGGTTCACTCCGGAGGAGATAAATGCACTCCAGGATTACTATGAAACGGGAGCCTTTCCGGCGATGGCTTTCCCGACGGTGGTGGAAGCCGAAAGCTTCGCACGGGATCATACGGGATTGCCGGTGTATTCGCTGAACTCGTGTTCCAGCTAGGTTATAGCGCGAGGACCCTGCGGCCCGAACAGGTGGCGGAGATAGCTCCAAACGGGTGAAGTGACAGACTGGGGCAGAGCATCGACGCGCCTTTTTATGGAGAATCTCCTTGGGTAAATTCCGGCTTCCGTCGTGGGATGAGACACGTTTTTCAGTTGCACCCAACCGTCCGCTCTTTGAAGAACTAACGGCAGCGATGCTGGCCCACAACGAGAGCATAGATCTCGGCCCGTGGATGCGTCTGCCCGAAGAGCAAGTCTCTGGCACAATGGAGCTCATGCTCGATCCATGGTGCGGGGTTCTTGGGCAGATCCCGCTGCTGGAGCCATCGCGGATTGCGGACTGTTCCGGTAAGCCACATTACCTAGAAGATTATCATCGCTATCTTAGGTCGATAGATCATTATGGCCTTTTGAACGATGTCACATTCGAAGATCTTGGACAGCGGGGTTGGAGACTATTCGATCTCGGGAGCCTGATAGACTTCCTTCTGATCTCAGCCTTCGTGGATTTCCAAAGTAAAAGGACAAACGTGTTGGAGATCGGAGGAGGATTTGGGCGCCTTGCTGAATTCCTGCCTTTGGTGACGAATGCTGATTTTCGTTACATAAATATCGACGCCGCTCCGGTATCGCTAATGTATTCTTATGAATACTTGCGAGCGCGATTTCCTGAGAAGCGCGTCGTGATGTTTTCTCCCGAGAAGAAGATCGAAGATTATGATTTCCTGATTGTGCCAACTTGGCATGCTGACGCACTTCCCAAAGAAGCAGTAGATCTGGTGATCAATGTCGAGAGCATGCAGGAGATGAATCAAACTCTGGTTGATTACTACTTGTCGTATATCGATGAACGCACGCCAGTAGGCTCTCACATTTATCTTGTCAATTCTCGGGAGTGGCTTTTCAAGGGGACTTGGAATTTCCCCCCCTCATGGGAAGTTCTGTACCGACACCGCACCGTGAGAGCTTGGACGCCAGATCAGCCGGCAGAGTTATTCCGCAAGGCGGATGTTGTAGTCGAGGCAGTCAATCGCTTGAGAAAGGCAGCGTTTGATCAGGAAGTAGATGCAGTGAGACAGATTGCAGAATTGGCGAAATACAAGCACTTGGTCGAAATAGGGCACCTCGTTCCTGCGGATGGGGTGCCGCAAGTACTTCAGGATTCAAGCGAAACGGATCTGTAAAAACATTCTCTTTTCGATACTTAGTCGGCCCTGAATAACCCACAACTTGTTGGGACAGAAGGATTCTTCGTCGTCACGAAGCATTGTAAAATGCCAGCATCTGGGGACGGACCCGCTTAAACCTGGTGTTTTGCCATGGGACCCAAGCCGACGCTGCCGAGTTCCAGCGATCTCTACCGCAGCCGCCTCGACCAGATCCTCGATCCCCGCCACGCGTTGTTCCGCCTGGCTGTTTTGATCGACTGGGATCGCTTCGATGAGGAGTTCGGCCGCTTCTATCGTCCGCTCGGACGACCCGCGAAGCCGACGCGCCTCATGGTCGGGCTGTCGTATCTCCAGCATACCTTCAACCTGTCCGATGAGGCGGTGGTGCAGCGCTGGATCGAGAATCCGTATTACCAGTGGTTCTGTGGCTGCGAGTACTTCCAGCATGAGCTGCCGTGTGATCCCAGCTCGCTGACGCGCTGGCGCAAGCGGCTCGGACCCGAGGGACTGGAGAA
>NZ_JAFEMD010000039.1 GCF_016892765.1 Microvirga arvi
AGGCCAGGTGTGTAAGCGCGGTGACGCGTTGAGCTGACTGGTACTAATCGCTCGATTGGCTTGATTGCTCTCATGATCACTGTCCGTGATCATGATTTTGGACAGCCTCAGACGCCGGCGGGAACGTCCGTTCCCTTGGCTTTCCCGTGCATGAGCACGGGCGGCCGGTCGGCCTTCGCGGGATCTTCGATCCCGGGAGTGTTGAGGTTGAGAGATAAGACCTTTGGGTTTGAACTGTGAAAAGTTCAGGCCGGCGCCCCTGGCGCCCTTGCCTGTTTGTCCTTCGCCGGTCCGGTGATTTGAGCGAGGAGCATAAGAACCCGATCCCATCTCGAACTCGGCCGTTAAACTCCTCAGCGCCGATGGTACTGTGTCTCAAGACCCGGGAGAGTAGGTCATTGCCGGGCCTGCCAAGGACAAACACAACGCCTCTTTATCGATATCGACAACGCGAAACGCGGCGCTTCTTCACAAGAGCGCCGCGTTCGTGTTTGTCCTCGAGATCGCCTTCGAAGCCTGCTTCGAAGGCCATGATTGACGCGGGGTGGAGCAGCCCGGTAGCTCGTCAGGCTCATAACCTGAAGGTCACAGGTTCAAATCCTGTCCCCGCAACCAAACAGAAGCCCTCGCAGGCGAAAGCCGCAGGGGCTTTTGCTGTCCAGCATAAGCAAGATAAGCGCCTCAAACGGCCCGAAAAAACATCCCTTCGTTCAATAACAAAGATTGAAGAGGCCCATAGACGAGGCATGGATTCCCGATAGAGTGGCGCAGAACCGTATTGCAAACGGTCGTAGCCTTCACCAGGGGAACATAGTGTCCATGAAGTTGACCCGTCGCGAGTTGGCCAAGATCGGCCTCGGACTTGGGGCTGCAGCCGCCCTCGGCCGTAATGCTTTTGCGCAGGCGCCTGCATTCTTCCGGATCGGGACCGGCGGCACGGCTGGAACCTATTATCCCGTGGGCGGTCTCATCGCGAACGCCGTCTCGAGCCCGCCGCAGCTCGTCCTGACGGCTCAGGCGTCCAACGGCTCGGTCGCCAACGTCAATTCTATCGTCTCCGGTGCGCTCGAATCGGGCTTCACCCAGGCCGACGTCGCCTACTGGGCCTATAGCGGCACAGGGCTATTCGAAGGCAAGGGCAAGATCGAGGATCTGCGGCTCCTGGCCAATCTCTATCCTGAGAGCATCCATCTCGTGGCTGCGAAATCAGCCAACATCAAGTCCGTCGCCGATCTCAAGGGCAAGCGCGTCTCCCTCGACGAGCCCGGCTCGGGCACCCTTGTTGACTCGCGGATCATCCTCTCCGGCTGGGGCCTGAAGGAATCGGATGTGAAGGCCGACTTCCTGAAGCCGAACCAAGCAGCCGAGCGCATGCGCGACGGCGGACTGGATGCTTTCTTCTTCGTCGGCGGCTATCCGACCAGTGCGATCACGGAACTCGCGGCCACCGGCGGTGGCGTCGACCTCGTTCCGCTGGCGGGGCCCGAGGCCGATGCCATCCGCAAGCAATACAGCTTCTTCGCCGCTGACGAGATTCCGGCCGGCACCTACAAGGATGTGGCTGCCGTGAAGACGCTGGCCGTCGGCGCCCAATGGGTGACCTCGGCCAAGGTGCCGGAGGCGGTCGTCTATGAGGTCGTGAAGGGTCTCTGGAGCGACAGGACCCGCGCGGCTCTCGACGCCGGCCATGCCAAGGGCAAGCTGATCCGCAAGGAAAGCGCTCTTGCCGGCGCCGGCATCCCCGTGCATCCGGGTGCGGAGCGCTTCTACAAGGAAGCCGGTCTCCTCAAGAGCTGATCGACACCAGCCCTCCAGTCAGCCTCCCGCGTCAGTCGCCGCGGGAGGCGCTTTGCTTCCCGTCCAAGAGTACGTCATGACCGCCACCGATGCCCATGTGATCATTGAGAACCGCAGCCTCGAGGAGAAGTTCGATCCCGAGATGCGCTTCCGTCCCCTGCCGACGGGAACCGCGTGGCTGGTTGCAGGACTTCTCCTGACTCTCTCGTTCTTCCACTACTACACGGCAGGCTTCGGATTGCTGCGGGAGGCCACTCATCGCGGCATCCATATGGCCTTCGTGCTCGGCCTCATCTTCCTGGTCTTCTCGGCATCCAAAAAGGACTATGACCGGATCGCGCCTTCGAGCTGGTGGCGTCCGGGCAGCATCTCGCTGATCGACTGGGCTCTTGCGGTCGCCGCGGTCGTCTCCTCTCTCTACGTCCCTTGGATCTTCAGCGAGCTCGCTTTCCGGGTCGGCAACCCTTCGCCGACCGACGTGGTGATGGGGACGATCCTCATCGTCGTCCTGCTGGAGGCGACGCGCCGTTCCGTAGGCTGGCCGCTTCCGGTCATCGCCATCGGCGTCATGCTCTATGCCTATTTCGGCCCCTCCATGCCGGGCATCCTGCAGCATCCCGGCGCGTCCTGGTCGAACATCGTCAACCATCTCTACCTCACGAGCCAGGGCATTTATGGCATCGCTCTGGGAGTCGTTGCCACTTACGTCTTCCACTACGTGCTCTTCGGCGTGCTCGCGACGCGGGTCGGCCTCGGCAAGCTCTTCATCGATCTCGCCACCGTTGTCGCCGGGCGCTATGCAGGCGGACCGGCGAAGGTCTCGATCTTCGGCTCGGCCCTGTTCGGGATGATCTCCGGCTCCTCCATCGCCAATACGGTGACGGTCGGCTCGCTGACGATTCCGGCCATGATCCGGGTCGGCTACCAGCGCCATTTCGCGGCGGCCGTCGAGTCGGCCGCCTCGACCGGTGGCCAGATCACGCCGCCGATCATGGGGGCCGCGGCCTTCCTCATGGTCGAGTTCCTGAACCTGTCGTACCAGACGATCATCCTGGCGGCGATCGTTCCGGCCTGCATGCACTTCTTCGGCGTGTTCATGCAGGTCCATCTCGAGGCCAAGCGAGCCGGGTTGAAAGGGCTGCCGGTGGAGGAGCTGCCGAACGCTGGAAAAGTCATCCGTGAGGGATGGCAGACCATCATGCCGCTTGCTGTTTTGCTGATCGTGCTGTTCTCCGGATTTACACCTTATCTGGCCGCTTTCTGGGGCATCACGGGCTGCCTCGTCGTCGGCGCTTCGCGGGTTCCCGTCATCACCATCGGCTTCCTCGTCGCGATCATTGCAGGGATCGCCACGGGCCTTCTCACGCAGCTCGTCTTCGTGGGGCCGGTGCTGGCTTTCGTCCTGGGCCTCCTGATCTACACCTACCTCAGAAGCGAAGCCGGCAAGGCGGTGGTCATCGACCTCATCGACGCCTTCGTGGTCGGCGCGAAATACGCCATCGGCGTGGGTGCGGCGGCGGCCACCGTCGGGATCATCGTCGGCATCGTCACCCTCACCGGCGTAGGCTTCAAGATCTCCTTCATCGTCACGTCCTTCGCCGCGCAGCTGGCTCAAGGCTTCATGGATCTCGTGCCGGCGGGCCTTGCCGACATGAAGGCGATGACTCTGTTCTTCACCCTGCTGATGACGGCTATCGTCTGCATCCTGCTGGGCTGCGGCGTGCCGACCACGGCAAACTACATCATCATGGTCACCGTCGCGGCGCCGGCCCTCGGCCTTCTCGGCGTCCAGCCGCTCGTCGCCCATTTCTTCGTCTTCTATTACGGGGTGCTCGCCGATATCACGCCGCCCGTGGCCCTGGCCGCTTATGCCGGGGCCAGCATGGCGGGCGCCGACCCGTTCAAGACCGGCAACACGGCCTTCCGCCTTGGCCTCGGCAAGGTGCTGGTGCCATTCGTCTTCGTCTATGGGCCGGCCATGCTCATCGTGACGCCCGAATTCACCTGGCCCGGCTTCCTCTTCGTCGTCGCCGGTGCCGTGGTGGGCATCATGTTCCTGTCGGCGGCCTTCGCCGGCTATGGACTGACCGTGATGCGGGCTTGGGAGCGCTGGCTCATCGGCTTGGCATCGCTGCCGATCATCGCGCCCGATCCGGAACCGACCCTGATCGGCCTGGCAATGGCAAGCCCCGTGGTCGTGTCCCAGCTGTTCAAGGCTCGCGCCGCACTGGTGCCGAAGCCGGCCTGAGGGCGGATAAGGCGGTGCTGGGCACGGCTCACGCAAGAACCTGAACCATTCTGCCGCGCTCCCGTTGTGTTCTTTGCTTGGTTCAAAGACAGCAGGAGAGCCTCATGGTGGATTACAGGAAGCTTCTGGATGCGTTCGTAGGAGCCATCGGACGTCCTGATCACACTCCGGGGCAGCCTGCTCAGGGTGGCGTGCGCCAGCAGGTCGAGAAAGGCGTGACCCAGGTCACGGGCCAGTCGCCCGATCAACTCCTGCAGAAGGCCAAGGATTTCGCAACCCAGCATCCGGGTCTGACCCAGACGGCTCTGATCGGCTTGGCCGGTCTCCTGTTCAAAGGGCGCAAGAAGAGCAAGCTGACCGGCAATCTGGTCAAGCTCGGCGGCCTCGCCGTCATCGGCGGGCTGGCCTACAAGGCCTATCAGAACCAGCAGGCGGCCAGAGGCGGCGCCGCTGGAGAAGACAACGCGCCGGCTGCTCCTGCCGCCTCTGAGGCGCAGATCTCCGCCCCTAAGCCCGAAGAGGCCGTCGCGCGATCGGCTCTCAGCGTGACGGAAACCTCGCGCTTCCATCCGGTGTCCCAGACCGAGGACGATGCGCTTCTCTTCCTCCGCACCATGGTGGCGGCTGCGGCGGCCGACGGGCATATCGACGAGGCGGAGCGGTCGCGAATCACCAAGGGTCTGACCGAGGCGGGCATCGACCCGGACGCCACCCGTTGGCTCGAGACAGAGATGGCTTCGCCCGCCGATGTGGAGGAGCTCGCCGCTCCTGTGAATGATCCGGAGAAGGCGGCTCAGGTCTATGCGGCAGCCCGCATCGCCATCGATCCCGACACGATCCAGGAGCGCGAATTCCTGCATCAGTTGGCCGAGGCCCTCGATCTCGATCCGGCTGTCAGGACGCAGATCGACGACACGGCAGGGGCGCTGACCTGAGGCGTCTCAGAGAGGCGAGGTTTTCCCTAAAGGCTTGATGCTCTGGTACTTCACCGTAGTCTGCCTGCCGCCTCCCTCCTCGTAGCGCTTGGCCAGAACGAAGCCGAGATCGGGCGAGTACAGATCCGTAACTTCTGACGTGACCTTGCCCTCGGCATTGAGGTAGCGGTTGCGCACGATCAGCACGTTGTAGGAGCAGGCGCCGAGCTGGAACTGCTCCTGGCCTGTCACGGTGAGTTCAAGAGAGACCAGGGCGCCTACCTTGTCGGGCTGAGCTAAAGCATAGGTGATGGCGCGGCGAGCCTTCAGCTCGAGGGGGAATACGGTTCGCAAATCGGAGACGGGGATGTTGATGCTGCGTGCCGTGTCGTCGAAGCGGCTGATCGGAAAGAAGCCCCGGTAGTAGACGACGTGCTGCTTCTTTCCGCTCGGATACGAATTCACCACGTGGACGAAATGGTTCGGAGCTGGCCGAACCTCGGCGGTGGCCCCCTGCTGCTCCAAAACAAACCCCAGCTTCGCCGTCTGTGCTGTCGGACAGTCATTCGCCGAGGCCGTAGACACAAGAGGGGCCACAAGGGCCGCAAGGAGGGTGTATCGAAACATGGCTGGGCTGCTTGGAATGGGCGTGGGCGAACGCAAGGAATGAGATCTTTATGTGCAACCCTATAACGCGCTGCGCTTGTCTTGGAAATGCCGAATGGAGTCTGGTGCTGAGCTTGGATGAAAAATATTTCCCATGCCTCGGCAGCAACTTTCGTCAGGGGATGGTTGATCTCGGCTTCCGCTCCAGATCAAATACCGACTAATTCGGTTACGGATGCCCGAAAGGAAATGAAGAATGGCTGAGAGGCCTCACCGTCGCACTCCCGATCAGCTTCGCTCACGGCTCTGGTTCGATAATCCGGACAATCCGGGCATGACGGCGCTCTACCTGGAGCGCTATCTGAATTTCGGCCTCACGGCCAAGGAGCTGCAGGGCAAGAAACCGATCATCGGCATTGCGCAGACAGGTTCCGATCTGTCGCCCTGCAATCGGCACCATCTGGACCTTGCCAAGCGCGTGCGCGACGGCATCACGGCCGCCGGCGGCGTAGCTTTCGAGTTCCCGTGCCATCCGATCCAAGAGACCGGTAAGCGCCCGACCGCCTGCCTCGACCGCAATCTCGCCTATCTCTCCCTCGTCGAGGTTCTCTACGGCTATCCGCTCGACGGCGTGGTGCTGCTCACCGGCTGCGACAAGACCATGCCGGCCTGCATCATGGCGGCGGCGACCGTGAACATTCCGGCGATTTCGCTCAATGTCGGCCCGATGCTCAACGGCTGGCATCACGGCGAGCGCACGGGCTCCGGCACCATCGTCTGGAAGGCCCGCGAGCGCCACGCGGCCGGCGACATCGACTACCAGCAGTTCATCGACATCGTCGGCTCGTCGGCTCCGTCCGTCGGGCACTGCAACACCATGGGCACGGCCTCGACGATGAATGCGCTGGCCGAGGCTCTCGGCATGTCACTGCCGGGCTCGGCCGCCGTGCCAGCGCCTTACCGCGAGCGCGGGCAGATGGCTTATGAGACGGGCAAGCGTATCGTCGACATGGTTTGGGAGGACCTGAAGCCCTCCGACATCATGACCCGCGAGGCGTTCGAGAACGCCATTGTCGCCAATGCGGCCATCGGCGGCTCCACCAATGCGCCGGTTCATATCAATGCGATCGCCAAACATATCGGTGTGCCGCTCGATTGCGACGACTGGGAGCGCATCGGCTTCGAGATCCCGCTGCTCGTGAACGTGCAGCCGGCGGGTGAATATCTCGGTGAAGAGTACTATCGCGCGGGTGGCCTTCCGGCCGTGATGGCCGAGCTGATCGGCGCCGGAAAGATTCACGAGGATGCGATCACCTGCACCGGCACGACCATCGGCGAGAATTGCCGCGGCAAGCATACCTGGGATCACGACGTGATCCGCTCCTACGACAATCCGCTGAAGGAGAAGGCAGGCTTCCTGAACCTGAAGGGTACGCTCTTCGATTCCGCGATCATGAAGACGAGCGTGATCAGCCCGGAATTCCAGGAGCGCTATCTCAACAATCCGGAGGATCCGAACGCCTTTGAGGGACGCGTCGTGGTGTTCGATGGGCCGGAGGATTATCATCATCGCATCGACGATCCGTCGCTCAACATCGACGAGCACACGATCCTCATCATGCGCGGCGCAGGGCCCGTCGGTTATCCGGGCGCCGCCGAGGTCGTGAACATGCAGCCCCCGGGCGCGCTCATCAAACGGGGCGTTCTCTCGCTGCCCTGCATCGGCGACGGACGTCAGTCCGGCACGTCGGGCACGCCGTCGATCCTCAACGCCTCGCCAGAGGCGGCTGTCGGCGGCGGGCTGGCGCTGCTGCAGACGGGCGACCGCATCCGCATCGATCTCAACAAGCGCAGCGCCGACATTCTCCTGTCGCCGGAAGAGCTGGAGAAGCGCCGCGCCGATCTCGAAGCCCGCGGCGGCTATGCCTATCCGGCGAGCCAGACCCCCTGGCAGGAGATCCAGCGCTCCATGGTCGACCAGCTCTCGGAGGGCATGACCCTGAAGCCTGCCGTGAAGTACCAGAAGGTCGCGCAGACCTTCGGCGTGCCGCGCGACAATCATTGATCTGCAAAAGACGGGGACGAGAGCGGTCATGAACAGACTTCAAGGAAAGACAGCCCTCGTCACGGCGGCAGGGCAGGGGATCGGGCGCGCGATCGCGGAAGCTTTCCTCCGCGAGGGTGCGAAAGTCTGGGCAACGGATCTGGATGTTGCGAAGCTGGAAGGACTCGAGGGAGCTGAAAAGCGCAGGCTCGACGTGCTCTCAAGTGCCGGTGTCGAGCAACTCGTCGCCGAGGCGGGATCCTTCGACATCCTGGTCAATGCGGCGGGTTTCGTGCATCACGGCACGATTCTCGAATGTTCCGACAAGGACTGGGATTTCTCGTTCGACCTGAACGTGAGATCCATGCATCGTACGATCAAGGCAGTGCTGCCCGGCATGCTGAAGAAGGGCGGCGGATCGATCGTGAACATCGCCTCCGGCGCCTCCTCTGTGCGCGGCATTCCCAATCGCTATGTCTACGGCACGACCAAGGCGGCGGTGATCGGCCTCACCAAGGCCGTGGCGGCCGATTTCATCAAGCGCGGTGTCCGCGCCAACGCGATCTGTCCCGGCACGATTCAGTCGCCGTCGCTCGACGAACGCATCGCGGCCCAGGCGGAAAGCTCCGGCCAAAGCCTGGACGCGGTGCGTCAGGCCTTCATCGACCGCCAGCCCATGGGCCGGCTTGGCACGGCGGAGGAGGTAGCGGCGCTTGCCGTGTATCTGGCGTCCGATGAAGCCAGCTACACGACGGGTCATATTCATCTAGTGGATGGCGGGTTCGCGCTTTAACCTCGCGTCCATGGGACGATGCGACTGTCATCCCCTGCGAGCGTAGCGAAGGAAGGGGATCCACCCACGCGCTTATCTGATGGATTCCCTTCCCCTTCGCTGCGCTCCGGCCAGGAATGACAAACCTTACATCGCTGCCATGTCATGGCCAGGACAAGCCAGGCCATATGCATTTCGGCTATCTCTCACCTCATCCTGAGGAGGTCGCTCAAGCGACCGTCTCGAAGGAGGATCAGTGCTCTCTGGTATCTCCTTCGAGACGCAGACTGCGTCTGCTCCTCAGGATGAGGACGGAGGAACACAAGACGGGAGTCACCGGCACAAGGCCGGTGACGACGAAGAGTTGAGACTAATTGTGAAAGCCGCTCAACCGACCCGTCCCGTGTAAGGCGTCTCCGGCACCGGAGTCAGCGGGCCCTTGCCCTCGACCCACGAAACGATGTTGTCGGCCACGAGCTTGCCCATGGCGTTGCGGGTGTGCACCGAGGCCGAGGCGATGTGGGGCAGGAGCACCACGTGCTCCATGTCGATCAATTCCTGCGGCACGCGGGGCTCGTCATTATAGACATCGAGACCGGCGCTCAGGATCGTTCCGGCCTTCAGCGCCTCGATCAGCGCCTGCTCGTCCACGACGCTGCCGCGCGCCACGTTGATCAGCACGCCGTTGGGTCCCAAGGCCTTCAGCACATCGGCATTGATGAGATGGCGCGTCCCGGCGCCACCGGGCGTGATGACGATCAGCACGTCGCAAGCCTCCGCGAGGCCGATCACCGTCGGGAAATAGGGATAGGCAACGTCGTCCTGCTGACTGCGCCCGTGATAGGAGATGCTGACCCCGAACCCGTGAACCCGCTTCGCGATGGCCTTGCCGATGCGTCCGAGACCGACGATGCCGACCTTTCGGCCGCGCAGGGTGGACGAGAGGGGGAAGGAGGCTTTCAGCCATTGTCCCTCGCGCAGGTAGCGGTCGGCCTGCGGGATCTTTCTCAATGTGGCCAGGAGCAGGCCGATGGTGAGGTCGGCCACCTCGTCGTCGAGAACGCCGGGGGTGTTGGTGACGACGATGCCGCGTCGGGCTGCTTCCGCCGCGTCCACGTTGTCGTAGCCGACACCGAAGCTCGAGATGATCTCCACGTTCGGCAGCCGGTCGAGCAGCGAGGCTTCGAGGCGGCCATAGAGCGTGCTCGTGGCCACGCCGCGCATGCGCGGCCCGAGTTCCTTCAGAAACGCCTCCTGATCCGCGTGCTCCCACAGGCGGTGCAGCGTGCAGGCTTTTTCCAGCGTCTCGATGACGATCGGCATCATCGGCGCGGTCATCAGGATATCGGTGCGGCTCATGGTGTTTCCTGTTGTCGTCTGTGGTCAGGCAATGGTGCAACGTGCGCCGCCGCCTCGGCGAAGGGCCTCGTCGATGCTCCTGGCCTGATGCTGGAGCGCCGTCTTCACATCCTGGGGCAGATCGAGCCAATGGCAACCGCGCAGGGCCGCTTCCAGGGCGTAGAGGGCGTTGAGATTGACGCGGCGGGGCAGCATGAACCTGAGGCGCCGATAGGCCTCGACAGCGCCGATGGAGCGAAGCTCGCCGACAGTATGGATGCCGACCTCCGTCAGCCAGCCCTGCGTGACGGGTCCGATTCCGGGCAGGGTTTCGAGGGAGGCATCGCTCATGAGGGCGTCTCCGGCTGTCGTGGCTTCACGCGTTCACGGGAGAGCAAATAAAGCCCCGATGCGATGACGATGCCAGCCCCGACGAAGGTCCAAGAATCGGGCCAGTCCCCGAACAGGATGTAGCCGAGAGCGAGCATCCAAAAGATCTGGCTGTAGATGAAGGGCGCCAGGATCGCCGCCGGGGCCCGGGCATGGGCGAGAACCAGGAGCCAATGCCCGAAGGCCCCATAGAACCCTGTCGTCGCCAGAAGAAACCACACGAGCGGCGAGGAGGGCGTGGTCCAGATCCAGGGCAGAACGGGCGTCACGAAGAGAATGCCGGCGACGCTCGAATAGAGCGTCGTCGTGGCGGTGGGGTCGCTCGAGGCGAGCATGCGGGTCACAATGTTGTAGAAGGCATAGGCCACGGAGCCGGCGAGCGACAGCAGAGCCGCGGGATGCATGGTTCCCAGGCCCGGCCGCGTGATGACGAGGATGCCGACGAAGCCGACGGCGATGGCGGTCAGGCGCTGCCAGCCGACGCGCTCTCCCAGGAGAGGACTTGCCAGCAGCGCCACCAGCAGGGGTGTCGCAAAGATGATCGACTGGGTTTCGACCAGCTGCAGGTATTTCAGGGCGAAGAAGTTGCAGAGGGTCGAGGCCAGGAGGAGGGAGGATCGAATGAGCTGGAGCGGGAGCCGGCGGGTCCTGAGCGCTCCCGGCTGGGTTCGGGGATTGATGACCAGGAAGGTCAGCAGGGCCGCCGACATGTAGCGGGCCCACACCGTCACCATGGGGTCGACGGAGCGGTTGACCCATTTGGCCGTCGCATCGAGGCACGAGAAGCAGAGCAGCGCCCCGCACATGAGGGCGATGCCGATCAGGCGGTTCCGGCGCTGCGAAAGCGGCTTGGGCAGGGATGGGGAGACGGTGTCGGCCATGGTCGGGATGCTAGCCCATCGTGCGGAAAAGTGGATCCGGTTTTCCGCATTGAACGATGGGCCAGTAAGGAAGAAGCATCGCGGTCAGGACGCGAATACCCGCGGCGCACGGCCCTCGTGCGCGCACATCAGAGCTCGGGCGTGTCGGTCAGGCCGTCGCGGCGAGTTCGGGCTCGCTTGTCGCTTCCAGCCCTTCGACCTCGTCGTCGGCCTCGAAGCCGGTCTGGTCGGCGCCTGTGAGGCCGGCAAGGTTCTTGGCGGCCTTCCGAAGGAGCTTGCGCAGACGCTTGCGGTCCTTGTTGTCGAAGCCCTGGAGCAGCTCGGCCTCGACCTCGTCCCAGAGAGCGTCGATGGCGGCTGCCTTGCGCTTGCCTTCCTTGGTGAGCTTCACGCGCACGACCCGGGCATCGCCGGGTTCCGCGTGGCGCTCCACCAGCTTGAGGGCGGACAGGCGCGAGACCGTCTTGGAGGCCGTCGGCGGGCGCACGCGCAGGATCGCCGCCAGATCGCCCATGGTCATGGGGCCGGAATTGCTGAGGGCCTGGAGCACCTGCTCCTGACCGGCGAAGAGGCCGAGTTCGGACAGCTTGTCGCCCGTGCGGCTTCGATGCAGGCGCGAGGCTTGAACCAGAGCCCATCCGACGCTCTTGATGCCCGGATGCTTGTTGTCGGTGTCCATGGTCCCTCGCTGTTCGAAGCGTTGCCTTGCGTACCATGGGTGGAACTCATGACGGTACGATGACAAGCCGGCGCAATATTAACAGGCTAACAGGGCGGGCGCCTCATTTCTCAGGAGCGAGGGCACTTTCGTGCCATCGGCGTAAGAAGCGGTGACTGAGGCCTGCGAGCAGGAGATAAAGGCCGATGCCGGTCAGGGCCAGAAGGACGAGGGCCGCAAAGAGGCGCGGGATATTGAGGCGGTACTGGCTTTCGATGATGCGGTAGGCCAATCCCGACCCTGCCCCAGCGGAGCCCGCTGCCATCTCGGCCACCACGGCGCCGATCAGGGAGAGCCCTCCGGCGATTCGGAGCCCTGTTAGGAAAGCCGGCAGGGCGGCAGGACGGCGCAGATACCACAAGGCTTTCAGCCGGGACCGGAAGAGCGCCAGGGGAGTTCGGGACGCGGGGGCACCATAAAGCTGGAACAGCTCCATGAGGTTCCTGTCGACCGATTGCAGCCCGAGCATCGTGTTGGAGAGAACCGGAAAGAACGCGACGAGCCACGCGCAGGTCAGAACCGCAACGTCCTGCGGCATGTAGATCAGAAGCAGGGGCGCGATGGCGATGACAGGCGTGACCTGCAGCACGATGGCAAAGGGATAGAGAGAATACTCGACGATCCGCGACAGGCTCAGAAGAAGGGCAAGGAAAACGCCGCCGGCCACGGCGAGAGCAAGCCCCAGGAGCGTCGTGCCGAGGGTCGTCAGGAGCGAGGCGCGCAGAAGCGGCCAGTCGGCGATCATCGTCGCGCCGATCAGGCTCGGCGCCGGCAGGATGTAGGGCGGGATGCCTTGCAGGCGCACCGTCGCCTCCCAAGCCCCGACAGCCGCTGCGAAGACGGCAAGCGGCAGGACAAGCTTCCAAGGATTGGAGGCCGGCGCCATCACCCGCGCTCCTCCGCCATATGCTCCAGCAGGATCCGCGAGATCTCTCCGCATAAGGCAGCGTAGCGCGTGCTGGTGCGAAAGTCCTTCGCGCGCGATCCGGGCGTTTCGCCCATGACCTCGGCGACGATGCGGCCCGGGCGCGGGGACATGACCGCGATCCGGCTCGACAGATAGGCGCTCTCATAAACCGAATGGGTCACGAACACCACGGTGCAGCGCAGATCGTTCTGCAGCCTCAAAAGATCGTCGTTCAGCCTGAAGCGCGTGATCTCGTCGAGCGCTGCAAACGGCTCGTCCATGAGCAGCAGGCGCGGCTTCAGGGAAAGCGCGCGGGCAATCGACACGCGCATCTTCATCCCGCCCGAAAGCTCTCGCGGATAGGCTTTCGCGAAATTCTCCAGGCCGACGAGGGAGAGGCTCTCGGCAATGCGCTCCCGCGCATCGTGCCTGGAGACGCCCCGCAGCTGCAGGGGCAGCCACACATTGTCCGCCACATCGGCCCAGGGCATCAGCGTCGGCTCCTGAAACACGAAGCCGATCTCGCTGCGATGATCCTCATGGGTGGAGCCCGGCCAGGCGACGTGTCCCGTGGTCGGCTCGGCTAGTCCGGCGATGAGGCGCAGCACTGTCGATTTTCCGCAGCCCGACGGCCCGAGCAGGGACAAGAACTCGCCGGCACGGATGTCGAGATCGAAACCGGCAAGCGCCGTCACACCATTGGCAAAGACCTTGGTGATGCCATGCAGGGAGGCGAGCGGGGATGCGGGCTCGATCATGGGATGCAGCAGCATTGGGCGAACCGGCGCCGCTCTCCTCTATTTCTTCAGGTTCAGGCCCACGCCCTTGTTCACGAACTGGAGCGTGTAGGCCTTGCGGTAATCGAGATCCGGCTTGAACAGGCCGGCCTTCACCATCTTGTCGAAGAAGTCATTCATGCGCGCATCGGTCATAGCTCCGATGCCGAGCGTTTGCGTGTCGCCGGAATCGACGATGCCGTATTCCTTCATCTTGGCATGGGAATAGGCCAGCAGCTCGTCGGTCATCTCCGGGTTGTCGCGCTTGATGAGCTCCCTGGCCCTGGTGTTGTCGCCGTAGAGATAATGGTACCAGCCGATGGTCGAGGCATCGACGAAGCGCTGCACGAGATCGGGATTTTTCTCCACCACCTCGCGACGGGTTTCCACGGTCGTGGAATAGGTGCTGAAGCCGTGAGCGGCGAGCAGGAACACGTTGGGCCTGAAGCCTGCGGCCTTCTCGATGGTGAGGGGCTCGGACGTGACGTAGCCCTGCTGCACCGCTTTTTTGTTGGCGATGAAGGGGGCCGGGTTGAAGCCGAAAGGCTTCACCTGCTCGTCTTTGAAGCCGTACTCTGCCTTCATCCATTGGAAGAAGGTGGCGACCGCATCCTTGGAGAGCAGGATGTCATTGGACTTCTTCAGATCCTCGAAGGTATCGAGCCCCTGGCCGGGATGGCTGAGGAGGACCTGCGGCTCTTTCTGGAAATGGGCCGCCACCACGATGGTGGGAATGTCCTTCTCCACCGCTGAGAAGGCTTGGATCATGCTGCCGCCCATGTAGAAGTCGAGCTTGCCGACCGTCATGAGCATGCGGTTGCTGGCGCGCGGGCCGCCCGGAACGATGGTGACCTTGAGCCTGTATTTCTCGTAGGTGCCGTCGGCAAGCGCCTGGTAATAGCCGCCGTGTTCGCCCTGCGCGAGCCAGTTGGTGCCGAAGGTCACCTCCGTCAGCGGCTGCTGCGCCAGGGCGCTTCCGCCCAGGCACGCTGCGAGCGCTCCTGCGATCCAGGCATTCAGCTTCATCGGCACTCACCTTCCGCTAGGCAGGGTGGACGGACTGCCTTTCGAGGCACAGGTTCTGCGCGGTTCGATCGAGCTTGGCAAGGTCCCCTGTCAGCCTCGGTTAAGTCCGAAGCGGATGGATCGATCCATATCAAAGAGCCAGCACCTTGGGGCCCGCAGCCTAAGCTGCGAGCCTTGCGGGGAGATCGAGGGTGGCGCGTCGGGCAGCCCGGCTCGATGATGTGTGGTGAAAAGTGAGAGCCGGACTGCTCGTCACGCGCGGTTTGTTTCAGCGGACCTGGATCAAGCCAGGATCGGCCACCCGCGATCACAGGCGTGCGAGACCTGCGGCGGGACCGCTCCCTGCCCCACTCTTGCGACGCCTCGCGAGCGCGCCCCTCGAGGGCGGGGATGCCCAACGATATAGCCGAGCTTAGGACGATTGTCAAGAACAAAATGAGAACGTACACCCTGCCCTCTCCCCTTTAGCGGGAGAGGGTGGCCCTCGCGTCAGCGAGGGTCGGGAGAGGGGCAGTGCGAGACCGATGACGCCCCCTCTCCCGGCTCACTTTCGTTCGCCACCCTCCCCCGCAAAGGGGGGAGGGAACGCCCGCACCCCGTCATGGCCGTCCTTGGACTTGATCCGGGGATCGTCCCGGTGATGACGGGGAGGGTGTCAGGACCGAGGAAGCTTAAAACCGCAAGAGTGTCATTCCCGGCCGGAGCGCAGCGGAGGGGAAGGGAATCCATAGGGACGAGCCTCATCATGGATCCCCTTCCCGGTCCTGCGGATCGCCGGGGATGACACGGGGAGCTGTGGGCTAATCCACGAACCAGGGATAGGTCCAGGTCTCTGTCAGGGCCCGGTTGCCGGCGCGCAGGAAGGCGCGCAGGTCCGTGGACTGCCCCGGCTCCAGCCTGACATCGATGGCGGCGCGAAAGCCGTCGATGTGGGGGTTGGGCATCAGGAAGGTGTTGGTGATCTGGCCCGTGGAGGTGGAGGGCACCAGCTGCACCTGTTCCGGAGCGCCGAGATAATAGGGCAGGTTGCCGCCGGCGAAATCGATGATGAACCGGCGATGTTGAGGATCGCTCGGAGCGTTCGATCCGCTGGCGCGCGGCGGCGTCTGGAAGGTGTTGACCGCCTTTCCGCCCGGATGCATGGCGCTGATCGCGGCGGCAGCCCTCAGACGGTAGGAGAGCACGACCTCCTGCCCCGGCTCGTAAGCGCGGTTCGGCTGCCAATAGGCGACGATGTTGTCGTGTGTCTCATCCCCTGTCGGGATCTCGACCAGTTCGACCCAGCCTTCCCCCCATTGCCCCACGGGCTCGACCCAGTAGCCGGGCCGCTGGTGGTAATGCGCTTCCAGATCCTGGTAATGCTCGAACACCCGGTCGCGCTGCATCAGGCCGAAGCCGCGAGGATTGTTGTCGCTGAAGGACGAGATCGTCTTCTTGTTGGGATTGCGTAACGGACGCCAGATCCATTCACCGGCGCCCGACTGCATAAGCAGGCCATCCGAATCGTGCAGCTCCAGCCGGAAATCGTCGGTGGGCTTCCGGTCGTTCTCGCCTTCGAAGTACATGGAGGTGAGCGGCGCCAGGCCCACATTGGTGATGGTTTGGCGCGGGAAGAGCGTGGCCGTGACGTCGAGGGTCGTCTCCTTCGACGGGTAGATCTCGAACCGGTATGCTCCCGTCACGGAGGGGCTGTCGAGAAGGGCATGGATGATGGCCCGCTCGTCGTTGGGCTTGGGCATCTCGACCCAGAACTCGCGGAAATGCGGAAACTCCTCCGCTTCGCCGCCTTCCACGTTGATCGCGAGTCCGCGCGCCGAAATGCCGTATTTCTGACCGGCTCCGAGGAAGCGGAAATAGCTCGCGCCGAGGAAGGCGATGAGCTCGTCCAGCAGCTTGGGCTCGTTCAGCGGGTAGTGCAGCCGGAAGCCCGCAAAGCCGAGATTGACCGGCAGCGGCCGCTCGATCTTGTTGCGGCCGTAGTCGAACAGCTCCCGCTGGTAGGGCACGGGGGCCGGGACGCCCTCGCGGATGATGTTCACCGTCACCGGGCGTGGATAGAGGAAGCCGAGATGAAAGAGCTGCATCCGGAACGGTCCGTTCCCCGAGGCGAGCAGGGCCCTTTCAGGGCGGAAGCGGATGTCGCGGTAATCGTCGAAGCTGAGCCGGTTCAGGGGCTCGGGCAGCTGTGTCGGCGGAGCCTCGAAAGGTGCCGTCGACAATTCGCGGGCTCGGCGCACCACATCCTCGTAGCGGAAGGGCGTGGGCTGCGGCACCCCGTTCTGCTGGGCGGAAGCCTGCCGGCTTGAGGCGGACAGCGCAGTCGCTGCGAGCAGGCTTTGCAGGAGGGTGCGGCGGGACAGGTGCGTCATGGCAGTGGAGCTGTTCTCATCTTGAGGGAGCGGCCGGGCTTCGAGAGCGGAATATGGGGCCTCAGCCCTCATCCGTGTAGCTCGACCGCTTAATGGAAGCTGAATGGTGATGCGGGCAAGACACAGGTCTCGGCAGGGTTAAAAAAATCCTCGGACAAGGCCCAAAAACTCTTGTGATCGGGGGCGAATGTGCTTATTTCAGCCTTGCCCAATTTCGCACGTGCCTGTGGTCGTGTGTCGGTTGGTGGGCATCCGGACAAGAGGCCGGACAGCCGCCCGAGTGCGCTCTAGCTCTCGATACCCCTAACCGGCAGCCGGAGGCGAAAACCGGCGCACCTCGCTCTCAGCGGGGGACGCGACTTAAAGCAACGACGAACGGGCTTTTTTGGTCTCGTTGGCCCTCCAAAGGTCAACACCGAAGAGGCTTGTTTATCATTGCCAGGCGTGCGGATGGAGTATCCCCATCCAATCCAAGGCAGCATCTCCGGGTGAAGAGCCCATCGCGCCTCTCGTGTCTCCATCGCACGAAGCGGGATGCCATCTTCCCTCGCTGACGCCGGACGGCAGGAATCCTGATCGTCTGAATTTCAATCCGGAGGCTCCACAAGACCTCCATTGAACCTTTGGTGGGGAGAGCGCCGTGACTCAGCGCATCCGTGAATTCCTGCGCAACCGACGTGAGGACGGCCCGTGCGTGGTCGTCGACCTCGAGGTCGTGCGCGACAACTACTCCAAGTTTGCCCGTGCGCTCCCCGACACGCGCGTGTTCTACGCCGTGAAGGCGAACCCGGAGCCGCAGGTGCTCAAGCTCCTGGCCGAGCTCGGCTCGTGCTTCGACACGGCGTCCGTGGTCGAGATCCAGCTCGCGCTCGACGCCGGCGCCACGCCTGACCGCATCTCGTTCGGCAACACGATCAAGAAGGAGCGCGACATCGTTCGTGCGCTCGAGCTTGGCGTGCGCCTCTATGCGGTCGACTGCGAGGCGGAGGTCGAGAAGATCGCCCGCGCTGCCGAGACGGCTGGCATCGAGGCTTCCGAGGTGAAGGTGTTCTGCCGCATCCTGTGCGACGGCGCCGGCGCCGAGTGGCCGCTCTCCCGCAAGTTCGGCTGCGTGCCAGAGATGGCCGTGGACGTGCTGGAGCATGCGCACCGTCAGGGCCTCGAGGCTTACGGCGTGTCCTTCCACGTGGGCTCGCAGCAGCGCAACACGGAAGCCTGGGATCAGGCTCTCGGTTCCGCCTCCGCGATCTTCCGTGAGTGCGCCCACCGCGGCATCCACCTGTCGATGGTCAACCTCGGCGGCGGCTTCCCGACGAAGTACCTGAAGACGGTCCCGATGGTCGAAGCCTACGGCGAGTCGATCTTCCGGGCGCTGTCGAAGCACTTCGGCAACCGCATCCCGGAGACGATCATCGAGCCGGGCCGCGGCATGGTCGGCAATGCCGGCATCATCGAGACCGAAGTCGTCCTGATCTCCAAGAAGAGCCGGGACGAGGACGAGGTGCGCTGGGTCTATCTCGACATCGGCAAGTTCGGCGGACTCGCCGAGACGATGGACGAGTCGATCCGCTACCCGATCCGCAGCGAGCGCGACCACGACCGCAAGGTGCCGTGCGTGCTGGCCGGTCCGACCTGCGACTCGGCCGACGTTCTCTACGAGAAGGAGCCTTATCCGCTCCCCATCTCGCTGGAGATCGGCGACAAGGTGCTGATCGAAGGCACGGGAGCCTACACGACCACCTACTCGGCGGTCGCATTCAACGGCTTCCCGCCGCTGAAGTCCTACGTGATCTGATTCACGTCCCGCCTGCCTCGTGAAACGAGGCAGGCATCAACCCCCAAAGAGTTGTCCCGGACGGCCGGCTTTTAGTTCAAGCCGGTGCGAGGGCTGTCGCTCACCCCACGTATTGGGAGGCCACGGCCATGATCACGATTCGCGAAGAAACCTTCCACGATGTCGAAGCGCGCGAGGCGCTGCTCGATTCCTGCTTCGGACCTGCCCGGTTCCAGAAGACCTGCGAGCGCCTGCGCGAGGGCAGGATGCCGGCCAACGGGCTGTCGCTCGTCATCGACCGCAACAGTGAGATCATCGGGACCGTGCGCCTGTGGCACGTCTCCGCCGGTGCGAACCGCGCAGCCCTGATGCTCGGCCCCATCGCCATCGATCCGTCCGTGCAGAGCCTCGGCCTCGGGGCCAAACTGATGCGCGAGTCGCTCAAGCGTGCTGCCGGCCTCGGTCACAAGGCGGTGCTGCTGGTGGGCGATGCGCCCTATTACGAGCGCTTCGGCTTCTCGACCGAAAAGACGGGCTCGCTGTGGCTGCCAGGTCCCTACGAGCGCAACCGCTTCCTGGCACTCGAATTGCAAGCCGATTCGCTTTCAGGGGCGAAGGGGCTTGTCTCGGCAACCGGAGCTATGGAAGAAAAGCCTGATCTCGGCCTCCTCGTGGCTGCGGCAGCACAGGGAGCGGGATCCCTGACAGCTTTCTAGAAGCTGCACACCAGATAGAGAAATGAGAGGCTCGCGATGAATGAAGTCCCCGATCGCGAGCCTCTTCGGGAGGTTCTGCAAGGCATCGCATCCGTTAGGCAACTTGGCAAAAGGGAAGATTTCGATGCGGCTCTGGCCCTCGCGCGAGACTTGCTTGATCGCTTCCCAGGCTGTGCTGCCTTATGGATGCTCAGCGGTCGCCTGATACAATTGGCCAAGAACGATGACGCTCCATTGGATCAGATCCTCCAATGCTTTGAGAATGCTGCGGCACTGGCGCCGCATGATCCGGAGTGCAGCATAGAGCAGGGCTATTTCCTCTATGCTGTTCAGGATCGAACAGAAGCAGGCCAAGAGCATTTCGCGGCGGCTGCCACGAAAGCACGTGAACTCCTTCGCGAAGCACTCATCGGCCAGCTCAGATGCGCTGTGGAGCGCGGCAATAGGGAAGCAAGCCTCGAAATCATCAGAGAGGCCGACGCCATATTCCCGGAAGATTTCGACATCCAGATTCTGAAGGATGAGTTGGCGTCGCAAATCGGAAAATAGGCGGAAATCCTATAATGGCTGCAACCGTTCGGCCCTCGGATTGGGCAGCACAAAGGTGATGGCAGCCGCCGCCAGCATGTAGGCGACGAAGCCTAAGCAGATCGCTTCCAGGCTGATCCCGGCATCGAACAGGAGGCCGATGGCGCCGGGCGTCGCGGCCGATGCCACCACCATGATCGCACCCGCAAGCGCGCGGATCTTGCCGAGATGCGTGGTGCCGAAGAGCTCGGCCAGCACGGCTGCGATCACCACATTGGTGCAGCCGGAGGTGAGGCCGATCAATCCGAAGAATACGAGCGGCAGGAACGGCGCGTCGAAGGTGGCGAGGACAAGGGACGCCGCCGTCATGCCGGCCAGGTAGAAGTGGCTGAGGCGCACGGCTCCGAATCGATCGATGAAGGTGCCAGCCGTCATGGCAACGACGACCGATACCAGGGCGAAGAGCGTGATGCTGCTCGCCAGGAGCTCGAGGGACCAGCCTTTCACCTCCGCGATGAAGCGCTGATGAAAGAAATAGGCCGTCATGATGGCCGGATAGCCGATCATGGTGGGGACGAGCGCGAGGAAGCGCCAGTCGCGCAGAATGTCTTTCCAGCGCGGCCCTGCCTCGCTCGAAGCCTTCCTGTGCGCGGCTTCATCAACGGACGGATCCTTGCGCCTGATGGCAAACCCGAGCAGCCAGCCGAGGCAAAGAGCCACGATGATCGTAACCGATGCGGTGCGCCAGGCGCCCGTCCAGCCGATGGCCGTGATCAACGCGATGGCAACGGCGGGAAAGAATGCCTCGCCGGCCGGGAAGCCGAGGGCCGCCACGCCCAGCGCCCTGCCGCGCACGCCTTCGCCGAGGCGGGCGGTGCTCATCACGCCCGCATGGCTCAGCATGCCCTGGCCGAAAAGGCGCAGGGCAAACAGGCTCAAGCCGAGCACGATCACATTGGGGGCCAGCGACAGGCTGAGCGCTGCCGCTGCCAGGCCAAGCATGGCCGTGGTGGCGTAAAGCCGGATATCGACCCGGTCGATGACGCTGCCGACCCAGATCATCAGCAGGCCCGAGGAGAGGGTCGCGAGGGAGTAGATCGAGCCGAAGGCGCCGTGCGTCAGGCCGAAGGCCGCGCGGATGTCCGGCCCCGACAGGGAAATGAAGAAGGTCTGGCCGAAGGAGGACAGGAAGGTCAGGGCGAAGCCCAGGCCGATCATGCGCCCGTGGCGCATGAGAAGTTCGTGAAATTTCATCGGTCGCAGTCGGTTCAGGGTATCACGGCGGCCATCATGAAGCCTTGTTGCACATTGTCGAGGGTGGATTGAGCATGGCAGGGCGGACTTGAGCCATCGGGCCTTCGCCATGCGTCAGGATATGGCTTGCAGTGCCTGCCGGAGCCTACAGGCATTGACCCCAGGGGCTCCTCAATCCTAGATGCGCCCGAAACCGTTATCCGGCGTTGACCTTTTTCATCGCTGCTTTCGCAAGGAGACAGACCCGATGACCACCTGGCCCGTTCATGGTCGTATCAGCGGCCCCATCGTCATGATCGGCTTCGGCTCGATCGGGCAGGGCACCCTGCCGCTCATCGAGCGTCATTTCGAGTACGACAAGAGCCGCTTCGTGGTCATCGATCCGCAGGAGAAGCACAAGGAACTGCTCGACGAGCGCGGCATCCGCTTCATCCAGAAGGCGGTGACCAAGGACAATTACCGTGAGCTGCTCACGCCGCTGCTGACCGCAGGCGGCGGTCAGGGCTTCTGCGTCAACCTCTCGGTGGACACGGGTTCCGTGGACATCATGGAGCTGTGCCGTTCGCTCAACTGCTTCTACATCGACACCGTGAACGAGCCGTGGGCCGGCTTCTATTTCGACAAGAGCAAGGGGCCGGAATCGCGCACGAATTTTGCCTTGCGCGAAGTGACGATGGAGGCGCGCCGCCGCAATCCCGGCGGCACTACGGCGGTGTCCTGCTGCGGCGCCAATCCGGGCATGGTGTCCTGGTTCGTCAAGCAGGCGCTGGTGAACGTCGCAGGCGATCTCGGCATCACCTATGACGAACCGAGGAGCCGCGAGGATTGGGCGCGTCTGGCGCAACGCGTCGGCGTCAAGGGCATTCACATCGCCGAGCGCGACACGCAACGCGCCAAGTCCGAGAAGCCGATGGGTGTTTTCGTGAACACCTGGTCGGTGGACGGCTTCGTGTCGGAAGGCCTGCAGCCGGCCGAGCTCGGCTGGGGCACGCATGAACAATGGATGCCGGAGAATGCCGGCACGCTTGGGCCGGACGCGCAGGCGATCTACCTGCTCCAGCCCGGCGCCAACACCCGCGTGCGCACCTGGTGCCCGACGCCCGGCTCGCAATACGGTTTTCTCGTCACGCACAACGAGTCGATCTCGATCTCGGACTATTACACCGTGCGCGAGAACGGGAAGGCCGTGTACCGGCCGACCTGCCACTACGCCTATCATCCGTGCAACGAGGCGGTGCTCTCGCTGCACGAGATGTTCGGCAGCGCCGGCAAGTTCCAGGAGGAGCAGCACATCCTCGACGAGAACGAGATCGTGGACGGCATCGACGAGCTCGGCGTGCTGCTCTACGGCCACGGCAAGAACGCTTATTGGTACGGCTCGCAGCTCTCCATCGAGGAGACGCGCCGCGTGGCGCCCTACCAGAACGCCACCGGCCTCCAGGTGACCTCCGCCGTGCTCGCCGGCATGGTCTGGGCGCTGGAGAATCCCAATGCCGGCATCGTGGAAGCGGACGAGATGGATTTCCGCCGCTGCCTCGAGGTGCAGATGCCCTATCTCGGCCCGGTGAACGGTTTCTACACTGACTGGACCCCGCTCACTGACCGCCCCGGCTTCTTCCCGGAGGACATCGACACCTCTGATCCGTGGCAGTTCCGGAACGTTCTGGTGCGATAACACATCCAGAGCCCTCCTCCCCCTCGTGGGGAGGAGGGGAAAATGGAGCAGACTGCATGCCCCACTTCGACGAGTTCTACGCCAACAAGCTCCGCGGAGGTCTTGGCGTCACAGATGCCGAGAGCGTGCTCGATCTGCGCGGCGCATCCCGCGAGCAGGCTGCGGCTTCGATCCAGGACATGCTGGAGCGCAGCCGCTTCGGGGCGCCCAAGGCGGTGGCCATCCGTCTCGATGCGCCGGCGGAGGGTGGAGGCGAGACCCTGTTCCAGCCCATCGGCAAAGCCCTGCTCGAGGCCAAGAAGCGCGGCTGGATCGACCGCCTGCAGACGCTGCCGGCGCAGGATGGCTTGGGCTTCTACGTGGTGCTTGCCGGAAAACCGGAGCGCGAGGCCTGAGGCTGTATCAGGCCTGCACCACACTCCGCCTTGAACGCGAACGCCGGAAGAGACTGCGCAGGAAGCCCGAGAGCAGAAGCAGGCCGCCCCAGACGGCGATGAAGCCGATGGCCGTGGAGAGAAGGCCTTCCTCCGTCACCGGCAGGGCCGGCTCGAAGTCGCGGGAAACGGCTTCCATGATATCCGTGTCGCCGTCGCGAACCATGAGGGCGACGCGGGCGAAGGGGCCCGCCTCCAGCATGGCTGCCCGATGGGTTTCCAGACGGCTCAAACGCTCCACATTCGCCTGCATGGCCGTGCCCTGGCGGCTGACGAAATCGTCCGCATTGGAGCGCAGGCGCGTGATCGCGCTCTCCCGCGTCACGCCGCTGGCTTGGGCATCCCTTTCGAAACGGCTGATCACCTGCCGCAATTCGTCAACCGCACCGCCGAGACGCTGACGGTATTGCTGCCCGAATTCAGGCCCTTGCGAAGCGACAATGCCGCCGAGGAGCCCCATTCCGAAGGCGACGATGCGAGTGATCCGGGACAAGCTTGATCTCCTCAACCGTGAAGAGCCGCGAGGATATCTTGTTCCATGACCTCGTCGAGGGGCTTGGGGACCTTGAGCGCCCGCGTCTTTTGTCCGGGCTCCATCACGAGGATGACAGTCTCGATTCCCGGGCAGCCGGGATCGTTGCATGCGATCTCGTTGACGGCGAAAGCCGTTTCAGGCGATGCCCGAAGCGCTGAGCGGGCCAAATCCTTCACTTGGTCCACGGTCTGCTTGTCGGGCTTCGGCAAGCCGAAGCTTCCGCGCAGGAAGGCGCCGAAGCGAGCCACCGGCGACCTCATGCGGGCAGGGTCAGAATGCCGGCCTGACCGTCCTCGCAGCCGAAGGCCAGACGTTTGCCGGCCTTGTCCCAGGCCATGGCCGTGATGCCGCTATCCTTGACGGCAGGGCGCACCAGAAGCTCGGAGGCGTCCGTCAGGCGGATGAGCAGGATGCAGCCATCTTCATAGCCGGCCGCGAGCACATAGGTGTTCGGGTGGAAGGCCACCCGGCTGACCTTCGCCGGGCGCACGCCGCATTCCCGCGGGGCCTTGCCCATGGGGCCCTCCTTCGACTCGAAGGGCCAGATGATCGCAGCCTCCGCGCCGGAGGTGGCAAGCCATTTGCCGTCTCCCGACCAGGAGAAGGAGCGCGTCTTCGACGGATAACCGCTCATGCGCATATGCCCCTTGTCGGGGATGAGGCGCCAGCCGTGCAGGGAATTCTCCTGCATGGAGGTCACCACGAAGCGGGCATCGGGCGACCAGGTGACGTCGAGGTGGGAGCCCTTCCATTCGAGCCCTTCGGGCTTGGCCTCCACGTTGGGAAACCAGAGCGTGGCGCCGTTGTAGTGAGAGATCGCCAGCCGGTAGCCCTTGGGTGCGAAGGCGAGCCCGCGCGCGGTGGAGGGAACCTCGAGAATCTTCTCGCGACCCTTGTCGTCGCGGGCGATGACCCGCTTGCCCACTGCATAGGCGAAGGCGCCGCCCGCGTTGACGGCGAGCGAGTCGATCCAGGCGCCCTTGGTCTCGGCCAGGGTCTTGGTGGAACCGTCAGACCCGGTGACGGCGACGCGGCCGTCGTCACCGCCGGTGACGAAGCGCTCGCCATCGCAGGCTCCCACCAGCACGCCCGCGTCTGGATGAGCTTCCACCCGATGGGTCTCGCCATCCTTTGCCAGCAGAACGCCGCCATCCCCCAGGCCGAAGGCCGTCGTACCCTTCAGCCAGCCGAGGGCCGTCACATGCGCGCCCGCCTCCACGGGCGTCACGCTTTGGGTCAAGGAGGGGGCGGTTCCTGTACTCATCGAGCAATTCCTTCAGATTGGCTGCCCATACCATAAATCGACGCTAGGGGGGCAAGATCGTCGTGAGGTTCGACAGGCACCATACGCATGGCCGGAAGGACTAAGACCTTTGCGCCTTAGACCGGCTGGGACGCCAGACCCATGATGCGCGTTCTCGAATCAGGAGCGACATATGCGGATCTTGCCTCTGATCACCCTCACTATCGCGATCGCGATGCCCATGGGCCTTGCTGCCCAGGAGCAGCGCGGCGCTACGACGGCAAGGGAGGTGCTGAAGGCCGCCTGCGAGAGAGACGCCCGCCTGATCTACAGGACGGGCAACACTACGGCGCCCGACCTCCGTGAACAGATGCTGGCCGCCCGCAAAGCCTATGTCCGCGACTGCCTCGTGAAAGGGAATGCGGTTTCCGGGTGAGCCGCAGAACGCCTCACAGGGGAGCCCGTAAGCCGGCAGGGACGAGGTGCTTTATGCCGCGCAGGCGAGAAAGCCCTCTCGGATCGCCTTCTCGTTCAGATCGCGCCCGATGAACACGACCTTGGAGGTGTGCTTCTCGCCAGGCTTCCACTCGCCCTGCACATCGCCGTCGAGGATCATGTGAACGCCCTGGAAGACGAAGCGTTTCGGCTCATCGGGGAATGCCACGATGCCCTTGCAGCGCAGGATGTTCGGCCCCTCGACCTGGGTGAGATTGGAGATCCAGGGCATGAACTTCTCCGGGTCGACCTCGCCCTCCAGGTGCACGGCGACGGACTGCATGTCCTCGTCGTGATGGTGGTGATGGCCCTCCTCGAGGAAATCGGGTTCGAGTTCGATGATGCGGTCGAGATCGAAGGCCTTGCGATCGAGCACTTCCGAGATCGGAATGGCGCAGTTCTGTGTCCGGTGGACCTTGGCATAGGGGTTGATGGCGCGAATGCGGGCTTCGACCTCGTTTAGCTCAACCGCGGACACGAGATCGATCTTGTTGAGGATGATCACGTCCGCGAAGGCGATCTGGTTCTTGGCTTCGGGCGCATCCTTCAGCCGGTCCGAGAGCCACTTGGCATCGGCTACCGTCACCACCGCGTCGAGGCGGGCGGCGTCGGAGACGTCCTGGTCCATGAAGAAGGTCTGCGCGACGGGGGCAGGATCGGCAAGGCCCGTGGTCTCGACGATGATGGCGTCGAACTTGCCCTTGCGCTTCATCAGCCCGTCGAGGATGCGGATCAGGTCGCCGCGCACGGTGCAGCAGATGCAGCCGTTGTTCATCTCGAACACTTCCTCATCGGCGCCGACGACGAGCTCGTTGTCGATGCCGATCTCGCCGAACTCGTTGACGATCACGGCATATTTCTTGCCGTGCTGTTCGGTGAGGATGCGGTTGAGAAGGGTGGTCTTGCCGGCGCCGAGATAGCCTGTGAGGACGGTGACGGGGATCTTGTCGGTCATCGGATAATCCGCAACGTTCATCTCCCACGAGCGGGGAGGGTGGATGATCAGCTCGAAAGGGCCGCGCTGAAAGCCCTTATATTGTGTCTCATCATGTCAATGTAAGTGCCAGCAGGGCCATTGGGCTCCGAGAGCGCATCGGAATAGACCTGGGACCCGATCTTTGCCCCGGTTTCCGTGGCGATGCGCGCCATCAGGCGGGCATCGGAGACGTTCTCGACGAAGACGGCGGCAATCCTCTCGCGCTTGATCTGCTGGATGATCCGGGCCACGTCCTTCGCCGAGGCCTCCGAGTCGGTCGAGACGCCCTGGGGCGACACGAAGTCGATGCCGTAGGCGTTCTCGAAATAGCGGAAGGCATCGTGGGAGGTGATGATCCTGCGACGCTCAGCGGGAATGCCTGCGACGAGGCTCTTCACCTCCGCTTCCAGCTCGTCGAGCTGCTTGAGATAAGCCGCGGCATTGGCCTCGTAAGCCTCCTTGCCGGCCGGATCGGCGGCGATCAGCGCATCCCGGATATTGGCCACGTAGATCTTGGCGTTGCCGATGCTCTGCCATGCGTGGGGATCATCGCCATGGCCGTGGTCATGTCCATGGCCGCCCTCCTCACCCTTGAGCGGCTTCACGCCTTTGGCAGCCTCGATGCTGACGGCCCTGGTGCCGGAGGATTTGACGAGACGGTCGATCCAGCCTTCGAACTTCAGGCCATTGGTGAAGACGATCTTCGCTTCGGTCAGGCGGCGCCCATCGGCGGGTGTCGGCGAATAGACATGGGCATCGCCGTTCGGGCCGACGAGAATCGTCACTTCGAGCTTGTCGCCGCCCACCTTGCGCACCATGTCGCCCAAAATCGAGAAGGTCGCCACGACCTTCATCGTGCTGGCATTCTGGGCCGCTGCCGGCAGGGCAGGCACGGCAAGGGTGAGGCATCCTGCCAGAAGGGAGACGGCAGCTCTTCTCGTCAGCATGGTCTTGGTCCTCGTTGGGAGGGTTCAGGCTTCCAGGTGCCGGCCGGGCCAGGCGAGCCACAGCAGGCCGCCCTCGCGCCCCAGCACGACGGAGATCACATAGATGGCCCCGGCCGACAGGATGATCGCCGGTCCTGCAGGCAGTTCCGCATGGAACGAGAGCAGCAGGCCGCTCAGGCCCGAGACGATGCCGATAAGGATGGAGACGAGCATCATCATGGTGATGTCGGTGGTCCAGAAGCGGGAGGACGCTGCGGGCAGCATCATCATGCCGACCGCCAGCAGGGTGCCGAGCGCATGAAAGCCGCCGACCAGGTTCATGACGACCAATCCTAAGAAGATCAGGTGCGTCGGCGTTCCGGCGCGGCTCACCGAGCGCAGGAAGATGGGATCCACGCATTCGAGCACGAGCGGGCGATAGAGCACCGCCAGCGCCACGACGGTGATGGTGGAGATGGAAGCCAGCAGCAGGAGCGTGTTGTCGTCGAGCGCCAGCACCGTGCCGAAGAGCACGTGCAGCAGGTCCACGTTTGAGCCGCGCAGCGACACGATGGTGACGCCGAGCGCCAGGGACAGGAGATAGAAGGCTGCCAGCGATGCATCCTCCTTCAGCGCGGTGAAGCGCGAGACGAGGCCCGCCGCGACGGCGACGATCACGCCCGCGAACAACCCGCCGATGGTCATGGCCGGCAGGGAGAGGCCGGCGACGAGATAGCCTACAGCGGCGCCCGGCAGGATGGCATGGGCCATCGCATCGCCGGTGAGACTCATGCGCCGCAGCATCAGGAAGACGCCCACAGGACCTCCGCCCAGGGCAATGGCCATCACGCCCACTAGGGCGCGCCGCATGAACTCGAATTCGGAAAAAGGCGCGTAGAACAGGTCAAGCATGGAAGGCGCCTCAGGCGACGTGGCGATGACAGACATCCGCATGCGGATCGTATGCCTCGACCATGCGGCGGGCCTTCAAAAGGTTCTCTGGACTCAGCACCTCCCCCGTCTCGCCCCAGGCCACGGGCTCGCGGGCGATCAGCAGGGTTTGCGGAAAGGTGCGCCGGACCATGTCGAGGTCGTGCAGCACGGCCACGACCGTCCGGGCTTCGTCATGCCAGCGACGGACGAGGTCGAGCAGGTCGGCGGTCGTCTTGGCATCGATGGCGGTAAACGGCTCGTCGAGCAGGATCACGGGAGCGTCCTGCAGGAGGAGGCGCGCGAAAAGCGCTCGCTGCATCTGCCCGCCCGAGAGGGTGGATATGGGCCGCCGCTCGAAGCCGGTGAGGCCGACTGCCGCCAGCGCGTCCTCGATCCTGGTGCGGTCCTGGCGTGCAACGCCGCCGAAGAGGCCGGAGCGGGACCAGAGACCCATGGCGACGAGATCATAGACCGAGAGCGGAAAGGACCGGTCGATCTCGGCCGCCTGGGGCAGGTAGGCGATGCCGGAAGCGGGGCCTTTCAGGTCGATGCGGCCCTCGAGCGGCTTGAGGGTGCCGACGATGCCCTTGAGCAGGGTGGACTTGCCGGCCCCGTTCGGCCCGACCACGGCGATCAGGCTGCCGGCCGGGATATCACCGTCGAGGTGATGCACGGCGGGCCTGCGGCCATAGCCCAGGGTCACCTCGTCGAAGCGGATGGCGGTCGATGCCGAGGACATGCGTTAACCCGTTACCGCGAGCACCAGCAGCCACAACCCCGCCAGGACAACGGCGGATCCGGCCAGACGCTGCCCGACCGAGAGGCGCAGGAGCGAAAAGGTCGGAGCGGCGGCGATCGCCCGATGCGCATGGTGGTGATGGTGGTGGCCCTGTGACATGGCCCCTTACATAGACCGATCCGGCGCCGATTTCCAGGGGCGTACAGTATTTTATACGCCCCTTCAACAATATGGTTTCTAAGGCTTAATCTCAGAATGCCGGGTGGTACTGGTAGAGCCAGGTTTCGCTCAGGACTTCGTTCCCGTTGCGCAGATAGCACCGCATCTCCACCGGCTCGGTCCCGGTCGCCGTCAGGTCGAACTGGGTGCGCCAGTGACCAGGCACGTTGTTGGGCACCGCCTCGGTCAGAACGTTCGTGAACTCGCCGCGGGAGGCCGAGAGCACGGGCTGGGGGATCACACCGCTCGGCAGCTTGGTCAGGGGCTGGCCGATGAACTCCACCATGAACTTGCGCACGCCCTTCGGCCGGTTGGTGCCGGCCTGCCCGCCATTGCCGAAGCGAGTGGCAACGACCCGAGCGAGCGGCGTCGGGTAGGGCTCCTCCGCCGACCAGTGCATGCGGTAGCGCAATTCGATGGCCTGACCCGCGCGGACAGGATCGGCGGGCACCCACATGGCGACGATGTTGTCGTGGATCTCGTCGTCCGTCGGGATCTCGACGAGCTGGATCGAGCCCCGGCCCCAGGTGCCCTGCGGCTCGATCCAGAGGGAGGGGCGCCGGTCATAGTAAACGCCGTCGAGGTAATGGTCGAAGTTCCGGTCGCGCTGGAGCAGGCCGAACCCCTTCGGGTTCTCGTCGGCGAAGGCCGAGGTGATGATGCGCGGCGGGTTGTTGAGGGGGCGCCAGATGCGCTCGCCGCCCCCGGTCCACATGGCGAGCCCGTCCGAATCGTGGATTTCCGGGCGCCAGTCGACGGCGGTGGTTTTCGACTTTTCCGAGTACCAGTACATGGAGGTCAGGGGCGCGAGGCCGAGGCGGCTCACGTCCTGACGCATGTAGACCGCGCTGTCGATGTCCATGATCACCGCGGCCGCCCGCTGCATGACGAAGCGATAGGCGCCGGACACGCTCGGGCCGTCGAGCAGGGCATAGACGGTCACAGTGTTCGAACCCGCCTGAGGCGTCTCGAAATAGACATGGGTGAAGTCGGGAAACTCCTCGTTCTTCCCGAAGACGGCCACGTCGACGGCAAGGCCCCGGGCGGAGAGGCCATACTGGTAGAGTTCGCCGATGGCGCGGAAATAGGAGGCACCGAGAAAGGCCACCCAGTCGTTCTTCTTCCAGTCGAGCTTTCCGGTGCGCGCCTCCTGGAAGCGGAAGCCGGCAAAGCCGGAATTGTCCGGCAGCTTCCGGGCCGGTGAGTCCGCCGGCATGTCGAAGGAGTCGCTGTCGTAGATGATCTCGCGGGCTTGGCCGCCTTCGACCACATGCATGCGCACCGGTTTCTGGAAGAAGCGGCCCATGTGGAAGAAGGTGACCGGAAACTCGCTGGGGCCGTTGGCCCAGAGCGCCAGATCCGTCTTGAACCGGATCTTGCCGTGGGCGTCGTAGTCGATCTGGTAGAGCACCTCAGGCGATGGGCTCGGCGGCGCGACGTAAGGCGAGCGCGCCATGTCCTGCGCCCGCTTCTTCAGCTCATCGAAGGAGAAGGGGGAGGGGGTTCCCATCTTCAGGCCCTGCTGCGCCAGGGCCGGAGCGGAAAAGCCTTGGGCAGCCAAGGCGGCCGTTGCGGTTGCGGTCTGGAGGAACTGGCGGCGATTGATCATGGATGAGCGCATGTATCTGTGGAGGGACGCACCCCTACCGACCAAGGTGGCAGGATTAAGTCCCTCTTAGCCTCTTGAGAAATCTTCGTCAGCGGTCAATGTAGCCCCACACACAGGCCAGCGACGACTGCGCCGTAAATTAGGGAGTACGCTATGCATCGAAAAGTCATGCGCCGCCTCATCGGCGCAGCGGCCGCCATCGCGCTGGCCGGGGCCAGCATCCCGGCCCAGGCCCAGGATTTTATCAATGTCCTGACCGGCGGCACCTCCGGTGTCTATTACCCGCTCGGCGTCGCGCTCTCCAAGGTCTTCACGGACAAGGTGCAGGGCTCCCGTCCCTCGGTTCAAGCCACGAAGGCCTCGGTTGAAAATCTGACGCTGCTGCAGCAGGGCAAGGGCGAGATCGGCTTCACCCTCGGCGACAGCCTCGCCATGGGCTGGGCCGGCGACGAGGAGGCTGGCTTCAAGGGCAAGCTCGACAAGCTGCGTGGCATCACGGCGATCTATCCCAACTTCATCCAGATCGTCGCCACCCAGGAATCCGGCATCAAGTCTCTTGCGGATCTCAAGGGCAAGCGTCTCTCCGTCGGCGCGCCGAAATCCGGCACCGAGCTCAATGCCCGGGCGATCCTCCAGGGCGCGGGCCTGTCCTACAAGGATCTCGGCAAGGTCGAGTACCTGCCCTTCGGTGAGTCGGTCGAGCTCATGAAGAACCGCCAGCTCGACGCGACCCTGCAATCGGCCGGTCTCGGCGTGTCCTCCATCCGCGACCTCGCCACCTCCGTGCCGATCGTCGTGGTGGAGATTCCCGCCAGCGTCGTGGACAAGGTCGGCACGCCCTACGTGAAGGCCACGATCCCGGCGAACACCTATGGCGGCCAGACCGCCCCCGTGCAGACGGCTGCGGTGGTGAACTACCTTGTCACTCATTCCGGCGTGAAGGACGAGACCGTCTACCAGATGACCAAGGCGATCTATGACAGCCTGCCGGATCTCGCCGCAGCCCACGCCGCCGCCAAGGACATCAAGCTGGAAAGCGCGCTCTCCGGCATGCCCGTCCCGATGCATCCGGGCGCCCAGCGCTACTTCGACGAGAAGGGCGTGAAGAAACAGGGTTCCTAAACCTATCGACCTGTTTGACAATCCAGCCGGGGCAGGTGAACTGCTCCGGCTTTTTCATGACGACAACAATCCGGGCCAGGGAGAGCCGCACGATGAGCCAAGGGGTCAACACTTCGGAACTCGCGCAGATGGAAGCGCCAGCGGAATCGGTCAATCCGGAGCACGGTCTTCCCGAGAGCTTCGGCGAAGGGCTCCTCGGACGGCTGCTCTTCTGGATCGCCGTCTCGTTCTCCACCTTCCAGATCATCACCTCGTTCGGCATTCCTCTCGATCAGCCGTTCATTGCAGGCTTGAGCCTCACGCATCTTTTCGCCGTCACGATGGTGGCCTGGGCCGCCTGGCTGGTCGGACTTGCCGTGCGCCGACGCAGCATCGTCGACGGCCTCATGGCCTGGATTGCCATTGCCAGCGCGTTCGGGCTGGTGCTCTGGTTTGGCGGCAGCATGCCGAGCCAGGTGGTGCGCACCATTCATGTGGGCTTCCTGTGCCTTGTGGCCGGAGCGATGATCGCCAACCATCGCTCAGGTTCGTCGTCGCTCCGCGCCATCGGCTGGATCGTCGGCTTCGCGAGCTTCCTCATCGGGCTGTACCACTGGGCATTCTACGAGGAGCTCGTCATTCGCGCCGGTGATCTCACGAGTGTCGATCTCGTCGTCGGCATCGCCGGTCTCGCCATCCTGATCTATCTCATCTGGCGCGTGATGGGGCCGGCTCTGCCCATCGTGGCCGGCCTGTTCCTGTCCTATTGTCTGTTCGGGCACTGGCTGCCCGCTCCTCTCGATCATCGCGGCTACTCGCTCGATCAGGTGATCGAGCACATGTCGTTCGGGACGGAAGGCATCTACGGCACCCCCACGCTGGTCTCGGCGACCTACATCTTCCTGTTCATCCTGTTCGGCGCCTTCATGGAAAAGGCCGGCGTCATCGATTTCTTCAACGACATCTCGATGGCGGTCTTCGGCGACAAGCAGGGCGGTCCCGGCAAGGTTTGCGTGGCATCCTCCGCGCTCATGGGCACGGTCTCGGGCTCCGGTGTCGCCAATGTGGTGGCTTCAGGCCAGTTCACGATTCCGCTCATGAAGCGCTTCGGCTTCAAGTCCGCCTTCGCTGGCGGCGTCGAGGCGACGTCGTCCATGGGCGGCCAGATCATGCCACCGGTCATGGGAGCGGTTGCCTTCATCATGGCCGAGACCATCGACGTGCCGTACTCGAAGATCGTCGAGGCGGCGATTATCCCGGCCATTCTCTATTTCGCGGCCTGCTATCTTGCGGTGCATCTGGAGGCTGGCAAGAACCATCTCAGGGGCCTGCCGAAATCCGAGCTGCCGAATGCCTGGACCGAGATGAAGAAGAAGTGGTTCCTCCTCGCGCCGCTCTGCGTCCTGGTCTATCTGCTCTTTGCCGGATATACGCCGCTCTTCGCCGGTGCCGTGGGCTTGTCGCTCACGGTGGCTTTGATCCTCGGCACAGCCATCGTGGCGGGCTTTGCCACCCCGGCCCTGCGTGTGGCGTTCTGGATCGGGCTCGCCTTGCTCTCGGCCTATTCACTGGCTTCGACCGTCACGCTCGTCGTTCTCGTCGTTGCAGCGCTTTCACTCTGGAACGCTTTCTCGGGCCGCGGGCGCACGACCTTGCAGGCCTGCGTCGATGCCATGGCGGACGGCGCGCGTCAGGCGCTACCCGTGGGCCTCGCCTGCGCGGTGGTCGGCATCGTGATCGGCACCATGACGCTTACGGGGCTCGGCACCATCGTCGGCACCTGGATGATCTCCATCGGCAAGGAGAATATCTTCGCGGCCCTCGTGCTCACCATGATCTTCAGCCTGATCCTGGGCATGGGCATCCCGACGATCCCGAACTACATCATCACCTCGTCGCTGGCCGCACCCATCCTGCTGCAGCTCGACGTGCCGCTCATCGTCTCGCACATGTTCGTCTTCTATTTCGGCATCATGGCGGACCTGACGCCGCCAGTAGCGCTGGCGGCCTTCGCGGCAGCACCCATGGCGAAGGAATCCGGCCTGAAGATCGGCGTCCAGGCAGTCAGGATTGCGCTGCCCGGCTTCGTCATTCCCTACATGGCCGTGTACGATCCCACCTTGATGCTGCAGCCGGTGCCGGGACTTGAGGGAGCAGGCTACTGGTTCGCAGTGGCCTACATCGTCATCAAGGCGACGCTTGCCATGACCCTTTGGGGAATGGCTGCGGTCGGGTTTTTCCTGAAGCCTCTGGTGTGGTGGGAGCGGATCTGGGCGACCATCGCGGCGGCGCTGCTCGTGGCGGCGATCCCGCTCACCGACGAGATCGGGTTCGTCCTGTCGGCGCTCTTCATCGGCTTCCACGTCTGGCAATCCCGCAAGGTCGCCACGCCGGTCATCGGCTGATGATCTGCCTGCTCGCTGGCTCGACGATCGCGCCTCTCATGGCGGGCGCGATCACGCTCGCCTGGACGCATTCGGTCGAGAAGATCGTCTGGGAGGAGGATTGGCGCTCAGTCCCGGCAGGGCTCGAACTCGTCGAGGCACGGGTGCGCGGGTCCGGTGCCGGGATGGAGCCGCCGCCGGGGGCGACGCTCGTCAAGGGCGTTTGGTCATGGAAGCCGAGCCTGCCGCCACAGGTGCAAGTGGTCATGCGCCGCTCGGGCGCGACGGCGGATTGGCGGATCTGTATCGCAGGCCAATGCCGCCCGATGGAAGCCTATGTGTCGCCTGAGGCCGATCCGATCGTGATGAAGGTGTGCGATAAGTCTTAGGCCCGGCCGGTCAGGGGCTCGACCGCCACGCAGCGGCGCCAGAGGTTCACGAGGACGTAGAGGGCAAAGAGGCTGAAGAGGGCCATCAGCGCATAGCCCACGTAATCGCCGAGTTCGAACAGACCCGCAATGGCCCAGCCGGCGGCGATCGCGACGCCGAAGACTTCCGCCCCAACCAGGATCATGATGCTCATGATGGTGATCACGTTGCGCCAGTTGGTGCTTTTCGCCTGAGCCACTGCTGCCTCACTTTGATATCTTGCGGATGGGACTACCCTAAACGCCCCCTCCGGTGCAAGGTCTGCTCGAATCTCATTCTGTCGCGCCTCACATTCAAGAGACCATGCCCGAGACCCCCGTCTTCTCGACTGCCGCCGTCGCGGCTCCCCACACCCTCGCAGCCGAGACCGGCCAGACCATCCTGGCCGCAGGCGGCAACGCCATTGAGGCCATGGTCGCCATGGCAGCCAGCATCGCGGTCGTCTACCCGCATATGAACGGCATCGGCGGTGACGGGTTCTGGCTCGTGCGGGAGCCGAAGGGCCGCATCCATGCCCTCGACGCCTCCGGGCCGGCGGGATCGCTCGCCACGATCAAGCGCTACCGGGAGAAAGGCTATGACGCCATTCCGCCCCGCGGTCCCGAGGCGGCTCTCACGGTTGCAGGTGCCGTCAGCGGTTGGGGCCTTGCGCTCGAGCTGTCCCGGGCGCTCGGCGGGCAACTGCCCCTCGATCTGCTGCTCGGAGATT
This sequence comes from Microvirga arvi, assembly GCF_016892765.1. Lineage (GTDB taxonomy): Bacteria > Pseudomonadota > Alphaproteobacteria > Rhizobiales > Beijerinckiaceae > Microvirga > Microvirga arvi. The sequence goes on from NZ_JAFEMD010000039.1 coordinate 35,466, forward strand.
CCATCCGCTTGGCCCGCGACGGATACAAGGTCTCCCGCTCAGAGGAGCGGTTCAAGACCAGCGAGGAAGTCGCCCTTTATGAGGTTCCCGGTTTTGCCGAGGCCTTCCTGGTGGAGGGCAAGAGAGCCCCGGAGGGCACGCTAAGGCGCACACCGCGCCTCGCCGACACCCTGGAACGGCTCGCCCATGCGGGCCTTGCCGATTTCTACCGCGGCGATGTGGGACGGGAGATCGCCCTCGATCTGGAGCGGATTGGCAGCCCTATCACCCGCCGCGACCTGGAGACTTATCGCGCCCGCGTCGTCGAACCACTCGCAGTTCGGCTCAGGCACTCGACGGTCTACAACCTGCCGCCGCCGAGCCAGGGACTGGCCACCCTTCTGATCCTCGGAATGGTCGAGCGTCTCAAGGATCTTCGGGGCGAGACGCCTGAACGCCACCATGCGCTCATCGAGGCCTCGAAGCGCGCCTTCGCCATCCGCGACCGGGTGGTCGCGGACCCGCGGACCCTCGCCCACGACCCGGCCTCCTTCCTCACGCCCCGGGCGCTGGAAAGAGAGGCTGCCCTCATCGACATGAAGCGTGCTGCCTCCTTTCCCCTGCCGCGCCCGATCGACGGGGACACGATCTGGATGGGGGCCATCGACCGTGACGGGCTCGCCGTATCCTATATCCAGTCCGTGTTCTGGGCCTATGGCTCGGGCTGCCTGCTGCCAACGACGGGTGTCCTCTGGCACAATCGCGGCACGGCCTTCTCGCTCGACCCCGCGAGCCGCAACCGGCTGGAGCCCGGCCATCGGCCGCTCCATTCCCTCAATCCGGCCGTGGCCGTGTTCGACGATGGGCGAGTGCTGTCCTTCGGGGCGATGGGCGGCGAAACCCAGCCCCAATTCCTCAGCCAGATCTTTTCGCGCTACGCAGAGGCCGGCATGGGGCTGGCGGACGCGGTGGAAGCGCCCCGCTGGCTGCTCGATGCAAGGTTGCGCGAGCGCGAGGCCGTGCTGAAGGTGGAGAGCCATTTCGACCCTGGCCTGATCCGCGGCCTCTCACGGCTCGGCCATCGAATCGAGGAGATGGACGAGGCCTATTCCGGACGCTTCGGCCATGCCGGCATGCTGGTGAAGCACCCACGCAACGGGCGGGTCGAGGCCGTGCACGATCCCCGCTCGGATGGTGGGTCGCTGGGACTCTAACCGGTCGTCCAGAGTCCGTAGAGGAGGCTCGCCCCCAGCACCAGCACGAAGGCGGCGGCGAGGAGCTCCAGTCCGGCAATGGCGATGGCACCGGATGCGCCGCGCCCGCCGGCCACTCTCAACGCCATGGCCTTGAAGAAAACCGCGAGCGCCGCGATGGCGCTGGTGGTGAGCGCGGTGCCGAGCGCCATGGCGAAGGTCGCCGCGATGCCGGCTGCGAAAAGCCCTTGCGACAGCGCGAAGACCAGGACGATGAGGGCTCCGGCGCAGGGGCGGATGCCGGCCGCGATGGCCACGCCCGCCATGTCGCGCCAGCGCGTCAGGCGGCTGAGCTCTTCCGGCGGCGGCAGATGGGCATGGTCGCAGGTCTCCTGAACCGAAGCGAAGGGATTCCGAGCGAGCACCATGACGCCCAGCACCTTGCCGGCCTTGCGCCAGGTGATGACGGCGCCGACCAGTGCCACGGCGATGAAGCTCGCCAGCTCCACGTTCATGGCGAGCCTGTTCATGGTGGAGGCGGTGGCCCGCAACGCGAGGCTGACGACCGACACGATGGCGATGGCGACCAGGGCCTGCACCAGGGCTGCCGCCAGACTCAGGAGGAAGCCTCTGCGCAACGCTTTCTCGTCGGCCACCAGATAGGCCGAGATCACGCCCTTGCCGTGTCCCGGACCGGCGGCATGGAAAATTCCATAGGCGAAGCCGACGAAAAGGAGCGAGAAGAAGGCCGAACCGTTCTCCTTCATCTCGCGCACGCCCGCCCGCAAGCTCGCGTAGTAATCGGATTGGACGGAGAGAATCCAGGCGCCGATGCTCCCCGAAGGGGTGGCCTCACGAAGGCCCATGCCGAACGGATTGCGCGGCGGCGGCTTGCTCACCGGCCCGAGCCACAGGCCGATCAGGCCCATGGCGGCGGCCACGACCGCGATGGCGATGAGCATGACGCCGAGCCGCCGCCACAGCGGCGTTCGGCCGGCGCTCGCAAGGGCGGAGGCGTCGGACGTCAGGGACATGCGATGATGGCCCTGTTGGCGTATTCCACGCCCAGGTCCTGCGCCTGGATGGCGCCCTCGTCCTGCAGGATCTTCTGCATGGTGGCGTCGAGCGGCTTTGCCTTGGCGATCGTCGTCACGCAGCCCTGCGGGGCATTGGCAAGGGAAACGGCGGCGTTGCCCTCCGTCAGGCTGAAATAGACGAAGAACGTTGGGTCCTCGATTTCGATGGAGACCGCTCCCGTGGGGGCTGCCGGCGCCTTGAGGGGCAGGAGGAAGGACATGGCGACCTGTGTTTTCTCCATGGTCATTCGGGCCTCCCTAGGCGCGTCGAAGGCCTGAGGCTTCCCTCGCGCCTTCAGCACGGTGAAGTAGTCGAACTCGTTCAGGGAGGCGGCGTTCTCGTCGGCGAGTTCCTGCAGCTCCTCCGAGGTCAGCTTGCCGTCGTTGTTCTTGTCCAGCCCCTGCGTGACATAGGCCGTGTAGGCCTCGTCGAAGGTCCAGTGGTGGCGGACGCCCGTTACCCGCCCGTCGGGCGCGAAGACGATCTCCGCTTTGGCGGTGACCCAGACATGGGGATGGGCGAGGGCCGGCGGGGCCGAGCCCACGACCAAGGCAGCCAGGGCGGATTTCAGACCGAAATGGCGTGTCATGCGATGACCTTGGTGAGTAACATCTCCGGCCAAAGCCGGGGGCAGCCGTGATATGAGGGTTTTATGGTTAACAGAGGCGAAACGAAGGCGCTTGATTGACGGGTCCCGGCATTTATGTCAGCATTACTGACATATTCACCACAACTAGACCGGATCACCGGCAGCGGGGCAAAGCCCCAGGAGGAAAACGGATCATGGCCGAAGGTTTTGGTGCGCTTCGTCACGTGACGCTCGACGACAAGTACGATCTCACCAAGGATCATGTGTTCATCACCGGAACACAGGCCGTCATCCGCATGCTGCTGATGCAGCGCGAGCGCGACCGGCTGGCGGGCCTGAGCACGGCCGGTTTCGTCTCCGGCTATCGCGGTTCCCCCATCGGCGGCCTCGACCAGAATCTCTGGCGTGCTCGGAAATGGCTCGAAGCCTCGAACATCGTCTTCCAGCCCGGCCTCAATGAGGAACTCGCCGCCACAGCCATCTGGGGCTCGCAGCAGGCCGAGGTTCGCGGCGAGGGCAAGTATGACGGCGTGTTCGGCCTCTGGTACGGCAAGGGCCCCGGCGTCGACCGCTCCGGCGACGTGTTCCGCCACGCCAACATGGCCGGCTCCTCGCAGCATGGCGGCGTGCTCGCTCTTATGGGCGACGACCATACGGCGGAATCCTCCACCGTCGCGCATCAATCCGAATTCCACTTCGTCGACGTGATGATCCCGATCCTGAACCCGGCGGGCGTTCAGGAAATTCTCGATTACGGCCTCTACGGCTATGCCATGAGCCGCTTCTGCGGTACCTGGGTGGCGTTCAAGTGCGTGAAGGACAACATCGAGTCGACGGCTTCCGTCGATGCGTCCCTCGACCGCGTGAAGATCATCATCCCTGATGATTTCACGATGCCGCCCGGCGGGCTCAACATCCGCAACCGCGACGGCGTGCTCGACCAGGAGGCGCGTCTCCAGGATTTCAAGCGCGACGCAATGCTGGCGTTCGTCCGCGCCAACAATCTCAACCGCATCGTGCTCTCCGGCGGCCGCAACCCGAAAATCGGCATCATCACCGTCGGCAAGTCCTATCTCGACGTGCGCCAGGCGCTCGACGAGCTCGGCCTCGACGAGGTCAAGGCCAACGACATGGGGCTTCGGCTCTACAAGGTCGCCTGCCCCTGGCCGCTCTCTCAAGCCGAGCTGATGGATTTCGCGCGCGGCCTCGACAAGGTCATCGTCGTCGAGGAGAAGCGCTCCCTCATCGAGGTGCAGCTGCGCGAGGAGCTCTACGGCACCGCCAACCAGCCGGTCTGCATCGGCAAGAAGGACGAGGAAGGCCGCTGGCTCTTCCCGGTCAAGGGTGCGCTCGACCCCAACGACATCGCGATCGCCATCGGCGAACGGCTGCTCGCCTATCACAACAACGACGACCTGCGTGGCCGTGTGGCGCGGCTTCGCCATGCGCAGGACGTGCTGGCGACGACGGGCGACGTGGCAACCCGTACGCCGCATTTCTGCGCCGGCTGCCCGCACAACTCCTCGACGAAGGTGCCCGAGGGCATGCGCGCCTATGCAGGCATCGGCTGCCACTACATGGTGCAGTGGATGGACCGCTCCACGGAAGGCTTCACCCAGATGGGGGGCGAGGGCGCGAACTGGATCGGCGAGTCGCCGTTCTCCAAGCGCGGCCACGTATTCCAGAACCTCGGCGACGGCACCTACAACCATTCGGGCGTCCTGGCTCTGCGCTGGGCGATCCACACCAAGACCAACGTCACCTACAAGATCCTCTTCAACGATGCGGTCGCTATGACCGGCGGGCAGCCACACGAAGGCAAGCTCACCGTCGACATGATCGCCCGGCAGGTGCGTGAGGAGGGCGTCGAGCGCATCGCCCTCGTCACCGACGAGCCGCACAAATACCCGAAGGAAATCCGCTGGCCTGCGGGCATGACGATCCATCACCGCAGCGAACTCGAGGCCGTGCAGCGCCAGCTCGCCGAAGTGCCCGCCGTGTCTGCGATGATCTACGACCAGACCTGCGCCTCCGAGAAGCGCCGCCGTCGCAAGCGCGGCGAGTTCCCGGATCCGGACAAGCGCGTCATCATCAACGATCTGGTGTGCGAAGCCTGCGGCGATTGCTCGGTGCAGTCGAACTGCGTCGCCGTGCAGCCGGTCGAGACCGAGTTCGGCCGCAAGCGCCAGATCGACCAGTCGAACTGCAACAAGGATTTTTCCTGTGTCAACGGCTTCTGTCCGTCCTTCGTGACGGTGCATGGCGCCAAGGTGAAGAAGGCCGTGCCCGAGACTGTCTCGACCGACGGGATGACGTTCAAGCCGCTGCCCGATCCTGTGATCCCCACCATCGACCGCACCTTCAACGTGATCGTGACGGGCGTGGGCGGCACCGGCGTCGTGACCATCGGGGCGATCCTCGGCATGGCGGCTCATCTCGAGGGCAAGGGCATGGGCATGATCGACATGGCAGGCCTCGCCCAGAAGGGCGGCGCGGTCTACAGCCATGTGCGCCTTGCCAACAACCAAGACGACATCCATGCCATCCGCGTGAGCGCGGAATCGGCGCATCTCGTGCTCGGCTGCGACCTTGTGGTGACCGGCACGAAGAAGGTGCTGGCCTCGGTCAAGCAGGGCCAGACGGCGCTCGTGGTGAACACCGCGGAGGTGATGCCCGGCGAGTTCACCCGCAATGCGGATTTCTCCCTGCCGACGGAGCGCCTGAAGCGCGCCATCAAGTCCGCAGCGGGAGCGGAGGGCGTCTCCTTCGTCGATGCGACGGCGATCGCCACCGCGCTTCTCGGCAATGCCATTGCGGCCAACATGTTCATGCTGGGCTATGCCTACCAGACCGGCCGCGTTCCCCTGTCGGGGGCTGCCATCGAGAAGGCCATCGAGCTCAACGGCGAAGCGGTGAAGATGAACCTTTCCGCCTTTGCTTGGGGCCGCCGCGCCGCCGCCGAGCCGGACGCGATCGCCTCCATGATGGGCGAGCTGAAGGCGCCGACGGAATCGCGCAAGCTGTCCGAGACGCTGGACGAGGTGATCGAACGTCGAGCAGCGTTCCTCTCGGAATATCAGAGCCAGCGCTATGCCCGCCGCTACCGCAACTCCGTGGAGCGGGTGCGCCTGGCGGAAGACAAGGCCGTGCCGGGGTCGACAGCGCTCACCGATGCGATAGCGCGCTCGCTGTTCAAGCTCATGGCCTACAAGGACGAATACGAGGTGGCGCGTCTCTACACGAACGGCCATTTCGAGAAACAGGTCGCGTCGGCTTTTGAGGGCGAGAACCTGCGTTACGAGTTCCATATGGCGCCGCCTGTCCTGGCGAAGAAAGACCCGATCACGGGCCTCCCACGCAAGATGAGCTTCGGGCCGTGGATGCTCAAAGCCATGGGAGTCCTGGCGAAGTTCAAGGCTCTGCGCGGCACGCCGCTCGACGTCTTCGGCTACAGCCACGAGCGCCGCACCGAGCGTCAGCTCGTCCGCGAATTCGAGGGACTTATCGAGGAGATCGTGGCGAAGCTGAATGCCGACAATCATGCAGCGGCCGTAGGCCTTGCCGGCATTCCGCAAAAGATCCGCGGCTTCGGTCACATCAAGGAGCGGAACCTTAAAAGCGCGAAGGCGGAGGAAGCCGATCTCCTCGCCAAGTTCCGCGCCAATCCGCAGCCGCTGCCCGTTGCGGCGGAGTAAAGGGCTCAACCATTGTCATCCCGGACGCCTAAAGGCGATCCGGGATCGAGTGCAGGATATAGCTCGAGACTCCCTCTCCCTGAGGGAGAGGGTTGGGGTGAGGGGTTACAGTTCTATCCGGATAAGGCAGTAACCCCTCACCCGCGCCTCCGGCGCGACCTCTCCCACTGGGAGAAGTAGAAAGGCGCTACACTCGGCCAGCAATCCTGGTTTCTGCTCCACGAACGTGGGTCTCAACCTCGCGCCTGACTCACCTCGACAAAGCTCTTCGCGACCTTCCCCACGTTTGCCTCGTTCAGCCCAGCCACGCACATGCGTCCGGAGCCCACGAGGTAGACGCCGTCCCGCTCGCGCATGAGGTGGACCTGCTGCGCGCTCAGCCCCGTGTAGCTGAACATGCCGCGCTGGGTCGTAAGGAAATCGGCATCCACTTCGTTCGAGACGGCTCGAATCTCCTCCGCGAGGCGCTTGCGCATCGAGGCCATCCGATCGCGCATGGTCTCGACCTCACGGGTCCACTGGGTGCGCAGGTCATCGTTGCCGAGGACGGTAGCCACCAGAAGGCCGCCCATCATCGGCGAGCTGGAATAGCTGCGGCGCACGGCGAGCTTCAGCTGCCCGAGCACGCGCTCGGCCTCGTCGGCATCGCGGCACACGACGCTTAAGCCCCCGCAGCGCTCGCCGTAGAGAGAAAAATTCTTCGAGAAGGAATTGGCTACGAGGCAGCTCGCCCGCTCCGCATAGCGGCGCACGAACGCGGCATCTTCGTCGAGGCTGGTGCCGAAGCCCTGATAGGCCATGTCGAACACCACGATGTGGCGCTTGGCGACGAGCACGTCGGTGACGGCCGCCTGCTGCCCCTCGTCGAGGTCGACGCCGGTGGGGTTGTGGCAGACGGGCTGGAGCACCACGATGGAGCCGGGCTCCGCAGCCTCAAGCGCCTTCACCATGCCATCGAAGTCGACCGAGCGGCTGGTGCGATTCCAGTAGGGATAGGTCGTCGTCTTGAACCCGGCCCGCTGGAAGAGGCCGTGGTGGTTGTCCCAGGTCGGATCGCTGACGAGAACGGTTCGGCCGGGGCAGTGCTTGGCGAGGAAGTCGGCCGCGATGCCGACAGCGCCCGTGCCGCCGATGGTCTGGATCGTCGCAACGCGCCTGTCGGCGAGAGCCGGATGAGACGCGCCGAAGATGAGCTTCTGCACACCCTCGCGATAGCCCGCATGGCCTTCCATCGGGAGATAGGGACGCTCGGCGAACCCGATACGCTCATAGGCGGCCCGGACCGAGCCGAGAACCGGAAGTCGTCCCTGCTCGTCGGTGTAGACTCCGATGCTGAGATTGACCTTCTCTGGCCGGGGATCGGTCTTGAAGCTGTCGTTGAGGGAGAGGATCGGGTCGCCCTCGAAGGCTTCCACCTGTCCGAACAGGGATTCCGTCATGCTGATCTCCAGGCCTGCAGATTGCTTGCCGCGAGACCTATCTCCTGAGGCAGCCCTTCGGCAAGGTGGCTCGTGGGAAATATGGCGTGTCTCAAGCATCCAGACGCCAGTCCACCGGCTCGAGCCCCTTTTCGACAAGCCAGGCGTTGGCCCGGCTGAACGGCTTTGTGCCGCGGAAGTCATTGAGCCGGTTCAGAGGGGAGGGGTGGCCTGCCTCAATGACGAGATGCTTCGTCCGGTCCACGAGCGCCGCACGCTTCCGGGCGGGGCCGCCCCAGAGCAGGAAAACGACGGCGGGCTGCTGCTGCGAGATGGCGGTGATCGCCTGATCGACCAAGGCCGACCAGCCGAATCTCATGTGGGCTCCGGATCGCTCCATTTCGACCGTGAGAGCCGTGTTGATGAGCAGCACGCCCTGCCTGGCCCATTTCGAGAGGTCCCCCGATGCTGGCATCGGCACGTCCAGATCTTCCGCCATTTCGCGCAGGATCGTGCGCAGGGAGGCGGGCAGCCGCCGGGAGCCGCGATAGGAGAAGGCGAGGCCGTGGGAATCGCCCGGGGTGGGATAGGGGTCCTGGCCGAGGACAACCACCTTGACCTTCTCCAGGGGCGTTAGGCTGATGCTGGTGAACACGGCGTCCGGCGGCGGCAGCACCTGGGCGCCCGAGGCGGTCACGCTATCGACCTTGGCGGCCACGGCTTCCGCGCTCCCATCCTGGAAGAAGGGGAGCGTGAGCCATCCCTCGGCCCCAGGCCTGGTGCGGAATTCGGCGAGAGCTTGGCTGATGGGGCCGGTCATGGAGAGTGATGCCTTTCTCTGGGGGTTAAGGTGCCGACGCTGCGCCAGCAGAGGGATTCGGCGGGGCCGATGAAAAAGACATCGGAGTGCCGCCGATCAGGGCTCCGGGAATATCGACAGAATGTTACTTCTGTGACACGTTGCCGGTCTAGGCTCCGCGCCTCCATCCGTGGATCCAACTTGCTACGAGGACTTTGTATGATGCTTCAGAGCCGTCCCTCCGCCACCCTGCGCGCCGGGTTTCTTGGATTGTCCCTGCTGCTGTCGGGCACGGCCCTGGCACAGGAGGCCGTAACGATCCGTTTCGTCCATACCAATGATATCGATCGCATGAGCGCCGAGAAGGGCCGCGGCGGCTTTGCCCGCCTGGCGACGGTGGTCAAGGAGGAGAAGGCGAAGGGCAACGCCTTCTTCATCCATGCGGGCGACACGATCTCGCCCTCGCTTCTCTCGGGCTTCGACAAGGGCGCCCATATCATCGACATCCTGAACCACATGGGTGTCGACGCCATGGCGCCGGGCAATCACGAATTCGACCTCGGCGACGCCGCCTTCCGCGCCCGCATGGCCGAGGCCAAGTTCGACGTTCTGGCCACCAACATCGTCGACGGCAACGGTCTGCCGGCCAATACCAAGCCCGACAAGATGGTCGAGGTGCAGGGGGTGAAGATCGCCTTCTTCGGCCTCACCACCGAGACGACGCCGATCGAGTCGAGCCCCGGCACCATCAAGTTCTCCTCCACTGTCGACACCGCCCGCGCGAAGGCCAAGGAACTGCGCGAGAAGGGCGCCGACATCGTCGTTGCCATTGCCCACACTCCCCTGGCAGTGGACATGATCATCGCCCGATCCGCCGGGGTGGACGTGATCATCGGAGGCCATGATGAGCACCTTCTCGCCTTCTATGACGGCAAGGTGGTCCTGTCGGAAGCCGAGTCTCAGGCCAATTACGTCAATGTCGTCGAGCTCTCGGTCAACAAGGCGACGAAGGACGGCAAGACTACGGTCACCTGGTCGCCGAACTTCCACATTGTCGACAGCGCGACTGTGAAGCCCGATGCCGAGATCGAGACCGTGGTGAAGGGCTACGAGGACAAGCTCTCCAAGGAGCTTGACGTGGAGATCGGCACGACGGAGACGGCCCTCGACAGCCGCCGCGCCACCGTGCGCGGAGGCGAGGCCGCCATGGGCAACCTGATCACGGATGCCCTCAAGACCGCTGTTGGCGCCGATGTCGCCCTCACCAATGGTGGTGGCATCCGGGCGGATAAGCAGTACCAGGCCGGTCAGAAGCTGACACGTCGCGATATCCTCTCCGAAATGCCCTTCGGCAACACCACCGTGCTGCTCGAGGTCACCGGCGCGCAAATCAAGGACGCGCTGGAGAACGGCGTCAGCCAAGTGCGTGAACTGGGAGGCCGGTTCCCGCAGGTCTCCGGCATCGTGGCCGAGGTCGACGTGAAGGAGCCGGTGGGCAGCCGCGTGAAATCGGTGAAGATCAACGGCCAGCCGCTCGATCCTGCCAAGACCTACAAGCTCGCCACCAACGACTTCGTGGGGCGCGGTGGCGACGGCTATCGCTCGTTCATCGGCGCCAAGTCGCTCATCGACGTCTCGGCAAGCCAGCTGATGGCGACTCAGGTGATCGACTACGTGGCGAAAGCCGGCAAGGTGGCCCCGAAGGTCGAGGGACGCATCGTCCTGCGCTGATTGAACAGGCGTTTTCAACCTGACGCTGGGCCCCGCACGGGGCCCAGCGTTTTTCGTGGGACACAGGCGCGACCTCCGGGCGCATCCCTTCCAGGCTCGCGGCAAGATAGGTCGCAGGCTCTGGTCAACGGGAAGCCGAGACGTAGATTCCCTCTCCATCAAAGGTGGTTGCTGTGTCATTCTGCGTGCGCAACGGCGAATCTCAGACATAAAAGCGACCTCCGTGCAGTTCTCCCCGCGCCCAGAAGCCATCACCCTGTCGCAGAAGCGCCGTCGGCGCTCCCTTGCACGCGGTCGGCTGACTCTCTTTATGGGCCTGCTCGGCGTTGCGTTCATCCTCCTGACCTTCGGCTACATCGCCTGGGAGCAGCGCAACCGCCTCATCCAGCGCAATGAGGACGACCTTCGGAACGCTGCCTTCTTCCTCGCGGATCACACGGCCAGGCTTCTGGAGATCACCGACCTCACCTTGAAGCAGGCCATCGCCCTGATGCAGGGGCAGACCTGGGATCAAGTGGAGGCATCGAAGCCCCTGTGGCAGCAGATCCATGCCATTCGGGAGGCCTTGCCGTACATTGATGATGTCTGGCTCAACGATCCGAGCGGCCAGTTGCGCATGACGTCCGTCCAGTTCCCGGCTCCGGAGACGAACGTCGCCGGACGCGATGTCTTCATGGCGCAGGTGAACGAAGATCAGGGGCTCTACATAGGTGAGCCAATTCTCGGGCGGGTCACGAAGGTGCCGACCTTCATGATCAGTCGCCGCCTCCAGAGCAGCGACGGCGGGTTCGACGGCATTGCATCGGTTACCGTGACCCTGTCCTATTTCTACGATTACTGGTCCAAGCTGCGGTTGCCGCGGGGCAGCCGGGTCGTTCTCATGCGCGGTTCGGACGCGGCTGTGGTCGCGCAATATCCGCCGCCGTCCGACGGCCTGTCATTCGCACCCATCGACAAGCCTGCCCTTGATACGGCCCTGCGCTCGGCGCCTCAGACTGGCCTCTACTCCTTCCTCAGCCTGGGCAGCGAGCGCATTGGAGCCTACCACCAGGTCGGTGCCATGCCGCTCTACATCAACGTCAGCATGCCACGGGATGCCTATTGGACGCCCTGGTTCGTCCAGACGCGGCTCTATGGCGCCTTCGCTCTGGTCGCTCTCCTGGCGCTTCTCGCGCTGACCGCCCTGGCCTCTCAGCAATTTCACGAACAGGCCGCGAATGCTGCGCTTCTCGAAAAGCAGGTGGCCCTGCGCACGAGCGAGTTGCGGACGGAAACCGCAGCTCTTGAAATCCTCAACAGAACCGGCGGCGTGCTGGCCGCTGAACTCGATCTTGATCGCATCATCGAGAGCGTCGTCGATGCCGGGATCGAATTGACAGGCGCGCAGGTCGGAGCGTTCTTCTGTGGCGCCGCTCAGGGTGGAAGGGAGCATTACGGCAAGTTTGCATCTGCCGGGTTCAAGGACGCCTTCGGCGCCCTCGACGTCCGGGCGATATGCGCTCCCGCCTTTGCGAAGGGCGAGACGGTCCGCCTGGACAACATTGCCGTCGAGCAAGGTTATGACGGCACGCCTTTCACCGTGGATGCCGCTGCGGGCAATCCCGTGATCCACAGCCTCATGGCCGTGCCCGTGCTGCTGCGGAACGGCGAGACCCACGGCATTCTCGTTTTTGGCCATGACCGGCCCGGGGCCTTCAATCAGAGATCCGAGCGCCTGCTGGCGGGCCTCACGGCTCAGGCCGCCATTGCCCTCGAAAACAGCCGCCTCTACCGCAATGCGCAGAACGAGATCGAGGATCGCAAGCAGGCTCAGACCCAGCAATCCCTGTTGATCCGCGAACTCCATCATCGGGTCAAGAACACGCTGGCGACCGTTCAGGCCGTGGTGGGGGCCACCGCCCGCTCGGCGCTCAGCATCGACGATTTCTACCAAGCCTTTGTCGGGCGCATCATCTCGCTGGCCAACACCCATTCGCTGTTGACGGAGGCCGTCTGGCAGACCGCCTCGCTGCGCGAAATCATGGAGAAGGAACTGCGCCCCTATAACGATGTGAGGGGCGAGCGGATCACCCTGGCCGGGCCTGCGGTCGAACTGCCGTCGGACGCAGCCGTGCCCATCGGCATGGCAATCCATGAGCTGACCACCAATGCCGCCAAGTACGGCGCTCTGTCGGTGTCCCGTGGCAAGGTGGCCGTTTCCTGGGAGGCCGAGCCGGCAGACGAGGGGACGAGGCTCAAGCTCGTCTGGGAGGAGCGCGGCGGACCCAAGGTCTCGGCTCCCACGCGGCAGGGCTTCGGTTCCCGCCTGCTGCACCGGGTGCTTGCGACGCAGTTGAATGCCAAGGTCGAGATGGATTTCAAACCCGAGGGCCTGCGGGTCGCGCTCGACGCCGTCCTCAAGCATGCACCCAACATGGGCCCAGGTCTCTGAGCAGCGTTCGCTTCCTGCAAACAGCGCTTGCGGCCGAGAGCGCCAATGTGATGGTGGATTCGGTTGGCGGATCTCTCCCAAACCCTTATCTAAGCGACATTAAGGAGCGGGATTCACGGAGAATTCTGCGGCCAAGGGGCTCTTCATGAACGAGAACGTCAGCCTGACCGATTTGCGCCAGGGCGTCCGCCCGGTGGACCACCCTCCCGCGAGGGCCGGGCGGATCGGCGTGCTTCTGATGAATCTGGGAACGCCCGAGGGCACCAGCTACTGGCCCATGCGCCGCTATCTCAAGGAGTTTCTTTCCGATCGGCGCGTGATCGAAACCCCGCGCCTGCTCTGGTGGCCGATCCTCAACCTGATCATCCTGACCAAGCGTCCCGGCCCCAAGGGGCGCGACTACGCCTCGATCTGGAACAACGAACGGGATGAGGGCCCGCTCAAGACCATCACCCGCAGCCAGGCGGAGAAAGTGGCGGAGCACCTGAAGGGCATCGCCGGCGACAGGATCACGGTCGATTGGGCCATGCGCTATGGCAAGCCGGAGGTGCGCGAGCGCATCCAGGCCCTTCTCAACCAGGGCTGCGACCGCATCCTCCTGGTGCCGCTCTATCCGCAATATGCGGCCGCCACCTCGGCGACCGCCTGCGACCAAGCCTTCCGCGCGCTCATGGACATGCGCTGGCAGCCGAGTGTGCGTGTGTCGCCGCCCTATCACGACGATCCTGTCTATATCGAGTCCCTGATATCCTCGATGAAGAAGGACTTGGCGAAGCTCACCTTCGAGCCCGAGGTGATCCTTGTCTCCTTCCATGGCGTGCCGAAGGAATACCTGCTGAAGGGGGATCCCTATCACTGCCAATGCGTGAAGACATGGCGCCTGATGCGCGAGGCCTTCGGCTGGCCGGCGGACACGTTCCGCATGAGCTTCCAATCGCGGTTCGGCACGGCGGAATGGCTGCAGCCTTACACCGACAAGACGGTGGAGGCCCTTGCCAAGAGCGGCGTGAAACGCATGGCCATCGTGGCGCCCGGCTTCTCCGCGGATTGCCTCGAGACTCTGGAGGAGCTCAACGGCGAGAACCGTGAGATCTTCATGCACAATGGTGGCGAGGAATTCGCTTATCTGCCCTGCCTCAACGACAGCGATGACGGCATGCGCGTGATCAACCACGTTGTGGAGCGCGAGCTGCAGGGTTGGATCTGAGGTCCGGTGCTCTAGGACTCCAGGCCCCTTTGCGCTAGCGTGAGCCCTCTGCAACGACGTTGCCTGGGGGGCCCATGCCGGTCAGTGGTTTTGACATCTTCGTCATCGTTCTGGTGCTGGTCGTCATCGTGACGATCGCCATGGGCATCCGGACGGTTCCGCAGGGATATGCCTACACGGTCGAGCGGTTCGGGCGCTACTCCCGCACCCTCACCCCCGGCCTCGGGCTGATCGTGCCCTACATCGATCAGATCGGGAAAAAGGTGAATGTCATGGAGCAGGTCCTCGACATTCCGAGCCAGGAAGCCTTCACCCGGGACAATGCGGGCGTCACCATCGACGCGGCTGCCTTCTATCAGATCCTCGATCCTGCCCGTGCCTCCTATGAAGTGTCGGACATGAACCAGGCGCTGCTGGTGTTGACCATGACCAATATCCGCACGGTCGTCGGCTCTATGGACCTCGACCAGCTTCTCTCCCATCGCGACGAGATCAACGAGCGCCTGCTGCGGGTCATGGATGCGGCCGCCTCCCCCTGGGGCGCCAAGGTTACTCGCGTCGAGATCAAGGATATTCTCCCGCCGCAGGATCTCGCCGGCGCCATGGCGCGGCAGATGAAGGCCGAGCGCGAGAAGCGCGCCGCCGTGCTCGAAGCGGAGGGACTGCGTCAGGCGGAAATCCTGCGAGCCGAAGGGCAAAAGCAGTCGCAGATCCTGGCGGCAGAAGGCCGGAAAGAAGCGGCGTTCCGCGACGCGGAGGCGCGCGAGCGGCAGGCCGAGGCCGAGGCGAAGGCCACCGGTATGGTGAGTGACGCCATTAACAAGGGCGATCTCGCCGCCGCCAACTTCATCGTGGCTGAGAAATACATCGATGCCATCCGTGCCCTGGCATCCGCCCCCAACCAGAAGGTCGTGATCGTGCCGATCGAGGCGGCAGGGCTTGCCGGAACGCTGGGCGGCATTGCCGAACTCACCAAGTCGGTGTTCGGCGAGGGCGGAGCGGGCCTCAACAAGCCCGTGCGCAGCGTTCCCAAGGTGACGGGAGGGGGCGAGCGCTCATGATTCAGGATGCGTTCATCAGCTTCGGAGCCTGGGCCTGGATCATCCTCGGGGTGCTTCTGATTGGCATCGAGCTTGTGGCGCCGGGTTCGTTCTTCCTCTGGCTTGGCCTCGCGGCCATCGTCACCGGACTGATCGATGCGATGCTCGGCCTGTCGTGGCAGGCCTCGGGCCTGCTCTTCGCGCTGCTCTGCGTGGCGGCAGTGATCCTGGGACGGGCCGTTACCCGCTCGAGGACGCAGGACGAGCCCCAGGCCGAGATGCTGAACCGGCGCGGTCAATCCCTCGTTGGCCGGGTCTTCACCCTCGAGACGCCGATCAAGGATGGGGAGGGACGCATCCGGGTCGATGACAGCTCCTGGCGCGTGACGGGTGCCGACCGCTTCGCCGGTGCCAAGGTGCGGGTCGTCCGGATCGAGGGCTCGACCCTCGTGGTTGACGATCCGTGACTTACGCCGCGCCGGCCCGCAGCAGGTCGAGATAATGCACGAGGCCGATGGGCCGGCTGTTCTCGACCACGATCAGGGCCGTGATCCGGGAAGCCTCTTCCATCTCCAGGGCGCTGGCCACGAGGGCGTCCGGCGCGATGGTGCGCGGCGTCTTCGTCATGATGGTGGTGACTGGCAGAGTCGCGAGGTCGGGCCTGAGATTGCGGCGCAGGTCGCCGTCGGTGACGATGCCGGCCAGTGAGCCGTCGCCGTTCACCACGATCACGGCGCCGAAACCCTTGCGGCCGATCTCGTTGATGGCTTCATCCATGCGGGCTTCAATGCCGACGATCGGCAGGCGCTCGCCCACATGCATGATGTCGCGCACGAGCTTGAGGCGGGCACCGAGCTTGCCGCCGGGATGGAAGACCTTGAAGTGCTCCGCCGTGAAGCCGCGCTGCTCGAGGAGGGCGACGGCCAAGGCATCGCCCAGCGCCAGCTGGAGGGTGGTGGAGGTGGTCGGTGCCAGCCCATTGGGGCAGGCTTCCTTCGCCTTCGGCAGGGTCAGGCAGATATCGGCGGCACGCCCCAGGGTCGATTCCGCATTCGAGGTGAGCGCGATCAGGGGCACCCGGAAGCGGCGGGAATAGCTGATGATGTCGGCAAGCTCCGCCGTCTCCCCGGACCAGGACAGGGCGATGATCACGTCGTCCGTCTGGATCATGCCCAGATCGCCGTGGCTCGCCTCTGCCGGGTGGACGTAATGGGCCGGGGTGCCGGTCGAGGCGAAGGTGGCCGTCATCTTGCGGCCCACATGGCCGGACTTGCCCATGCCGGTGACGATGACCCGACCCTTCGCAGCGGCAATGGTCTCCGCCGCAGCCGTGAAGAAGGGCCCAAGGCCGTTGCCGATGGCCTCCATCAGGATCGTCAGGCCGTCGCGCTCGGTCTCTAACGTGCGCAGAGCTGAGGCGATCGCTTGATCGGGCGAATGGGATGCGGGTTTTGCAAGTGCCATAGCCGCCCTTTAGCATAGGCGGGGGGCCATGCGGAACCCTCTGGCGGAACCGTGCAGCCGCTTACTTCTGCCGCAGCAGCGCTTCGAGCTCCCGGCGGAAGTCGGCGGAGAGTTCCTCGCGCTCCAGGGCATAGGCC
>NZ_JAFEMD010000003.1 GCF_016892765.1 Microvirga arvi
GCCCTGTATGGCTCGCCTCAATCGGAAGCGCTTGCGCTTCCCACCCCACCCCGGCCTGACGGCCGACCCTCCCCCTCAAGGGGAGGGTAAATGATGGACCCCGCCTTCCTCGCCGTTCAGGCTCTCAGCGGCTTGTCCAGCGCCTCCTCGCTCTTCATCACCGCCTGCGGTCTGACGATCGTCTTCGGCGTCACGCGGATCGTGAACTTTGCCCACGGTTCGCTCTACATGATCGGCGCCTACACGGCCGCGACCCTGGTGCCGCGGTTGCTCGAACTCTCCTTCGGGCCCGTCACCTTCTGGGCCGGCATTCTGATCTCGGCCCTCATCGTCGGCCTCATCGGCGTCATCATAGAAGTTCTGCTCCTGCGGCGCATCTACGGCGCGCCGGAGCTGTTTCAGCTGCTTGCCACCTTCGGAATCGTGCTGGTGGTGCAGGATCTCGTGGTGCAGGTCTTCGGCCCCCAGGACATTCTCGGACCACGCGCGCCGGGATTGCGGGCGCCGGTGGAGATTCTCGGACGGCGATTTCCTTCTTATGAGCTCGTGCTGATTGCAGCCGGCCCCATCGTGCTGGGACTGGTGTGGCTTCTCCTGCGCAAGACCCGCTTCGGCGTTCTGGTGCGGGCCGCTACGCAGGACCGGGACATGGTGGCCTCGCTCGGCGTCAACCAGGCGATGCTGTTCACCGGCACGCTCTTTCTCGGCGCGTTCCTCGCAGGCCTCGGCGGCGCGCTCCAGATCCCGCGCGTTTCGGCCAACACGGGCATGGACCTTTCCATCATCGCGGAGGCCTTCGTCGTCACTGTGGTCGGCGGCATGGGCAGCGTGCCGGGGGCTTTTCTGGCTGCGCTCATCATCGGGCAGCTGCAGGCCTTCGGCATCCTGATCTTCCCGAAGAGCACGCTCATCGTCGTCTTCCTGCTCATGGCGGCGGTGCTGGCGATCCGGCCCTACGGCCTCTTCGGCCGCGCCGAAATCGTTGGCGGAACCCATGCGGTGGGCATTGCCAGCCGCCATCCACTGCCGGGTCGCTCCCTCTTCCTGCTCATCGTCATCGCGGTCCTCGCCTGCTTACCGCTGGTGGCGGATGCGTATCTCCTGAAGGTCGCGACCGAGATCCTGATCTTCGCGCTCTTCGCCTTCAGCCTGCAGCTTCTCATCGGTGTCGGCGGGCTCGTGAGCTTCGGCCACGCCGCCTTCTTCGGCCTCGGCGCCTATGGAGCGGCGCTCGCCGTCAAATGGTACGGCGCCTCGATGGAGGCAGCGCTGCCTCTCGGGCTTGCGCTGGCGGCCCTCGGCGCCGGGTTGGTCGGTGCCTTCGTGGTGCGCCTGTCTGGCATCTATCTCGCCATGATGACGCTCGCCGCCGCCCAGATCCTCTATGCGGTCGCGTTCCAGTGGGTGGACGTGACGGGCGGCGACAACGGCATCGTCGGCGTATGGCCCTCGAGCTGGGCCAGCGGCCCGATCCCTTATTATCTTCTGACCGCGGCGCTGACCCTGGTGACGGTGCTGCTCCTCAAGCGCATCATCGATGCGCCCTTCGGCTATGCCTTGCGCGCGGCCCGCGACTCGGAAGCCCGTGCGGAGGCCATCGGCCTGAACGTTCGTCAGCACCGCTGGATCGCCTTCATGATCGCCGGCGCTGCGGCTGGTCTTGCGGGCGGCCTCTACGCCTTTTCGCGCGGCTCGGTCGACCCGAGCCTGCTCGGCATCTCCACCTCGGTGGACGCGCTCACCATGCTGCTGCTGGGCGGCATCCAGACGATGATGGGACCGCTCGTCGGCGCCGCGGTCCTGCATGCCTTGCGTGACTGGATCATGCCGCTCACGCCGCTCTGGCGCCTGATGCTGGGCCTGAGCATCATCGCCATGGTGCTGATTTTCCCGCGTGGCCTTGTGGGAACCCTCCGGGACTGGCGGGAGGCGCGGGCATGACGCTTCTTGCAGTGAACGGCCTGCATAAATCCTTCGGCAGCGTCGTGGCGGCCCGCGACGTGACCTTCACCGTCGAGCGCGGCGAGATGCTGGCCATCATCGGTCCGAACGGCGCCGGCAAATCCACCGTGTTCAACATGGTCGGCGGCCAGCTCAAGCCCGACCGTGGCCAGGTTCTGCTCGATGGACAGGACATCACCCACACCTTGCCGCAGAAGCGCTTCCGCCGCGGCGTCGGCCGCACCTTCCAGGTGGCGCAGACGTTTCTCTCCATGAGCGCAGCCGAGAACGTGCAGATGGCCCTGATCAGCTGCACTCGCCAGAGCACCGGGCTGTGGATTCCGGCCCGGGAGCGTCATCGCGAGAAGGCGGTCGAGCTGCTCTCCCGGGTCGGCATGGCGGAGGCGGCGGATGTGCACTGCTCTGCGCTCGCCTATGGCGACGTGAAGCGGGTGGAACTCGCCATCGCGCTCGCCGGCCAGCCCAAGCTGCTTCTCATGGACGAGCCCACTGCCGGCATGGCCTCGCGCGAACGGGCGGCCTTGATGGGTCTGACTGTCTCCATCGCCGAATCCCAGGGCATCGGCGTTCTCTTCACCGAGCACGACATGGACGTGGTCTTCGGCCATGCGGCCCGTGTGCTGGTTCTCCTGCGCGGCCAGATCATCGCGGCTGGGACCCCGGACGAGATTCGCCAGGACGAGCAGGTCAGGCGCGCCTATCTCGGTGACGAGCGTGCCCTGGACCGTCCGAAAGGGATGAGCCCCGCATGAGTGGAGAACCGCTGCTCGACATCCGGAACCTGCGTGCCTTCTATGGCCGGGCGCAGGTGCTGTTCGGCCTGTCGATCCATCTCTATCCGGGCGAGGTGGTGGCGCTCGTCGGCCGCAACGGGGCCGGCAAGACCACGACCTTGAAGGCCATCATGGGGCTGATCTCGGCGAGCGCCACCCATGCCACCTTCAAGGGACACTCACTCGGCAAGCTCCCGACCTACAGGATCGCCCGCCTGGGGCTTGGCTATGTGCCGGAGGACCGGCGCATCTTCACCGATCTCACGGTCGAGGAGAACCTGGAGACCGGCCGCAGGCCGGCCGGAGCCAATCGCTCCCCCTGGACGCCGGAACGGCTCTTCCGTCTTTTCCCGAACTTGGCCGAGATGCGGGGGCGGCGGGGCAACCAGATGTCCGGCGGCGAGCAGCAGATGCTCGCCATCGCCCGCACCCTCATGGGCAATCCCGACGCGATCCTGCTCGACGAGCCCTCCGAGGGCATCGCCCCGGTGATCGTCCAGCTGATGGCCGAGGCAATCCGGGCCATGAAGGCGGAGGGCGTGGCGGTGCTGCTCTCGGAACAGAACTGGGCCTTTGCCGCAGGCATCAGCGATCGGGCCTGCGTCATCGAACGGGGAGAGATCCGGTTCCAGGGCTCCATGGCCGAGCTGATGGCGGACGAGGCCCTGAGGGCGGAGACGCTGGGGGTCTAGGACTGTCAAACCTCTGGAAACAAACGGAGCCCTTAAACCATTGACGGGGCGGGCCGAAAGGCCGATATGCAGCCCGTCCGGCGCACCCTCCCGCGCCATATCCCAGAATCCACGCAAAGGAATTCCCGCTTCATGGGCGTCATCCATGTGACCGACCGGGCCGGCCAGCGCCACACCCTCGAGGCCATCGAGGGCTGGCGGGTCATGGAGATCATCAGGGATTGGGGCCTGCCCATCGAGGGCCTGTGCGGCGGGGCCTGCGAATGCGCCACCTGCCACGTCTTCGTGGCCGAGGAGTGGCTGGGCAGGCTCTATCCTGCCACGGACGAGGAAGAGGACCAGCTCGACACCGTAGTGACGAAGCCTAATTCCCGCCTGTCCTGCCAGATCCTGTGGACCCCGGAACTCGACGGCCTGGAAGTCACCCTGGCGCCCACGGGGGCGTAATCCTCAACCTGTCACATTGCCAAGACGGAGAGACCGTGCTTTCGAAAGGTCTCTCGAAGGAGCCTGTTCATGACCGACCATATCGAAACCGACGTCGTCATCATCGGTGCCGGGCCCGTGGGCCTGTTCGCCGTGTTCGAGCTGGGTCTCCTCGACATCAAATGCCATCTGATCGACATCCTGCCGAAGGTGGGCGGCCAGTGCGCCGAGCTCTACCCGGAGAAGCCGATCTACGACATCCCGGGCTTTCCGATGGTCACGGGCCAGGGCCTCGTCGACAACCTCATGGCGCAGATCGAGCCGTTCAACCCGACCTTTCACCTCAACGAGATGGTGGAGAGCCTGGAATCCATCGGCACGCCCGAGGCGCCCCTGTTCCGGGTCAAGACCTCCGAGAACGGGACCACGTTCGTCTGCAAGTCGGTGATCATCGCGGCCGGCGGCGGCTCGTTCCAGCCCAAGAAGCCCCCGATCGACAACATCGAGGCCTACGAGGGCACGAGCGTGTTCTACGCCGTGCGCAAGATGGAGATGTTCCGCAACAAGAAGGTGCTCATCGTCGGCGGCGGCGATTCCGCCCTCGACTGGACCGTGAACCTGCAGCCCATCGCCAAGCGCCTCACCCTGCTCCACCGCCGCGATGCCTTCCGGGCCGCGCCCCATACGGTGGAGAAGATGCGCTCGCTGGTCGCCTCCGGCGACATGGACCTGCATCTCGGGCAGGTGAGCGCGCTCAAGGGCGACAATCACGTTCTGGAGGGCGCCGTGATCCGCAAGGACGACGGCTCGGAACACCTAGTCGAATGCGACGTGATGCTGCCCTTCTTCGGGCTCACCATGAAACTCGGTCCCATCGCCGATTGGGGCCTGAACCTGCACGAGAACCTGGTCCCCGTCGATACGGAAAAGTTCGAGACCAACGTTCCCGGCATCTTCGCCATCGGCGACATCAACACCTATCCGGGCAAGCTGAAGCTCATCCTCTCCGGCTTCCACGAAGGCGCGCTGGCGGCGCAGAAGGTGCATCGCTACGTGTACCCCGAGAAGAAGCTCCTGTTCCAATACACGACCTCGTCCACGAGCCTGCAGAAGAAGCTCGGCGTCGCGGCCTGATGCGGCCTCTCACAGACACCACCTCATCCTGAGGAGGATTGCGTGAGCAATCCGTCTCGAAGGAAGGTCCAGAGAGCACTGGAGCCTCCTTCGAGACGCAGACTGACGTCTGCTCCTCAGGATGGGGTTTTTGGATGAGCCCGACGGTGAATGCTTTTGGACCGTCCCGCTTCCCCTTGCGAAGCGGCCCGGTTCCTGAAACTCTTCGGCCCATGACAAACGCCACCGATCTCATCCTCGGCCGCCGCGTGATGACGATGATCGAGGATCTCGCCCAGCACACGGACGAACCCGGCCGCCTCACGCGCCTCTATCTTTCAAAAGCGCATCGCAAGGCTGCCGAAGCCACGCTCCGCCTGATGCAGGAGGCAGGGCTCGACGCTCATATCGATGCGCTCGGCTCGGTCGTCGGCCGCATCGATGGCAGCCATCCTGATGCCCCTGCCCTTCTCATCGGCTCCCACATCGATTCCGTGGTCGATGCGGGCCGCTATGACGGCAATCTCGGCGTGGTGCTCGGCATCGTCGTGGTCGAGGCTCTGCGCCAGCAGGGGCTTGCCCCCGCCTGCCCCATCGAGATCGTCGCCTTCGGGGATGAGGAGAACGTGCGCTTCCCGACCAACCTCTCCACCTCCCAGGCGCTGGCCGGACGCTTCAATCCGGCTTGGCTCGACGGCCGGGACCAGGACGGCATCGCGTTGCGCGATGCGCTGATCGCCTTCGGCGGCGATCCCGAGGGCGCAGCAGGGCTCGCCCGCGACCCGGCGCGCTATCGCGGCTATCTCGAGGTGCATATTGAGCAGGGCCCGCTGCTCGAGGCGAAGGACCTGCCGGTCGGCATCGTCTCCGCCATCAACGGCATCACGAGAGCCCGCTGCAGTGTGACCGGCGAAGCGGGCCATGCGGGCACCGTTCCGATGAGCATGCGCCGCGACGCGCTGGCGGCGGTCGCCGAGATGATCGGCATCGTGGAGCGTGCGGGCTCCACGCGCACCGACACGGTGGCAACGGTCGGCGTCGCCCAGGTGCAGCCCGGCGCCATCAACGTCATTCCGGCGCGCGTCGACTTCACCCTCGATGCGCGCTCGCCGGACGATGCGGTGCGCGAGGCCATGGTGCAGGACATCGTGACTGAATGCCAGGCGGCGGCCCAAAGGCGCGGCGTGGACTTCACCATTGAGCCGTTCATGGAATCGCCGGCGACCCCCATGGACAAGGAACTGATCGCGCGGCTCGAAGGCGCCGTGCGCAGCCTCGGCACGGAGCCGTTTCATCTGTCCTCCGGCGCGGGCCACGACGCGGTCGCGATGGCCATTCTCTGCCCCTCCGCCATGCTGTTCGTGCGCTGCAAGGGCGGCATCAGCCACAACCCGGCGGAGTCGATCACAGTCGAAGATGCGGATGCGGCAGCGCGCGTGCTGATCGAGGCCGTGAACAGGATCGCCGTTTAAGCCCGAATCCGGTCAGCCGCGCCACTCGTCCGCAAGCACGGCCCAGCGCTCGTGATCGCGCCAGTCGCCGTCGATCTTCAGGTAGCGGGGCGAGTAGCCTTCCAGGCGAAAGCCGAGGCGCTTGGCGAGGGCGCGGGAGGGTTCGTTGCCGGGCTGGATGTTGGCCTCCACCCGGTGCAGCCCGAGTTCGCGAAAGGCATGCGTGACCACCAGCCCCACGGCCTCGCTCATCAGGCCGCGTCCGCTCATGCCGACCATGCCGTAATAGCCCATATAGGCGCTCTGGAAGAAGCCGCGCACGATCTCGCTCAGGTTCACGACGCCGACGATCCGCCCGCTCTCCCGCTCGCGAGCGATGAAGCCCATGGAGCGATCCCCGTCGCAGCGATTGAGGTAGCCGAGAAAGCTTGCGTGATCGCGGCAGGGCGACACCCAGGGCTCGTGCAAGGCGATGCTCGCGAGGTTGGCGGTCACCAGCTCGGCGGCGTCGGAGGCATGGACGGGGCGGATCACAACGCGTGACAACATGGGGTTCATTCCGGCTTCAGGAACCATGGCATAGACCTGCCGTTGTCGTCAGCCCCTCCCAACAAAAGGAATGGACATGCGAGCCATCATTCTCCCCGCTTTCGCCCTTGCTCTCGGCGCCGGATTCTTTGCGGCTCCTCAGGAGGCTCACGCGCGTTTCAGCCCCGAGCAGATCCAGGCGCCGTCGCTCGTGGACGATGTGGCCTGCGTGACGCGGCGCGTGCGCAGCGTTCGTCCCAACGGCAGCGTGGTCTATCGCACCGTGCGGCAGTGCGGCGTAAGGCCAGGGTGGGCTGGTCCTAATCGCTGCCGCTGGGTGCAGGAGCGTGTCTATCGCCCGAACGGCAATGTGGTCGTGCGCAACGTCCGCCGGTGCCGCTGATCGGCCTCGACGCCAAGCGCTTCAGGGCCCGGGACACCGGGCCCTTTTCTTTTTACTCCAGCTCGCCGATGACGCTCTCCACGGCCGCGACGACGGCGCCGGAGCGCAAGAGGTCGAGGGCCTGGCGCATCTCGGTGGCATACCAGCGGTCGCCATCGAGGGCCGGCGGGATGACGGCGCGGATCGCCTCCATCGCGGCGCGCGAGCCTTTGCCGAGCGGATGATCCCCGGCGAGCGGCTCCACGAGGGACAGCGCCTGGGCCGCCATCAAGAGTTCGCCCGCCACGATCTGCTCCACGTTCTCCATGATGATGCGCGCCTTGCGCCCGCACCAGGTGGAATTGGAGACATGATCCTCGGCATTGGACTTGCCGGGAATCGAATCGACCGAGCCCGGCGTCGCAAGCCCGCGGTTCTCCATCACCAGCGCCGACATAGAGCATTGCACGGTGGCAAAGCCGGTGTTGAGCCCGCGCTTGCCCGCCAGCAGGTTGCGCGGCAGGCCGTAGGACATGGTGGGATCGATGAGGCGCGCGAGGCGCCGCTCGGAGATGGCGCCGAGATCCGCCATGGCGATGCTCAGGAAATCCATGGCCTGCGCCATGTACTGCCCGTGGAAATGCCCTCCTGAGATCGACACGTAGCCGCCCTGGCCGTCATCGAAGATGAGCGGATTGTCGGTGGCGGAGTTCATCTCCGTACCGACGATGCGCTCCACATATTCCACCGCCTCGACGGCAGGCCCGTGAACCTGCGGCGTGCAGCGCAGCGAATAGACATCCTGGACGCGGGGAGAAGCCGGCTGTCCGGGCTGGCGCGGCTCGTCGGGGAAGACGATGTCGCGGGCTGACTGCGAGCAGCGCCGCGTGCCGTCGAGAACCCGCAGCAGGTTGCGCGCCACGCGCGCCTGACCGGGATGCGGACGCGCCTTGTGCACGCGCGGGTCGAAGGCAGCGAGCTCGCCGCGCATGGCTTCCAGCGAGAGGCACATGGCGATATCGGCGTGCTTGAGCAGGCGGCGTGCGTCGTGGGTCGCGAGAGCGCCGAGCGCGAGCGACGTGGTGGAGCCGTTGATCAGCGCTGAGGCATCCTTCGCGCCGAGCTCGAAATCCGGATCGAAGCCCGCGGCGGCAATCGCCTCGCGCGCCGGCATGACGCGGCCCTGATAGATCATGTCGGCTTCCTCGAACCCGCACACGGCGCCGGCCATGTGCGCGAGCGGCGCGAGATCGCCCGAGGCGCCCACGGAGCCTTTCTGCGGAATCACCGGATGCAGGCCCGCATTGAGGAAGGCGAGCAGACGCTCCACCAGTTCGACCTGCGGGCCGGAATAGTTCGACGCGAAGGCATTGGCGCGCAGCAGCATCATGGCGCGCGTCACATCCTCGGCGAAGGGCTCGCCGATTCCGGTGGCGTGGGCGTACACGGTCTTGCGCTGATAGGCCGCCATGTCGGCAATCAGCACGCGCTGGTCCTTGAACAGGCCGACACCGGTGTTGAAGGCATACATCAGCGGGGCATCGTCATGCATCCAGGTGCGGTCGATGTAGGCCCGCGTCGCCGCGATCCGCTCGCGCGCCTCCGGGGCGAGGGCTGCTTGCGCGAAGGCCCCTTGAGCATCGCGGCGCGCCACGCGCACCACGTCCTGAATGCCGAGAGTGGCCCCGTCGAGCTTGACCGTCATCGCTGTTCCTCACGTTGAAGAAGAAGGGATACCGGGGCTTCCTGCGCGGTGCAACCGCCGCCTTGGGTTGATGTTTCGTGAGCGTCATCCCGGACGGCGTGAGCCGATCCGGGATCGGGCGCAAAACCAAGCGCCGGAACCTCGCCACTGTCATCCCCGCGCAGGCGGGGATCCATAACCACGACAGTTGGAGGAAAGGCGCAGCGGCCTCTGCTTTGCTCGTTCTGCACTGTCAGCGGCTATGGATCCCGGGCTCTGCTGCGCAGCCCCGGGATGACAGCGCTCTCCTCGTCCCGCGATCCCGGATCGCCTGCGGCGTCCGGGATAACGGCTGTGTCTGTCAAAGAGCCAGCGCCTTGGGGCCCGCAGCGTGAGCTGCGAGCCTTGCGGGGAGATCGAGGGTGGCGCGTCGGGCAGCCCGGCTCGATGGTGTGATTGGAAAGTGAGAGCCGGACTGCTCGTCACGCGCGGTTTGTTTCAGCGGACCTGGATCAAGCCAGGATCGGCCACCCGCGATCACAGGGTTGCGAGACCTGCGGCGGGACCGCTCCCTGCCCCACTCTTGCGACGCCTCGCGAGCGCGCCCCTCGAGGGCGGGGATAGGGAATGATATAGCCCAGCTTAGGACAACTGTCAAGAACAAAATGAGAACGCGCCACCTGCCCTCTCCCCTGTGCGGGAGAGGGTGGCCCTCGCGTCAGCGAGGGTCGGGAGAGGGGCGGTGCGAGACCGATGACGTCCCCTCTCCCGGCTCACTTTCGTTCGCCACCCTCCCCCGCAAAGGGGGGAGGGTTCGCGCGCCTCATCCTGCACGCGATCCCGGATTGTTGCTGCGCTGCGTCCAGGACGACGGCGGTGCTCCTTGCTCACAACAAGAAGGCCTCGGCTGCGCCGAGGCCCTTACTTCATATTGAACTGGTCGAAGCCGCAATCACACCCGACCCAACCGCTTCGTGGTCTGCGGGTCGAAGAGGTGGACGTTGGCGGGCTCGACTGCGAGGGCAAGCCTGCGGGTATCGGCGGGGAGCTGGCCGGTGGAGGCCTGCACGATGAATTCGGCGCCGGCCACCTTGCCGTGAAAGAGCTGGGTGGCGCCGAGTTCCTCGACGAAGTCCACATCCATGGAGAGGGAGCTCGTGCCCGTGCCGCCGGCCTGCACGTCCTCGGGCCGCAGGCCCACCTCGATGGCGGAGCCGGGGGTGAGGCCCTCGCGCATGTCGGTGACGGCGATCGACTGGCCGCCGATGGAGACGCGGCCGGGGGCTTCCACCGTTCCGGGCAGGATGTTCATGGGCGGGGAGCCGATGAAGGTAGCCACGAACCGGGTCTCGGGACGGCGATAGACCTCCGAGGGGGTGCCGACCTGCTCGATCTGTCCACCGGACATCACCACGAGCTTGTCGGAAAGCGTCATCGCCTCGACCTGGTCGTGGGTCACGTAGATCGAGGTCACGCCGAGCGCCCGCTGGAGGCGCTTGATCTCGACGCGCATCTGGACGCGCAGCTTGGCGTCGAGGTTGGAGAGCGGCTCGTCGAAGAGGAACACCTGGGGCTTGCGCACGATGGCGCGGCCCATGGCGACGCGCTGGCGTTGGCCGCCGGAGAGCTGGCGCGGCTTGCGGGCGAGGAACGACTCGATCGCGAGGATGCGGGCGGCTTCCTTCACGCGCTTCTCGATCTCGTCCTTCGGCGTGCCGCGGTTCTTCAGGCCATAGGCCATGTTGTCGTAGACGCTCATATGCGGATAGAGCGCGTAGTTCTGGAACACCATGGCGATGTCGCGGTCGGCGGGCTCGACTTGGTTCACAATCCGGTCGCCGATCTTCACCTCGCCGCCGGAGATCGTCTCGAGGCCGGCAATCATGCGCAGCAGCGTGGACTTGCCGCAGCCCGACGGGCCGACCAGCACGCAGAAGGAGCCGTCCTCGATGCCGAGCGACACGCCCTTCACGGCCTCCACATTGCCCGCGTAAACCTTCCTGACCGTATCGAGCGTCACCCCTGCCATCGTACTCTTCCTTTAATCGTGGCCCGCTCTGCTCAAGGCATCGGGCGAAAACAGTTCAAGCTTCTGAGAAGGAGCTCTCGCGGCTTTTCACCGCGAGGGCCGTGCGCAGGTCAGCGCGTCAC
Organism: Microvirga arvi; assembly: GCF_016892765.1. Classification (GTDB taxonomy): domain Bacteria; phylum Pseudomonadota; class Alphaproteobacteria; order Rhizobiales; family Beijerinckiaceae; genus Microvirga; species Microvirga arvi. Next base: position 11,163 of record NZ_JAFEMD010000003.1, read on the forward strand.
TTCTCCGTTTCGACGAGACCCTTCACGAAGAGCCTCTGCATGAAGATCACCACCAGCACCGGCGGCAGCATCGCGAGCACCGCGGTGGTCATCGCAATCTGCCATTCGGTGAGCGCATCCGTCGTGGTGATCATCTTCTTGATGCCGATGACGATGGTCTGCATCGAGCTCTTGGTGGTGATCAGCAGCGGCCAGAGATACTGGTTCCAGCCGTAGATGAACTGGATCACGAAAAGCGCCGCGATCGTCGTCATGGAAAGCGGAAGCAGCGTGTCCTTGAAGAAACGGAACGCGCCGGCGCCGTCGATTTTTGAGGCTTCGAGCAGCTCGTCCGGGATCGTCATGAAGAACTGCCGGAAGAGCAGCGTGCCCGTTGCCGAGGCGATGAGAGGCATGACGAGACCGGTATAGGTATCGAGCAGCCCCAGATCCGCGACGATCTTGTAGGTCGGATAGATGCGCACCTCGACCGGAAGCATCAATGTGATGAAGATGATCCAGAACGCGGTCTTGCGGAACGGGAATTTGAAGTACACCACCGCAAAGGCTGATAGGATCGAGATCAGGATCTTCCCGATCGCGATTCCGAGCGCCATGATCATCGAGTTGAACATCATGCCGGCGACGGGCTCGCGCGCATGCACGCCGCCGTAGAACAGCGCCCGCGGATAGTTCACGGCGGCCTGATCCCCCGGCACCAGCGGCATGTTGCCGTTAATGATGGTGGCGGCATCGAAGGTCGAGGCCATGATCGCCAGATAGACCGGGAAAGCCACGATGACGACGCCCAGGGCGAGTGTCAGATAGGCCATGAATTGGGCGAAGGGACGATTCTCGACCATCAGTACTGCACCTTGCGCTCGACATAACGGAACTGGATGGCGGTGAGCGCGATCACGATGATCATCAGGATCACCGACTGGGCGGCCGAGCCGCCGAGATCGCCGCCGAGACGGCCGTCCGCATAGACCTTGTAGACGAGAGTCGTGGTCTGCCCGGCGGGACCGCCGCCCGTCACGGCATCGATGATGCCGAAGGTGTCGAAGAACACGTAGACGATGTTGACCACGAGCAGGAAGAACGTGGTGGGCGACAGAAGTGGGAAGATCACCGTCCAGAAGCGGCGCAGGGGGCCGGCGCCGTCGATGGCGGCCGCCTCGATCACACTCTTCGGGATTGCCTGAAGGCCGGCCAGGAAGAACAGGAAGTTGTAGCTGATCTGCTTCCAGGTGGCGGAGAGAACCAGGAGCGTCATGGCGTGATTGGCATTGAGCATCGGATTCCAGTCGATGCCGACTGCCTTGATCGGCTTCGAGAGCGTGCCCAATGTCGGGTGGAACATGAAGATCCACAACACGCCCGCGATGGCGGGAGCCACCGCATAGGGCCAGATCAGCAAGGTCTTGAAGACATGCCCACCGCGGATGTTCTTGTCTGCCTGGGTGGCCAGAAGCAGCGCGCAGCCGAGCGAGAAGAAGGCGACGAGCGACGAGAAGATCGCCGTCGTGGTCATCGCCCGGTAATATTCGGGCTGCTCGAACAGGCTCACGTAATTCTCAAAGCCGACGAATTCGGACGCGAGGCCGAAGGCGTCTTCCCGTAGGAAGGATTGCCAGATGGCCTGGGAAGCCGGCCAGTAGAAGAAGATGACGGTGATCGCCATCTGCGGAAGGATCAGCAGGAGCGGCAGCGTCCAGCCTGAAATGTGAGCTCGTTTTTCCATCGCTTTTACGGCTGTCCGGGGATGGGGCAGATGCGGCAGCAACCGGTCTGCGAAGGTTATCTATAAGATCATCCCGGACCGCTTATCGAAGCCGTCCGGGATGAAGGTAAGCACAGATCGGTTCAGTTTAGCGGACGGTGCGCTCGAACTGACGCAGGATCTGGTTGGAGCGGTTCACGGCGGAGTCGAGAGCGTCCTTGGCCGACTTCTGGCCGGCGAGAGCAGCCTCGATCTCCTCGGAGACCACGTCACGGATCTGGACCATGTTGCCGAAGCGCAGACCGCGGGAATTCTCGGTCGGCTCCTTGTTGGTCAGCTCGATGAGCGCCGTCTGGAGAGGGGGGTTCTTCTCATAGAAGCCCGAAGCCTTGGTCTTCTCGTAGGCTGCCTTGGTGATCGGGAGATAGCCCGATTCCTGGTGCAGCTTCGCCTGGCGGTCCGTGTCCGACAGGAAGGTGAAGAACTTGGCCACGCCCTTGTACTCGTCAGGCTTCTTGCCGCCCATGACCCAGAGCGAAGCACCGCCGATGATCGAGTTCTGCGGAGCGCCCTGGATGTCCGGATAGTACGGCATCGGCGCATTGGCCCAGTCGAACTTCGCGTTGGCCTTCACGTTGCCGTAGAAGCCCGACGAGGTGAGGAAGATCGCGCATTCGCCGGAGGTGAAGCGGCCTTCCGAGCGGCTGTCGCGGCCGGAATAGTCATAAGTTTTGTCCTTCTGCAGATCGACGAGGTTCTGCAGGTGCTTCACATGGGCCGGAGAGTTGAACTTCATCTCCGTGTCGAAGCCGTCGAGACCGTTGGCCTTGGTGGCCATCGGGATGTTGTGCCAGGCGGAGAACTGCTCGACGTTCGCCCAGGGTGCCCAGGCGTTCGAGAAGCCGCAGGTCTCATGGCCGGCGGCCTTGAGCTTCTTGCCGGCTTCGAACACCTGCGGCCAGGTCTTCGGAATCTCGGTAATGCCGGCCTTCTTCAGCTCGTCCTTGTTGATCCACATGACCATCGAGGAGGAGTTGAACGGCATGGAGAGCATCTCGCCCTTCGCCGTGGAGTAGTAGCCGGTGATCGCCGGGAGATAAGCCTGCGGATCGAACTTCTCGCCTGCTTCCTTCATCATCTCCTGGACCGGCTTGATCGCGCCGCGGGCGCCCATCATGGTCGCCGTGCCGACTTCGAACACCTGCAGGATGTGGGGAGCGTTGCCGGCGCGGAACGCGGCGATGCCGGCGTTCAGGGTATCGGCGTACTGGCCCTTGTAGCTGACGACGACCTTATAGTCTTTCTGGGAAGCGTTGAACTCTTCAGCCAGCTTGTTGACGACGTCGTTGTTGGCACCGGTCATGGCGTGCCACCACTGGATCTCCGTCTGGGCGAAGGCGGAGGTGCTCGTCGCAAGGCCGAGGGCCAGCGCGCCGAGAAGGGACTTCTTCATCATACTTGTCTCTCCCATGTCATCCCGTCCGGGACGTTCTTGTCGTTCATCATCCCTGCGTTAAGCCCGGATGACGTTACTATGACGAAAACATGACAATCATAGCCGGCTTCAAAATGGAAGCCCTTTCATCCAAAAGGCTTAATGCGCGGCACCGGGAACAGGCCGGAGCGCCTCTTCGTTGAGGGAGTATCCCAACGGAAGAGCTCCATGCCCCAGATGATCGCAGCCCTGTTCGGAGATCCCGCCCAGGCCCGTCAGGCCCTCCAGTCCCTGCTCGAGACAGGCATTGCCCAGAGCCGAATCGTTGCCGTCGGCAACCGGGATGCCCGCGAGATCTCCTCCATCTCCGGCTTCCGCAGCCTCGCCGTGCCGGACGATTCCATGGCAGTCCTCCACGACCTGAACCTGCCCGAATCCGACTTGCGGGTGTTCGAGCAGGGCCTTCGCAGGGGGCTGACCCTGATCGCAGCCCGGGTCGACCGGGAGAATGCCGAGGAGGCCGCGCGCGTGCTGGAGATGTTCGACCCTGTCGATCTCGACGGCAGCAGCCGCGAATGGCTCGGATCAGGCGGGTCGGATCAGGCAGGCGTCGATGTGGGTGCGCCGCTCGGCGCCGGGATCACCGGCGGCTCCGGCGGCGGAACGACCAATACGGGCACCCTGCCCGGCATGGGCCTCATGGCGGAAGGCGCGGACGATCTCGGCACTACGGATCTGAGGACGGGCGAGTTCGCGCAAGGCAACCAGGGATCGGGCACGACAACCGGCACCGGCGCGCGCCGCAGCGACGAACGGTCCGACCGGGAAGGCGTCAACGAACTGGCCGTCGACACCCAGCCTTCTCCGGACCAGCCCGGCCTGATGCAGCGCCACATGAACCGGGGCGGCCGGATCTGGGCCTACCGCACGAGCGACGAAGGCGGCCTTTAGATCACATTCCGCTCAAGAAGCGGCCGGTTGGCGAGAACGCGCTCGTAGCCGAGGTCCGCGAGATCGAGCGTGCGGTAGCCGCCGTGGACGATCAGCTCGGCCAGCCCCCGTCCGATGGCCGGAGCCTGCTGCAGGCCGTGGCCCGAAAAGCCGTTGCAGAGGTAGAAGTTCTTCAGCTCGCCCGCCCGGCCGACGATGGCGTTGTGGTCGAGCAGGCACATGTCGTAGGGACCCGACCAGGCGCGACCCGGCCTGATCGCCTCGAAGGCCGGCACACGGTGGGCGAGAGACGGCCAGATGAACTCCTCGAAGAACGCGTGATCGATCTCCTGGCTTGCGGGATCCGCATCGAACCAGTCGGGATCCAGGTCCGCTTCCGGCGAGGCGCCGCAGATGAAGTGGCCCTCGCCTTCCGGACGGACATAGGCGCCCGACGTATCGATGAGCAGCGGGCAGTTCTCCACCGGATCCTTGCAGGCGAAGGTGAAGACATAGCGCCGCTTGGCCTGGACCGGAATGTCGAGCCCCGCCATGGCGGCGAGGGCCCGCCCGCCCGAGCCGGCGCAGTTGACGAGCGTGCCGCAGGCGATCCGCGTGCCGTCCTTGAGACGCACCGCCGTGATGGTGCCGCCGTCCCGCTCGATCTCAGCCACTTCGCCCTTCACGTATTCGGCGCCGAGCGAGCGCGCCTTCTTGCGGAAGGCCTGGAGCAGGCCCCAGCCGTCGAACCAGCCCTCGCCTGAACGACCCCAGGTGCCGGCCGCGAGATCCTCCACGTTGAGCCAGGGAAAGCGGCTTTTGAGCTCGTCCGGCTTCAGGAACAGGATGTCGGCGCCTTCCGCCGCCTGCAGCGCCTGGTTCTCGCGCAGAACCTGCTCGCCGGCGTCCGACGCGCAATAGAGATAGCCGCCCTCCTTCAGCCCGATCTCCGGCCGCTCGCCCTCGACCGCCAGATGATCGCCGATGCCGCGCAGGAACTGGATTCCATAGAGCGAGATGCGGATGTTCACGGCACTCGAATATTGCTGCCGGATCGAGGCGGCTGAGAGGGCCGAGGCCGAGAGCTGATAGGTCGGATCCTTCTCGACCACGATGACGCGCCCCTTGAAGCCGGAATCGGCGAGCAGGTGATAGGCCGCGGAAGAGCCCATGACGGCGCCGCCGACGATCACGATATCGGCTGAATGGGAGGCTGCAGAGGTCATCGTTCGAATTTCGTTGAGAGGATGATGGAAGACTGAGTGCGCTCGACTCCCTCGACCGCACCGATCCTGTCGATGGCGGCGTCCAGGGAGGGAACGTCCTGTGCCTCTACCACCGCCAGGAGATCGAAGACACCCGCGACCGAATGAAGCGCGCGCAACTCAGGCATGCGCTGAAGCGCCGACACGACACCGCCCGACGCCTTCGGCGCCACCACGATGGTCACATGCGCCCGCACCATACGGCTGGTGACCTCCTCCGCGAGCCGCAGGGTGTAGCCGGCGATGACGCCCCGGCGCTCCAGGCTTTCGACCCGCGCCTGCACCGTGGTGCGGGAGAGCTTCAGGCGGCGGGCGGCCTCGGCATGGCCGATCCGGGCGTTATCCCGCAGCAGGGCAATCAAGGCGCGATCCGTGGCATCCAGCATCACAATGACCAGTCACGATGGCAATATGCCGAAAGCTACTCGGCTTTACGTCAGCTTGTCTATGGCGCTTTGCAGCGATTTGCCTTTTTCTCGAGGGATCACAGGGAGGTTTGAATGCACTCGATTCTCGTCATCGGCGCCGGCAAGATCGGCTCTACCATTGTCGATATGCTCCGTGAGACCGGCGATTACAGCGTCACCGTTGCGGACGCCTCCGCCGCCGCCCTTGAAGCGATTGCCAAGGATGGGGTCCGGACGATTCAGCTCGACTTCAGTGACGCGGTCGCCCTGCAGAATGCCCTGAAAGGCCATTACGCGGTCTTAAGCGCCGCCCCCTATCACCTGACCAGCCATGTGGCCAAGGCAGCGCGCCTTGCGGACGTCAACTATTTCGACCTGACCGAGGACGTCGCCACCACCCGCATGGTGAAGGAGTTGTCCGAGGGCGCCACGACCGCCTTCATTCCGCAATGCGGCCTCGCTCCGGGCTTCATCTCCATCGTGGCGCATGACATCGCGAGCCGGTTCGACAAGCTCGACACGGTGCGCCTGCGCGTCGGAGCCCTGCCGCAATATCCCTCGAACGCCCTGTCCTACAATCTCACCTGGAGCACGGACGGCGTCATCAACGAATACATCGAACGCTGCGAGGCGGTGGTCGACGGCAAGATGCGCGAAGTTCCGGCCATGGAGGAGCTCGAAGAGTTCTCCCTCGACGGCACCCGCTACGAGGCCTTCAACACCTCCGGCGGTCTCGGCACCCTGTGCGAGACGCTCGAAGGCAAGGTGCGCAACCTGAACTACAAGACCATCCGCTATCCCGGCCACTGCGCCCTGATGCGGGTGCTGCTCAACGACCTGCAGCTGCGCAACCGCCGCGAGGTCCTGAAGGATATCCTGGAGAACGCCGTGCCGGCCACCATGCAGGACATGGTCATCGTCTTCGTAACCGTCACCGGCGAGCGCGGCGGGCGCTTCGTGCAGGAGACCTATGCCCGCAGCGTCTACGGCCAGAAGGTCGCCGGAACCCAGCGCACTGCGATCCAGGTGACCACCGCCGCCGGCATCTGCGCCATGCTCGACCTGCTCGTCGCGGGCAAGCTGCCGAAACAGGGCTTCGTGCGCCAGGAGGAGATCGATCTCGACACCTTCCTGGCCAACCGCTTCGGCCGCGTCTATGCGGGCGAGCGCCTGGACGAGGGCCACGAGCCGGCGGTCAAGAACATCCGTCTCGACGCGGTGGCATGACGATCAGGACTAGGCTCCCGCTTCCTTCAATGGGAGAACGGCCAAGTTCTTGACCAAACCGAATGATCCTATTCGGGAAAAGCAGTTCCCTGCTTGTCCCGAAATGTTTTAAGACGGTGGCCTGACAGCCGCCGTCGTTTCATTCCAAGGACAAACGACGGCAAAGGGCTTCATGCTGAGCCCTAAGCCCGCATCGAGGGAGATTAGCCATGACCGCGAGCCTGAAACCCGTATCCTCCGCTTCCGTTGCGGACGAGGCCCGCGCCATTCTCGCGCGCCTCGGCGTGCCGGACAGCGCCTTCGCCGCCGGCGGCCGCCCGGCCCGCTCCCCAATCACCGGCGAGGTGATCGCCCATGTGTGCGAGACCACGCCGGAGGAAGCCAAGGCCGCCATCGGCCGCGCCGACGCCGCCTTCAAGGCTTGGCGCAAGATCCCGGCGCCCCGGCGCGGCGAGTTCATCCGGCTGCTGGGCGAGGAGCTGCGCGCCGCCAAGGACGACCTCGGCCGCCTCGTGACCCTGGAAGCCGGCAAGATCGTCTCGGAAGGCCTCGGCGAGGTGCAGGAGATGATCGACATCTGCGACTTCGCGGTCGGCCTCTCCCGTCAGCTCTACGGCCTCACCATCGCCACCGAGCGCGCCGACCACCGCATGATGGAGACCTGGCATCCGCTCGGCGTCTGCGGCGTGATCTCCGCCTTCAACTTCCCCGTAGCCGTGTGGTCGTGGAACGCGGCGCTCGCGCTTGTGTGCGGCGACAGCGTGGTGTGGAAACCCTCCGAGAAGACCCTTCTGAGCGCGCTTGCCACCCATGCCATCGTCGAGCGCACCGCCAAGCGCTTCGGCGGTGTGCCGGAAGGCCTGTGCGAGGTGCTGCTCGGCGGCCGCGAGGTCGGCGAGATTCTTGTGGAAGACACCCGTGTGCCGATTCTCTCCGCCACCGGCTCCACCGCCATGGGCCGTCAGGTCGGCCCGAAGCTCGCCGAGCGCTTCGCCCGCGCGATCCTGGAGCTCGGCGGCAACAACGCCGCCATCGTCGCGCCCTCGGCCGATCTCGATCTTGCCCTGCGCGGCATCGCCTTCGCGGCCATGGGCACGGCCGGCCAGCGCTGCACGACCCTGCGTCGTCTCTTCGTGCATGAGAGCGTCTACGACCAGCTCGTGCCGCGTCTCGTCAAGGTCTATGGCAGCGTGAAGATCGGCGATCCGCGCGCCGAGGGTACGCTGGTCGGTCCGCTGATCGACAAGGCTGCTTTCGATGGCATGGAGCGCGCACTCGATGAGGCCCGCGCCGCCGGCGGCAAGGTCCATGGCGGCGGACGTTTCACAGATGTGGCGAATGAGGGCATCTATGCCCGTCCCGCGCTCGTCGAGATGCCGAGCCAGACCGGCCCGGTGACGCGCGAGACCTTCGCGCCGATCCTCTACGTGATGCGCTACTCGGATTTCGACGAGGTGATCGAACTGCACAACGCGGTTGGCGCCGGCCTCTCCTCCTCGATCTTCACCGTCAACCTGCGCGAGGCCGAGGCCTTCGTGTCGGCCGTGGGCTCCGATTGCGGCATCGCCAACGTGAATATCGGCCCCTCGGGCGCCGAGATCGGCGGAGCCTTCGGCGGGGAGAAGGAAACGGGCGGCGGCCGCGAATCCGGCTCCGATGCCTGGAAGGCGTACATGCGCCGCGCCACCAACACGATCAATTACGGCAACACGCTTCCCCTCGCCCAGGGCGTGAAGTTCGACGTCGACGCCTGATCGTTGCATACTCACTCGACGGAGGGCCTTGGCCCTCCGTTTTGTTATCGGCCCTCTTAACAACGCGAGCCTTCCATGACAGCGCCCTCCCGCACCGGCGGCCAGATCCTCGTCGATCAACTTCTCGTCCATGGAGTCGATCACATCTTCTGCGTTCCGGGCGAGAGCTATCTCGCGGCACTCGATGCGCTGCATGACGCGAGCATCAATGTCACGGTCTGCCGGCAGGAGGGCGGTGCCGCGATGATGGCGGAGGCCTACGGCAAGCTCACGGGCCGCCCCGGCATCTGCTTCGTCACGCGCGGCCCCGGCGCGACGAACGCCTCGCCGGGCATCCACATCGCCAAGCAGGATTCCACGCCGATGATCCTGTTCGTCGGCCAGATCGAGCGCGGCATGCGCGAGCGCGAGGCGTTCCAGGAGCTCGACTACCGCGCCGCCTTCGGGCCGCTGGCCAAATGGGCGACGGAGGTGGACGATCCGGCGCGCTTTCCGGAGATCATATCCCGTGCTTTTCATGTGGCGACGTCGGGACGTCCCGGCCCGGTCGTGATCGCGCTGCCGGAAGACGTGCTCACCGAGATAGCCGCCGTCACTGATGCGCCGCGCTATCAGGTCATCGAGACCCATCCGGGCCTGACGCAGATGGCGGAGCTGCAGAAGCTCCTGCACGGCGCGAAGAAGCCGGTGGCTCTGCTCGGCGGCAGCCGCTGGTCCGAGGTCGCGGTGCAGCGCTTCGTGCGCTTCGCCGAGCGTTTTCAGCTTCCGGTCGCCTGCACTTTCCGCCGCCAGATGCTGTTTCCCGCCGATCACGCCTCCTATATCGGCCATCTCGGCCTCGGCGTGGATCCGAAGCTGCTTGAGCGCATCAAAGAAGCGGACCTCGTTCTGCTTGTCGGTGGACGCCTCTCGGAGGTTCCGAGCCAAGCCTATACGCTGCTCGACATTCCCGCGCCGCAGCAGAAACTGGTGCATGTCCATCCCGATCCGAGCGAGCTCGGCCGGGTCTACTCTCCGCACCTTGCCATCAACGCCTCGCCCATCGCCTTCACGGCAGCGTTGGAGGGTGTGCATCCGCCGGCCTCGCTGCCCTGGAGCGAGAGCACCAGAGAAGCGCATGCGGATTATCTGCACTGGAGCAACCCGGCACAGATCCGCGTTCCCGGCAACCTGCAGATGGGCGAAGTGATGGCACACCTGCGGGAGGCGATGCCCTCCGACACGATCTATTGCAACGGCGCGGGCAACTTCGCCACCTGGGTGAATCGCTTCTGGCCCTTCAAGCACTATGGCACGCAGCTTGCGCCCACCTCGGGCTCCATGGGTTATGGCGTGCCCGCTGCCGTCGGCGCCAAGCGCATTCAACCCGACAGTCCTGTGGTGGTGTTCGCCGGCGACGGCGACTTCCTCATGAACGGGCAGGAATTCGCCACCGCCGTGCAATACGATCTGCCCATCCTGGTGATCCTGCTCGACAACGGCATGTACGGCACGATCCGCATGCACCAGGAGCGCGAATATCCCGGTCGCGTCTCCGCGACGATGCTGCAGAACCCGGATTTCTCCGCCTATGCGCGTGCGTTCGGCGGCTATGGCGAGCGCGTCGAGATGACGGAGGATTTCGCCCCCGCCCTCCAGCGGGCGCTCACATCCGGCAAGCCCGCGATCCTGCACTGCATCCTCGACCCGGAGGCAATCACGCCGTCGATGTCGCTGTCGGCGATCCGCGAGAAGGCGCTGGCGGGGAAGAAGTGATACTGCGCTGACACGAGCGCGTCATCCCGGACGAGCAAAGCGAGATCCGGGATCGGGTGCAGGATGAGGCAATTCCTTGTCCGTCATCCCCAGACTTGTTCCGGGGATCCACGTCTTTGAGTCGCTTAAAACGTGGATGGCCGGGACAAGCCCGGCCATGACGAAGAGAAGTCGGAAAGCGATCCCGGGTTCTGCTGCGCAGCCCCGGGATGACGTTTCTGCGATTTACGCCGCCTTAGCCTCGTCGAGCCGCTGCGCTACAAGCGAACGCAGGCTGCGCAGGTCCTTCACGAAGGAACGGATGCCCTCGGAAAGCTTCTCGGTCGCCATCGCGTCCTCATTGAGCGCAAAGCGGAAGCTCTTTTCGTCCATGCGCGGCAGAGGCTGAATTTTCTCAACGCTCTCAGCCGACAGCTTGCGCGGCAGCTCGCCTTGCGCCTTCGCCAGCTCGTCGAGGAGCGCGGGCGAGATGGTCAGCCGGTCGCAGCCGGCCAGCGCCTCGATCTCACCGATGTTGCGGAAGGAGGCGCCCATCACCACGGTCTTGATCCCTTGCGCCTTGTACGACGCATAGATCTTTCGCACGGAGAGCACGCCCGGATCGGTCTCGCCCGTATAGGGACCGCCGCCCGCCTTCACGTGCCAGTCGAGGATGCGGCCGACGAAGGGCGAGATCAGGAACACGCCCGCTTCCGCGCAGGCCTGGGCCTGCACTTGGCTGAAGAGAAGCGTGAGGTTGCAGTCGATGCCTTCTGTCTGCAGCACTTCCGCCGCGCGGATGCCCTCCCAGGTGGAGGCGATCTTGATCAGGATCTTTTCACGCCCGATGCCGCGCGCCTCGTAAGCCTTGATGATGGCGCGCGCCTTGGCGACGCTCGCCTGCGTGTCGAAGGAGAGGTCCGCATCCACCTCCGTCGAGACGCGGCCCGGCACGATGCCGGCGAGTTCGGCGCCGAAGGCCACCGCCAAGCGGTCGCAGATCGCCGCCACCACGCCCTCGCGGGAGCCGCCCTGGCTCCGGCCCCAGGCCAGGGCCTCTTCGATGAGGTGGCCATAGGCCGGGGTCTCGACCGCCTTCAGGAGCAGGGTCGGGTTGGTGGTGCAGTCCTGGGGTTTCAGGCGGCGCACCGCATCGAGGTCGCCCGTATCGGCGACGACGACCGTCATGGCGCGCAATTGGTCGAGCTTGGAGGGCATCGGGTTCTCCATGGGTTTCGTTTGATATCTGACTTAGTCCCTCAAGGCACCCGCGTGAAGGGCAAAGCCTCAGACAAACAGTCCCCGGTTGGCCCTTACGCGGCTCAGGATGAAGGAATAGACCTCCTCCACCCGCCGTAAGGACCGGACATCCGCATGGGTCACGAGCCAGTAGGTGCGAAGATACGAGACCTCGGGCAGAACCACCTCGAGTTCCGAGAACTGCCGTACCGCGTAGTCGTGCAGGATGCCGATGCCGACCCCCGCGCGCACCGCCTCGGCTTGCGCCATCACGCTGGCGCATTCGAAGCGGCGGGCGGTGTATTTCTCCAGGCCTGAGAAATAATCGAGCACCGGGCTGTAGAGCAGGTCGGCCACATAGGTGACGAGGGTCTGGCCCGTCAGGTCCGACAGCTCCGTCACGGGTCCGTGGCGCTTCAGATAATCCTTCGAGGCGTAGAGCCTGAGGCGGTAATCCGTGAGCTTGCGCGACACGAGGCGTCCCTCCGTCGGCTGCTCCAGGGTGACGGCGATGTCGGCCTCGCGCTTGGAGAGGGAGAAGGTGCGGGGGAGCGCCACGAGCTGCAGGGTGAGGCCGGGATGCCGTTCGGCCAAGGCTCCCAGCTCAGGTGCCAGAAAATACGTGCCGATTCCGTCCGGCGCGCCGATGCGTACAGTGCCCGAGAGCGCGAGATCCGCGCCGCCGAGCTCGCTCGCCACCGCGAGCGCCTGGGTCTCCATGCTCTCCGCGTGCCTGAGCAGCCGCTCGCCGGACTCAGTCAGGGTATACCCTTGCGGGCTGCGCTCGAAAAGCTTGGTCTTGAGCGATGCTTCGAGCGCCGAGATGCGGCGCGAGACGGTGGTGTGGTCCGCCTCCAGCTGGCGGGCGGCCGCCGTCAGCCGGCCGGCGCGGGCAACGGCCAGGAAGAAGCGGAGATCGTCCCAATCGAATGCGCTCATGATATTGGCATTTTCGCACAACGGTGCTTTGGTTTCACCCATAGTCGTGCGATTTCAACAATGATAGAAGAAGGGCACGAAAAACATCCCTTGAGGAGGAGAGACGCCATGCGTGAGGTCGGACATTTCATCGGCGGCAAGCAGGTCCCCGGCAAATCGGGACGCACCACCGAATTCTTCCAGCCCATGACCGGCGAGGTTTTGGGCCGGGTTGCGCTCGCCTCCAAGGACGAGCTGCGTCAGGCGGTGGAGAACGCCAAGGCCGCGCAGCCGGCCTGGGCCGCCACCAACCCGCAGCGCCGCGCCCGCGTGATGATGAAGTTCCTCGAGCTCATCGCCAAGGAGATGGACTCGCTCGCCGAGATGCTGGCCCGCGAGCACGGCAAGACCATCGTCGATGCCAAGGGCGACATCCAGCGCGGCGTCGAGGTGGCGGAATTCTGCACCGGCATCCCGCACCTCTTGAAGGGCGAGTTCACGGAAGGCGCCGGCCCCGGCATCGACATGTATTCGATCCGCCAGCCGCTCGGCGTGGTCGCCGGAATCACGCCGTTCAACTTCCCTGCCATGATCCCGCTGTGGAAGCTCTCGCCGGCTATCGCCTGCGGCAACGCCTTCATCCTGAAGCCCTCCGAGCGCGATCCGGGCGTGCCGATGCGTCTTGCGGAGATCATGATGGAGGCGGGCCTGCCGGCCGGCATCCTCAACGTGGTCAACGGCGACAAGGAAGTGGTGGACGCGATCCTCGACGATCCGGACATCAAGGCGGTGGGCTTCGTCGGCTCCTCGCCGATCGCGCAATACGTCTATTCCCGCGCCACCGCCAACGGCAAGCGCGCCCAGTGCTTCGGCGGCGCGAAGAATCACATGATCATCATGCCCGACGCCGATCTCGACCAGGCGGCGGATGCGCTCATCGGCGCCGGCTACGGTTCGGCGGGCGAGCGCTGCATGGCGATCTCGGTCGCGGTGCCGGTCGGCAAGGCGACCGCCGACGCGCTCATGGACAAGCTGATCCCGCGCGTGGAGACCCTCAAGGTCGGCCCCTCCACCGATCCTTCCGCCGATTTCGGCCCGATGATCACCAGGGCGCATATGGAGAAGGTGCGCTCCTACGTCGATCTCGGCGTCCAGGAAGGGGCGAAGCTCGTGGTCGACGGCCGCGACTTCAAGATGCAGGGCTACGAGAACGGCTACTACATGGGCGGCTGCCTCTTCGACGAGGTGCGCTCCGACATGCGTATCTACAAGGAAGAGATCTTTGGCCCCGTCCTCTCCGTGGTCCGCGCCAAGGACTACGAGGACGCGCTTCGCCTTCCTTCTGACCACGAATACGGCAACGGCGTCGCGATCTACACCCGCGACGGCGACGCCGCCCGCGACTTCGCCTCCCGGGTGAACGTGGGCATGGTCGGCATCAACGTGCCGATCCCGGTGCCGCTCGCCTACTACACCTTCGGCGGCTGGAAGGCCTCCGGCTTCGGCGACCTGAACCAGCACGGCCCCGACGCGGTGCGCTTCTACACCAAGACGAAGACCGTCACGTCCCGCTGGCCATCGGGCATCAAGGAGGGCGCGGAATTCTCCATTCCGACGATGAAATAAGAGAACAAGATCATGGCCGGGGGCTCGCTCCTGGCCATTTCGTTTCTAGATCCAAAGTCGGGGTGCACAATCTCCCCCACCATGACGATTTAGGACCATGACCCAGTTCTCTCTCACAGACGATCAAATCGCCGTCCGCGACATGGCCCTCGCCTTCGCGGCGGACAACCTCGCCCCCCACGCCCTCGAATGGGACGAGACAAAGCATTTTCCCGTGGACGTGATGCGGGAAGCCGCCGCCCTCGGCATGGCCGCGATCTACACCCGCGACGATGTGGGCGGGTCGGGGATGACGCGGCTCGATGCGGCCTTGATTTTCGAGGCCCTCGCTACCGGCTGCCCGGCCGTCTCGGCGTATCTGTCGATCCACAACATGGCGACCTGGATGATCGACCGCTATGGTTCCGAGGAGCAGCGCCAGCGCTATATCCCACGCCTCGTGACCATGGAGCTGATCGCGAGCTATTGCCTGACCGAGCCGGGATCGGGCTCGGATGCGGCGGCGCTCAAGACCAGGGCGGTGCGCGACGGCGATCATTACGTCGTCAACGGCGTCAAGCAGTTCATCTCCGGCGCCGGCACCTCGGACATCTACGTGACCATGGTGCGCACCGGCGAGGAAGGAGCATCCGGCATCTCGACCCTCGTGATCGAGAAGGGCATGCCCGGCGTGTCCTTCGGCGCGCAGGAGAAGAAGATGGGCTGGAACGCGCAGCCCACCGCCGCCGTGATCTTCGAGGACGTGCGCGTGCCGGTCGCCAACCGGCTCTCGGACGAGGGCATGGGCTTCAAGATCGCCATGTCGGGCCTCGACGGCGGGCGAATCAATATCGGCGCCTGTTCGCTCGGTGGCGCGCAATCCGCCCTCGACAAGGCGCTCGCCTACAGCAATGACCGCAAGGCCTTCGGCAAGCGCATCGCCGATTTCCAGGCGCTGCAGTTCAAGCTCGCTGACATGGCGACCGAACTCGAATGCGCGCGCACCTTCCTGTGGCGCGCGGCCTCGGCGCTCGATGCCAAGGCGCTCGATGCGACAAAGCTCTGCGCCATGGCCAAGCGCATGGCCACCGATGTGGGCTTCCAGGTGGCGAACGACGCTCTGCAGCTGCACGGCGGCTACGGTTATCTCGCCGATTACGG
This sequence comes from Microvirga arvi, assembly GCF_016892765.1. Lineage (GTDB taxonomy): Bacteria > Pseudomonadota > Alphaproteobacteria > Rhizobiales > Beijerinckiaceae > Microvirga > Microvirga arvi. Next base: position 26,540 of record NZ_JAFEMD010000003.1, read on the forward strand.
CGTCGAGAAAATCGTGCGGGATCTTCGCGTGCACCAGATCCTGGAGGGCACCAACGAGATCATGCGCCTGATCGTGGCGCGCGATCTGGTGGGACGCGGCAATCGATGAGGATGAATGACATGCGCTCCCCAACCGCGCGTGTTTCCCTCCCCCTTGCGGGGAGGGATGAAGGGTGGGGGTCGCAAAGTCAAAACTCAGAGCTGGATTCAGAAAGCCTGAAAGCTGCTACAGCGTTCAACTGGGTGGCTCCCCCACTCAATCGAACTACCCCCACCCCCACCCCTCCCCGCAAGGGGGAGGGGAAAAGGCAGCGAATGATTTGTATGACCCAGGCTCTCAAATCGCTCGGCCTCGGTTTCGGCCTGACCGCCGTCATCTTCGCGCTGTTCCACTTCGCAGGCCCATGGTTCTTCCTGGATGGGCGCCGGTCTTTCCAGATCAACTTCACCGCAGGCGCCGCACTTGGTCTGGGCTTTGGCCTGCTGGTCGATCGCATTCTGCGCTTGTCGCGCAAGAAGGCGATTCACGCCATGGCCTTGGTTGCCGTTCCCGGCATGCTGCTCATGGCGGCCATCGGTTCGCATTTCGCTGTCTTTTTCCCACGGCTCGATCCTGCCCTCGACAAGGTGTTCGGCTCGCTCATGCTGTGGTTCTATGGCTTCGCGCTCGCCGGATCGCTCTGGACCGCGCGCAACGCGTGATAGCAGCCTTCATCGAAGAATCGGTCTAAGCATTGCACGACAAAATGGGAGGATACTCATGACCAGCATCGCCTTCATCGGCCTCGGCAACATGGGCGGCCCCATGGCGGCCAATCTCGTCAAGGCCGGGCACAGGGTCACCGGCTTCGACCTGTCGCCGGCCTCCTGCGATCAGGCGCGCAGCGACGGGGCGAGCATCGCCGCCTCGACCGTCGCAGCCGTCAAGGATGCCGAGATCGTCATCACCATGCTGCCCGCCGGCAAGCACGTGCTCTCGGTCTGGGCCGACATCCTGCCCTCGGTGAAGGAAGGTACGCTCCTCATCGACTGCTCCACCATCGACGTCGAGAGCGCGCGCAAGGCCCATGGCATGGCGCGCGAACAGGCGCGCAACCTCACGAGCCTCGACGCCCCGGTTTCCGGCGGCGTCGGCGGCGCGAAGGGCGCGACGCTGACCTTCATGGCAGGCGGCGCGAGGGAAGCCTTCGACCGCGCCGAGCCGATCCTGTCGAAGATGGGCAAGAAGGTCGTGCATTGCGGCGAGGCCGGCGCGGGCCAGGCGGCGAAGATCTGCAACAACATGATCCTCGGCATCTCGATGATCGGCGTCTCGGAAGCCTTCGTTCTGGCCGAGAAGCTCGGGCTCGCGCATCAGGCGCTGTTCGATGTCGCCTCTACTTCTTCCGGCCAGTGCTGGTCGCTCACCACCTATTGCCCCGTGCCGGGCCCGGTGCCGACATCGCCCGCCAACAACGACTACAAGCCGGGCTTCGCGGCAGCTTTGATGCTGAAGGATTTGAAGCTCGCCCAGGAGGCGGCGCTGGCCTCGGGCGCCTCAACGCCGATGGGCGCGGAGGCCGCACAGCTTTACGCGCTGTTCGCCAATGCCGGCCACGACGGCGACGACTTTTCCGGCATCATCAATTTCATCCGCGGGCAGAAGGGATGATCAATACACCTGCAGAGCATTTCTTTGGCAACACTCTTCCCTCATCCTGAGGAGGTGCGAAGCGCCGTCTCGAAGGAGAGTCCAGAGCACACTGGAGTCTCCTTCGAGACGCAGACTGACGTCTGCTCCTCAGGATGAGGTCCGAGAAGGTCATGCGAACCGGCGCATGAAGCGACGGTCGATGAAATCTTTGAGACGCCAAGCAAGGCGTCCCTCGAAGGCAAGAAACCGGCCGCGCCCGCCGATGGCACGGCCGTCGCCGGTGGCGATCAGCATCAGGTGATCGCGCTGCGGGATGGTGCGCTCCAGGGCTTCGCCCCGGATAGCCCGTCGCAAGTTGCGGGCCAGCACCGGCCCCTGCCGCACAGCGAAGACACCGGCCTTCGGACGCGGATGCGCGACCATGGTCGCACAGTCGCCGGCGGCGAAAACGGCATCGTCGTTCAGGATCTGGAGCGTGGGACGAATGGCGAGGAAGCCGTTTCCGTCCTTGGCCCAGCCCGTCCCGGCAAGCACGGGCGGCGGTGCGCCATGGGTCGACACCAGCACCGCATCGGCCGGTACATGCTGTCCGCTCGCGAGCGTCACCCCGTCCTCGTCGATGCTGACCGCGGAATCCCCGGTGTGGACTGCGATCCTGCGGCGCTTGAGCGCCCGTGCGATGCGTTCGCGCATGCCCGGATTGATGCCGGGCGCCCCGGATTCCCCGATCAGCGAAACATGGAGAGGATCGCTCATCCGCGTCCTGAAAAAGGCCGAGACCGCGAAGGCGAGGCAGATCCCCGCAGCCCCGCCCCCGACGATGGCGAAGCGGCGCGGACCGTCCGGCCCAAGCGCGCGCTCCACGAGCCGGTCCCAGCGCTCCAGCAGGCTGCCGATGGGCTTGACGACGAGCGCATGCTCGGTCGCCCCGGCGATGCCGCTCAGATCCGGCGTGATGCCGATGTCGATGGAAAGGATGTCGTAGGACAGCACCTGACCGCCCTTCAGCCGCACCCGCCGGTTCCCCGCATCGAACCCGACGGCCTCGCCCCGAATCAGCCTTGCGCCGCCGGCGCGGGCGAGGCGTTCCAGATCGATGTGGATCTCGTCTCTCGCATAGGTCCCGGCCAGATGCCCCGGCAGCATGCCCGAATAGGGGGTCAGGGGATCCTTGCTGACCAGGGTGATGTGAAGGCGCGGCTCAGGATTGCGGGCAAAAGCTTCCAGCACCAGGACATGAGCATGTCCCCCGCCGACGAGGAGGAGCTGCTTGCCAGCGTTGTCGGCACCCGGTGTCATGGGGTTGTGCTCTCCCGAGGGGACGCAGAGGAACGGGATGTGTTGCAAGACACCTACAGCTTTTGGTGTTGCCGTCCATTAGGCTCCCCGTCCCTGAATGCAAGAAAGTCGAATGCCAGCCCGCATGGTTCGCTCCGTTTCCCCGACGGCCCATCCTTCCGCTGACGCCGCCGCCGTGCTGCGGCGCATCGGCTATGCGATCCTGTTTTTCGCCGTTCCCCTGGCAGCCCTGTTCACCCGGCGTGCGCTCGTGGTGATGGCGCCTCTCGCGGTCATTCTCCTCGTCCTCGCCTCGGTGCTGGACGGGAGCGCGAAACATGCGCGGGAGAAGCTGCTCGTGCTCGCGACCTCCACCGGCGGCATGGCCGGATTGGTCCTGCTGTTCTGGGCCGCGCTGTCGCTGGTCTGGACTCCCTTTCTGCCAGAGGCTTCGGAGCGCCTGTTCAACATCACGGGCATGGTTCTCATGGGCCTGGGCGGCTATCTCGCCGTTCCCGAGCGGATGCGCGCGGCCAATCTCTATCTTCTCCCGGTCGGCGTGGGACTGGCGGCCCTGATCAGCATTCCCCTGGCAATCCAGGGCGGCAGCCGATTCGACCCGGAGGGCTTGAGCCTCGAGCGCGGCATGCTCATGCTGGCGCTGCTGCTCTGGCCCGCCCTGGCCTGGCTCCATTCGCGCGGAAGAAACCTGGAGGCCGTCGGAGTGGCGCTGGCCGTTGCCGTGGCAGCCCTTCTCACGCGGGGAGGACTGCCCCTCTACGGACTCGTCGCAGGCGCCGTCGTGTTCGTCCTGACCGCCTCCAGCCCCAATCTGGGCCCCCGCCTCACCGGGCTGCTCATAGCCGGTCTCCTGCTGCTGGCACCGCTCCTGCCCTTTCTCCTGAAGCCTCTGGCCGCAGGTCTGCTCGGCGCGAAATCCTCTGTCACCGTCAGCCTCGAAGTCTGGTGCCAGATCATCCTCAACGACCCGCTGCGCCTCCTGACCGGACACGGGCTGGAGACAGCCCTGCGCGGCCGGCTCTTCGGGCTGGTTCCGGCCAACGCTCCCTCCACCCTGCTGTTCGAGATCTGGTACGAACTCGGATTGGTGGGGGCCGTATCGGCAAGCCTACTGCTCTATCGGGCTGTCGTCGGCATCCGGAGCCACCGCGCCACCGTCGCGCCCGGCATCATGGCTGCCTTTGCCTGCGCCTATACGCTCGGCTGCCTCGGCATCGGCACGACGCAGGTCTGGTGGTTCACGGCGCTCGTGGTCCTCGTGCTGATCTTCGTCGCCATCGAGCGTGGGCAGTTCCGCACCACGCGGCCCAAGGCCGTCTTCCGCAGGAAGCCCTGAGCTTTCATAAACGGCCATATTGTAACGGTTGACGGAGTGCCCCCGCCTCTGCTTGGCTGAGAGTTCTTGAAATCTCTGCTCGAGGATTGCTTTATGCCGATCATCAACCGCGTCGCCGACCTTGCCGACGAAGTCACCGCCTGGCGCCGCGACTTTCACGAAAACCCGGAGCTTCTGTTCGACGTTCACCGCACCGCGGGGATCGTGGCGGACAAGCTGAAGAGCTTCGGTTGCGACGAGGTCGTGACGGGCCTCGGCCGGACCGGCGTCGTAGGCGTGATCAGGGGCCGCACGAACAACTCGGGCAAGGTGATCGGCCTGCGCGCCGACATGGATGCGCTTCCCATCGAGGAGGCGACGAACGTTCCCCACAAGTCCAAGGTTCCCGGCAAGATGCATGCCTGCGGCCATGACGGCCACACCGCCATGCTGCTGGGCGCCGCGAAGTATCTGGCCGAGACGCGCAATTTCGATGGCACCGCGGTGGTGATCTTCCAGCCGGCGGAGGAAGGCGGCGGCGGCGGCAACGAGATGGTGAAGGACGGCCTCATGGAGCGCTTCGGCGTGCAGGAGGTCTACGGCATGCACAACATGCCGGGCGTACCCGTCGGCCATTTCGCCATCCGCCCCGGTCCGATGATGGCGGCCGCCGACCGTTTCACGATCACCATCGAAGGCAAGGGCGGCCACGCGGCGCGCCCGCATGACTGCATCGATCCGGTGGTGATCTCCGCCCACGTGATCACGGCCCTGCAGACCATCGCCTCGCGCAACGCCGACCCGCTCGAATCCGTGGTGGTTTCCGTCTGCACCGTGAAGGCGGGCGAGGCCTTCAACGTGATCCCGCAGACGGCGATGCTGCTCGGTACCGTGCGCACCCTCTCCCCGGAGGTGCGCGACCTCGCCGAGAGCCGCATCCGCGCCATCGTCGAGAACGTGTGCGCCGCCTTCGGAGCCAAGGCCGAGATCGACTACGACCGCGGCTATCCGGTCACCATGAACGATCCCGACAAGACCGAGTTCATGGCGGGCGTCGCCCGTGCGGTTGCCGGCGAGACGGCGGTCGACACCACGGTCCCGCCTCTCATGGGCGCGGAGGATTTCTCCTACATGCTGGAGCAGCGGCCGGGCGCCTACATCTTCCTCGGCAACGGCGACACGGCCGGCGTCCATCATCCGGCCTACGACTTCAACGACGAGGCGAGCCCCTACGGCGTCTCGCTCTGGGCGAAGATCGTCGAAACCGGCATGCCGGCGCGATAAGCAATACGCGAAATGGGAAAAGGGATTGAGGCTTCAGGCCTCAATCCTTGTTCGAGCAGGCGAGCATGCCCTCGATATCGATGTAATGCCCCGCCCGGTCGCGCTTGGCGGCGAGGTAGCTGACGTTTTCCGCCGTGGGGCGGCCCAGCACGCGGTGATCCGAGATCACCTCGAGCCCGGCCTTGGCGAGGGCTGCGATCTTCTCGGGGTTGTTGGTCATCAGGCGGACCTTGCCGACGCCGAGCTCTTTGAGCATGACGGCCGCGAAATCGAACCGGCGCTGATCGGCCTCGAAGCCTAAGACTTCATCGGCGTCGTAGGTGTCATACCCTTGAGACTGGAGCTTGTAGGCGCGGATCTTGTTGGCGATGCCGTTCCCGCGCCCTTCCTGATCGAGATAGAGCAGGATGCCACCCTCGGACTGCGCCATGAAGCGCACGGTCTCGCGCAGCTGGTCGCCGCAATCGCATTTGAGGCTGCCAAAGAGATCCCCCGTGAGGCACGCAGAATGCAGCCGCACGGTGACGGGCTTGGAGAGGTCCGGCCTGCCGACGATGATCGCCACCTGATCGCGCAGACCCTCGCCGCCGCGGAACACCACGAACTCGCTCGTCGGCGCGCCATCCAGGGGAACCGGTGCGCGGCTGACGATCTTCAAGTCGGCCGCCTTGGCGCGCCGGTAGCCCCGGAGCGCCTCGCCCGGGACGCGAGCCAGGGAGCCATCGATCGCGATCCCTTCCGCCAGCGGCACCACCAGCACAGCCGGCAGCACGAGGGAGAGGCGGGCAAGTTCCAGCGCCTCCTCATCGAGGCTGTCGACAGAACGGACAGGCGCGTCGATTCGGCCGTCGACCTTAAGCGCCAACGATTCCACGCGGCTGCGATCCACCAGAGGCAGGGCCACGCGCCCCGGAACGTCCCGATCGAGCCCGAGCCGCCGAAGCCTTGCCGCGGGCAGGACGAGATGGGCATGGCCACCGGCAACGGCCCCGATCTCGGCGCTCATCGCCTCGTCCAGATCCTCGACCCCGACCACGAGCGCGCTGCCCGCAAGCCCGTCGATCACGACGGGGCGGGCGCTGCGGAATTCCATGATCGCCCGCTCGACCAGGGTCGTGGCGGGATTGTCGGACAGGCTCAAGGTCAGGCGCATCATCGAAAACTCAGGCAAACAGCCTCACATCTGGCGAAGAATCGAGCGTATTGGGGCCATAGGCCCTTGAAGCCAAGCTTCAGGACTGATTGCACCCTAGCACAGGCATGGCTCGATCCATAATGCCAGAGATGTGACATCTGCCATGCTCGATCAACAGGCCGCGACGCAAAGATCTCTTGGCTCGACGGCATAGTCGGCACGCGCTATCTCTGCGCCTCGATCGGCCACGCTTCCGTAAAGAAAACCCGGATGACGCTCATGCTCCTTTCCCGGCTCCTTGCCCTCGGCTTCCTCGGTCTGACCTCTGCGGTGAGCGCCGCCACTCTCGACGGCCTGGCGGTCGAGGTGACGAACGCAAGCGAGCCGGTGCTCTGCGCGGAAAAGGACAACGTAGCCATCAACTTCGCCTCGCCCGAGGTGAGGCACTTCCAGATCGAGGCCGTGCATCCGGCCTATATGGGCTCGCTGCGCCAGGACCGCTGGGAGCCGGACTGGACGGCCTGCGAGGACATCTCCGAGGAGACCTCGGCCAAGCCGCATCCGACCATGAGCACACTCTACGAGGACGGGAAGGTGCGGATCATGGGACTGTCCTTCACCGAGTTCTGGCGGCCGAGCGACGTGACGGTGACCATCGGCGATAAGGTCGCGCACAAGATCCACCTCCTCCAGCTCCTGAAGAAGCGGGCCGACAAGGCGATCGAAGTGCTCGTGATCTATCCGGGCGACGGATACTGGCGCATCAAGCCGTTGCCGCCTGAGCATCTGGACTGGACCTCCTATGGATCCTCCTTCCTGGTCGGCCCCGTGGAGTTCGACCAGCGCCCCGTCGTGAACCTGAAGGACGTGGCCTTCGACCCGATGAGCATGACCTTCACGCTCACTCTCGCGACCGGCGGCAAGGCGAGTGTCGCGGTCAAGGCTCTCAATGAGGAGCGGATGACACTCGACGTCACGTTCGATCAGGCTGTCTCCGGCGTGCCCTTCGCAGGACTGCGCTCCATGTACGTGACCGAGTTCAATGCGGACGTGGCGCGCCTCGCCGTTCGGGAGGAAGGCGCCCGCTCGTGGCGCGAGGAGCCGATCATGAACTTCCGGGGCGTCAAGGCGACGGATGCGTGGATGGGACGGCTCGTTCCCTCACGCCACAACACCAGCGCCCCGGACATGATGTTCAACCGTTTCCGCGCGACGCCAGCCCCCTCGCGCTAAACCTGGCATTCAGCGCGGATACGAGACGCCCATCGATCAGGATGAGCCCTGCGCCGATGAGGACCATCCCGGCCACATGACGGACCGCGAGCGTCTCGCCGAGGATGAACACGCCGAGCAGAATGGCGCTGACCGGAATGAGGAAGGTCACGAGCCCCACATTCGTCGCTCCCGCCCGCGCCAGCAGGCGGAAGAAGATCAGATAGGCGAAGGCCGTTGAGACGAGGCCGAGCGCAGCCAGGGACAGAACCGTCCCCGTGCTCGGCATGGTCAGGGTCCACGGCCGGTCGACGATGAGCGCCGCCGGCAGCAGCAGCGCGCTCGAGACCGTCACCTGCCCGGCAGCCGTCGCCAGCGGCGGGATGCCCATCGTCTTGAAGCGCCGCCCGAAAACGCCGGAGAAGCCGTAGGACAAGGCCGCACCGAGAACCGCCAGCTGCGCCAGGATGCTGGCATCCCAGGAGGCGAGAGCCGCGGCTCCGATCATCACGGCGACGCCGATGAAGCCCACGACCACGCCCGCAAGCCGCTGCCCGGTGAGGCGCTCGTCGTCGGTGAGGTAATGCGCGACGATGACCGTGAAAAGCGGCGTGGTGGCATTGAGGATGGATGCGAGACCGCTGGCGATGTGGCCCTGCCCCCAGACGATGAGCGTGAAGGGAATGACGTTGTTGAGGATCGACATGCCGAGGAAAGCCGCCCAGGCCTGACGGGTGCGCGGCAGATCCACGCGCATCAGCTTCAGGACGAGCAGCAGGGCGAGAGCGGCCGTCACCACGCGGATCGCCACGATGGTCAGCGGCGGCAATTCACGAACTGCGACGCCGATGAAGAGAAAGGAGCCTCCCCAGATGATGGAGAGGATCGCCAGCAGCGCCCAATCGGACGCCGCCATGGTTTTCTGGATGGAGGCCTGTGTCATTCAATGAATCCGTTTCGGCGCATTGAATGACACGAAGCGGGGCGTCGAGCGACCCGTTTCCTGCGATCAGGAGAGATCGTACCACTCACCGCCGGACTGGCAGGCGATCATGTCGCCGCGGCGCGATTTGCCGCCGCCGCGCCATTCGCGCTGTACCAGGCGGCATTCAAGACCCTTGAAGGCGCCTTTGGCGACGGGCCGGATGGTGACCTTGCCGGAGGAGCCCGTTTGCGGGTTCTGCCATGCGGCGCTGCTTCCGTAAGCTTTCCGGATGACCGACAGAATGGCCTGTGCCTCCGGCGGGCGGTCGGCATCAGGAATGAGCTGGTTAGCGGCGCGCTCTGCCTGCGCCCTTCGCATATCGGCACTGACCTGAGCACCCGTGCTGGCCATCTGGCCTGCTGCAACACCTTGCATCGCCATGTGTGGGATAGAGGTCAGGAGGCTCGATCCTCCTGACAGAACCCCGCTGATCGCTGCCTCCCCAGCGGTCATCCCCATGGTGGCAGCCTGGCTGGCCATTGCCTGACCCATCTGCCTGTCATAAGCGCCCGCGGTATCAGGCTTGTTTGTCTGGCCCGCTGCGATGGCCGAGAGGCGCGGAGCGAATGCAGCGAAGTTGATGGCGTGCGCTCCCCTGGAGGATGGCGCGGTCCTGGGCCTCCCTGACACGGCGGCACGCTCTTCTGCAGGCTCTGCTTCCGAGGGATCATCAGCCATGGAAGAGCCTGTCTGGCTGCAGAGCGCCAGCGCTATTCCAAACACGAACGGAGCTGCAGATTTCAAAAACTTGATTATCGGGAGCTTCAATGTTCCTGCAGCGCTACCAAGCATGAGCCACGACGGTAGAACGGCTGCTGGAATCGAATCCGACCACATTCTTGGAATTGTTTGCCTGGACTTGTTTATCCGGCGCCGATCACGAGAAATCATACCATTCGCCCTTGTTGCGACAGGCCAGCATGTCTCCCTTGCGAACGGTTCCGCCGCCATTCCACTCACGCAGGAACATGCGGCAATCGAGGCCGCCGAACATTTTCTTGTCCATCGCTTTGAAGGTGACTTTTCCGGAGGCTCCGGTCGCCGGATTCTGCCAGGCCATGCTGTTTCCTGCCCCTCCTTCGAGGATTGCCAGCACTGCCTGGGCCTCGAACGGACGATCCGCGTCGGGGACGAGCTGCGTCGCCTTGCGTTGCGCCTCGGCCTTTGCCACATCGGCGCTCGCCTGCGCCCTTGCACTGGCCATCTGGCCCGCCAGCATGGCATTGCCGGCCCCCTGCACGGCCAGACTGTAGGCGGAGCCCGACAGGCTCATACCGCCGGTCAGGGCAGCGTCGATGCCAGCCTGAGCGGCCGACCGGGCCATCTTGGCCGATTGCTTGGCCGTCATCTCCGCGAACCGCTGGTCAATGGGAGCCATATAGTTCGGGCCAGACGTATTGCCGGCGGCGATATCCTTGAGGCGGGGGGCAAGAGCGCTGAAATCGACCCGTGAAGAACCGGATGCGGTCTCGGCGGTTTCAGCCACATCCATGGCAGCGCCCGAAAGCCCTGTCGGGTCCAAACCCGCGGCAACTCCCAGGGCCGTTGAGTCAACCCCTGTCTGGTTGCAGGCCGCCAGCATCAATCCCGCCGCTGCAACTCCAATCCATATCGAGGTTTTACGCATGATTCCCTCAGCCTCACTGACGATACGTAGTATCGTAAAGATCACTCACTGAAAAGGCAGAGATATGACCAGGCGATGCCGCAGTCCGGGAAATGGCCAAGCGGTTAGAAACCTTTCATTTACAATGATGTAAGGAAGTTCGGCGTTTTTACCCGTCCTTCACCGGCGCCGGGCGAGCCTCCTGCTTCCGATCTCGTCCCGCATAGCGTCAGACCATGAACCCGCAGCTGTCCCGTGATTCGTCCGTCAGCCTCCGCCAGCAAGCGGTCAGGTCAAGCTTCTGCGTAATGCCTCACGATCCGCGCCCGGCGCGAAATACCAGCTTCATCTTCGGGCACTCGGATTCGCGCTACCGTCCCCTGCTCAACCAGGAGGAGCGGGACCGGCTGCATATCTGGTCGATGATCGTCGCCCTCTCGACCTCTGCGGCAGGCACGACCCTGCTACTCACCGCCTTCCTGCGCTGACTCAGTTCAGCGGCCAGACCAGCATGATCAGCGGGACGCCAATCACCACCACCAGGACCGACAAGGGCAGGCCGAGCCGCCAGTAATCGCCGAAGCGATAGCCTCCGGGCCCCATGACCAGGGTGTTGCACTGGTGCCCGATGGGCGTGAGGAAATCGCAGGCCGCCCCGATCGCCACCGCCATGAGGAAGGCATCCGGCCGGAAGCCGAGCTGAGTGGCGAAGCTCGCCGCGATGGGGGCCATCACGAGCACCGTCGCGGCATTGTTGAGGAACGGCGTCACCGCCATGGCAGCCACCATGATGAGCACGAGGGCGCCTGTCGGCGGCAGCATGTTGGCGGCCGATGAGAGCCAGCCGGCGATCAAGTCCGTGCCGCCGGTCGTGCGGATCGATTCGCTCACCGGAATCAGGGCGCCGAGCATCACGATGATCGGCCACTCGATGGTCTCGTAGGCCTCGCGCAGGGTGAGCGAGCCGAACAGCACGAGCAGGATGCCGGCCCCGAAGAAGGCGATGGCGACGGGCAGGATGTTGAGGGCGACGAGCACCATGGTAACCGCCAGGATCGCGGCTGGCAGGAGGCTCCGGCGCGCGCTGCCGAGGCGGATTTCACGCGCAGCTAGGGGCAGGCAGCCGAGATCGCGTAAGGTGTCGGGCAGCCGCTTGAAATTGCCCTGGAGCACGATCACGTCACCGGTCCGCAGGGTGATGGTGCGAAGCCGCTCCTTGAATCGCTCGCCGCTGCGGCTCACCGCAATGAGATTGACGCCGAAGCGCTCATAGAGACCGATACGCTCCGCCGAGAGCCCGGCCAGGATCGAGTTCGGTCCGACGATCGCCTCGATGGCGCCGATCTCGTCCGTGGCCTCATCTGTCTCGGGCTGCCGATGCTCGCGGCTGAGCTTCAGTCCCGCCCGGACCACGGCGCTTTCGAGCGCATCCGACTCGCCCTCCAGCATCAGGACGTCGTTTTCGCGGATGGTCGCATCCGGAAGGGGGCTCGAGCTGCGGGTCTCGTTGCGGATGATGGCCGCGACCTTCACCTCGCCGTTGGCGAGCCTGTGCAGATCCGCCACCGTCTGACCAATCACGTCGGATTCCGGGGTCACCCGCGCCTCGGTGACGTAATCCTTGATGTCGAGGGCTGCATCGAGGGACGCGGCCCCTTTTCGGCCCTGCGGCAGCAGGCGATAGCCGAAGGCCAGGAAGGCCACGCCCGCGAGCGCGATGCCGATGCCCACAGGCGTGAAGTCGAACATGCCGAAGGGCTCGCCCAGCAACTCCTCCCTCACGCGCGATACGATGATGTTGGGCGAGGTGCCCACCAGGGTCACGATGCCGCCGAGCAGGGAGCCGAAGGCCATCGGCATGAGGAAGCTGGAAGGCGGGGTGTTGGTGCGCCGGGCGATCTGGAAGGCTACCGGGATCATCATCGCCAGCGCGCCGATGTTCTTCACGAAGGCGGAGAGGACCGTCACCACGCCCACCAGCACGACGATCTGGATCTGCGTGGTACGCAGATAGGGGCCGACACGGTTGAGACCCGCCTCGAGAATCCCGGACTTCGCCACCGCGGCGCTGACCAGCAGGGCACTCGCCACGATGATGACGATGTCGTCGCTGAAGCCTTCGAAAGCCTTGTCGGCCGGCACGACGCCGACCAGCACGGCTACCAGGAGAGAGAGGACCGCAACGAGATCGTAGCGGAAGCGACCCCAGACGAAGAGAACCATCATCCCGGTGACGATGGCGAAGGAAAGCATTTGCTGATGGGTCATAAGGGGCGCAAGCGAGAGGAACCGGAGTCCTAACGCGTCACGCTCCTGTTAGTGCCCAGATTACTGCCCGAGGACGAGCGCCCAGTAGCGACCGTAGCGGTTGTTGGCGTCCGCGCGCGCAAGCCCGATCTTGCGGGCCTGGGGCATCAGGAGGTTGCTGTTGTGGCCGGGCGAGGCCTTCCAGCGGCTGATGGCGCCATCGACGGAATCCGAGCCGGCCGAGAGGTTCTCGGCCGAGTAGCCGATGACGCCGTACTCATTCATGCGGCTGACAAAGCTGCCATGGCTGAGACGGCCAGCGGCCGCCACGGCACGGGCCTGATGCTCCGCCGCCTTGTTGAGGGAGGAATCCACCGTCACCGGGCTCAAGCCCTGCGACACGCGATAGGCCGAGATCAACCGCGCGGCGGCCGCCGCATCGGTCGTCGAGCTCGCCAGGACGGCATCCTTGGGGGATAAGGCCGAATCACCCGCGCAGCCGGCCAGCCCCAGCGCGATCAGGGCCGAGATGAAAAGTGCACGCATCGCATTCCCCTTTCGGGCGGCGTTCAAGCGCCGCTCCTCTTGAAAAAAGAGCCTGTGGCGTTCATGTGCTTCGAGCCATGAACCCGATGCCGCTGCATGCCATGTTGCTGCCCGAGGGTCCAGATTCCCCGCCCTCCCGCGTCAGCTGACCGCATGCCCCCGAGCCCCTCCGCCCACGAAGTCGCCATTATCGGCGGCGGCCCTGCCGGTCTGATTGCGGCGGAGATGCTGGCGCGCGCGGGCGCTGCGGTCACCGTCTACGACCGGATGCCGTCGGTGGGCCGCAAGCTGCTCATGGCGGGACGGGGCGGGTTGAACCTGACCCATTCGGAAGAGCTCGAGCGGTTCATGGCCCGCTACGCCGAGGCCCGGCCGCAGCTTGAGCCCCTGATCGAAGCCTTTTCCCCCGCGGACCTTCGCGCCTGGTGCGAGGGATTGGGGCAGGAGACCTTCGTGGGCTCGAGCGGACGCGTCTTCCCGAAAGCCTTCAAGGCCTCGCCGCTGCTGCGCGCCTGGCTTGCGCGGCTGGAAGAGCGCGGCGTCCGCCTCAGTCTGCGTCACCGCTGGCAGGGCTGGGACGAGGAGGGCCGCCTGGTCTTCACCGATGCCACCGGCCAGCCCGTCAGCGTCACGCCGGCCGCCACGATCCTGGCGCTGGGCGGGGCCAGCTGGCCCCGGCTCGGCTCCGACGGGGGCTGGGTGGAGATCCTGTCCCGGCGCGGCATCGCCATCTCCCCCCTGCGCCCGGCCAATATGGGCTTCACCTGCGCCTGGTCCGAGATCATGCGCAGCCGGTTCGCGGGCGAGCCCCTGAAGCGGATCGCCCTCACCTTAAAAGGCGCCACTGTGAAGGGCGAGGCGGTCGTCACGGCGGATGGGATCGAGGGCGGCGCGGTCTATGCCCTCTCGGCGAAGCTGCGGAATGCCATCGAGCAAGAGGGCGGCGCCCTCCTCCGAATCGACCTCAGGCCCGATCTCTCCCTTGAATCCCTGCAGGGGAGGCTCGGAGCGCCGCGAAAAGGACAATCCGCCTCCAATTTCCTACGCAAGAGCGCGGGCTTGAGCCCCGTGGCCATCGCCTTGCTGCGGGAGGCCTCCCCCGCCCTGCCCGCGGAGCCCGAGGCCCTCGCCCGCCTGATCAAGGCTCTGCCCCTGATGCTGACGGGCACGAAATCCCTCGACCGGGCCATTTCCAGCGCTGGCGGCGTGCCGTTTGCGGAAGTCGACGGGCACCTGATGCTGCGCCGGATGCCCGGAATCTTCGTGGCGGGCGAGATGCTGGATTGGGAGGCTCCCACCGGCGGCTACCTGCTCCAGGCCACCTTTGCCACGGGCCTCGCCGCCGCCAAGGGGGTGCTGGACTTCCTGCAGATTCCCGATGCCGCATTGACGGAAGGCCTCTCCTCGGCCACACGGCAGACGTGATCGACCCCGCCAAGATTCTCCACGACGTATTCGGCTTCCCCTCCTTCCGCGAAGGACAGGAGGAGATCGTGCGCGCGGTGCTGGCCGGCGAGGATGTTCTGGCCGTCATGCCCACGGGCGCGGGCAAGTCCCTCTGCTTCCAGCTGCCCACATTGGCGCGAGAAGGGCTGACCCTCGTGGTCTCGCCGCTCATCGCGCTCATGCGCGACCAGGTGGCCGCTCTTCGCCACTTCGGCATCGAGGCCGGAAGCCTCAACTCCGCCAACGACCCTGAGGAGAACCGCCGCGTGGTCGATGCGGTGCGCGATCGCCGCATGCGCATCCTCTACGCCTCGCCGGAGCGCCTCGCCAATACCGGCACCACCGAGTGGCTCGGCCGCGCGGGCGTGAACCTGCTCGCCATCGACGAGGCGCATTGCGTCTCGCAATGGGGCCATGATTTCCGGCCCGAATACGCCATGCTCGGCGAGGTGCGCCAGCGCCTCGGCAATGTGCAGACCATCGCGCTCACCGCCACCGCCGATGTGGCGACGCGCAGCGACATCATGCACCGGCTGTTCGAGCAGGAGCCGCGCCTCTTCATCCACGGCTTCGACCGGCCGAACCTGCGGCTTGCCATGCAGGCGAAGGAAAACTCCAAGCGCCAGCTCTTCTCCTTCCTCGACAAGCACCGGCACGAGAGCGGTATCGTCTACTGCTCGTCACGCGATGCGACTGAGAGGCTGGCGGATTCCTTGAGCCAAGCGGGCTATCGGGCGCTGCCCTACCACGCAGGCATGCATCAGCAGGACCGCTCCAAGAACCAGGACATCTTCCTGCAGGAGGACGGCGTGGTGATGGTGGCCACCGTCGCCTTCGGCATGGGCATCGACAAGCCGGACGTGCGCTTCGTGGCGCACGCGGCCCTGCCGAAATCCATCGAAGCCTATTACCAGGAGATCGGCCGCGCGGGCCGTGACGGCGCGCCCGCCGACACGCTCACACTCTACGGTCTCGACGACATGCGCCTGCGCCGCCTGCAGATTGAGGAGAGCGATGCCGCCGACGAGCAGAAGCGCGTCGAGCGTCAGCGCCTCAATGCGCTCGTCGCCCTGTGCGAAGCCCCGCGCTGCCGGCGCCAGACCCTGCTCGCCTATTTCGGCGAAACCACCGAGCCTTGCGGCAACTGCGATTTGTGCATCGACGGCGTCATGTCTTTCGACGGCACCATCGAAGCGCAAAAGATTCTTTCCGCCATCGTGCGCACGGGCGAGCGCTTCGGCACGGAGCATCTCATCAGCATTCTCGTGGGCGAGGACACGGATTCCATTCGCCGCTTCGGCCACAACAAGCTGAAAACCTTCGGGGTCGGCAATGACCGCTCGAAGCAGGAATGGCGCTCGCTGCTGCGCCAGATTTATGCGGCAGGCCTGATCGGCCTGGAGCTGGCGGAATACGGTCGCTGGACCCTCACCGACAGGGGCGTCGCCGTGCTCAAAGGCCAGGAGCGGATCGAGCTGCGCTCCGACGTGCTCATGAAGCCGGCCGAGCGGCGGCGCCGGCGCGGACGGATGGAAGCAGAGTCGGTCGTGCCGTCCGACGATCCTCTGCTCCTCGACCTCAAGGCCTTGCGCACGCGCCTTGCCAAGGAAGAGGGTGTACCGGCCTACGTGATTTTTTCGGACCGCAGCCTCATCGACATGGCCGTCAAGCGGCCGGTTACCGTGCGCGCCTTCGGCGAGATCCATGGCGTGGGCCAGGCCAAGCTCGACCGTTATGCGGATGCGTTTCTTGAGGTGGTGAAGGCACACGCGGCGTAAGAGCAGGCATATGCCCTGATCCCAGACGCCGCAGGCGATCCGGGATCAGGTACAGGATGAAGCACAATTCTCGTCCAACGATCCCGGGTTCTGCTCCGCAGCCCCGGGATGACGTGAGAAGGTCACACCTCCACCCACCGCCCCTCATGCGCGCTGCGCGCAATCGCATCCACCGTGCGCTCGATGCGGATGCCATCTTCGAAGTCGATTAGATGTGCATGCTCCCCGCTGATGCAGCGGATCAGCTCGCGGCACTCAATAATCTTCAGGTCGTTGAAGCCGAGCCCATGACCCGGGGCCGGAATGAACTTGTCATAGGGCGGATGTTGCGGGCCGGTGAGGATGGTGCGGAAGCCTTGGGTCTCCTTGGGGCCGTCAATCGCGTAGAGCTGCACCTCGTTCATGCGCTCCTGATCATAGACGATGGTGCCTTTCGCGCCGAAGAGCTGCACGGCAATGCGCCCCTTGCGACCCCAGGCGGACCGGTTGAGGGCGATTGCGCCGGAGGCGCCGTTCTCCAGCTCGATCAGGGTGGTGGCGATATCGTAGGTCTCGACCGCGCGGCGCCCGCCGCCGGGCACCGGGCGATCCGCATAAGGCTTCGCCATGTGACCGCAGACGCGGCGCACGCCGCCGAACAGAACCCGGATCAGGCTCAAGGCATGGACGCCGAAATCGTCGAGCGCGCCGTGGCCCGAACTCGCCTCGCTCTTCCAATAGAAGAGCGCCTCCGGGTCGGCCATGAAATCCTCATCCATCTCGAGGCGCACATGGTTGACTTCGCCGATCTCGCCTTCGTCAAGAAGCCGCCGGATCAGGCGGATGATCGGGTTCTGGATGTAGTTGTAGCCGAGCGCCGCCACCTTGCCCGAGGCGCGGGCGGCGGCAAGCATGCGCTCGGCATCCTCCAGCTTCGTCGCCATGGGCTTCTCGCACCACACATGCTTGCCCGCTTCCAGCGCTGCAATCGCCATCTCGGGATGGAAGGCATTCGGCGTCGTGATCGACACCACATTGACGGCCGGGTCGGTGACGAGGGAACGCCAGTCGCCGGTGGCGCGCGCGAAGCCGAGCTCCTGCGCTTTTCGCTCGGCCAAATCCTGCGAGTGCTCAGCCAACACCGCAAGGCGCGGCCGTGCCACATCCCCGAATACGGCCGCGACGGCATTCCAGGCCAGCGCATGGCACTTGCCCATATAGCCGGTGCCGATGAGACCAATGCCCAGTGCGGTCATATCTCGTGCTCCTAATCCGATGAGCGATTCTCAGCCCTCATCCTGAGGAGCAGACGCAGTCTGCGTCTCGAAGGAGGATCCAGAGTGCACGGGAACCTCCTTCGAGACGGTCGCTACGCGACCTCCTCAGGATAAGGGCAGTGAGAATCAAGTTTTTTTAGACCATCCCACCCAGCTCTTCCGATACAGCCTGCAATTCCTTGCCGCCGGCCATCAGATTCTGCAGCTCCTCAATCTGGATCTCAGTCTTGCTGTAGGTCCCCAGCGTCTTGCCGCGATTGAGCACCGTGAAGCGGTCACCGACCGCATAGGCATGGCGCACGTTGTGGGTGATGAAGATCACGCCAAGGCCCTTCTGACGCACCTGATGGATGTATTTCAGCACCATGGAGGTCTGCGCCACGCCGAGCGCCGAGGTGGGCTCGTCGAGGATCAGCACCTTGGCGCCGAAATAGACCGCGCGGGCAATCGCCACGCATTGCCGCTCGCCGCCGGAGAGCGTGCCGACCGCCTGATGCGGATCGCGCACGTCGATACCGATCCTGTGCATCTCCTCGCGCGTGACCTCGTCGCAGCGCTCGAAGTCGACGCGCCGGAAAGGCCAGACGCCCTTCACCGGCTCGCGCCCCATGAAGAAGTTGCGCGTGACCGACATGAGCGGGATCATGGCGAGATCCTGGTACACCGTCGCGATGCCGGCATCGAGCGCATCGCGCGGGCTGGAGAAACTGACCGGCCGTCCCTCGACCAGGAAATCGCCCGAGGTGGGACGATGGACGCCGGCCAACGTCTTGATCAGCGTCGACTTGCCGGCGCCATTGTCGCCAAGCAGACACATGACCTCGCCGCGATTGACGGTGAGCGACACGCCCGAGAGCGCGATCACGGAACCGAAATGCTTGACGAGGTTGCGGATCTCGATGAGCGGAACATTTTTGTCCATCAGCGCTCTCCCGTCACCTTGCGGCGGATGAAGTTGTTGAACAGCACCGCGAGCAGCAGCATGGCGCCGAGGAAGACCTGGAACCAGTCGGAATCGAAGCGGGTGTAGGTGAGGCCGATGGAGACCATGCCGAAGATGATCGCGCCGAAGAACGCGCCGATGGCCGAGCCGTAGCCGCCGGTGAGCAGGCAGCCGCCGATCACCGCCGCAATGATGGCCTCGAACTCCTTCTGGAAGCCGCGCCGCGCGTCGGTCGAGCCGGCATCGAGCACCGTGAGGATCGCCACCAGCGCCGCCGCACAGGCGGTCAGCATGAAGAGCCCGGTCTTCACCCGGTCCACCGGCACGCCGGAATTGCGCGCCGCATTGGGATCGCCCCCTGCCGCGAAGATCCAGTTGCCGACGCGCGTGCGCAGGAGGATCCATGTCGCCAGAAGAGCAAACCCGATGAACCAGACGATCGAGACCGGCATGCCCGTCACCGTCGGCGTTCCGTTCGGGAATTTGGCAATGACGTCATGGGCCGCCAGCCACGAGAAGACGCCCTCGAAGGCAACGCCGGAGAAGAGTTCGCGGATCAGCCCCTCTCCGGCCTGATCGCCGATGCCGCGCATCTGGGTCGAGCCGCCGGTGGCCCATTTCAGACCGACGAGCGAAAGGCCGCGCAGGATGAACAGGAAGGCGAGCGTGACGATGAAGGAGGGCAGCCTCGTGCGGATCACCATCTGCCCGTTCAAGCCGCCGAGCACGGCCGCCACAATGAGCGTTGCGGCGATGGCGAGCAGCAACGGCCAGCCGCTCAGCGTAATGAAGGCGCCGAAAACGAGACCGGTGAAGGCCACCATCGATCCGATGGAGAGATCGAACTCACCGCCGATCATCAGCAAGGCCGCTGCAATGGCGAGGATGCCGAGCTGTGCCGCAGGAGAGAGGATGTTCATGATACCGGCCAGCGTGAACATCGACGCATCGGCGGTGGAAAAGAAGAAGATGGCCACGAGGATCAAGCCGGCGAGGGCGCCAAGTTCTGGACGCCGCATGATCTTCGTAACGAGGGAGACCTCCCGCAGCCGCTCATCCTGGATCTTCTTGACGGTCGGAGCCGGAGACAGATCTGCGGTCGGCTGAGTGGTGTTCACCATGAGCGCCTCCCCGAATGTATGCATGGAAATGAGAAGCCCGCGGACATATGGACCGCGGGCTTTGAGTGTTGGTTAGCGAATGCCCTTGGCGGACAAATCAACCACCTGAGCGGCCTTCTCCTTGGTGATCAGGTTAGGGCCGGAGGCAACGTCGCCACCCGGCATAAGGCCGTACTTGGCGTAGTTGGCCAGAAACACCACCGGCAGATAGCCCTGGAGGTATTGCTGCTGGTCGATGGCGAAAACCGCCTCGCCGGCAGCAACCGACTTGAGGAAGCCCGCCGACATGTCGAAGGTGGCCACGCGGATTGCGCCCGTCTTGCCGGCTTCCTTCACGGCCGCCACCGATGGCTCGCCCGCCGTGCCGGCACCGAGCGCCAGGATGGTATCGATAGAGGCGTCCGCCGCAACCGCTGCCTTCACCTTGGCGCGGATATCCGCCGGATCGTTGGAGACCGGCAGCACCGTCACCTTGCCCCCAAAACCTTCCGTGAAGCCCTTGCAGCGCAGATCGAGGGAGACGTTGCCGACCTCCTGATTCACGCACAGGCCGACCTTGCCGCCCATCTCCTTAAGCTTCGCGCCGGCGATGCGGCCGGCCACGACCTCGTCCTGCCCCACATGGAGCAGCGCGCCGAGCTTCTTCGACACGTCGGACCCGGAGTTCATGGAGATCACCGGAATGCCGGCGGCCACTGCCTTCTGGATCGCGGGGCCGAGCGCCGAGGAATCGGGGATCGAGACGATCAGCCCGGCGGGCTTCTGATTCACGGCTGCATCGATGAGCTGGCTCATGGCGACCATGTCGAAGGTCTCGGGCGCACGATAATCGACCTGCACCTTCATGTCCTGGCCCGCGGCCGCGACGCCGTTCTTCACCACCGACCAGAACGGATCGTTGGCTTGGCCATGGCTGACGACGATGATGCGGGAATTCTGCTGGGCTGAGGCGGGGGCTGCGGTTGCGAGCGTCAGGGCCGCTGCGGCGGCCAGACAAGTAACGAATGCTTTCATAGGCTTCCTCCCAAATGGTTTCTCATTCGATCATCGCGGCAGACTTTGAGGCCGCGACGACAAGAGCGGCCGATGTGCCGCTTGCCTGGGGAGGCAGAGAAAACAAATGATCCGGAGCGCGAATCACCCTTTGGCGGGGCGTTCCCTCTGCCGATCCGATCGTCCGTCGAAACGGAACGTCAGAACCTTTTTTGTTTCACTATTGGAATTTTTATTCCATTTTTGTAGGATCGGGTCAAGGCCCGATCTGGGGTTGGCGCCCGGGCGCATGGAGACTGAGGGCAGCATGACCAATGTGGATGCAGGCGTGACGGTACTCCCTGATGACTACGATGGTCTCAGAACGCTTCTGCTCAACCGCCGCGATGGGATGCCCAAACGCCTGAAGCAGCTTGCCGCCTTCGCCTTGGCACATCCGGAAGACATGGCTTTCGGAACGGTGGCGGGCATTGCCGAGCATGCCGGCGTGCAGCCCTCCACCCTGGTGCGTTTTGCCAAAAGCCTCGGCTATGACGGCTTCTCCCATCTGCAGCAGATCTTTCGCGATCGCCTGCGGGAACGCTTCCCGGATTACCGCGAACGCCTGAAAGGCCTGCGCGATGCGGAGGGGCATCACGTTCACGCCGCGTCCCTGCTCGAAGGCTTCATCACCGCCGCTGCCGTCTCGCTGGAGCGGATGCGCGACTCTGTGCGCCTGGAGGAACTGTCCCGCGCCATCGAGACGCTCGCAAAAGCCGACACGATCTACCTGCTCGGCGCGCGCCGGGTCTTTCCCGTCATCGCCTATTGCGCTTATGCCTTCGGCAAGCTGGGGATGCGGGCCATCCTCATCGACCATGTGGGCCAGCTCGGCCCGGAGCAGCTCGCCACCGCGACGAAGCGCGACGCGGTTCTGGCCATCAGCTTCACCCCCTATGCGCCGGTGACTGCCGACCTTGCGGCAGCGGCGGCGCAGCGCGACGTTCCGGTGGTCGCGATCACCGATTCGGCCTTCAGCCCGCTGGTGACGAGCGCCGATGTGTGGCTCGAAGTGGCCGAAGCCGATTTCGGTGCCTTTCGCTCCCTCTCCGCATCCTTCGCGCTTGCGATGGCGCTCGCTGTCGGCACGGCGGAGAAGCGGGCGGAAGGGTAAGGGCAGGAATCATCCCGGACGGCGGAGCCGATCCGGGATTGGTAGGCTAGAGAAGAGCGCTATCATTCCGGGGCGGCATAGCCGAGCCCGGAATCCATAAACACGACATCTGCGGACAAGGCGAAATGCGTTGCACCGCTCTCTAGACTGTCAGCGGACATGGATTCCCGCCTGCGCGGGAATGACAGTGTTGAGTTTTCCGCATCCTTTACTGCACGCGATCCCGGATCTGCGCTGCGCTCCGTCCGGGATGACGCTTGTGATTACACCCGCACCGGCTTCCCGCTCTGCGCCGACTCGGTCGCCGCATCAGCGAGGCGCTGAGCCATCAGACCGTCGCGGCCGGTGGGGTTGCACGGCGTGCCGTCGCGAACGGCGTTGAGGAACGTGGCAAGCTCGTCGCGATAGGCATCCGCATACCGCTCGAGGAAGAAGTCCTGCACCGGGTCGGCGGTGATGCCCGAGGCGTTCGCCACTTCCACCGTCGTGCGATGGATGTTGCCGGCGCGGATCATGCCCTTCGAGCCGTGCACTTCGATGCGCTGGTCGTAGCCGTAAGTGGCGCGGCGGGAATTGGAGATCTGCACGATCCGGCCCTTGGCCGTCTTGAGCATCACGGCCGCCGTGTCCACGTCGCCCGCCTGTCCGATGGCCGGGTCCACGAGGGAGGAGCCGACCGCATGGACCTCCACCGGCTCGTCGCCGAGGAGCAGAAAGCGGGCCATGTCGAGATCGTGGATCATCATGTCCCGGAACAGGCCGCCGGAGGTGGCGATGTAGCTCACCGGCGGCGGGCCGGGATCGCGGGAGAGAATGGTCACGAGTTCGACCTCGCCCACCTCGCCGTCGGCGAGGCGGCGGCGCAGGGACGCGAAGTTCGGGTCGAAGCGGCGATTGAAGCCGATCATCAGCGGCGTGCCGGCCTTCTCCACCGTGGCAAGGCAGGTCTCGATGCGGGCGCTCGAGAGATCGACTGGCTTCTCGCAGAACACCGCCTTGCCGGCGCGCGCGCCGCGCTCGATGAGATCGGCGTGCGTGGTGGTCGGCGTGCAGACGAGAATGGCATCCACATCCGAGCGCTCGACGACCTCGTCCAGCGCCGCGACCTCCGCGCCCGTCGCCGCCGCCAGCTCCTGCGCGGAGGGGGCGTGCGGATCGGCGACCGCCACGAGGCGGGCATCCGGATGGCTGGCGGCGTTGCGCCCGTGAATGCGGCCGATTCGGCCTGCGCCCAGAACGGCGATCCTGATCATTCTGTCCCCCTGATCCTTTGCCGGCTACGGCAATATTTGGAATTGATATTCCAGCATAAGCTGCTAATAGAATAAACGTTCTATAACTGCAAGGGCCGCACGCAGCCCTCACACGGTTCTACAAGGCCGGAAGCGGGAGGAATAGCATGAAGCCAGCCCTCGATGTCATCACCATCGGCCGCTCCTCGGTCGACCTCTACGGCCAGCAGGTGGGCGGGCGACTTGAAGACATGGCTTCCTTTTCCAAGGCCGTCGGCGGATGTCCTGCGAACATCGCCATCGGCACGGCGCGCCTCGGATTGAAGTCGGGCCTCATCACCCGCGTCGGCGACGAGGCCATGGGCCGCTTCATCCGCGAGCAGATGGAGCGCGAGGGCGTTTCGACGCAAGGCATCGTCACCGACAAGCAGCGTCTCACCGCCCTCGTGATCCTCGGCGTGCGCGACGAGGATTCCTTTCCGCTCATCTTCTATCGCGACAACTGCGCCGACATGGCGCTGACGGAAGACGATATCGACGAGAGCTTCATCGCCTCAGCCGCGGCGATTGTCGTGACGGGCACGCATTTTTCACGTGAAACAACCGCCGCCGCGCAAAGGAAGGCGATCCGCATCGCTAAAGAGCATGGCCACAAGGTGGTGCTCGACGTGGATTACCGCCCCAATCTCTGGGGCCTCCTCGGCCACGGCGCGGGCGAATCGCGTTACGTCCGCTCGGACGCAGTAACGGAACACCTGAAGCCCATCCTCGCCGACTGCGATCTCATCGTCGGCACCGAGGAGGAACTGCACATTGCCGGCGGGTCGGAGGATACGCTGGAAGCCATCCGCGCCATCCGCGCGATCTCGAAGGCCACCATCGTGTGTAAGCGCGGCCCCATGGGATGCGTGGTGTTTCCCGGCGAGATTCCCGCTTCACTCGATGACGGCGTGAAGGGCCCGGGCTTCCCGGTCGAAGTCTACAACGTGCTGGGTGCCGGCGACGCCTTCCTGTCCGGATTCCTGCGCGGATGGCTCAAGGGCGAACCGCTCGAAACCTGCTGCGCCTACGCCAATGCGAGCGGCGCCTTCGCGGTCTCGCGCCTGCTCTGCTCGCCCGAGATCCCGACCTTCCCCGAGCTGCAGCACTTTCTCAAGACCGGCAGCCGGCACAGGGCCCTGCGATTTGATGAAGAGATCAACCACATCCACTGGGCGACGACGCGAAGGCCGCAATCCGACACGCTCATGGCGCTCGCCATCGACCACCGCATGCAGCTGGAGGCGATGGCGAAGGAGGTCGGCGCACCGGTCGAGCGCATCCCCGACTTCAAGGTTCTGGCCGTCGAGGCTGCGGCGCGGGTGGCCGATGGCCGCTCCGGTTTCGGCATGCTGATCGACGGCACCTATGGCCGCGAGGCCCTGTTCCGCGCCGCCGATCATCCGTTCTGGATCGGCCGTCCGGTAGAGCTGCCGGGTTCGCGCCCGCTCGATTTCGAGGGCGGCGGCTCGCTTGGCGCGAAGCTCGTGGAATGGCCGGTAGGACACACCATCAAGTGCCTGTGCTTCTACCATCCCGACGATCCGCCGGCGCTGAAGGAGCGCCAGGAGCGCGACCTGCTGCGCCTCCATGATGCCGCACGCCGCATCGGACGCGAGCTCCTGGTCGAGATCATCGCCGGCAAGCATGGCGCGCTCAAGACCGACACCGTCGCAGGCATCCTGCAGCGCCTCTACGATCTCGGAATCAAGCCGGATTGGTGGAAGCTCGAGCCGCAGCGGGATGAGGCGGCCTGGCACGCCATCGGCGCGGTGATCACGCAGAACGACCCCCTTTGCCGCGGCATCGTGCTGCTGGGCCTCGAAGCGCCGGAGAACGAACTGGAGGCCGCCTTCGCCGCCGCCGCCAAGGAACCGCAGGTGAAGGGCTTTGCCGTCGGCCGCACGATCTTCAACGACGCCGCGCGACGCTGGCTGAAGGGCGAGATCACGGACGAGGCCGCCATCAGCGACATGGCCTCCCGCTTCCAGCGTCTCGTCGATGCCTGGCAGCGGGTCTCCAGCCGCGCGAAGGCAGCGTGAGTTCTTTGGAGCGATCCCATGACAGGAACGCTCCTGTTATCCTGAAGACCAACTTGAGAAGGCTGCGCCCCTCCTCCAAGGTCGGCGCCATTCGAGGGGAACACGCATGAGCACGATCCGCCTGACCATGGCGCAAGCCGTCGCCCGATTCCTGACGGCGCAGAAGACGGAGATCGACGGGCAGGTGATGCCGCTCTTCGGCGGCGTCTGGGCCATCTTCGGCCACGGCAACGTGGCGGGCATGGGCGAGGCGCTGCACGGGGTTCGCGAGCAGCTGCCGACCTACCGCGCCCATAACGAGCAGGGCATGGCCCATGCGGCGATCGCCTTCGCCAAGGCCTCACGGCGGCGGCGCATGATGGCCTGCACCACCTCCATCGGCCCTGGCGCCACCAACATGGTGACGGCCGCAGCCGTGGCCCATGTGAACCGCCTGCCTGTTCTGCTGCTCCCCGGCGATGTTTTCGCCAACCGCAGGCCCGATCCGGTGCTGCAGCAGATCGAAGGCTTTTCCGACGGCACCGTCTCGGCCAACGACTGCTTCAAGCCCGTGTCACGCTACTTCGACCGCATCGCGCGGCCGGAGCAGATCATTCCCGCGCTCCAGCGCACCATGGCCGTGCTCACCGACCCTGCGGATTGCGGCCCGGTGACGCTGGCGCTCTGCCAGGATACGCAGGCCGAGGCCTACGATTATCCGGAAAGCTTGTTCGCGGAAAAAATCTGGACGCCGCGCCGCATCCGCCCTGACGAGGCGGAGCTTGCGGCAGCCGCCGACCTCATCCGCAAGGCGAAGAAGCCTTTCATCGTCGCCGGCGGCGGCGTGCTCTATTCCGATGCCGAAAAGGCGCTGGCAGATTTCGCCGGGAGGCATGGCCTCTTCGTCGGCGAGACGCAGGCCGGCAAGTCGAGCCTGCCTCACGATCACCAGGCCAATCTCGGTGCGGTCGGCGTGACCGGCACGGGCGCCGCCAACGCGCTCGCCGAAGAGGCCGACGTGGTGATTGCGGTCGGCACGCGCCTGCAGGACTTCACCACCGGCTCCTGGGCCCTGTTCAAGAACCCGGACCGCCGCATCGTCGGCCTCAATATCCAGGCCTTCGATGCGATGAAGCACAACGCGCTGCCGCTCGTTGCCGACGCTCGCGTGGGCCTCGAGGAACTGAGCCGCGCGCTCGGCGGCTGGAAGGCGCCCGACGCCTGGACGGCGAAGGCGCGTGAGGAGAAGACCCGCTGGTTCGACAAAGCCGCCCGCTACACGGATCCGACCAATGCGGAACTGCCCTCCGACGCACAGGTGATCGGCGCGGTGCAGCGCACGTCCCAGCCGAGCGACGTGGTGGTCTGCGCGGCCGGCGGCCTGCCGGGCGAATTGCACAAGCATTGGAAGGCGAGCACTGCGCTCGGCTACCATATGGAATACGGCTATTCCTGCATGGGCTACGAGATTGCCGGCGGGCTCGGCGTGAAAATGGCGGATCCCTCGCGCGAGGTGATCGTGATGGTGGGCGACGGCTCCTATCTCATGATGAATTCCGAACTCGCCACCTCGGTGATGCTGGGCCAGAAGCTCACGGTCGTGCTGCTCGACAATCGCGGCTACGGCTGCATCAACCGCCTGCAGCGCGCCACCGGCGGTGAGAGCTTCAACAACCTCCTGCAGCACACGAACCACGTCACTCTGCCCGACATCGATTTCGCAGCGCATGCGGCAAGCCTCGGCGCGCAGGCGATCAAGGTGAAGGGCATCGGCGAGCTGGAAAACGCCTTGAAGAAGGCACGTGGTGCCGAGCGCAGCACCGTGATCGTCATCGACACCGATCCTCTCGCCTTCACCGACGAAGGCGGTCATTGGTGGGATGTGGCGGTGCCGGAGGTTTCGGTGCGCGATCAGGTGAAGGCCGCCCGCAAAAATTATGAAACAGCCCTCGCCGCGCAGCGGGTGGGTGACTAACAAGATAGAAGGATAAGAACATGACGATCCGCATCGGGGCGAATCCCATCGGCTGGTCCAACGACGACATGCCGGAGCTCGGCGGCGAGACGCCGCTGGAGGTGTGCCTGGCCGAGGCCAAGGAAGCGGGCTTCGAGGGCATGGAGCTCGGCAACAAGTTTCCGCGTGAGCCCGAGGCGTTGAAGAAGGCGCTCGCGCCATTCGACATGGCCTGCGTGTCGGGCTGGTACTCTGCCGAACTCCTGAAGCGCGACGCCGACGCGGAAATGAAGGCGCTGCGCCCCCATCTCGATCTGCTCAAGGCCATGGGCTCGAACGTGCTCGTCTTCGCCGAGACCTCGAACGCCATCCACGGCGACCGCTCCAAGCCTCTGTCACAGCGCCCCGTGATGAAGGAGAGCGACTGGGCCGAGTTCGGCCGCCGCATCACGCAAGTTGCCGAGCGTACGCTGCAGGAAGGCGTCCGCGTGGTCTATCACCATCACATGGGCACCATCGTGGAATCGGAGGCCGACATCGACGCCTTCATGCGCTCCACAGGCGAGGCCGTTCACCTGCTCCTCGATACCGGCCATGCAACCTGGGGCGGTGCCGATCCCGCAGCGCTTGCCCGCCGCTATCGCAGCCGCATCAGCCATGTGCACACCAAGGACGTGCGCAAGGCCGTGATGGAGAAATCGAAGGCGGAAGGCTGGAGCTTCCTCGATTCCGTCATCGAAGGCGTCTACACGGTGCCGGGCGACGGCATGGTGGATTTCGTCTCCGTGTTCAAGGAACTGCCGGGATATAGCGGCTGGGTGGTGATCGAGGCGGAGCAGGACCCGAAGAAGGCGCATCCGCTGACCTACGCCAAGATGGGCTATGCCAATCTCACCCGCTACCTCAAGGAAGCCGGCCTGCGATAAGGGAGAGTGCGATGTCCAAGCTTCTCGTCAAACCGTCGAAGCCCGGCGACAACGGGCGCATCCACGCCATCACGCCGCAATCGGCCGGGTGGACCTATGTGGGGTTCGAGGTCTACCAGCTCAAAGGCGGGCAGAGATTGAAGCAAGCGACAGGTGACCGGGAGGCCTGCATCGTCATGCTCTCCGGCAAGGCCCGCGTGGCGGCTTCCGGCCAGGATTTCGGCGTCATCGGCGGGCGAGCCTCGCCGTTCGAGCCGGATCCGTGGTCGCTCTATGCGCCGGCCCGCTCCGAATGGTCGCTGCAGGCCGAGACGGATTGCGAAATCGCAATCTGCACCGCTCCCGCCGAGGGCAAGCTGCCCGCGCGGGTGATCGGTCCGGATCAGGTCGGACAGGAGTCGCGCGGCAAGGACACCAACACGCGTCACGTGCGCAATATCCTGCCTGAGACGGAAGCGGCGGAAAGCCTGCTCGTGGTCGAGGTCATCACGCCCTCGGGCCATTGGTCGAGTTATCCGCCCCACAAGCACGACCGGGACATGCTGCCTCACGAGTCGCTGCTGGAGGAGACCTATTACCACCGCCTCAACCCGCCCTCGGGCTTTGCCCTGCAGCGGGTCTATACCGACGATCGCTCCCTCGACGAGACCCTGGCGGCCGCCAACGGTGACGTGGTGCTGGTCCCGAAGGGCTATCATCCGGTCGGGGCGCCCCACGGCTACGAGCTCTATTATCTCAACGTAATGGCCGGCCCGAAGCGGATCTGGAAGTTCCACAACGACCCGGATCACGAGTGGATGCTGAAACAGGCCTGAGACCGTCTGTCGCTTGATCCTGCCTGACCTTTCAGGCATGAGGCGAGCATTGTTTCCTGAAGAGGCCCCATGTTCTGGTCGGATCTCGCCTCGCGCGCCTTCAAGACCGCGATCGCGCTCACGAGCGCGATCGTGATGGACTACGCGTTCCTGGACGGGCGCATGACGCGTCAGGCCGTGAAGGGGATCGAGCGCATGGCCGCCGATGCACCGGTCCTCATCGACCGTCTCGTCACGAGCGCCCTCAACATCAAGTGGGACCGCTGACAACCTCCAGCGCCATTCCGGCCATCATCGGCACGGCCTCGCCCATGCGGCGGGCGCGCTCCGGGTTGGAGGCATTGCCGTCGAGGGAACGCTTGTAGACGCCTTGGAGAATGGCGGCGAGGCGGAAGAAGCTGAAGGCGAGATAGAACGGCCAGTGGCCGATCACCTCGGTTCCGGTCCGCCGGCAATAGAGCTCGACATATTCGGCCTCCGTCGGAATGCCATGAGCCTTCCTGTCGATGCCGCCCAGGCCGCGGAACGCTCCCTCAGACGGGAGTCGCCACTGCATGCATTGATAGGCGAGATCGGCCAGGGGATGGCCCAGGGTGGACAGCTCCCAGTCGAGCACCGCCAGGATGCGCGTTCCTGCCGGCTCGAAGATCATGTTGTCGAGGCGGTAATCGCCATGGACGAGGCTCACGCGGCCGTCATCCTCCGGCATGCTGCGCTCGAGCCAGGTGATCAGTTCGTCCATCGCAGGAATCGGGTGGGTCTCGGAGGCGCGATACTGCCCGGTCCAGCGGGCGATCTGACGCTCGAAATAGCTTCCCGGCCTGCCGTAATCGGCAAGGCCGACGGCTGCGGGGTTGACCCCATGCAGGGCGGCGAGCGCGCCGTTCATGGAATCGTAGATCGCGGTGCGTTCCTCCGGGCGAAGATCAGGCAGCTTGCCGTCCCAGAAAATCCGCCCCTCCACGTAATCCATCACGTAGAACATGGACCCGATGATCGCTTCATCCTCGCACAGATGCAGGACGCGCGGCACAGGCACATCGGCCTGCGCCAAGGCAGCCATGATCCTGTACTCGCGATCGACGGCGTGAGCCGATTTCAGCAGCGCCCCCGGCGGTTTGCGCCGCAGGACGAAGCGGCCCTGCGTGGATGTGATGAGAAAGGTCGGATTCGATTGGCCACCGGCGAACTTCTCTGCACCCGTGAGGCGGCCGAAGCCTGGAATGGTCGCTGCGAGATAGGGGCCGAGGCGTTCCGTGTCGAGATGGGCTGCTTGCGCTGTCATGGGTTTCAACCAAGCACGGCGAGAGTGATCCACTCGGCCGCGAGAGCCGGCTTGTCCGATCCCTCGATCTCGACGGTGACCTGATAGCGCAGCACCGCTTGCGAAGCGGGCCGCATCGAAACGTCGGCGAGGGAGAAGCGCCCCCTCACCCGCGCTCCCACCGGGACAGGCGAAAGGAAGCGGACCCGGTCCAGGCCGTAGTTGATCCCCATGACTCGATCCTTGATCACCGGCAGCGCCTCCTGCCCCATGGCGGAGAGTAGCGATAGGGTGAGAAAGCCGTGCGAGACGGTGCCGCCGAAGGGCGTCTCCGCCCGTGCGCGTTCAGGATCCACGTGAATGAACTGATGGTCCTCGGTCACGGCCGCGAAGCGGTCGATTCTGGCCTGGTCGATCGCCTTCCATGACGAGACACCGACCTCCTGCCCGATCCGGCTCTTCAGGTCATCGAGGGAGACTGACACGGGCGCATGCGCGTTCATTCCGTCGCCTCTCCGAAGATCTTGTGCCCCGTCTCCACGCCGATGCCGCCGTCGAGGGGAATGATGGCGCCCGTCGTGTAGGCGCCGCCGCGTCCGCAGAGGAACAGGAGCGCTCCCGCGATGTCGTCGGGATGGCCGATGCGGCCGAGAGGCACGCTGGCGGCGACCTGCGCGCGCTTGTGCTCGTCGCCCGTGGCGAAGGCCGTCATGCGGCTCTGGAACGGTCCCGGTGCGAAGGCATTCACGGTGATGCGGCGCGGGGCCAACTCCTTTGCCAGGATGCGCGTGAGATGATGCACTGCAGCCTTGGACGTCGCGTAGGAATAGGCATTGTCGCCGATAGGCGCGGCGCCCATGACAGAGCCGAGATTGACGATGCGGGCGGGATCGCCGTCGCTGGCTGCCGCCTCAAGCAGAGGAAGCAGCTGCTGGGTCAAGGTGAAGAGCCCCGCCACGTTGACCGAGAACACACCGTCCCAGGCTTTGTGCGGAAAGCGCTCCAGCGGCTCGCCCCAGGTCTTGCCGGCATTGTTGACGAGGATGTGAAGGTGCGGGGTCCGCGCCTTCACCTCGGAAGCCACAGCCATCACGCCGGCTTCGGTCCCCACATCGCCGGCAAAGCCTTCCGCCGTGCCGGCGGCGTCGAGCGCATTCAGCTCCCGCGCCACGGCCTCGCAGGCCTCGCCCTTGCGCGAGGCGATCAGCACGCGCGCGCCGGCCCGCACGAGGGCCTCGGCGATCATGCGGCCGATGCCCGTGGCGCCTCCGGTCACGAGCGCCGTCTTGCCCGCGACCGAGAACAGTGAGCCGAGGTAATCCTGAGCCATCGGCCGGTCACGCGGCCGTGGGAAGGACATAGTCCTTAAGGATCTTGCGCAGCTCGAGCTTTGAGGTCTTGCCCGTCGCCGTCAGCGGAATGCTCTCCACGAACAGCACGTCGTCGGGCACCTGCCAGCTCGCCACCTTATTGGTGAGATAGGCCAGGATCTCGTCCTTTGCAGGCTGCGCATCCGGCTTCGGCA
Source organism: Microvirga arvi (assembly GCF_016892765.1). GTDB lineage: Bacteria > Pseudomonadota > Alphaproteobacteria > Rhizobiales > Beijerinckiaceae > Microvirga > Microvirga arvi. The sequence continues at coordinate 58,268 of NZ_JAFEMD010000003.1, forward strand.
CGACCACGAGAAGCGGTCGCTCGCCCCAGCGCGGATGCGGCATCGCCAGAACGGCACAATTGGCAACGCCCGGCGCGCCCATGGCTGCGTTCTCAAGATCGATAGAGGAGATCCACTCGCCGCCCGACTTCACGAGATCCTTCGTGCGGTCGACGATCTGCAGGAACCCGTCGGGGGTGATCTTGGCCACGTCGCCGGTCCTGAACCAGCCTTCCGCATCGAGCGCCTGGGCGGTGGCCGCTTCGTTGTTGTAGTAGCCCGACGCGATCGAAGGCCCGCGCACGCAGAGCTCGCCGAAGGCCACACCGTCCTTCGGCAGTTCCTTGCCGTTCTCGTCGACAATCTTCATGTCCACCATGAAGAGACGACGACCCTGGCGCACCTTGAGAGCGACCTTCTGGTCGAAGGGCAGCTGCTCCATCTCAGGGCTCAGCATGCCGAATGTGCCGATGGGGCTCATCTCGGTCATGCCCCAGCCGTGGCAGACGCTGATGCCGTAATCCCGCTCGAAGGCTTCGATCATGGGCTGCGGCGCGGCCGAGCCGCCGATGATCACGTAATCGAGCCCTTCCGGTTTGCGGCCCCTCTGCTTCATCTCGTGGAGAAGCCCGAGCCAGACGGTCGGCACGCCCCAGCTGCTGTCAACCTTCTCGGCCTCCATGAGATTGAAGAGGCTCGCGCCATCGAGCTTTGCGCCGGGGAAGATCAGGGAAGTGCCGGAGAGCGGCGCCGAATAGGGCAGTGCCCAGGCGTTGACGTGAAAGAGCGGCACGACGGGAAGGATCTTCTTCCCCATGCCGAAATAGCGCGAAGCCCCGATGACCGATGTCATGGCGTGGATCACCTGCGAGCGGTGCGAGTAGAGCACACCCTTGGGCTCGCCCGTGGTGCCGGAGGTGTAGCTGAGCGCCGCGGCGGTGTTCTCGTCGAGGTCGGGCCAGGTGATCGTCTCGGGCTGTCCGGTCAGCAGGTCCTCATAGCATTTAAGGCCATCGAGCCCCTCCTGCGCCGGCATCGTCTCGCGGCCGGTCATCGCCACGTAGGTGATGTTCTGGGGCAGCTTGGGGCGCAGGGCAGCGACAAGCGGCGCGAAGGTGATGTCGAAGAAGAGCGCCGTGTCTTGGGCGTGATTGACGATATAGACGAGCTGCTCGGGAAAGAGGCGCGGGTTGATGGTGTGGCAGACAGCCCCGATGCCGGAAATGGCGTAGTAGAGCTCGAAGTGCCGGTAGCCGTTCCAGGCCAGCGTCGCCACGCGATCGCCCGGCTTGACGCCGAGCGCGCGCAGCCCATGCGCCAGCTGGGCAACGCGCTTGTGAATGTCCTTGTAGGTGGTGCGATGGATGCCGCCTTCGGTGGTCACCGAGACGATCTCCGTGTTGGCGTGAACTTCCGCTGCCAGATCGATGATCGCCGGGATCGACAGCGGCCGATCCATCATCATTCCCTTCAACATCGTATCTTCCCTCCGTTTTTTGCTTATTCTCAGGAATTTATCGGTGGCTCGCGACTTGTCCAGCCTGACGCAGAGGCGGCATGGAGGCCTGATCGAGAACGGCAATGGTGGCGAGAGCGACCGCCGTCTGCTTTTCGCGCCCGTCCTTCTCGGTGAACACGTCCGCCGCCACGATGATCATGCGGCTGCCGGGTTTGACGACCCGCGAACGGCAGAAGAGCCGGTCACCATCGGCCGGCGAGAACAGGTTGAGCTTGTATTCGGCCGTGAGGACGCCCTGACCGGGCTTGAGCACCGTGGCGGCGGCAATCGTCGTGCCGTTGTCGATCAGGAAGGCCGTGACGCCGCCGTGAAACAGGCCGTGCTGCTGAAGCAGATCATCCCGGCGAGCAACGGAAATCGTCGAGGAGCCGGGCGCCAGCTCGTCGATCTGGGCCCCAACGAGGCGCATGAAGCCCTGGAGGGCCACTCGCTCCCGGATGCCGGCGGCGCGGCTTTCGAATGGGATTGCATCCATGCGGATCGCCTGCACCTCTGCGGAAAAGGCAGGACCGGCTCTGAGGCCGGCCCTGCCCATTGGGGATTTTACTGGCCGAGGCTTGCGGCCTCGATGGTCTCGACCTTGCCACCTTTGACCACGCCGACGACGATGTTGGCGTTGGTGCCGCCGCGCTCGTCGACGCTGGTGATGCGCGCGGGGTTCTTCTCCGGCGACAGCTTGCCGTAGGCCTCGCTCAGCTTGGCATGGACCGCCTTCGGGTCGGAGACGCTGCCGGCAAGCTTCATAGCCTCGGCCACCGCATTGAGGGTCGAGTAATGATAGGATGCTTCCGTGCCCGGGTTGCGGTCGTAGAGCTTCTTGAACTTGGCGATGAAGCCTTCCGCGCCGGGGCGCTTGTCGTAGATCAGCGGCAGAACGCCGACCGAACCTTCGAGCATATCCATGCCGCCGGTGACGGCCGCCATCTCGTCGAGCTTGGCCTGATCCATCACCACGAAGCCCCCCTTGAAGCCGAGCTCGCGCGCCTGCTTGGCGACGAGAGCCGTGGGCTCGGAGGCGCCGCCGATGAACAGCACATCGGGGCTCGCCGCCAGCACGCGGCTCACGCCGCTGTAGAAGTCGGTATCCTTGTTGTAGGACATGGGGTTCTCGGCCACGATCTGACCGCCGGCCTTTGTCCAGGCTGGACCGAAGAGCTGTGCCCAGGCCTTCGCGTAATCATGGTCGCCGCCCGCCATGGCGAGCTTCTTGCCGAAGGTCTTCATCTCCACGTTGATGAACGGCTGCACATAGCCCGCAAAGGACGGCGGAATGCGCAAGGTCAGCTTGTTGCCGCGCTCCGTCATATTCGGCACGCTGGTATAGGCGCCGAGGATGAAGTTGTCCTGCTCGTTGAAGGCCTGGATCGCGAAGGCGCCGCCGGAATGCGGCGTGAAGATCATCGGCGCGTTGTTCTGCGCCTTCAGGCGCTTCGCGTTCACGGCCGCTTCGCTGGGCGAGTACTTGTCGTCGAGCGCCACGATGTTGAACTTGTACTTCTTGCCGCCCACATCGAAGCCTCCGGCATCGTTGATCTCCTTCGCGGCCATTTCCAGGCCGACCAGGGTGTTTTTGCCGTAAAGCGCGGCGCCGCCGCTGAGCGGGCCGGTATAGCCGATATTGACGGTTTCCTGAGCCGATGCGACGGAGGCGAAGCCGGCGGCGAGCGTGACGGCGCCCGCGGTGTGAACCAGGTGTTTCCAAAGAGCCATTTGTTTCCTCTCCTCTTGTTCTTTCTTCACGGCGCAGGAGTTCGACCGTGATCGGCTCCCGTCTCTCTGTTGGCGAACTTTTTTATGGTTCGCAGGCTTCCACAACCGGCGCCGGATCAGGCGCCGATATAGGCTTTTCGAACACGCTCGTCATTGAGCAGGGTCTCCCGGTCGCCTTCCATGACGATCCGGCCGCTCTCGATGACATAGGCGCGATGGGCGATCTGCAGGGCGGCATAGGCGTTCTGCTCGGCCAGCAGCACTGTGGTACCCTTGTCGTTGATGGTCTTGATCACGCCTAGCACCTGCTTCACCACGAGAGGCGCAAGACCCAGCGAGGGCTCGTCGAGCAGCAGGACCTGAGGCCGCCCCATGAGGGCACGGCCGATGGCGACCATCTGCTGCTGGCCGCCGCTTAAAGAGCCGGCCATGTCGTTCCTCTTGTCGTACAGGATCGGAAACAGCTCAAAGACCTGATCGAGGATCCTGTCCGTTTCTGATCTGTCCTGGCGATGGACATAGGCCCCGAGCAGCAGGTTCTTGCGCACGGACATTTCGGGAAAGAGCTTGCGCCCCTCCGGGCAATGCACGACGCCGGACTGGACGATCTGGGACGGCTTGCGCCCCGCGATGTTCTGGTCCTTGAACCAGATGTTGCCGCGGTTGAGCTTGCGCAATCCGCTGATCGCCAGGAACAGCGAACTCTTGCCGGCGCCGTTGGCGCCCAGCATCACCACGAGCTCGCCGGGCTCCGCATGGATTGTGATCCCGTCGAGCGCGCGGAAGCTGCCGTAATTGAGCTGTGCCCCCTCAAGCCGCAGCATAATCGGCTCCCAGATAGGCTTCGATCACACGCTGATCCGACCGGATCTGCGCGGGCGGGCCCTCGGCGATCATCTCGCCGTGATCAAGCACGACGATCTTGTCGGCAAGACTCATGATCATGTCCATCTTGTGCTCGATGAGGCAGACGGTCAGCCCTGTTCGGATCATCTTCCGGATCAGCTCGGCGAGACCCAGGGTCTCCTCCGGGTTGACGCCGCCCGCCGGCTCGTCGAGCAGCACGATCTTCGGGTCGGTGGCAAGCGCCAGAGCAAATGCCACGCGCTTTCTCTCCTCCTGCGAGATGTCTGCCGCCAGATGGTGCGCGACAGAAGAAAGGCCGACGAAATCGAGCACCTCCTCCGCCTTGGCCCGGCAGCGATGCTCGTCTGCGCGCAGGCGCTGCGTGTTGAATACCACATCCCAGAAGGTGGACGTGGTACGTAGGCGGTGCCCGACGATCAGGTTGTCGAGCACGGTGGCCTGATCGAAGAGGTTGGTCGACTGGAAGGTGCGGGCGACGCCGAGCTTCGCGACTTGGTCCGGCCGCAGGCCCGTCACGTCCTGTCCGTCGAAGAGGATCCGTCCGGCTGTCGGCTTGTGATAGCCGCTCACCAGATTGAAGAAGGTGGTTTTGCCGGCGCCGTTCGGGCCGATGATGGCGTTGATGCGGTTCCTCTCGAAGGAGGTGGTCACGTCGCGGACTGCAGTCAGCCCGCCGAAGCGCTTGGTGAGGCCCTGGATCTCAAGCATTGCTTCGCACCTCCTGCTGAGATGCCAGAACGGACCTTTGCAGCCGCCTATCCTGAACGGAGGCCGCGGCGCGCCTCGCCTGCCGCTGGCGCCAATAGCCGATGAGGCCCTGCGGGAAGTACATGATCAGCAGAATCAGAAGCGGACCGAACACGATCATCCGGAAATCCTGCAAGAACTGCAGGGATTGCGTGAGCCAGGTGAGCAGGATCGCGCCCAGCAAAGGCCCGAACAGCGTTCCGATGCCACCGACGAGGATGAAGGCGATCATGTCGAAGGTGTGGCTCTCCAGTGCCATGGCCGGGCCGATGAAGCGTACGAAGCCGGCATAGAGGGCACCGGCCATGCCGGCATAGAAGGTGGAGAGCACGAAGGCCAGAACCTTGGTGCGCATCAGGTTGATGCCGAGCGTCTCGGCAAGGTCCTCACCGTTACGGATGGCGATGAAGGCGCGGCCGAGCAGCGAATGCACGATTCGGCTCATGAACCACAGGCTCAGCACCAGGAAGAACAACACGAGGTAGTACTGCGACCAGGTGTTGTCGAAGCGGATCGGGCCGAGGCCGGAGGGCGCCGGAATGTCGATGATGCCGACCGTGCCATGGGTCAGCGCGTCCCACTTCTCGATGATGAGATAGATGATGAAGCCGACGCAGAGGGTGAAGATCGAGAAGAAGTGGCCTTTGAGCCGCAGCGAGAGGAGACCGGCGAAGAACCCGACGACGGCGCTCAAGGCTCCGGCGAGCACGAAGGCGATCCAGTAGGGCACGCCGTAATCGACGGTGAGAACACCCACCGTATAGGCGCCGATGGCCATGAAGCCCGCATGGGCCAGGTTGAGCTGGCCCGTATAGCCCAGGATGAGGTTCAGGCCCACGGCCGCAATCGCCATGATGTAGGCAAGCGACATTACGTAGATGTAGTAGTCGTTTGCTGCGACCATCGGAAAGATGATGGCAAAAGCCAGCAGGACCGCGAGGAGAGGCTTCTGCCAGGTCTTCGACGTCATGCCCGGGCTCCGCTGGGAAAGAGGCCTTGGGGTCGGAACGACAGGATCAGGACGAGCAACGCGAAGGCGATGATGTCCTTGTAGTTCGTGGAGACATAGAAGGCGCCGAAACTCTCCGCGAACCCGATCACCAGACCGCCGACGATGGCGCCGGGGATGCTGCCCATGCCGCCGAGAATGATGATCACGAAGGCCTTCATGATCACGAGGTGGCCCATGGACGGATAGATCAGGTTGATGGGGGAAAACAGCGTCGCGGCCACAGCGGCCAGCGCACCGGAGATCGCGAAGGTCAGAACCGAAACCTTCGTGGCATCGATGCCGACGAGGGCCGCTCCTTCCCGGTTCTGCGCCGTGGCGATGATCGTGGAACCGGTGAGCGTGCGCGTGAGGAACAGGTGGAGGACGAACATCAACCCGAACGCCGCCGCGATGATGATGAGCCTCTGTGCGGGAGCGACGAGATCGAAGAGGCGCACGATCTGCGGGTAAGGCGGCGCCAGGCGGTGGAACTCCGCACCCCAGATCGCCTGAATGCCGGCCTCCAGGAACAGGAGGAGGCCGATCGCCGCGATCATGTCGTGCAGCGGCGGCGCATTTCGCAGGCGATGGAAGATGAGGCGATCCGACAGAACGGCGAGTGCCGCGACGACGACAGCCGCCCCGGCCATCGCAACCCAGTAATTCGCACCGAGCGAACCGACGAGATAGAACGCCACATAGGCGCCGACCATGTAGAGGGCGCCATGGGCGAAGTTGGGAATGTGGAGAATTCCGTAGACGAGCGTCAGACCAAGGGCCACGAGCGCATAGACGCTCCCGAGCGTCAGCCCGTTCAGAACCTGCTGAAAGAAGATGTTCAAGGAGCCGTGTCCTCCTCTTGGGCACCGGGCTCCCGTGCTCGACCGCATGCCCTGCCTGGCTGGGGCAGGAACGAGGGCCTTAAGCCTTGCGGCATCAAACCCTCAAGCAGATCAATCCGGGATCCTCGGATCGTTTCCTCTCGAATGAACGGTACGGTCTTTTCCGGAAGCCGAACCGCCGGCAGCGCTTCGTTGGCTCTGCCCTTTGTTGAGAAGAGACTGACACGAGACCCTGGCCTCGTCAACGGATCATGGGAGCAGAATTGCACCGATTTCAAACCGCTTCATATCTGCCCTGGACTCGACATTAGAATAACCGGTACAGTCGAGATGTTGCATTCATGGCATCGCGCCCGGCGCCCGTTCGTGCTAGGAGCTCATGTCATGGGCGGCCTTGCCTGCCTTCCCGGCCAGGAGCCACGAACCGTTATGACGCCGACCTCCAGCGCCCTTCCCCGCCAGACCAAGCGCTACGAGCAGAAGCGGCAATCCATCCTCGATGCCGCCGTGCGCCTCTTCAATCAGAAAGGATTGAAGGGGACGACCCTGGCCGATGTGGCCCAGAGCGTCGGGCTAATCACCAACAGCGTCACCTATTACTACCGCAAGAAGGAGGAGCTTGCGACGGCCTGCCTCCTGCGCTCCATTGAGGCCCTGGAGGAGCTTATCGCCGCAGCCCTGCGCCAGGAGACGCCGGAAGACCGCTTGAGGACGATCCTGCGGCTCTATTGCGAGACGCTTGCGGAGAGCGCTTCGGGCGCCCAGCCGCCGCTCATGAGCTTCAGCGACATGCGGTCGCTGACCAGCCCTCACATGGAACTGGTGTTCGGTACCTACAACCAGATGTTCCGACACCTGCGCAGCCTGTTCGACGGGGAGGATGCGCCGCCGCTGACGCGGGCCCAAAGGAACGCGCGGACGCATCTGCTGATTTCCGTCATGCATGGCGTCCGCCACTGGATAGACCATTACGAGCCGGAGGATTACCGGCGCGTCGCCGACAGGATCGGCGATATCCTCATCAACGGGCTGGCCGCTCCGCAATCCGCCTGGCATCCGACGGTCCTGCCGCATATGACCTGGCCCTCGGCCGAGGAGATCTCGCCCGAGGCCTTCCTGCGCTCGGCCACCATCCTGATCAACGAGCAGGGCTACCGGGGCGCCTCCGTTGAGAAGATCTCGGCCCGGCTGAACGTGACGAAGGGTTCGTTCTACCACCACAACGACAACAAGGACGATCTCGTGGCCGCCTGCTTCGAGCGCACCTTCGCCGTGGTGCGGCAGGTCCAGCGGGCGGCGGAAGCCAATGGAGAGACCGGCTGGGATCATCTCTGCGCAGCCACCAGCGAACTGATCCGCTACCAGCTCTCCGACCAGGGGCCGCTGCTGCGCATCTCCGCCTTCAGCGCCCTGCCGGAGGGCTTGCGTGGCGAAACGAAGCGCACCATTGACCGCCTGGCCCAGCGCTTCGGCAGCTTCGTCGTCGACGGCATGGTCGACGGATCGATCCGCCCGCTCGATCCCTCCGTCGCGGCCCACGTGGTCGACAGCATCATCAACGCGGCCGTCGAGCTCGAATGGTGGGTGCCCGGCATCACGACGGAATCAGCCGCCGACCTCTACGCCAAGCCCCTGTTCATGGGCGTGTTCACGCCGGACCCTTGCGAGGAAGAGCGCCAGCCGGCCAGCAGGGTGCGCAGCGCGGCGACCAGCGCCAGCGGCTGATCGATCAGGACATGATGATAGGCTTCCGGGATCGCGATGATCGGAGTTCCCGGCGGCGGGAGGCCTCTCATCCGTGCGATGTCATCCTCCCGCATCAAAGTCGAACGCTCCCCCAGCAGGATCGCCAAAGGGCATTTCGGAGCCGATAGCGCGGGTGCCGGGTCTTCCCACTCATAGTCGCGCCACAGGTAAGGGTCGAAGCGCCAGGACCAGCCGGATCCCTCCGATGTGCGGACCTGGGCCAGCGACGTCCGGGCAATGAAGTCCGCAATGAAGAGGTGTTCGCAGGGCTGGGCGGGAACGAGCCGGAAACGGTGCAGGGCGGCTTCCAGGGTGGGATAGATCTTATGGGGGCGCATTTCCCAGGGTGCGCCCTTCTCGCGGCGCTCGCGTCGTCGTTCGGCCGAGAAGATCGGCGTGTCGATGGTGATGACCCCGCCGAGCCGCTCTCCGTATCGGGCAGCGGTTTCAAGGATCGGGAATCCTCCGAAGGAGTGACCGATGAAGACAGGCTTTGCCGGACCTTCGAAGAGCCCTGTCGCCTCGGCAACAATCATCGCCTCCTGCACGAAGATGTCGAACGAGTAGCGCTCGCGCCGGTCCGACCCGCCCATGCCCGACCAGGAGAGGGCTGTGCAGCGATACTCGCTCGAGAAGAACGGCGCGATGAAGCTCCACCAATCGGCATGGGCTCCATTGCCGTGGAGGAACAGAAGCCCGGGCTTGCTGCGCTCGCCCCAGGTGAGCGTTTCGATCCTGGCGCCGGCCGCGTCGATGAAGCTGCGCTCCGGCGCATCCGCCAGAGCGTGCTTGAACCAGTCCGGCGCGCTCGGGGGCGCGTCGGAGAGGGACGCAAGCGGTGGAGGACGCAGCGGATCAGGAGCCGTGTCGTTCATGGCCAATGCGATCCTTCGTCAGAGATCGCGAAAGCCCCTGCCCTCGGCGACAAGGCGTTCGAGCAGGGCGGCTGGCTTGAAATCCGCTCCGAACTCAGCCTCGTAGGCGCGCAGCCGCTCCAGCACATGGCTCAAGCCCACCTGCTCGCCATAGAACATCGGACCGCCGCGGTAGACAGGCCAGCCATAGCCGTTGATCCAGACGATATCGATGTCGGAGGAGCGGATGGCGATGCCCTCCTCCAGGATCTTCGCGCCCTCGTTGATCATCGTGTAGACGCAGCGTTCCAAGATCTCCTGGTCCGAGATCGTGCGCCGCTCGATTCCCTTCTTCGCCGAGAGGTCGAGGATGATCTGCTCCACGAGCTTGGAAGGCTTGGCGTTGCGGTTCTCGTCGTAATCGTAGAAGCCGGCGCCCGTCTTCTGGCCGCGACGGTCCTGCTCGCAGAGGATCTCGCGCACCGTCGCGCCCTTCGAGGTCTCGCGCGACCAGCCGATGTCGAGGCCGGCGAGATCGGCCATGGCGAAGGGGCCCATGGGGAATCCGAACTCGTAGAGCACACGGTCCACATCCCAGGGCATCGCACCTTCGAGCACCAGACGGTTGGCCTCGCGCTGGCGCGGCGAGAGCATGCGGTTGCCGACGAAGCCGTGGCAGACGCCCACCAGCACGGCGATCTTGCCGATCCGGCGACCGAGCTGCATGGCGGTGGCGATCACGCGCTTGTCGGTCTTCTCCCCGCGAACGACCTCGAGCAGCCGCATAACGTTCGCCGGCGAGAAGAAGTGCATGCCGAGCACGTGTTCCGGCCGCTTCGTCATCGCGGCGATCTCGTTCACGTTGAGATAGGACGTGTTGGTGGCCAGAATCGCGCCGGGCTTGGCGATGGCATCGAGCTTGGAGAAGATCTCCTTCTTGATGTCCATGTTCTCGAACACGGCCTCGATGATGAGGTCGCAATCGGCAAGGTCTTCCAGCTTGAGGCTTCCGGTGAGGAGCCCCATGCGGTGCTCCACATCCTCCGCTCTCATGCGGCCCTTCTTGGCCGTGCTGTCGTAGTTGCGGCGGATGACCGACAGGCCGCGCTCAAGAGCCTCGGGCTTGGCCTCGACAATAATGACGGGTAGCCCCGCATTGGCGAAGTTCATCGAGATGCCGCCGCCCATGGTGCCGGCGCCGATGATGCCGACCTTCTTCACCGGCAGGGTGGGCGTGTCGTCGGAAATGTCCGGGATCTTCCAGACCTGGCGCTCGGCGAAGAACACGTGGCGCTGGGCCGCCGATTGCTCGCCGCTCACGAGCTCCTGGAAGAGTTGGCGCTCCAGCTTGATGCCCTCGTCGAAGGGCAGGTTCACGGCGGCCTCGATGCAGCGGATGTTGTATTCCGGCGCCTGGAAGCCACGGAACTTGCGGGCATTCGCCTTGCGGAACGTGTCAAAGATGTCCGACTTACCGCGAGCGGCCGCGATCTTGTCGTCGAGATCGCGCACCTTCTTCAGGGGCCGGTTCTCCGCGACCACCTTACGGGCAAAGGCGATGGCGCTCGCCAGAAGGTCGGTCTCGTCGACGAGCTCGTCGACGATGCCCATCTCTTTCGCAGCTTTCGCCGAGATGGGAGTGCCGGAGGTGACCATCTCGAGAGCGCGCTCCGGCCCGACGAGGCGGGGAAGGCGCTGCGTGCCGCCGGCGCCCGGCAGCAGGCCGAGCTTCACTTCCGGGAAGCCGACTTTCGCCGAGGGGACGGCCACGCGGTAGTGGCAGGCGAGCGCCGTCTCCAGACCGCCGCCGAGCGCCGTGCCGTGAAGGGCGGCGACCACCGGCTTTGCCGAAGCCTCGATGAAGTCCACGACTTCGGGCAGCATCGGGCGCTTCGGCGGCTTGCCGAATTCGCTGATGTCGGCGCCGGCGAAAAAGGTGCGGCCTTCGCAATGAAGCACCACGGCCTTGATGCCCGAATCGGAATTGGCTGTCCTGATTCCCTCGACGATGCCCTCGCGCACCTGCGCCGAGAGTGCGTTCACGGGAGGCGAATTGACGGTGAGCACCGCGATCTCACCGTCGCGCCTCAACGCGACGACGGGATTGATGCGGGTTGCGGAACTCGTCTCGGCCGCGCTGCTCATGCTGCTCTCCTCCCCTGATTCGGTACGCTTGTCTCAAGGACGTGTCTTAGTAGATCTCGAATAGACCAGCAGCCCCCATGCCGCCGCCGACGCACATGGTGACGACGCCGTATTTCGCGCCGCGGCGCTTGCCTTCGATGAGGATGTGCCCGGTCATGCGCGCGCCCGACATGCCATAGGGATGGCCGATGGAGATGGCGCCGCCGCTCACATTGAGCTTCTCGTTGGGAATGCCGAGCCGGTCGCGGCAATAGAGCACCTGGCAGGCAAAGGCCTCGTTGAGTTCCCAGATGTCGATGTCGTTCATGGTCAGGCCGTGTTGCTTAAGCAGCTTCGGCACCGCGAAGACCGGCCCGATTCCCATCTCATCCGGCTCGCAGCCGGCAATCGCCATGCCGCGATAGGCGCCGAGCGGCTGCAGGCCGCGGCGCTCAGCCTCCTTCGCCTCCATCAGAACGGCCGCCGAGGCGCCGTCCGACAACTGGGAGGCATTGCCCGCCGTAATGAAGCGGCCTTCCTTCACGCGCTGCCCGTCCTTGAACACCGGGTTCAGCGCCTGCAGATCCTCCAACCGCGTCTGCGGGCGATTGCCCTCGTCCTGCGAGAGTGTGATCTCCCGCTCGGAGGTGGCGCCGCTCGCCTTGTCGACGACGAGCATGCGCGTCGTCATAGGGACGATCTCGGCTGCGAAGCGCCCCTCGGCCTGAGCCTGCGCCGTGCGCTGCTGCGACTGCAGCGCGTATTCGTCCTGCGCCTCGCGGGAGATTCCATAGCGGTCCGCCACGATTTCGGCCGTCTCGAGCATGCTCATGTAGAGCGCCGGAATCGTCTCCACGAGCGCAGGATCCTTGGCGCGATAGCGGTTCGCATGCTCGTTCTGGACCAGGGAAATCGATTCAAGGCCGCCGCCGACGGCGATGCCGATCCCGTCGACGACGATCTCCTTGGCGGCCGTCGCGATGGCCATAAGACCCGAGGCGCATTGCCGATCCATGCTCATGCCCGCGACGCTCGTCGGCAATCCTGCACGTAAGGCCGCCTGGCGGGCGATGTTCGATCCGGTCGAGCCCTGCTGCAAGGCGGCGCCCATCACCACGTCACCGATCTCGCCGGGATCGACGCGTGCGCGCTTCACCGCCTCCGCGATGGCATGGCCGCCGAGGGCCTGAGCCTGGGTATCGTTGAAGGCGCCGCGATACGCCTTGCCGATGGGGGTGCGCGCCGTGGAAACAATGACAGCTTCACGCATCTTGGGATCCTCCCTGGATCGCTGGGGCCATGGCAGCCCCTTCATTCCAAGCCACCCGGCGCCGGCGGCGGCGAGCGCTCCTAACCTTGTCGGGTTCTATTAATGACAAAAGCGGTATGTTTTTGTCTAGCCTAAATCCTTTTGAAAATATGATGAAATTTCGCATCGGCACAGTTTTTCGAAAAATCGGCTTGCATCTGGAAACAGCGGAGATACCCTACCTTCAACACATAGTGCGCGCTTTCCGGGGAGGAAGCGAAGGATGCTGGCCCTACTCAGCAAACAGCCGGGCGGACCCGAGGTGCTCGTGCTGGAATCCGTGTCCGAGCCGCGCCCGAATCCGGGAGAGGTCCTGCTGGCCGTGCAGGCCTGCGGCGTCAATTATCCCGACGCACTGATCATTGAGGATCGCTATCAATTCAAGCCGGAACGTCCCTTCGCTCCAGGCGGTGAGGTTTCAGGTATCGTCGAGGCGGTTGGCGAAGGCGTGTCTTTCATCAAAGCCGGCGACCGGGTGATCGGCTCCTGCGGCTGGGGCGGCATGGCCGAGAAGCTCGCCATTTCCGCCAGCCGTTGCATTCCGATGCCTGACAGGATGCCCTTCGACGAGGCCGCGGCCTTCGTCATGACCTATGGCACCTCCTACCATGCGCTCAAGGACCGGGCTCATCTCAAGGCGGGCGAGACGCTGCTTGTGCTGGGTGCCGCCGGAGGCGTGGGGCTCGCAGCTGTGGAACTCGGCAAGGCCGTGGGCGCAAGAATCGTCGCGGCGGTCTCGTCGGAAGAGAAGGCGGCGCTTGCCCGGCAGCACGGTGCGCAGGAGAGCATCGTCTATGCACCTGGACCTCTCGACAGGGAGAGTGCAAAGACTCTGGCCGAGCAGTTCAAGCAAGCCTGCGGGCCCAACGGGGCCGACGTGATCTACGATCCGGTCGGTGGCGATTATTCGGAAGCGGCCCTTCGCGCCATCGCCTGGGAAGGCCGCTTCCTCGTGGTCGGCTTCCCGGCAGGCATCCCGAAGATTCCGCTCAACCTGCCACTCCTGAAATCCTGCCAGATCGTCGGCGTGTTCTGGGGCGCCTTCGCCAAGCGCGACCCCAAGGCCAATGCCGCCAATCTCCGGGAGCTTCTGGAGCTCTACGAGCGCGGCACCATCAGGCCGGTGATTTCCGAGCGCGTGCCGCTGGCCCGTGCGGGCGAGGCCATTGCGGCCTTGAGCGCGCGCAAGGCCATGGGCAAGATCGTCGTGACCATGAACGGAGCTGATGCTTCATGAGCCGCCCGGCCCATCCCTGGGAGCGCTCCTATCCATCCGGCGTTCGGTGGGATGCTCCCATCGAACCGACGACGCTGCCAAGGCTCCTGGACGAGGCGGTGGCGGCCTATGGTGACAGACCCGCCATCGAATATCGCGACAGGCCTGTCAGTTACACCGAGATCGGTCGTCAGGCTGATGCGTTTGCCGCCGCCCTTCTCCGATCATCGATCGATCCGGAAGGAGCTGTCGCCCTCTATCTGCCCAATACGCCTTATCATCCCTTCGCGTTCTTCGGCACTGCGAAGGCCGGAATCCGGCTCGCTCATCTGAGCCCCCTCGATGCCGAACGGGAGCTGGCGCACAAGCTGCACGACAGCGGCGCGCGCATTCTTGTGACGACCAATCTCGCCAGCATGCTGTCAATGGCGCTCAAGCTCTTGGATGCCGGCCATGTGGACCAAGTGATCGTCGGCGAAGACGCCGTCTGGGGATCGTGCCCGGCGCCTGTGATGCCGATCCCGGAGCGGCCCGATGTGATCACCTTCGAAGCTTTCACGCGCGATGTTGTTCCGCCCGCGCAATGGCCCACGATCACGCCTGACGACATCGCTCTGCTGCAATATACCGGCGGCACCACCGGCACGCCGAAAGGCGCCATCCTCACCCACGGCAACCTCACTGCGGCTGTTGCCATGTACGAGGCTTGGTTCGGCCCTCAGCTGAACACGCGCCCCGGCGAGCAGAAGGTGATCTGCGTCTTGCCCCTGTTCCACATCTATGCGCTGACCACGATCCTGCTGCGGCAGATCAGAAACGGCAACGAGATCCTGCTGCGCCTGCGCTTCGACCCCGAGACGACGTTGCGCGACATCGAGGTGAAGCGGGCGACCGCCTTTCCCGGCGTTCCCACCATGTGGATTGCGCTTGCCAATTATCCGGGGATCGAGAACCGCGATTTCTCCTCGATGATTCATTGCAGCTCCGGAGGGGCACCCCTGCCGGTCGAGGTCGGGGATCGCTTCCATCGCCTGACCGGTCAGCGACTTCTCGGCGGTTGGGGCATGACGGAAACATCCCCCGCCGGCACGAACCTGCCGCTCAAAGGACCGCCGAAGCCCGGCTCCATCGGCATTCCCATGCCGGGCGTCGAGCTCGACATCGTGTCCCTCGACGAGCCCCGCCGGGTGCTCGGCGTCCGTGAGACCGGAGAGCTTCGCGTCCGGGGTCTCAATGTCAGCCGCGGCTACTGGAACAAGCCCAAGGAGACGGCCGAGTCCTTTACCGAGCACGGGTTTCTGACCGGCGATATCGGCTACAGGGATGAGGACGGCTATTTCTTCATCGTCGACCGCCGCAAGGACATGATCATCTCCGGCGGCTTCAACGTCTATCCGCAGGTGATCGAGCAGGCAGTCTACGAGCACCCGCAGGTGGAGGAGGCCATCGTCATCGGCATTCCGGATGCCTATCGCGGCGAGGCCGCCAAGGTGTTCGTGAAGCTGAAGAACCGCGCACCCGGCTTCACTCTGGAGGAGCTGCAGGCCTTCCTCGCCGACAAGCTCGGCAAGCATGAGATGCCCGTAGCTCTCGAAATCCGCGATGCGCTTCCGCGTACCTCCGTCGGCAAGCTGTCGAAGGTCGAGCTGCGTGATGCCGAGCGGCGCAAGGCGGAGGCCGCAACATCGTGATCATCAACGCTCTTTCGCTTCAATTCTACGCTTAGAGGATATCGCCCATGGATCTGCGGTTCACCGATGAGGAGCTCGCCTTCCGCGACGAGGTGCGCGCATTCTTCCGCACGGCCCTTCCCAACTCAATCCGCCGCAAGATGATCGACGGCCACCACCCGAGCAAGGACGACCTCGTCACCTGGAGCCGCATTCTCAACGCCAAGGGCTGGGCGGTGCCGCACTGGCTGGTGGAATGGGGCGGCACCGGGTGGAGCCCCGTGCAGCAATACATCTTCCGCGACGAGCTGCAGCAGGCGCCCGCTCCCGAACCGCTCGCCTTCGGCGTCAACATGGTCGGACCTGTGATCTACACTTTCGGCAACGAGGATCAGAAGCGACGCTTCCTGCCGCGCATCGCCAATCTCGACGACTGGTGGTGTCAGGGCTTCTCGGAGCCCGGCGCCGGTTCCGACCTCGCGTCTCTGAAGACGACCGCCAAGCGCGATGGCGATCATTACATCGTCAACGGCCAGAAGACCTGGACCACGCTCGCACAGCATGCGGACTGGATCTTCTGCCTGGCACGCACCGATTCCGCCGTGAAGAAGCAGGAGGGAATCTCCTTCCTGCTCATCGACATGAAGACGCCGGGCATCACCGTCCGCCCGATCCAGACGATCGACGGCGGGCACGAGGTCAACGAGGTGTTCTTCGACGACGTGCGCGTGCCGGTGGACAATCTTGTCGGCCAGGAGAACAAGGGCTGGGACTATGCCAAGTTCCTGCTCGGCAACGAGCGCGTGGGCATCGCCCGCATCGGCATCTCGAAGGCGCGCCTGAAGCGCGTGCGTGAGCTCGCGAGCCTGGAGCGCGTCGGCGACGTTCCGCTAATCGCGATCCCGCGCTTTCGCGAGAAGCTCGCTGCCATCGAGGTGGAGCTGAAGGCGCTCGAGATGACGCAGCTGCGCGTGGTGGCCGCCGAGAGCCGGCGCGAGAAGGGCAAGCCCGATCCCGCCTCCTCGATCCTCAAGATCAAGGGATCCGAAATCCAGCAGGCCACCACCGAGCTTTTGATGGAAGTCGTCGGCCCCTTCGCCATGCCTTACCAGCCGGAAGAGGAAGGCCGCAACGAACCCCTCGATGGACCGGACTGGGCGAGCACCGCCGCGCCGACCTATTTCAACTGGCGCAAGATCTCGATCTATGGCGGTTCGAACGAAATCCAGAAGAACATCATCGCCAAGGCGATCCTGGGGTTCTGACCCCTCATGTGACATGAGCTTTGAGGAAACGCGGACATGGACTTTGATCTCAGCGAAGAGCAGCGCCTCCTGAAGGACAGCGTCGATCGCTTGATGGCGGACCGCTACGACTTCGAGAGCCGCCAGCGCTATGCCAAGGAGCCGGAAGGCTGGAGCCGTGAGCTGTGGAGCGCCTATGCCGAACTCGGCCTTCTCGCCCTGCCCTTCGACGAGGCTCATGGCGGCTTCGGTGGTGGTCCGGTGGAGACCATGACGATCATGGAAGCCTTCGGACGCTCGCTGGCGCTCGAGCCCTATCTTGCCACCGTCATTCTCGGCGGTGGCCTGCTGCGGCACGGCGGAAGCGAAGAGCAGAAGGCAGCTTATCTGCCCCAGATCGCCTCGGGCGATCTTCGTCTTGCCTTGGCCCACACGGAACGGCAGTCGCGCTACGACCTCTTCGATGTCGCGACGTCTGCCCGGCACGACGGCGGCGGCTTCGTTCTCGATGGCCAGAAAAGCGTCGTGCTGCACGGCGACAGCGCCGACAAGATCCTGGTGACCGCCCGCGTCGCCGGTTCCCGCCGCGACCGGGACGGCATCGGCCTCTTCCTCGTCGACGCTAACGCACCCGGCGTTTCGCGACGCGGTTATCCGACTCAGGATGGGCAGCGCGCCGCCGAGGTGACGCTGGAATCCGTGCGCGTCGACGCCGGCAATGTCATCGGTAACCCGGAAGGCGCTCTGCCCGTCGTGGAAAAGGTGACCGACATCGCCATCGCGGCCCTCGCGGCCGAGGCCATCGGCGCCATGGACGAGATGCTCAAGCTCACGGTCGACTACCTCAAGACCCGCCGCCAGTTCAACACCACCATCGGATCGTTCCAGGTGCTGCAGCACCGCTCGTCGGAGATGTTCATTGCCCTCGAGCAGGCGCGCAGCATGGCGATGTTCGCTGCCATGATGGCGCAGGAGGAGAATTCCGAGGAGCGGCGCAAGGCGATTTCCGCTGCGAAGGTGCAGATCGGCCGCTCCGGCCGTTTCGTCGGCCAGCAGGCGATTCAGCTGCACGGCGGCGTCGGCATGACCATGGAATACAAGGTCGGCCATCTCTTCAAGCGCGTGACGATGATCGACACCCTGTTCGGCGATGCCGATCACCATCTGTCCAAGCTTGCCGAAACCGGCGGCCTGATCGCGGCCTGAGGAGGCGTCGATGCTGTTTCCCATAAGCCCGCGAGCCGAGGAACTGCGCAACCGCGTGACGGAATTCATGGAAGCCCATGTCTATCCGGCGGAAGAAATCTTCGAGCAGCAGCTCAACGCCATGCCCAATCGCTGGGGTGTGGCGCCGGTCATGGAGGATCTGAAGGCGCGCGCCAAGGCTCAAGGGTTGTGGAACCTGTTTCTGCCCAAGCGCCATTACCCGGATTCCCTGACGAATCTGGAATACGCCATGGTCTGCGAGATCATGGGCCGCTCGCCCATCGGTGCGGAGCCGTTCAACTGCTCCGCACCCGATACCGGCAACATGGAGACGCTGATTCTCTATGGCACGGAAGAGCACAAGGAGCGCTGGCTCAAGCCCCTGATGGAGGGCGAGATCCGCTCGTGCTTCGCCATGACCGAGCCGGAGGTGGCCTCGTCCGATGCCACCAACATCCGCACGGAGATCCGCCGCGAAGGCGACGAATACGTCGTCAACGGACGCAAGTGGTGGACCTCCGGCGCCATGGACCCGCGCTGCAGGATCGCCATCGTCATGGGCAAAACGAATCCGGATGCGCCCAAGCACCAGCAGCAATCGATGATTCTGGTGCCGATGGACACGCCCGGCGTAAAAGTGATCCGCCCGCTCACCGTCTTCGGCTATGACGACGCGCCGCACGGCCATGCGGAGGTTTTGTTCGAGAACGTGCGCGTGCCCGCCTCCAACATCCTGCTCGGCGAAGGACGCGGCTTCGAGATCGCCCAAGGCAGACTTGGGCCCGGTCGCATCCATCACTGCATGCGCTCCATCGGCTTGGCCGAGCGGGCGTTGGAGACGATGTGCAAGCGATCCCTGTCGCGCAGCACCTTCGGCAGGCCCGTGGCCGACCATGGCGTGACGCGCCACTGGATTGCCGAGTCGCGCATGGAGATCGACCAGGCGCGCCTGCTCACGCTCCAGGCCGCGCGCATGATGGACGAGGTCGGCAACAAGGCGGCCCGCGCCGAGATCGCCATGATCAAGGTCGTGGCGCCGAACGTGGCGCAGAAGGTCGTGGACCGGGCCATCCAGCTCTGCGGCGGCGCCGGCGTCAGCCAGGATTTTCACCTTGCCTATGCCTATGCCCGCGCCCGTGTGCTGCGGCTCGCCGACGGCCCGGACGAGGTGCACCGTGAGACCGTCGCCAAGATCGAACTCGCGAAGTACAAATCCGCCGACCGGCCGCGCAATGCAGGACCTGCCGCATGAGCTCTCCCTTCGACCTCACCGGAAAGGTGGCCATCATCACCGGATCGAGCCGCGGCATCGGCCGCTCCATTGCGGAAACCATGGCCTCGCTCGGGGCCAGGGTCGTGGTATCGAGCCGCAAGATCGAGGCGTGCGAACCTGTGGTCGAAGACATCCGCGAGAGCGGCGGCGAGGCCATCGCCATGGCCTGCAACATCTCGCGAAAGGCCGAGGTGGAGGCCCTCGTCACCGGCACCCGGGAGCGGCTCGGGCCGATCGACATCCTGGTTTGCAACGCCGCCGTCAATCCGGTCTACGGCCCCATGAGCAGCCTCAGCGACGAGGCATTCGACAAGATCATGGGCGCCAACGTGAAGAGCAATCTGTGGCTCTGTAACCTCGTCATTCCGGAGATGGCGGAGCGGGGTGGCGGCGCGGTCGTGATCGTCTCGTCGATCGCAGGCATCAGGGGCACGGGGGTCATCGGCGGCTACGGCATCTCGAAGGCGGCGGACTTCGCGCTTGCCCGCAATCTTGCGGTGGAATGGGGCCCGCAGAACGTGCGCATCAACTGCATCGCGCCGGGCCTGATCAAGACTGATTTCGCGCGGGCCCTGTGGGAGGACCGGCAGGTGCTGGAACAGCGCAACACCCAGACTCCCCTGCGCCGCATCGGCACGCCTGACGAGATCGGCCCGGTGGCGGCCTTCCTGGCATCGTCGGCGGCAAGCTTCATGACCGGCCAGACCGTCATCGTGGATGGCGGTGTCACGATTGCATGACCGCCCGAGGGTGGAACAGGAAGAGCGCGATCCCGTTCCACTCCTGATTTCACCAGCGATCCGAGCTCATGGGAAACCTGCTTCGCATCATCCTCGCCATCCTCCTGCCGCCCGTCGGCGTGTTCTTCACCGTGGGCCTGGGCGGCCAGTTCTGGCTCAACATCCTGCTGACGATCCTGGGCTACATCCCCGGCATCGTCCACGCGGTTTGGATCATCGCGCGCCGGAACCCTCCGCAACCTCGCTGAAGACCGCACTTATCTTGGTGCTGGAGCGCACATCGCAGAACCTGTTACGTGAACGGAGTCCAAGTCCGACCGTTTCACTTCCGCAGGTGCCGAGCTCCTCGCACCTCGACGAGAGAAGACTTTTATGACGATCCTCGACCCCATTTCTGGTTGTCAGATCAAGATCGATCCCTCAGGCAAGCCAGACCGCTTGGCCGCTCGACAGGATCGTTTCGCCGGGAGGGAGCAACAGGCCCGTGCAGGCCAGACGCCCGGCGTACGAGCACGATCGACATCGCCTGACCTGCCGCCTCAGCGTCACTCCCCTAAGCGTACCGAAGCCTAAGTCCTCGAAAGGCTTGCTGCATTCAGCACGATCCAAACTCGGGATCCTCTCTTTGTCTCAGAGTTTCCGTTGGCAGGAGATAGTCAGGAACGGAATCGGAAAGCTTTCTCGACTGTGAGGCAAGGTGCCGCGATGCGGCCATGGGCTGGAACCCCCCTCGATCGTCGGACGTTACGTCGCGATTATCCAAGGGATTGAATCCATGAGAAAATTTGCTCTTCTGGCTGCAGCCGTGATCGGATCTGGTCTTCTTGCCGGCACCCCCTCGGTGGCTCAGCCGAGCATTCAGTTCGGTGTCGGCCCCGATGGACGCCCCCAAATCGGCGTTCGCGATCCTCAGCAGGAGGAATATGAGCGGCGCGAACGCTGGCGTCAGCGCCGGGATGCTGAGCGTGCATACGAGCAGGGACGGCGTGATGCTCGGCGCGATGAGCGACGCTATGGCGCTTACGAAGAAACCTGCCGAAACGTCACGATCGTGGAAGAGGACCGTTGGGGCCGCTCCGTGACTCGGCGCGTTCGCCGCTGCGACTGATAGGACTCGGAGACCTCGCAGCAAGCCTGTCGTCAAGCGTATGCGAGGGGTCCTCCCTACAGGGCTTTTTGCCCGCCAAAGTTAGCCTGTGGTTAACCCTATCGCCCTTAGGATCGAGGCTCCAAAGTGAAGGAGCCTCACGATGCGTATCCTCAAGAACTCGCTTGTCCTGTTTGTGTCGGCTTCTGTACTTGGCCCGTTCTTCGTCATGTCTGCCTACGCAACGACGATCCTGGCATCTGCCTTCATCGGCCATTAGGTTCATTCGAGACACGAAATGCCCGGACGATCCCGGGCTCGTAAACTGTCTTGGAATGATCGACCTGTTGCGCCTGACCGCCCGCTCTACGAGAGCTTAGGAATGGCGCACCCGACACGATTCGAACGTGTGACCTTTGCCTTCGGAGGGCAACGCTCTATCCAGCTGAGCTACGGGTGCTTGCGGCGATGGGCCTGGACTTTCCCTAGCCGATTACGGCCTTGAGGGCAACCTCTGACAACACGGATGGCCGCTTGGACCATCTTGCGGAAAAAGCGGTTGCCGCCTCTTCCGCACGGCAAGCCCGCGTTGCGGCGGCGGGCCGACCGTCAGAACGACCCTGCCGCTGCCCCGACTGCGTGATGGCGGCATCGACCGGCATCCCGCACGAAAAGTCCTGGAGCCTGTCAGGTCTCGTCGGTTGCGGCTCGCTGCCTGGAGACGTAGCCGAGGGCAAGCACCAGGACGGCCCCGGTGAATGCGCTCGGGATCTCCGCCTTATGGCCGAGGTCCTGACCGAGTTGCTCAAGCAGCCACGGATCGGAGATCAGCATCTCCCCGGCAACCCAGCCGAGAAGAGCCGCACCGGCCCAGACCAGAAGGGGCAGGCGATCCAGGAGGGCCATGATCAGAGCGGCGCCGGCCACGATGAGCGGAATGGAGATCGCCAGTCCGACGACGAGTAGGACAGTCGAGTCCTGCGCCACGGCGGCAATCGCCAGAACGTTGTCGAGGCTCATGACGGCATCGGCGACCACCACGGTCCACACCGCATGCCAGAGGCGATTGGTTTCCTTGACGCCCCCCTCGTCATCGTCGCCGGTCAGAAGCTTCACGGCGATCCAGAGCAGAAGAAGACCGCCTACGATCTTCAGGAAAGGCGTCGTCAGCAGTGCGGCGACGAGGATCGTGAAGATGATGCGCAGGCCGACGGCAACCCCGGCGCCCAGAATCATGCCGATGCGGCGCTTGTCATCCGGCAAGCCGCGGCAGGCCAGGGCGATGACGACGGCATTGTCTCCGGACAGGATGATATTGATCCAGATAATGCCGAGGAGCTTAAGAACTTGAGGGAGAAGAGCTTCCATGATGAAGGACTTGATCAGATGTCGCCGGGTGAACAGGAGCTTGAACCGGCTGCGACCTGAAAGGTCCGATCCCACAAGGGGCTCTGCGGCTCAGAGGTGTTCTCGGCAGAAAAAGAGGCACCGCCCCTGAAAGAACGTGGCGGTCGCGATTCAAACCGCCCGAGGACACAGCCCTCGGGTCTGCTTATTTTGAAAAGCTTGGCGGCCCGGTCGCGTGCGGGACCCCAGGCAGAGCGGGAACACCAACTGCCTCGATGCTCCGGCGCCAGCCCTGCCCTGCAGCACTCAGCGTCAGACTGCAGGAGGAACCCGGCAGGACGATATCGTCCAGGCCGCCGCCATCCTCGAAGGCATCGGGGCACGCCTCGCCGTCGGCCTCCCCTCGCTCAGGCAGTTCCGCCAGTGAGAGCACCTGTCCGAGATCATCGAGAAACGGAGGACTTGCCCCGTCGATGGCAGGCAGCCATGCGAAGAGAAGCAGCCCGAGCAGGGCCTGAGCGATGAGACATTGAATCCGGAAACGGGCCAACGCTTGATCCAGGTGAACCAGGGGATGCCTCAAGGCATCCAACCTGAACCTCTACCTAATGGATTAACGGCGGCAGAGCAAACAAACCGGCTCCGGATCGAGTTCGCCTGCCGAATTATGAGGTCTTAAGCGCACCGCTCCCAGCCTTAGGCAGGACCAGGGCGAGATCGGCCTCACTCAGAATCCGGAACTTTCCGGACTCCAGATCCTCCGGCAGATCCAGGGCGCCGATCCGGTCGCGGTGCAAGGCAGTGACGTGGTTGCCAACGGCCGCGAACATGCGCCGGACCTGATGATAGCGCCCTTCCGTCACCGTCACATGGGCGCTGGTCGGCGAGAGCACCTCCATCTGCGCCGGCAGCAGCGGCTTGTCCTCGCCTTCCAGCAGCAGGGTTCCGGCTGCGAAGGTCTCCGCTTCATCGCCTCTCAAAGGGCGATCGAGGGTCACATTGTAGCGTTTGGGGATACTCGCCCGGGGCGAGATAATCCGGTGCAGGAGATTGCCGTCATCGGTCATGAGCAGCAGCCCCGACGTTTCCTTGTCGAGGCGCCCGACGGTCGAGAGGGCCGGGTCGCGCCGGCGCCAGCGGTCCGGCAGCAAGCTGTAGACCAGAGGTCCGGCCTCCTTGTGGGAGCAGGTGACCCCCAGGGGCTTGTGCAGCATCAGGATGAAGCCCGGGGGCGGGTCGAGGGGCCTGCCCTGAACCCGCATCCGCTCCGAGAGGTCGCGGGTCACCGCGATGCGTTGATCGGAATCCTCGATCGTGCCCCCATCCAGGGTCACCAACCCGGCCCGGACGAGCTGCTGCACCTCGCGGCGTGAGCCATAGCCCAGATTGGCAAGGAGGCGGTCGAGACGGAGTGTCTGAGCCTTGCTCATTTGAGCGCCTCGTAGATCTTATAGCCGGCAGCCTCGGCCTTCGGGGTCACGCGCCGTAAAAGGGGCTTCAGCACCCCTTCGTAGGGCAGATGACGGTTGGCGACGAGCCAGAGAACACCTCCTGGCCGCAGGGCCTCGGCGGCCTGGCGGATGAAGCTCTGG
Source organism: Microvirga arvi (assembly GCF_016892765.1). Taxonomy (GTDB): domain Bacteria; phylum Pseudomonadota; class Alphaproteobacteria; order Rhizobiales; family Beijerinckiaceae; genus Microvirga; species Microvirga arvi. The sequence goes on from NZ_JAFEMD010000003.1 coordinate 82,331, forward strand.
CCCAGGGACTGGTCCTCGGCGCCGCCATCGTGGAACGGCGGGTTCATGACCACGAAGTCGAGCCCCTTAAGGCCGGTTCCGGCCCGAATGTCAGCCCAGCGGATCTCCGCCCGCGGGTCGTCGATATTGCGGGCGGCCATCTCGACGGCTCGGCGGTCGACATCGACCATGGCCAGGTGTTCCACCTTCGGGGAGGCCAGAATCGCCCGGGCGAGGATGCCGATGCCACAGCCGAAATCCGCGCCTCGGCCGCTCAGCGAAGGCAAATTCTGCTCCAGCAGCACGCTGCCGGGGTCGAGCCGGTTCCAGCTGAACACGCCGGGCCAGGTCCATAGACTCAGGCCTTCGGCCAGGCGCGGTCCGCCTTCGGCCAGGGCCGCGTCGAGGCCGTTCGGATCCGGCGGCCGTTCACAGGTGCAGATGCGATGATGCCGCCGGGATGTCTCTGAGACCGCGCAGCCGAAGCTTTTGAGTTCCTTGGCGATCCGGGAGCCGCCCTTGTCCTTGGGTGCAAGGGCTGTCAGGCGGCCGCCTGTTGCCAGCGTTCGCAGGGCCAAGGCGATGGTGTAGCGCCGCTCCACGGTGCCGGGTGGAGCGAGCACGAGCATGTCGGCAAGGGAGCTGCACTCTTGCTCTTCCAGCTTGGCGGAGCCGGGAATCAGGGGCGAAAACTGGATCGCCTCCTTCGGCGCTTCGGCCAATCCGGCTGATGGCGTTCCATAAACGCCGCTTCTCTTCGTATCTGGCAAGGTAACTTGGTCCACGCTGAACGCTCAGAGCATCGAGCGATGCCCGCTCCTTTGAAGTGCGCATCGCTCGATGCTCTGGCGTTCTTAATATGCCGTGGCCCGGAAGGTAAGCCTCATCGGTCGCTGGAGGTCTGGTTGGCATCGCCGGCCGGCCGGATTTCCGATTCCCCGACGGCCCGCTGGGTGCCGCTCACGGTCTCTTTGATCCTGTAGCCGCGCTCTCCGGTGCTGTCCTCCGGCATGAGTCGAATGATCTCGTAGGTGCCGCTCGTGCGATCGGCAAAATGGGTTGCCGTGGCATGGACCAACTGGCCCATGGAATATTTGTGGCTCACGAGGCTCTCCTTTTGCAGCAAACAAAAAAGCCGCTCCCAAGGAGCGGCTTTGCCAGGCGGCGCGGATGCCGCACCGCCTTTTCCGACAGCGAATTACGCCGTCTGGATGTTGTTGACGGCAACCTTGCCGGAACGACGATCCTCAGCCGTGTCGAAGGAAACCTTCTGGCCTTCACGCAGGCCACGGATTCCGGCGCGCTCGAGAGCAGTGGCGTGAACGAACACGTCCTTCTCGCCATTGTCCGGCTGGATGAAGCCGAAGCCTTTTTGATCGTTGTAGAACTTTACGGTGCCCGTCATCATGGGAGTATTCCTTGGTTTGTATGCATCAGTGCACGTGAGCAAGGGGCATGCGAAAGCACGACCGCGCGCTCGGGTTAGTCGATGTTTGGAAGAGTGTCTGAACGTGCGCCTGGCGTGCCAAGGCGTAACAGCCCGATTGTCCGGCCAAATGTCGATGGATCTTATGTACTGCCCATTCAAGGCGAATACAAGGCATGATCGCAGAAAGGGCCCAAGCCTCTTTTTCCGAAGGCCTGCCCTGCCTTTCAGCTTGCTCGCCAGCGCTCGGCCCATCGATTCAATACTTCAGACGCAATGCCCGAACTTCCTGGGTTTCGTCCCCACAGGTGATGCGGGCTCTCGGGCAGGCGGAGACGTAGACCGGCGTCGGGCAATAGGTTTGCATGAAGCTCTCGTCGATGGCGCAGGTCACGTGCACGCGATAGCCCCGCTGCGGAACGCCCGGCACGTCATGCAGGACAGAATAGCCGAGCCCCTGGTCGGCGAGCCTGGCAATGGGCCGCGTTGACTGGACCCGAGCGGACTGGACCCCGGTGACGGCGGTCATGTCGGCAGCCAGAGCCGCCGAGCCCAACAGACCGGACGCGAAAGCCGTTCCTAACAAAAGCTGCTTCATGCTGCGCCTCGCTGCATTCCCTTGAATTCGATCCCTGCCGCACCCGCCCGCGGGGGATCCGTGCAGGATTAATGCAAAGCTCAGCTTGGGGATCCACGCAGAAGGCTTGCACGAAGGATTAACCACGCCTTGATCCCCCAAGGCCCACCCCTCGGGTTTTAAGCAACCGGTAGGATTTTTGACCCGATAAACGCCATCCAACAAGGCGTGAACTGACCAGGATCCCATGCACCACATCCATCTTGCTGAGGGTATGCGGCTTCGTTTTCCGGCGCGCAGCGCCGACTTCGACCAGGGCGTCGAGATCGGCATCGTCGCAGCGCTGATGAGCCAGGATCTGACGGAATTCACCCGTAAGATCTCGCGCGAGAACCTGGGCCAAGTCCGCGCCCTGGTGGAGCAGTTCGGCTACCGGCTCGTCGAAGGTCGCGAGGATGGGGATTTCGTCGAGATCAACTTCCTCAGCCGCACAGCGCGCCCGCGCCTGCGGGTGGTCCATTCAGGCGCCTGATTCCCATCAGGCTCTTAAGACTCAAGCCGAAAACTTCTTTTCCATGGCGCGCAGCCGCTCGCGATAGGCGGTATAGAGGCCGCTGAGGGCAATGATCCCGGCGCCGGTGATTGTCCAGGCGTCGGGGATCGATCCGAACACAAGATAGCCGAGCGAACCCGCCCAGATGAGCTGGACATAGGAAAACGGCGCGATCAGCGAGGCATTGCCGTAGCGGTAGGCCAGGACGATCAGCCAATGCCCGATCGCGAACAGAACGCCCATGCACAGGCCGAGGCCGATCTCGGTTGCATCCGGCGTCACCCAGTTGAACGGCATGAGCGTACTCAGCACGAGCGTGCCGACGAGGGCGGAATAGGCCAGGGTCGTGAACGCATGATCACCGCCAATCTTCCGGGTCACGACGGCGCCGACGGCCCAGCTCGACGCACCGATCATCGGGAGCAGGGCCGCGAACTGGAAGGCGCCGGTTCCGGGACGGACGACGATCATGACCCCTATGAAGCCGACCGCCGCCGCACCCCAGCGCCGCCAGCCCACGGATTCCCCCAGAACGATCACCGACAGCGCCATGATGAGGATCGGCGAAACGAAGAAGATCGCCGTGGCATCGGCCAAGGGGAGATGAGGGAGGCTCTCGATGAACAAAAGCGACGAGCCCACCATTCCGAAGCCCCTGACCACCTGCAAACCCGGCCGGCGGGAGCGCAGCAGCGCAGGCCCTCCCTTCACCAGCACGATGGGAATGACCACGAGCGCAAACGTGACATAGCGCATCCAGGCCACCTCCGGGGGCGGCAGGGTGTAGGCCAACTGCTTGGTGATCACGTCCGCAATGGAGAACACGATTGTCGAGGCGATCAGGAACAGAATTCCCCGCAGCGGAGAGGGAGCCGGCAGGCTGGAGAGCTCCAGGGGAGCCGCGTTCGTCCGGACAGCGGGAGAGGAGGTCATGAAGAGCTCAAAAAAGAGGCTCGTGCGGGGGCCGCAACGAGCCTGGAGGTCTCAAGTCTGGAGGTAATAGGATTCTGCATAAAATACCGATTACCCCGGCAGAGAAGTGCAAACTCGGCACAGCGCGCATGCTTTGGGTGAATGGATCCGGTCTTGATGAGACCTACACTTGCACCATGAGCATAAGATAGCTGAGACCGAAAAGGTCTCACACTCCCGTCAAAGATTCCTGGCCGGCATGGCAGGTACGGAAAGCCCTTATGAAGGATCAATCGCCGGATATGCCGAGCCGCTTGGTAAGCGGAACCCCTGCCTTTCACCGCCTGAACCTGGCGCTGTTCGCCTCCGGCTTCTCGACCTTCGCCATTCTTTACTGCGTCCAGCCCCTCCTGCCGGAATTCTCGCGGGAATTTCACGTGAGCGCCGCCGCCAGCAGTCTGTCCCTGTCGCTCTCGACGGGGCTCCTCGCCGTGGCCATGCTGGTAGCGGGCTCCCTGTCGGAGGTGTGGGGGCGAAAACCGATCATGGTCGCCTCGCTCCTGCTCTCGGCCGTCCTGACCATCCTCTCCGCCGCAGCACCCAGCTGGACGAGCTTTCTGTTGGCACGCATGCTGATCGGCATCACCTTGAGCGGGCTTCCGGCCGTGGCCATGGCCTATGTGAGCGAGGAGGTGGATCCGAAATCGGTCGGCCTCGCCATGGGGTTGTTCATCGGCGGCAACGCAGTCGGCGGCATGACGGGACGGATCATCAGTGGTGCTCTCACGGATCTCGGCTCCTGGCGACTGGCCGTCGGTCTTATCGGCCTGATCGGTCTGGCTTCGGCCCTCGCCGCATGGAGGAGCCTCCCGGCCTCCGCTCATTTCCAGCCGCGCCGGGCTCGGCCGGCCGAGCTGCTGAGTTCATTCGGAGAGCATCTGCGGGATCCGGGTCTTCGCGCCCTGTTTGCCGAGGCCTTTCTGCTCATGGGCAGCTTCGTGACCCTCTATAACTATCTCGGCTATCGCCTGACGGCGCCGCCCTACTCGCTGAGCCAGACCGCCATCGGCGTCATCTTCGCGGCTTATCTGATAGGGACCTGGAGCTCGGCCTGGATCGGTGCTCTGGCCGGCCGGCTCGGCCGCAGGCGCGTGCTGTGGTCCATGATCGCGATCATGCTCGCAGGGACGGCCCTGACCCTCTTCGATCACCTGCTGCTCATCTTGGCCGGCATCATCGCGGTGACGTTCGGCTTCTTCGGCGGGCATTCGATCGCCAGCAGCTGGGTGGGCAGCCGGGCCGTCACGGCCAAGGCACAGGCCTCGGCTCTCTACCTGTTCTGCTACTATCTCGGCTCCAGCGCCATCGGCACCCTCGGAGGCGTGTTCTGGACCCGCTGGGGATGGCTCGGCGTAACCGGCCTCGTGTCCCTTCTGCTGCTCGCAGCCCTCGCTCTCGCCTTATGGCTCATGGCTCTCCCGCCCCGCAATGTCGGGCACGATTCAGCAGTTTCGTAGACTGGGACAACCAGGTAAGGCACTATAGAATTAGTGATAAATCAAAGGCTATATACACGAATTGTTACAATGTATATAAGCTTGATTTAGGATTAATCGTACTACGTGAGGCTATAGCAATCGATGTTCTATCTTGTAGAGCGTCTTATTGTTGCCCCATTAACCTTCATGTTGCGCACCCTTGTACAACAAACAAGGGAATGAATCGTGGATCAACGCAAGGTAACGCTCACACTCGCAAGCTTGTTCATTGCCGGCTCGGCTTTTATCTCTGCCTCCGTTGCGCAGGCTGAACCGGCCAGCACCTCCGGAAAGGTTATTCAGAGCGGTCGCGCCTCCTGGTACGGCCCGGGCTTTCATGGACGCAAGACAGCGAGCGGCGAAACCTTCAACACGAATGATCTGACCGCCGCCCACCGCACCCTCCCCTTCGGCACGAAGGTCAAGGTCGTGAACAAGCGGACGGGCCAGTCGGTCGTGGTTCGCATCAATGATCGCGGTCCTTACGCCCATGGCCGCGTCATCGACCTGTCCAAAGCCTCGGCACAGGCCATCGGCATTTCAGGCGTCGATCCCGTCGCCGTCGCCCAGCTCTGACGAAGACCTTTTCAGCCCAAAGCATTTTTTATTACCTAACCATTGCAAACCATCCCGGCCGAGACCTCTCGGCCGGGATGGTCAATGGAACCGAGACGCCGTCAACCCGCTTTTCCCCAGTCACCTTTTCTTGAGAAGAGGCCTTTGGAAGCGCATGCAGATCGGCTCGTTGCTCGCATCAACAACCGTCCTCCTGACTCTGCTGTTTGCCGGCAGCCTCACGGCTGAGGCTCAGGCTGGGCGTCCCTGGGTCGATCCTCCCGCTGGCTCGCCAGGATCGTCCTCGATTCCCGATATCGGGAATCAAGCCCCACCTGCGCCAGCACAATCGCCGCCAGCCCCACCAATCTCGGCACCTGCTGCGCCATCTGCGCAATCGGTACAGCCGCAGACGCCGATCGTCAGACCTGAGGTGCCAGTCACTCAGCAGGCAGAGCAGCCGAAGGTCCTTCCACCTGCTGTCTCGCCACCCACTGCCTCGCCTCCTGCAGTCACCGCTCAGCCGATGAAAGATCCGGATGCCGAGAAACGGCAGACACGAACGGCTACGGCCAAGGCATTTGCCATCGACTACCTCCATTCATGGTCGGCCTCGAACGATGCCGCGCTCGAAGCAACGGCAGCGTTCTATGCGCCCAGCATCCTTTTTCACGGGCGCGAGGTAAGCATGCAGCGGCTCTTCAACGAGAAACGTCGCTTCGTGCGGCGCTGGCCGGAGCGCGATTACCGTCCACGCGAGGATGGGATCGGCACTGTGTGCAACCCGGCGGGCGAGATCTGCACGGTGCACGCGGTGTTCGACTACACGGCGTCCCATCCCAAGCGCAGGCGAATTTCGCAGGGGACGGGAGCTCTTCAGCTTGTCGTCCACTTCATCGGCGACAGGCCCGTCATAGTTGCAGAACACAGCACGCTGCTCGGTCAGGAGCGCAGGCGAAATCTTGCCCTGGAGGGTGCTTCGAATGATCGATGATACCATGACACACGATCCATCCGCGGATCCGCGCCGCAACTGGAACCAGATGCGGGAGAGAATGCGTGAGACCATCCATGCAGAACTCGACAAGATCAACCCGACCGACGATGCCAGACGAGCGCTCGAACTGATCATCGAATCCTCCGTGCGTCCGTCGGAGGTGGATGGTGCGCTCAAGCTCACCATCATCGACCAGGACGGCAAGCCGCGGACGATCGAGAAGGAAGGGCAGCAGACCGAGTTCACGCTTCAGGACCTCTTGGAGGAACTACGCGTCAGGTATGGGGTGCTGTTCAGGTCGGCAAAGCCTGATGCTGCCGCTCTCGCGCAAGGCGAAGCCGGCCCCCAGAGGCGTGAGAAGCCGCAGCGGGACTGGCTCAAACTCGACGCCGAAGCGCTGAAGCCCGAGGCCGAAGCTCCCGCATCTCCGGCAGAACCTACTCCGCTTCAGAATCCTTCAATGGGGAAGCCGCGCATTCACGAATGGTCCCGTAACCCCTTGCGCAGCTGGAAGACCGCCCTGGTGCCAAAGCTCGGCTCGAAGGCCGAACCCGGAGACCAAGCCGCTCCGGTGGCAGCCGAGCATGAGCAGGCCGTGTTTGGCGGGATCCGCAGGCATTCCTGGCTGCGCCCTGGCCTTGCGCTCGGAGCCATTGCAGTTCTTGCTCTTCTCGGCGTCGGCGCCTTCCTGTTCCAGGGTGATGAGCCCAGCGTCCCTCAAGCCAGCGCAGCTGCTCCTGCCGAACCCAGTGATGTCGCATCCACGCCCATTCAGGATCCTGGGCCGTCGAGCACCGGCTCGACCGTGTCCTCCGGTTCATTGCGTGGCGTGCCGGACGTGATCGACACCGCCACCCTGTCCCTGAACGGAGAGGTTGTGCGTCTGTTCGGCGTCGAGTGGGCTCCCGGCGCCGGCAAGCCCGATGATCTGACCCGCTATCTCAACGGCCGCGAAGTTGCCTGCGAGCCAGCAGGCTCGAACGACGTATACCGGTGCCAGGTCGGAGGTCAGGATCTGTCGCGGGTCGTGCTCTTCAACGGCGGCGGGCGGCCGACGAACGATGCATCGCCGGAGCTGAAGGCCGCGGCCGACAAGGCTCGGGAGGCGAAGATCGGCGTCTGGGGCAAGCCGCAGCTATGAGAGCGGTCCTTGCCGGAACAAGGGCCGCTCACATGCTGAATTCATGGTATCAGGCGCCTGCTGCAGCAGGAGCGGGAATCTCGATCTCGATCTCAAGGGTCGAGATGTCCGAGTCGCGATTCATCTTCACCTGAACGTTGTCCTGCTCCACCATCACGTGGCGGCGGACGACGGCCAGGATCTCCTCCCGCAGCTGGGCGACGAGATCGGGCTTGCCCCCGACGATGCCGCGTTCATGCGCCAGCAGGATCTGCAGGCGCTCGCGCGCCACGGGCGCGGAGGTGCGCCGGTTGAAGAAGCTCAAGAGGTTCATGCAGCCCTCCGTCCGAACAACTTGCCGAACAGGCCCTTCTTGTCGGTGGGGATGGTAAGCTCGACGGTTTCGCCCTTGAGTCGGCGCACGGCATCGAAATAGGCCCGGCCCGGTGCGCTGGCAGGATTGTTGAGCGTCACCGGCGAACCGACGTTCGATGCCCGCAGGACCTCTTCGCTCTCCGGAATGATGCCGATGAGCGGAATGGAGAGGATCTCGAGCACGTCGTCGACCTTCAGCATCTCGCCGCGCTCGGCGCGGACGGGATCGTAGCGGGTCAGCAGCAGGTGCTTCTCGATGCGCTCGCCCTTCTCGGCCCGCTCCGTCTTGGAGTCGAGAAGGCCGATGATGCGGTCGGAGTCACGCACCGAGGAGACCTCGGGGTTCGTCACGACCACGGCAACGTCCGCATGCCGCATCGCCATCGTCGCGCCGCGCTCGATGCCGGCCGGGCTGTCGCAGATGATCCAGTCGAACTTCTGGCGCAGCTCGTCGAGCACGCGGGCCACGCCCTCTTCCGTCAGCGCATCCTTGTCGCGAGTCTGAGAAGCGGGAAGCAGCGACAGGTTCTCCAGCCGCTTGTCGCGGATGAGCGCCTGATTGAGCTTCGCATCGCCCTGCACCACGTTGATGAGATCGAACACCACGCGGCGCTCGGCTCCCATCACCAGATCAAGGTTGCGCAGGCCGACGTCGAAATCGATGACGACGACCTTCTCGCCGCCATGCGCCAGCGCCGCGCCCAGAGCTGCCGAAGACGTTGTCTTGCCAACGCCACCTTTGCCGGAAGTTACGACCAAGACTTTGGCCATTGTCGTCTCTCTTTCTTTCAATCCAATGTTTTCAGGATGATGGAGTCGCCATCCAGGTTCACTTGCACGGGCTGACCGAGGAACTTGCCCCCGAGATCGTCAGCGGTCTTGTAGAGCCCATCGATCGCAATCAATTCGGCTTCGAACTTGCGGCAGAAGATGCGGGCTTTGCCATTGCCCGTGCAGCCGGCGATGGCGCGGCCGCGCAGGGTGCCATAGATGTGAATCGAGCCGCCGGCGACGATCTCCGAGCCCGAGGCGACGGAGCCCAGGACCGTCACGTCCCCTTCCGGGTGAAGGATCGATTGTCCCGAGCGCACGGAGCCTTCGATGAGGAGCGACTTCTCCGGCACGGGCGCATCGCTGAAGGGCGCGCCAGCCGCGGCGACAGCGGCATTGGCCGCATCCGGCACATCGATATCGCCTGCCGGCTTGCCGCCGTTGATCTGGGGCGGCATGTCGGCGTCGACGTTCTCGGGAGCGGCGCCCTCCAGCCCGATCACGCGGATGTTGCGCATCTTGAAGGCCGCGAGCAGGAATTTCAGCTCGGACTTCGACGGCTTCAGGGAGGATACGTCGGCAATGATGGGACGCCCGGTGAAAAACCCGGGGGAGCGTTCGGAGACGGCGTCGAGGTCCTCGAGCCAGTCCCTCAGCGGCACTTCGGGCGCGAGGACCAGGGCCATGAAGGACCTGCCGCGGAAGCGAAGTGATGGTCGGTTGCGAACGGCAATGGTCACGGGAGTTCAGGTTCCTTAAATTCCCTCTGATTTCGACCGTTTATGGTTAACGGACCGTTAAAGGAGCTGCCAGACCCTCATAAATTTCTTAATGCCGCCGCCTGCCTTGCCCCTGAACCTCGCCCTGTGCGGGGATCGCCAATAAGACATTGAGCTTTTTCAAGGAATATAAAGATAAAGTATATCTCTTTTTGATTATTCTCTATCACTTCATGAGTACTAATCCGGACGCAAAGCACAATTGACCGCGGGTTCTATGAGCATACGATGAACCTCCTTCGTTTTGTTTCATCATTGCTAAGACGCTATTCAATCCATAAGCATTGAAAACGGAACGATCACATCGACAAACAGCCATAAGGCTCCTCCGGGGAGGACATTGATGTCGGGTCGAGTCTCTGCTTTTCCTTTCATACGCGGTCTTTTCGGCCGGCTCCCGTTTCAGGCTGCCGTCGCTGCAGCCTTTCTCGTATCCGGCACATTGGCCGTTTCGGCTCAGACGGAATCGACCTTCAATCCGGCCCGTGCGAATTCGGGCACGCTCGGGGTGATCTCAGGCGGCGCGGACGGCACCTATATCCGCATCGCGGCAGATCTCGCCAATGTGCTCGATGGGGAGGATTTGCGCGTGCTGCCGATGATCGGCCGCGGCTCGCTGCAGAACTTACGCGATATCATGTTCCTGCGCGGCGTCGACATCGGCATCGTGCAGATGGATGCCCGCGAGCAGCTGAATGCGGAAAAGCTGCAGGACAGCGCGGTGCGGCGCCTGCGCTTCATCACCCGCCTCTACAACGAGGAGGTCCACATCATCGCCAGCCGGGACATCACCGACATCCGGCAGCTCGACGGCAAGAAGGTCAACATCGACAAGGCTGGCAGCGGCACCAACCTGACCTCGCGCCTCATCTTCGACAAGCTCGGCATCAAGCCCGAAGTGACGACCTTCGATCAGGCCTCGTCCTACGCCAAGCTCAAGTCCGGCGAGATCCAGGCCGCCGTCTACGTCGCGGGCCGGCCGGTACGCGCCATCGCCGAATTCCAGACCGAGGGGCGCTTTCATCTCCTCCCGATCCCGTTCGAAGGGGAAATTGCAGAGAGCTATTTTCCAGCCAGGTTCGGGAACACGGATTACCCTCAGCTCGTCGACAGCACCAAGCCGGTCGAGACCCTGGCCGTCGGCAGCCTGCTCGCCGTGTTCAACTGGCCGGAGAATTCCGATCGTTACAACCGCGTGAAACGCTTCGTGGATGCGTTTTTCTCCCGCTTCGATGAATTCCTGCAGCCGGGCCGTCACCCGAAATGGAAGGAGGTCAACCTTGCGGCGGACGTTCCCGGATGGGAGCGCATCAGGCCTGCGCAGGATTGGCTCGACCGCGCCAAGACAGCCAGCAAACCCTCGCCCCAGGTGCAGAGCTTCGAGAGCTTCATGAACGGCCGGGGAATCAACGTCTCGGCAGAGCAGCGCGAAGTTCTGTTCCGCGAATTTCTGGCGTGGCAGAGCGACCGGCAGAGGGCCCTCCGGCGGACCAGCCGGCAAGATTGACATCCCAGGCAGGACCGAAAGCCGAAGGCTTCTCCTCACGCCTTCGGCGGCTACGGAAGGAGGTCCGACATGATTGGGCACAAATTATTTGGATCAAGACTTCTAACCACCGAATTGCTGACCACCACATTGCTTGGCCTCTCGCTCATCGGCCCCGCCGGCGCACAGGATTTTTCCCGCAAGGATGCTGGCACGGAAGCGATCGACCGCTCATTGGGCAACAGCATGGCGGCGAAGGATCTTCAGGACCTTCTCCCGCTTCTCCTAACCTCCCAGAAACGCATAGAGCTTGCCGCCGATCTTCAGGCATCCATCAGCAGAGGCGATCTGGGTGCAGCGGAGGCCAGCCTCAACGCAGCCATCGAGGTCGGAACCCTTGCGATTGTTCTTTTCGATCACCTGAAGGATCCGGGCCTGCTCCGCACCCTGCAGGATCTCGACGTTCCCATCGCCTCCTCTCTTCCCGCCGCGACCAGGACGGCTGCAGCCTTTGCAATGCCCGAAGCCTGCGGGATATCCGCTGCGGTTGACAGCACCAATCTGGCGCAACTGCAGCAGGCTCTTGAGCAGGAACAAGCCTACAGCGCCATGGTCTCGCAGACACTCACGGCGCTGATGCAAGAGCACAACGCCGTTACTGCTCAGCTGGAAGCGGCTTCAACCTCCCAGGACCTCAAATCAACCGAAATGCAGCAGGCTTTGCAGCAGGAGCAGGAGAGAAGCGAAACGCTCAAGCACGAGCTGCAAAGGCTCCAGGAAGAATACCAGGCCTTGCAAGCGGCCAAGAGGCAGGCGCCGCCCGTAGCGGATGTCTCCGCGTGGGAGACGCGTCTACAGCAGGAGCGTGAGAGAGGCGACCAGGCCGCGCGCCAGTTGGCCAGCGCCCTCGCGGAGCTGGGCAAGGTTCAGTCTCTCAAGGATGAAATCGCGACATCGGCAACATCGGCAACAGCCCGCTTGTCCGAGTTGGAAAGGGCTCTGGCGCGGGCCCAGATGCGGGGCGATGCGCTGACGCAGGAACTGGCGGATGCGAGCAGTGAACTGTGGACCCTGAAGGAGCCCCGGCAGCCGGGGCCTGCCCCTGTGCTGTTCCGGCTTGCGGCCGCAGGCGCGGAACCTCCGCTGGCCCCACCCCAGCAGGAGAGTGCTCCTGCCCCGGTCGCCGATGCGAAACCCTCGCCTCCCGAGAGCAAGCCGGCGCCGCCGGAAGCCACCTCGGCCCTGCCAGGCAAGGATCCTCCTCCCGTCGTCATCGCGTCCCTGCCGGAGGGCATCCAGCCGCTGCCTCTCGCCGTCACAGGCACGCTGCAACCGCCAGGAAGAACTGAGCCCGCCAGGGCCGAGGATCGCCTCGTTTCCCGTGCCGACGAACTCTTCCGCAAGGGCGACGTGAGCGGCGCCCGTCTCCTTCTTGAGCATGCTCTTGCGAGCGGCAACGCCCGTGCGGCCTTCCTGTTGGCCGAAACCTTCGATCCAAACGTGCTCTCGAAGCTCGGAGCTCTGGGCATTCGCGGCGATGCGGCGAAAGCACGGGAGTTCTACGGGCAGGCGCGGGCGCTGGGCATGACTCAGGCCGGGGAAAGGATGGAGGCTCTCAGGTAGAGGGCCTGAAGTTCGATGAAGAAAGGATCCGGCGAAGGAGAGGCGCCCTAGAACGGCACCCACTCGCCGCCTTCGGTCAGCGAATCCACCGCACGCTCAAGGGCGGTGCCGGCATCGAGCAGCTGCTGGGCTGTCTGCTGGATCTGCAGAGATGGTCCGGGCAGGCCGGCCACGTGCTCCGTCAACTCCCGCACCCGGTCGATCAACTCGATGAGATCGGCCGTGAGGGAAGCTCTCTCCTCTGCCTCTGCGGCAGGGGACCGTCCCGGCTTCAGACGGGGGGCGAGAGGGATCACGTTCGACATCGATTGAAAATCTTCTTTTGTTCTGCCGAGGGCAATGGAGTGCCCGAGCGTGATCCACAGCAAACCGCAGCCATAGGACCTGCTACGCTTCTTGGCGACCCCCTTTTTCTCGCAGTCTCGCCGTCTGGGATGCCCTGATCCGCCCCTTGACTCCAATATGGTGGAATTGCATTCTATCTTAATGGAGAACGCCTCACCCATTAACGCTCATCTGGCTACCCGTCTGCGCGGTCTCCGGACCGGATCGGGAATGACCCTCGACGGTCTCGCGGAGTGCACGGGAGTCAGCCGCTCGATGATCTCGCTCATCGAACGCGGCGAGAGCAGTCCGACGGCGGCTGTCCTCGACAAGCTCGCTGCCGGCCTCGGCGTGACCCTGGCGTCGCTCTTTGCGGAGAAGGACGGCACCGCTGCCTCTCCCTTGTCGCGACGCGGGGATCAACAGGTGTGGCGTGATCCGGAGAGCGGCTACATGCGGCGCAACCTGTCGGCTCCCGGCTTCCCCTCACCCATCAAACTGGTGGAGGTGGTGCTTCCGCCAGGCGCGCGTGTGGCCTATGACACGGGGCACCGGGCTGCAACAGTCCATCAGCAGATCTGGATCATTGAGGGCACCATCGAACTCACCCTCGGCGAAGAGACCTACCGCCTCGCTGCGGGCGACTGCCTGTCCATGCACCTCGACCAGCCGACTGTTTTCCGCAACCTGACCGACGCCCCTGCCCGCTATGTGGTGGCGCTCGCCACCGATGCGCGTGCGGGAGCAGGCCTGCACCGATGAGACGTCATCCATGAGCAACATCGCCATTCACGTGCTGAGTCCGGAGGAAGCCCGGGAGCAGGTCGGCGCCCTCTCGGCGGTTCTGATCGACTGTGTCGAAGGTGGCGCCTCGGTCAGCTTCATGTCGCCCCTGACCGGGGAGAGGGCCGATGCCTTCTGGCACGGAGTTGCCGATGGTGTCGCCGACAGGGAGAGGATCCTGCTCGTCGCCAGGGAGCCCTCCGAGGGCATGATCGTCGGCACCGTTCAGGTCATTCTCAAGCAGCCTGAGAACCAGCCCCATAGGGCCGACATCGCCAAGATGCTCGTCCACCGCCAAGCCCGCAGGCGCGGCGTCGGCGCGGCTCTGATGCGTGCGGCCGAAGAAGCTGCCGCCAAAGCCGGCAAGACCGTGCTCGTGCTCGATACGGTGACCGGCGGGGATGCCGAGCGGCTCTATGAACGGGTCGGCTGGGTCAAGTCGGGCGTCATCCCGAACTATGCCCTCTGGCCGAAGGGCGGATTCTGCGACACGACAGTCTTCTACAAGCAGATTTCCGCCGCCTGAGGAGGACATTGCTTGCACTGGGCAGAGGCTCCGCCTATGGCTAGAGCCTCGTAGGTCGTGGCGGCAGAACCTGTTACGGCTCTTCGAGAACCATCCTGCTTCTCCCCTCACCGCCAGACTGATCGATCATGGAATTGTCCACTGCGGCGCTGCTTGCCGCCTCGGGCCTTGCGGCCGGCCTCGTCAATGCCATCGCGGGCGGCGGCACCTTTTTCACCTTCTCCGCCCTCGTCGCCGCCGGTCTCCCGCCTGTCGTCGCCAATGCGACGAGCGCCGTGGCCGTCACCCCGGCCAATCTGTCGAGCGCATGGGCCTACCGGCGCGAACTCGCCACCAATGCCCGGCGCTTTGCGGCCCTTGGAATCGTCAGCCTGATCGGCGGCCTGGGCGGCGCGTACATTCTCACCGTCACCAACAACGATGCATTCCGGCAGCTCGTGCCGTGGCTCCTGCTGTTCGCGACCCTGCTCTTTGCCGCGAGTCCGAAGATCGTGGCGCTGGCGCGCGCCATCGGCAAGCACGAGGGTGACCATCCCTCCACGAAGGCCTGGGCCGCCGGCCTCGCGTTTCAGACGGGCGTCGCCGTCTATGGCGGCTTCTTCGGCGCGGGCATGGGCATCGTGATGCTGGCGGCGCTCGCCATCACCGAGGGTGATGATTTCCACCTGATCAACTCCGCGAAGCACCTCTGCTCCACGCTCATCCAGCTTGTTGCTGTTGTATTGTTCATCGCGGCCGGGCTCGTAAGCTGGCCCGAGACGCTCGTGGTAGGGGCGGCTTCCGTGATCGGCGGTTATCTCGGCGTCGCCTTCGGCCGCCGCCTGCCGGCGAGCATCATCCGCTGGCTCGTCATCGCAGTCGGCGCAGCCCTGACACTGTATTTCTTTATCCGCTGAATTCAGTAACCATATGCGAAATAGCGTGAGGCCGGGCGGCTTTTTGCAGGGTGCTGCCCGATTCACGCCACAAGCATGCTCCTTTCTGCCAAGACTCGATTCTGAGTTCTCGCAAAAAGGAAATGACCGTGGCCGAATCCCAAAATCTGTCAGGACTCGATGGAACGCAATCGGTGAGCGCTCTCGGCCTGCGATGGGCTGCCTTGCGCGGCATGCTGAACTCGCCGCTGATCATGGTCGAGGATCAGCGCGCATTGCGGGATGAACTGCTGCGCGAGCTGGCTACCATCGAGCAGGATTTCAGCGATCTGCCGTCGCGCAGCACGATGGAGATCTCGGCGAAGCTCGACATCGCGAAGTCAGCTCTGCGGGAGCGCGTCCAGAATGGCGAAGCCTGGCTCGTCGACCTGATCGACAGCATCCAGGCCGATCTCCACTCGGTTCATGCGAAAGCCCCGACTGCGACGCAGTCTGCAACGCCTTCGGGAAGCCGTTCACCTGCCAATCTCAGCCGCCCGCAACAGCAGCAGCGCCCTGAGGAATCCACGAGTCCGGCGGCTTCGAATGCGGAAACCGGAACATCGTCGGCGGCTTGATTGAAAAACGCCGCGCCTGACGGAACCAGGCGTGGCGCATGCGTTCGAACGCGTAACGTTCCTGCGCTACACAAGACCCGGATCGATGCTGCTCCGTCTCTCGAGCCACGCGGGAACGGGCAGGTTCTTGGAGCGCAGGAAATCCGGATTGAAGAGCTTGGACTGATAGCGCGTTCCGTAGTCGCAGAGCACGGTCACAATGGTGTGCCCGGGGCCAAGCTGCTTCGCGAGGCGGATCGCACCGGCAACATTGATGCCTGACGAACCGCCCAGGCATAAGCCCTCATGCTCCAGCAGATCGAAGATGATCGGCACCGCCTCCTCGTCCGGGATCTGGAACGCGACATCGATCGGCGCGCCTTCCAGGTTTGCGGTGATGCGGCCCTGGCCGATGCCCTCCGTGATCGACGAGCCCGAGGATTTCAGCTCGCCGGTCGTGTAGTAGCTGTAGAGGGCCGCCCCCATGGGATCGGCGAGAGCGATCTTGATCTTCGAATTGCGTTCCTTCAGCGCCATGCCGACGCCGGCGAGGGTGCCCCCGGTGCCGACTGCACTGACGAAGCCGTCGACCTTCCCATCCGTCTGCTCCCAGATCTCCGGTCCTGTGGTCTCGAGATGCGCCTGCCGGTTGGCCACGTTGTCGAACTGATTGGCCCAGATGGCGCCGTTCGGCTCAGCTGCGGCCAGACGCTCCGCCAGCCGTCCCGAGACCTTCACGTAGTTGTTGGGATTGGCATAAGGAACCGCTGGCACCTCGATCAGCTCGGCGCCGGCGAGCCGCAGCATGTCCTTCTTCTCCTGGCTCTGGGTGTCCGGGATAACGATCACGGAGCGGAAGCCGAGGGCATTGGCGACAAGCGCCAGACCGATGCCCGTATTGCCTGCAGTTCCCTCAACGATGATGCCGCCCGGGCGCAGCGCGCCGCGCCTGACCGCATCCTGGATGATGAAGAGCGCGGCCCGGTCTTTCACCGACTGGCCGGGATTCATGAATTCGGCCTTGCCGAGGATCGTGCAGCCGGTGAGCTCGGACGCGCGGCGAAGCCTGATCAGGGGCGTGTTGCCGATGGCGGCGGGAACGTCGGGTTTGATCGTCATCAGGTCATACCTCGTTGCAGAGCAGGAAGGCTTCCTCACATTCCTGAGGGCCTGAACCAGGAATGCCCAGGCTTATAATCACATTATATATATGTAAATTTACTGATAATTACATATCTTGACGTTCTTTATAACGAACTCCATGTTGGCTGCGCAAGACGCATGAGGCGCCTGGCAACTCTCTTATACGCAGCTTTAGGAGCCATCATGTCCAGCTCTGCATTGGCATCGCCTTTTCCCGAAGGAAACCGCGCGAGCCTGACCATCAACGCTCCGGCTACCTTTACAGCCGCAGCCGGCATCATCGGCGGGGCGGCTCTCCTGGGCGCGATCATCAACCCGCGTCAGGCGGCCCTCTATGTGCTCGGCGCGGCCCTCGGCCTTGTGCTCTATCATGCCGCCTTCGGCTTCACCTCGGCCTGGCGCGTCTTCATCGCGGACCGCCGCGGCGAGGGCCTGCGGGCGCAGATGGTCATGCTAGCCATTGCCTCGGTGCTCTTCTTCCCGGTCCTCGCCTCGGGCACCCTCTTCGGCCAGAGCGTTGCCGGCAATGTCTCGCCGGCGGGGATCGGCGTGGTCTTCGGCGCCTTCATCTTCGGCATCGGCATGCAGATGGGCGGCGGCTGCGCTTCCGGCACGCTGTATACGGTCGGCGGCGGCTCCACCCGCATGCTGATCACGCTCGCAGCCTTCATCGCCGGATCCGCCATCGGCGCTGCTCATCTGCATTGGTGGACGGCACTTCCGAGCCTGCCTGCCATTTCGATCATCAAGGTCTGGGGACCCTGGACGGCGCTCGCCGTGCAGCTTGCCGTCTTCGTCCTCATCGCAGTCGTGACCGTGGTGGCCGAGAAGCGCCGTCATGGGCGCCTCATCACGGCCGATCCTTCGCCGCGCCAAGGTCTCGCCCGCTTCCTGCGCGGTCCCTGGCCCATCGTCGCGGGCGCGGTCGCGCTGGCGCTCTTGAACTTCGTGACGCTCTACCTCGCCGGTCGTCCCTGGGGCGTGACCTCGGCCTTTGCGCTCTGGGGCTCGAAGATCGCGGCCGTCATCGGTTTTGACGTGACGAGCTGGCCCTACTGGTCCACGCCGGCCCGCCAGGCCGAGCTCAACGGCAGCATCTTCAACGACATCACGACGGTGATGGATTTCGGCATCATCCTCGGCGCCCTGCTGGCGGCGGCTCTGGCGGGACGTTTCGCTCCGACTTGGAAGGTGCCGCTGCGCTCCGCCATTGCGGCGATCGTCGGCGGTCTGCTCCTCGGCTATGGCGCCCGCCTCGCCTATGGCTGCAACATCGGCGCGTATTTCTCCGGCATCGCCTCTGGCAGCCTGCACGGTTGGGTCTGGCTCGTCGCGGCCTTTGCGGGCAACGTGCTCGGCACTCGGGTGCGTCCGCTCTTCGGCCTCGAAGTGGAACGCGTGAAGCTCACCAGCTGCTGATAGGCAAAGAGGCTTTCCGCTCGCATCCGGAAAGCCTCTCATCCGTTGCCGCGATGCCGACGGGTGGCGGCGCCTGTCAGGCTCGCGGCTGAGGCACGATGCGCATGTAGGGCCGCGGAGCCTTCCATCCGTCCGGATAAAGTTTTTTCGCCTCATCATCCGACACGGAACCGGCGATGATGACGTCCTCGCCCTGCCGCCAGTTCACGGGGGTCGCAACCCTGTGCTTCGCCGTGAGCTGCAGCGAGTCGATGACCCGGAGCACCTCATCGAAGTTGCGGCCCGTCGTCATGGGATAGACCAGGATCAGCTTGATCTTCTTGTCAGGGCCGATGACGAAGACGTTGCGCACCGTTTGATTGTCCATCGGGGTGCGCCCTTCGGAGCTGCCGCCCGTGCTCGCCGGGAGCATTCCATAGAGCTTGGAAACCTGCAGATCGGAATCGCCGATCATGGGGTAGTTCGGAGCATTTCCCTGGGTTTCCTTAATGTCGTTCGCCCACCGCGCATGATTGTCAACGGGATCCACGCTCAAACCGATGATCTTGACGTTGCGCTGGTCGAACTCAGGCTTGATCTTGGCCATGTAGCCAAGTTCTGTCGTACAGACGGGGGTGAAATCCTTCGGGTGAGAGAAGAGCACGCACCACGAATCTCCGATCCACTCGTGAAAGCGAATACGCCCTTGTGTCGTTTCAGCCTCGAAGTCCGGTGCTACATCGCCAAGCTGGAGCGCCATGGAAACCTCCTCTCGCAGAGCATGTATCCTCAAGAACGGATGAACTATACCACAGACTTCAGGGAGCCGGCATCGGCCTTGGCACGAGGTGCTGCTATTCCGCGCTGGAGAGTCGTGAGGATTTCCCGCTCGTGCTTTCCCGCCTGGCTTGCGCGATCACGCTCATGACCGTCTCGTAGGATTGAGCTCCGGAGACGAGATAGGCCTGCGCCCCGGCCGTGACGATCAGGGCAGGAACGCCGGAAATACCGATCTGCCGCGCCAGCTGCTGATCCTCCAGAACCTGCTGCGTGTACCGGCCGCTCGCGAGAGCCTCGCGCAGATCATCCGCTTCGAGATCGACGGATCGGCCGATGTCGAGGAGAACGTCCAGGTCGGCCAGATCGCGGCCCTCTTCGAAGAAGGCCTTGAACAGGGCCCGGTTCATGGCATCCAGAAGACCCGCTCCACGGGCGAACTCGGCGGCCTCATGGGCCCTGCGGCTGCGGGGCTGGACCGGCGGCAGCTT
This sequence comes from Microvirga arvi, assembly GCF_016892765.1. Lineage (GTDB taxonomy): Bacteria > Pseudomonadota > Alphaproteobacteria > Rhizobiales > Beijerinckiaceae > Microvirga > Microvirga arvi. The sequence goes on from NZ_JAFEMD010000003.1 coordinate 101,935, forward strand.
CAGGCTGAGGCCGCGGGCCTCAGCCATCGGATAGACGGACTGGCTCCAGACCCGGTGCAGATACTCCGCGTTGGGATCGAGCGTCGGCTCCGGCTCGGGCCGCAGCTCGAAGGAACGCCAGTCGATCTCGACCTCGTCGCCAAGCTCAGCCTGGATCCTCTCCAGGACGGGTCGCTCGAGATAGCAGAACGGGCAGACATAATCGCTCCAGACCAGAATCCGGATGGGATTGTCGTCAGGCATCGGTGCGCTCCTTTCCGCCGGGGATGATCTCACCTTTCGAACCAATGCTTCAGAGTTTCGCAGATTCGTGTGACCTTCCATCTTCACTCTTCAGTGACTTGATCAGGCCGCTCAAGGCCAGGAAGTCATTCTTGCGGGTGGATGTACGGCGCCAGGCGAGGCCGACCGTGCGCGTCGGTGCCTCGTCAGGAAACTCGATGAGCGCCACCCGCTGCCGGTCGACCTCCGACTTGGCGCACAGCTCCGGAAGCAGCGTGATGCCGTGTCCGGCCGCCACCATCTGCATGATGGTGGTCAGAGAAGCGGCCCCCAGGGCCTTCCGTGCCTGCATGTTGGCGATGCGGCAGAACTGAAGCGCCTGATCGCGCAGGCAATGGCCCTCCTCCAGCAGCAGCAGGCGTTCCTGACCGATGCGCTCATGCAGATCGCAGGTGGCCCATTTCTGCACGGCCTGGCTTTGGACCGCGACGAGGAAACGGTCCTCGAACAGGGCTATGGTTTCGATCTGCGGCTGCTGGATGGGCAATGCGAGAAGAGCCGCGTCGAGGTCGCCGCGCATCAGCTCCTCGAGCAATGCGTTCGTCTGCGTCTCGCGGATCTGAAGATCCAGGGCGGGATATTGCCTTGCGATCTCCGTAAGGATGTCAGGCAGCAGGTAGGGCGCAATCGATGGAATGATCCCGAGGCGCAAGGGGCCCGTGAGCACGCCATGATGCTGATGCGCGAAATCCGACAACTCGCGCACCTGGTTCAGGATCGCTTCGGCGCGGGCTGCGATCTCCTGGCCAACCTGTGTCACGGCGACGGAGCCGCCCCGCCGCTCCAAGAGCTCCACGCCGAGCTCGCGCTCCAGCTCCTTGATCTGCATGGAAAGCGCCGGTTGCGTGACAGCGCATTGATCGGCCGCCAGGCCGAAATGCTTTGTCCGTGCCAGCGTCTCGAAATATCGTAGCTGCCTGAGGGTCACCATGCCATAAGAATATCTGATCGCATTTTGCAATCAATACAATTGGATCTTATCGCGTCTCCCCGCCATGGTGCGCGGCGCTGAATGGGGACGACCATGACAAGAACAACGACGATGACCACCACGGCCGGGGCGCCGATTGCCGACAACCAGAACAGCCTGTCCGCCGGCTCCCGCGGTCCGCTGTTGCTGCAGGATTACCAACTCATCGAGAAGCTCGCCCATCAGAACCGCGAGCGCATTCCGGAGCGCGTGGTCCATGCCAAGGGATCGGCCGGCTACGGCACGCTGACCATCACCAGCGACATCACGCAATATTCGAAGGCGAAGGTCTTCTCCGAAATCGGCAAGCAGACCGAAGTGTTCCTTCGCTTTTCCACCGTCGCCGGCGAGCGCGGCGCGGCGGACGCCGAGCGCGACGTGCGTGGCTTCGCCCTCAAGGTCTATACGGAAGAGGGCAACTGGGACATCGTCGGCAACAATACGCCGGTGTTCTTCGTGCGCGATCCGGTGAAATTCCCCGACTTCATCCGCACGCAGAAGCGCCACCCGGCGACGAACCTGCGCTCGACGACGGCGATGTGGGACTTCTGGTCTCTCAGCCCCGAGACCCTGCATCAGGTGACGATCCTGTTCTCGGATCGCGGTCTGCCCCAGGGCTACCGCTTCATGCACGGCTTCGGTTCGCACACCTATTCGTTCATCAACGAGGCCGGTGAACGCTTCTGGGTGAAGTTCCACTTCAAGTCCATGCAGGGCATCAAGACCTGGACGAACCGCGAGGCCGAGACCATCATCGCCAAGGACCGCGAAAGCGCCCAGCGCGATCTCTACGAAGCGATCAAGGGAGGCGATTTCCCGCGCTGGAAGTTCTGCGTCCAGATCATGCCCGAGACGGACGCGGAAAAGACTGCCTACAATCCGTTCGACGTGACCAAGGTATGGCCGCATGCGGAATATCCGCTGATCGAGGTTGGCGTGCTCGAGCTCAACCGCAATGCGCAGCATTACTTCGCCGAGGTCGAGCAATCCTCGTTCTCGCCGTCCAACATCGTGCCCGGCATCGGCTTCTCGCCGGACAGGATGCTGCAGGGCCGCATCTTCGCCTATGCGGACGCGCATCGCTACCGCGTCGGCACCCATTACGAGGCGCTGCCCGTCAACCGCCCACGCTGCCCGGTGCATCACTACCATGCCGACGGCGGCATGCTGTTCGACATCCCGGACCGCGGAAACGCCTATTACGAGCCGAACTCCTTCAACGGTCCGGTGCAGACGCCCCGCGCCGCGGAGCCGCCGCTCAAGATCTCGGGCGATGCCGACCGCTACGATCACCGCGCCGGCAACGACGACTACAGGCAGCCGGGCGACCTGTTCCGCCTTATGACGCCGGACGAGCAGGGCCGGCTCATGGACAACATCGCGGAGGCGATGCGGGGCGTACCGGAGGAGATCGTGAAGCGCCAGATCGTCCACTTCTATCTCGCCGACAAGGCCTATGGCCTCGGCGTGGCGGACCGCATGGGCCTCAAGGGCGCAGTGATGATCCAGGCTGCGGAATAACAAAAATCCGTAGGGGCAAAGCGAGTGGCTCGGGAGAAATCCCGGGCCGTTTTTCGTTGTGTCACGCCACTGGCATTCCGGGGCGCCGAAGGCGAGCCCGGAATCCATAACCACGACGGCTCAAGAGAAGATGAGCGGCGTTGCACCTCTATCTGCAATTTTAGCGGTTATGGATTCCGGGCTCCGCTCGCGCGGCCCCGGAACGACTGCGGATGCAATTCTCAAACCAACCCCTCACCTTGCAAAAACGGATTGGTCTGCCTCTCCTGCCCGATGGTACTCATGGGGCCGTGACCGCAGATGAAGGTGATGTCGTCGCCGAGCGGCAGGAGCTTGTGCTTGATCGAGCGGATCAGTGCCTTGCCGTCTCCGCCCGGCAAATCGGTGCGTCCGACGGAGCCCTGGAACAGCACGTCGCCCACCAGGGCAAAGCGCTGATCTTTCGACACGAGAACGACGCTGCCGGGTGAATGGCCGGGGCAATGCAGCACGTCGAGAGTGAGATCGCCGACGCTCACCGTGTCGCCTTCGTTCAACCAGCGGTCCGGTGTCACGGGACGTGCTTCGAAGCCATACGCCCGTCCCTGTTCGGCGAGACGCTGCAGAAGAAAATCGTCGGCCTCGTGCGGCCCCTCGACCGGAACACCGAGTTCTTCGCGCAATTCGGCGGCGCCGCCCGCGTGATCGATGTGGCCATGGGTGAGGATGATCTTCTCGATGGTGACCCCGCTTTGCGCGATGGCTTGGCGGATGCGCTCGAGATCGCCGCCGGGATCGATCACGGCGGCCTTCTTCGTTGTCTCGGACCACAGCAGCGTGCAGTTCTGCTGGAAGGGGGTCACGGGAATGATGGCGGCGCGAATGTCGGGCACAAGGGAATCCTTCCTGTCGTCGGGATGAGACATAAGCGTCGAATACGGAACTGGGAAGCCTTAAGGCTTCCCAGCCCGCTTCACTTGACCTCGCGTCGCCCCGGTTCACATAGTCCCTCATCGAATCACAAGCGAGGACACGAGCATGGAAACCAGGGCCGCCGTGGCATGGGAGGCTGGCAAGCCGCTCACCATCGAGACCATCCGCATCGAGGGACCCAAGGCCGGCGAAGTGCTCGTGGAGGTGATGGCGACGGGCGTGTGCCACACCGACGCCTACACGCTCTCGGGTCTCGATTCCGAGGGCAAGTTCCCGGCGATCCTCGGCCATGAGGGCGCGGGCATCGTGCGCGAAGTCGGCCCCGGCGTGACGACGCTCAAACCCGGCGATCACGTGATCCCGCTCTACACGCCCGAGTGCCGCAGCTGCAAATCCTGCCTGTCGCGCCGGACCAATCTCTGCACGGCCATCCGGTCAACGCAGGGCCAGGGCCTGATGCCGGACGGCACCAGCCGGTTCCGCTGCGATGGCGAGACGGTGTTCCACTATATGGGCTGCTCGACCTTCGCGAACTTCACCGTGCTGCCGGAGATCGCATTGGCCAAGGTGCGCGAGGACGCGCCCTTCGACAAGATCTGCTACATCGGCTGCGGCGTGACCACCGGCATCGGTGCGGTGATCTACACCGCGAAGGTGTGGCCCGGCGCGAACGTCGTGGTGTTCGGCCTCGGGGGCATCGGCCTCAACGTGATCCAAGGCGCCCGCATGGTCGGTGCCGACAAGATCATCGGCGTCGATATCAACCCGGCCAAGGTCGCGATGGCGAAGAAGTTCGGCATGACCGACTTCATCAATCCGAAGGAGGTCGGCAACGACAAGGTCGTGCAGGCGATCGTCGATCTCACGGGCGGCGGCGCGGATTTCTCGTTCGATGCCACCGGCAACACGGACGTGATGCGTCAGGCGCTCGAATGCTGCCACCGCGGCTGGGGCGAGAGCATCATCATCGGCGTGGCGGAGGCCGGCAAGGAGATCGCCACCCGTCCGTTCCAACTCGTCACCGGCCGCGTCTGGAAGGGAACGGCCTTCGGCGGTGCGCGTGGGCGCACGGACGTGCCGAAGATCGTGGACTGGTACATGGAGGGAAAGATCAACATCGACGACCTGATCACCCACACCATGCCGCTCGACGAGATCAACACCGCCTTCGATCTGATGCACGAGGGCAAGTCGATCCGCTCGGTCATCGTCTATTGATCAGGGAACAGAGCATTGAGTTTCGAGACCGTCTCGCAATCCCGCTGCTTCGGCGGCACGCAGTTCGTCTACCGCCATGTTTCACGGGAGACCGGCACGCCCATGCGGCTGGCGGTCTTCGTGCCGCCGCAGGCGAAAGATGCGAAGGTGCCTGTCCTGTGGTTTCTCTCCGGACTGACATGCACGGAGGAGAACTTTACCGTGAAGGCGGGCGCTCAGCGGGTGGCTTCGGAACTCGGCCTGATGCTGATCGCTCCCGACACCAGCCCGCGCGGCGAGGGCGTGCCCGACGATCCGGACGGCGCTTACGATTTTGGCCTCGGCGCCGGCTTCTACGTGGATGCGGTTGAGGGGCCCTGGGCGAGGCACTACCGCATGCGCTCCTATATCGAGCAGGAGCTGCCGGAACTTGTCGCCGACACTCTGCCGGCGGACATGAGCCGGCAGGGCATCACCGGCCATTCCATGGGCGGGCATGGGGCGCTCACCATTGCGTTGCGCAACCCCGGCCGATTCAAGGCCGTCTCGGCCTTCGCGCCCATCGCTTCGCCGATGAATTGCCCCTGGGGCGAGAAGGCCCTGTCGAACTATATCGGCCCCGATCGGTCGGCCTGGCGCGACTACGATGCCTGTGCCCTGATCGAGGACGGCGCCCGCCTGCCCGACCTCCTGGTCGATCAGGGCACCGCCGATAGTTTCCTGGACAGCCAGCTCAAGCCCCAGCTGCTGGAGGAGGCCTGCGCCAAGGCCGGCCAGCCCCTGATCCTGCGCCGTCAGGAGGGTTACGACCACTCCTACTTCTTCATCGCCACCTTCATCGAGGATCACCTGCGCTGGCATGCCGAGCGGCTTGGTCTCTGATCGGGTTCATCCTTTCCGGAACAGCTCTGGGTGCCGGAGCTGGAGGGCCTGGACAAGGGCAAGGGTTTTCATATCGGCGATGGCGCCCTGCTCCATCAATCCCATGAGCTCGCCGATGCCGATCTCCAACACCTCGATCTCCTCGTGCTCATCAGCGAGCCCGCCGCCCTCACCCACCCGGTCGGCGGCGGTGTAGGGGGCCAGGAACAGGTGCAGGCGCTCCGTGGTCATGCCGGGGGCCGACCAGGCCTTTCCCACCGGCTCCAGCGTCCGAACCCGCAGGCCAGCCTCCTCCATGGTCTCGCGACGGGCACAAGTCTCCGCGTCGTCCTTGTCGAGCAGGCCCGCCACCGCCTCCAGGAAATCGGCATGTCCCTCCACATGCATGACGGGCGCTCGGAACTGCCGGATCAGGATGACCTTGCGCTGTTCCGGATTATAGGGAAGCACGGCCGCCGCATCGGCGCTGTTGAGAACCTCCCGCGCCATGGTTCGGCCGTCCGGCATCTGGACCGTCAGCTTGAGAAGCTTGCGCCAGCCCTCGTAGAGGGTTTCGACCTGCTTGATCTTGTAGCCTGCCACGTCCTGCTCTTTCCTGCTTTTGCGATTTTCACCCTATGACAACACGCAAAACGCTCAAGTTATCCCTCGCCTCATGGTGAAGCTTAAGGGCAGGTTCGTGCGTTAAGGGCAGGACATATAAGGAGAGTGGCGTGCTCGAGGATCTGGTTTCCGCCATCAGGACAAAGCAGGCGATCCTGTTCGCCGGAGCGGGCGTTTCCATGACCGTGGGCCTGCCCTCCTGGAGCACCCTGATCGAGCACATCGCCGACGAGCTGAACATCGACCTCTCCGACTTCAGGGGAACGGATCTCAACCACCTGACGCTTGCGGAATATTACCGGCTTAAGCAGGGCAGCATTGGCCCCTTGCGCAGCTGGATGGACCGGAACTGGAGCATTCCCGAGGAGACCCTGAAGAAGTCCCGCGTCCACGAGCTCATCTGCAAGCTCGACTTTCCGATCGTCTACACCACGAATTTCGACCGCAACCTGGAGACCGCCTATGACCTGCACGGCAAGAATTATGTGAAGATCGTCAACGCCAAGGACATCGCGCGCATCCGCGAGGGCATTTCGCAGATCGTGAAATACCATGGCGACTTCGACGACGACGGCTCCATCGTCATCGCAGAAACCGATTACCTCGAGCGGTTGTCCTTCGAATCACCCCTCGACATCAAGTTCCGCTCGGATTCGCTGGGCAAGACCATCCTGTTCATCGGCTACAGCATGACGGATCTCAACATCCGCTTCCTGATGCACCGGCTCTGGAAGACCTGGGCTGGATCGGGCTACGAGCGCGACCGTCCGCAATCCTACGTATTCATGCTGCGGGCCAATCCGGTCGAGCAGGCGGTCCTGGAGCAATGGGGCCTGCAGGTGCTGATGGAGAAGGAGTGTCCGCCGGAGAAGGCGCTGGAAAAGTTCCTCGCCAAGCTCAGCAAAGCCGTCGAGAAGGACGATGACGGTGTCTGATTGGCACCGGCACCGCCTTGTGCCAATGTGCCCGCCTTTCGCATATCTCAAGATGATTTCATGGCCGAAGCACAAAAACCCCGTCTCTCGCTACGCGACGTCCTGACCGACGGGCGCATTGCGCTCATGCTGCCCTTAGGGTTTTCCTCGGGTCTGCCATTCCTCCTCGTCTTCAGCACGCTCTCGGCCTGGCTGCGGGAGGCAGGGATCTCGCGGACCGAGATCGGCATGCTGAGCTGGGTGGCCCTGGCCTATTCCTTCAAGTTTCTCTGGGCGCCCATCGTCGATCGCTACGATGTGCCGGGTCTCGCGAATCTTCTCGGACGGCGTCGCGGCTGGATGGCGCTCTCCCAGATCGTCACGGCGCTCGGCCTCGTCGGCATTGCGCTGAGCAATCCGCAGACCAGCCTCCCTCTCACCATTGCCTCGGCGCTCCTCGTCGCCTTCGCCTCGGCCACGCAGGACGTGGTGGTCGATGGCTGGCGCATCGACGTGGCCTCCACCGAGCGCCAGGGCATGATGGCCGCCTCCTACCAGCTCGGCTACCGGCTGGCTCTCATCTGCGCGGGCGCAGGCGCGCTCTACATCGCGGAGTTCATGAGCTGGCGCAGCGCTTATTTTGCCATGGCCGTTCTCATGGGCGTCGGGCTCGTCGGCACGCTCCTGGCCCCACGCGGCAACGAGAGCGCTGCGCGCGAGCGGCTCCCCTTCAGCGCGGCGATCATCGAGCCGCTCACCGATCTCTTTCGGCGCAAGGGGCTGATCCTCATCCCCATCCTCGCGCTCATCGCCTGCTTCCGCCTGCCGGATTTCGTCGCCGGCGTCATGGCGAACCCGCTCTACATCGACCTCGGCTTCTCCAAGACCGACATCGCCGATGTGTCGAAGCTCTATGGCATCTGGGTCGGCATCGCCGGCGCCTTCGCGGGCGGCCTGGCGCTGACACGGCTCGGCCTGTGGTGGACGCTGCTGGTCGGCGCCGTGATCGCCGCCTCGTCGAACCTGATGTTCGCTTGGCTTGCTTTCGAGGGAGCCGACAAGCTCCTGTTCATCCTCTCGATCAGCATCGACAATTTCGCCTCGGGCTTCGCTGGCTCTGCTCTCATTGCCTATATGTCGGGCCTGACCTCGCCGGGATTCGCCGCCACGCAATATGCGCTGCTCAGCTCGCTCTACGCCCTGCCGGGCAAGCTCATCGGCGGTGCCTCCGGCGCTGTGGTGGATGCCTATGGCTATCCGCTCTTGTTCACAGCCACGGCCAGTATCGGCATCCCCCTGGTGATCCTGTGCTTCGTGGTGCGTCGGGATACCATGAAGACGGTCGCCAAGAGGGATGCGGAACTGGACGACACCGCGCCCGCCGTCGCTGCCGGGTCACGGGCATAAGCTCAAACAGTCATCCCGGGGCTGCGCAGCAGAGCCCGGGATCGTTGGACCAGAATGGCGCCTCATCTTGATAGCGACCCCGGCTCTGGCTCTGCTCGGCCGGGATGACGGATCATAGATCTGCAATCAAACCCAGCCACCATCCACGAGGTAGGTCTGCGCCGACATGGCGCTGGAATCGTCAGAGCCTAGGAACAGCGTGAAGTTGGCGATGTCCTGCGGCACGAGCTTGCGCTTCACACACTGGCGCTTGAGCAGTTCCTTCTCGCCTTCTGGAGTCAGCCAGAGATCGATCTGGCGCTGGGTCATGATCCAGCCCGGCACCACGCAGTTGACGCGGATGTTCCTGTCTCCGAGCTCCCGTGCCAGCGCGCGGGTGAGGCCCACCACGGCGGATTTCGCAGTCTTGTAGGCTGCGAAGGCATCGTCGCTCACCATGTAGCTCGTCGAGCCCATGTTGATGATCGAGCCGCCGCCCGCCTTCACCATGTCCGGCAGCACGGCCTGCGCTGCGAAGAACTGGTGGTCGAGATTGGTGGCGAAGCGCTCGCGCCAGTATTCCGGCGTCACCTGGTCGATGGTGTGGCGGTCGTCGCGCGCCGCGTTGTTGACGAGGATCGTGATCGGCCCGACCGCCTCGCTCGCGCGCCGAATCGCCGCCTGAAAAGCGGGGATGTCGCGCACGTCGCTATGCTCAAAGTGAACATCCTTCCCAAGCTCCTTCGCCAGGGCTTGGCCGGCCTCGGCGTTGTAGTCGAGGATGGCGACCTTACTTCCTTGCGCATGGAACGAACGCACAATGCTTTCGCCGATGCCGCTCGCGCCGCCGGTGATGAGAACGGTCTTGCCCTTCAGGGAGCCGTAAATGGTCTGGGTCATGAAACTCTCTTCTCGATGTCAATAAAGCGCTCTAAGAGACGCGCCGGCTCGCAGCCGGTCAACTCGCCCCCGGCCCCGGTGTTGCTCCCGGCGGACACTTGCCGAGAATGATCATGCCGAGCACCTCGTCCTGTGTCACGTCCTGCACGTTGGCGGAGCCCACGAGCTTGCCGTTCTTCATCACGCTGACCCTGTCGGCGAGGCCGAACACGTCGTGGATATCGTGGCTGATGAGGAAGATGCCGATGCCCTCCTTCTTCAGCTGCAGCACGAGGTCGGCCACCTGCTGCGTCTCGGCAGGCCCGAGCGCCGCCGTCGGCTCGTCCATGATGAGCACCCGGGCGTTGAAGTAGATCGCGCGCGCAATCGCCACCGACTGACGCTGGCCGCCCGAGAGTGCCTTCACCGGTTCCTTGAAACGGCGGAAATGCGGGTTGAGACGCGCCATCACGTTGCGCGTCTCGGCCTCCATCGTCGCATCGTCGAGGGTGCCATAGGGCGTGAGCACCTCGCGGCCGAGGAAGATGTTGCCGGCCGCATCGATATTGTCGGCGAGCGCCAGCGTCTGATAGATCGTCTCGATCCCATAGCGCTTGGCATCGCGCGGCGTCGAGATGTCGGCATGCGCGCCGTTCACGTAGATCTCGCCCGCATCCGGCTTGTAGGCGCCGGAGAGAATCTTGATCAGGGTCGACTTGCCGGCGCCATTGTGGCCGAGCAGGCCCACCACCTCGCCGGGACGAAGATCGACGGACACCCCGTCCACGGCCTTGATGCCGCCGAAGGCGATGGAGATGTTGCGCATCTCGACGAGAGGCGTCGTTCCATTCGTTTGCATGATGCGCTAATCCTTACTTGATGCGGCGGCGATAGAGGCTGTCGACCCAGACCGCCAGGACGAGCACAGCGCCAACGACGATGTTCTGCAGGGGCGTATCGACGCCGAGCAGCACCATGCCCGATTGCAGCGACTGCATGACGAGGGCGCCCAGCATGGCGCCGGCAATGGTGCCAATGCCGCCGGCAAGCGACGTGCCACCGATGACCGCGGAGGCGATCACGTAGAGCTCGTCGAGGCTGCCCGCCGCATTCGTCGCCGCGTTGAGGCGCGCGGTCGAGATGCAGGCAGAGATGCCGCAGAGCAGGCCCATGAGGCCGAACACCTTCATGAGGGTCCAGCGGGTGTTGATGCCCGACAGCTCCGCCGCCTCCGGATTGCCGCCGATGGCGAAGACGTAGCGGCCGAAGCGCCGGCGCGTGGCGATGAAGGTCATGATCAGGCCGACCACGACGGCGATCAGGACCGGCAATGCGACACCGTGCGGAATGAACAGCCCGCCCTCGGGCCATGCGATGCCGTTGGCTTCCGCCCAGCGGCGCGCCGTGCCGGCGGGAAGCGGATAGGCGTTGACGATGGCGGCGGCACCGAGCACGGCGACGCAGGCGACAACGGCGATGACCGCATCGGCCCAACCGGGCCGCACCGGGAAACCGAAGCGCAGGCGCCGCCGGCGCGCGAAGCCTAGCGCAATGACGATCAGGCCGCAGGCGAGCGCTGCGATGACCCATGTGACGGTGGCGCCGAGCGCGCCTTCCACGCCGCCGCCGAAGGCCTTGAAGCGCGTGTCCATGGGCGCGATGGTCTGCCCCGCCGTGACCCACCAGGCCGCGCCGCGCCACACCAGCAGGCCGCCGAGGGTGACGATGAAGGAGGGAATGCCGAGATAGGCGATGAGCCAGCCCTGGAAGAGGCCGATCAGCCCGCCGACCGTGACGGCGATCAGCACCGCAAGCGGCGCGGTGAGCCAATGCTCGAGCCCGAGATAGGCCGGCAGCCACTGTACCTGCGCGACGCCGATGATCATGCCGGTGACGCCGAGGATCGCACCCACCGACAGGTCGATGTTGCGGGTGACGATCACGAGCACCATGCCGGTGGCCATGATCGCCACGGAGGCGGTCTGGACCGACAGGTTCCAGAGATTGCGCGGGGTGAGGAACACGCCGCCGGAGAGGAGATCGAAGCCGATCCAGATGACCGCGAGCGCTGCCAGCATGCCGAGCATGCGGACATCGATCTCGAGCTTCGAGAGGAGCGAGCCGGACGCGGCGCTCGGCGGCGGGGCGGTGCTGGCAACGGGTGCGGTCATGGGAGTGGCTCGTTTGGAGAAGCGTCATTCCGGGGCCGCAAAGCGGAGCCCGACCCGGAGGGCCGCGCCGCAAGCGTGGAAATCCATAGCCGCTAGCAATGCAGGATGAAGCACAAAGGTCCGTGCATCGTCCTGAACCGTAGTGTTTATGGATTCCGGGCTCGCGCCAGAGGCGCGCCCCGGAATGACAGTGTTGGATCAGTTGCAGGCCTTCACACTGCCTGCCTTCACGCCCTGGCAGACCACCTCCTTGGAAGCCCAGCCGGCATTGATGACCACGTCGAGATTGTCCTTCGTGACCGCGACAGGGGTCAGGAAGAGAGCGGTCATGGTCTGCTTCTTCGGGCCAAGGTTCCATGGCTTCGCGCCTTGGATCTCGCTGAGCTTCTTGCCGCCGGCGAGCTGGATGGCGATCTCCGCGGCATTGCGGCCGAGTTCACGGGCGTCTTTGAACACCGTCACGGTCTGCGTGCCGAGCGCCACGCGGTTGAGCGCCGCCTTGTCGGCGTCCTGGCCCGACACCGGCACGGTGCCGGCCAACCCTTGAGCCGCGAGGGCCGCGATGGCGCCGCCTGCGGTGCCGTCATTGGCGGCGATCACCGCGTCGATCTTGTTGTTGTTCTTGGTCAGGAACTGCTCCATGTTCCGCTGCGCGTTGGCAGGGAGCCAGCCGTCGGTATAGGCCTCGCCGACATTCTTGATCTTGCCGGAAGCCATGGCGGGCTTGAGAACTTCCATCGAGCCCTGGAACAGGAAGTTGGCGTTCGGATCCGAGCCCGAGCCCTTGATGAAGGCGTAGTTGCCCTCGGGCTTGACCTTCAGAACCTCGCGAGCCTGGAGGCGACCGACCTCGACGTTGTCGAAGGTGAGATAGAAGGCCTGCGGGATCTCGATGAGGCGGTCGTAGCCCACGACTGCGATGCCTTCGGCCACGGCCTTCTCCACCGCGGGACGAACCGCATCGGCATCCTGCGCCAGAACGATCAGCGCCTTGGCGCCGCGGGAGATCAGGCTCTCGATGTCGGTGAGCTGCTTGGCAGGCGAGGACTGGGCATCGGCCGAGACATAGGTGCCGCCTGCCTTCTCGACGGCGGCCTTGATGGCGGCCTCATCCGTCTTCCAGCGCTCTTCCTGAAAGTTCGACCAGCTGACGCCGACCACCGGGCCCTTGCCTTGGGCGAAGGCGGCCCCGGCGGAGAGCGCCAAGGCGGCAAGGGAGATGAGAACGTGTTTCTTCGATACCATTGGTTCCTCCTGATCGGCGTCCCTCGGGGGTTCAAGGCGCCGGGCACATGGCAGCTGTCGGACCCAGGCGGATCGACGGACGTGGCTCAACCTGCCATGCATTATTGTTCGAGCGCGGAAATAATTATCCCGAGACAATCCACCTTCAAGCTCCCCTTTCTAATATTTTGGTCTGATATTCAGCACGCACCGATTTGTTTTATTCGTACTGTGAATAAACTACGGCCATGAGCATGCTTCCACTCTCGTCTCGTGAATCCGCCCGACGGCGCCTGCTCGATGCCTTGCGCCGGGAGGGGCCTCTGGCGCGCGTGGAGATCGGCCAGCATCTCGGCATGAGCCCGGCGACGGTCTCGGAGCTGACGGCAAGCCTGATCGACGAGGGCATCCTGATGGCGGAGGACAGCGCCGATCAGAGCCCGGGCCTGATGCGGGGGCGGCCCAAGACCCGCCTTTACTTCGCCGAGACCCTGGGGTCGGTCGTCGGGGTCTGGACGGGCTTCAACCGGATCGAGCTGCGGCTCGTGGACAGCGCCGGACGCACCCGGGCGAGCCGCCATGTGGAGCGCCGCCTGCGCAATCTCGAAGCCGAGGAGCTGATGGATGTGCTGGCCCAGACCATCGCCACTTTTGCCGAGGAGAGCGGCGCCCGCGACGTGAAGGCCGTGGGCCTCGCCTGCCAGGGCTATGTGGACACCCGCGACGGGATCGTGGCCTGGAGCCCGGTGCTCGGCACTCGCGACCTCCCCCTGGCGTCGGGCCTCAGCCAGCGTCTCGGCAAGCCGGTTCTCATGGAAAACGATGCCAGCGCCATGGCCTTCGCCATCGCACAGCGCAATGCCGACCTGCGCTCCGGCCGCACCGCCTGCCTGATGGTGGGCGACGGCGTGGGCCTCGGCTTTCTCATCCAGGGCGAGCTCTATCGCGGGGCGCGCTTCGGCGGCTCCGAGTTCGGCCATGTGCGCCTGCGGCGGAGCGGCCCGCAATGCCGCTGCGGCGGGCGCGGTTGCATCGAGGCCTATCTCGCCGATTATGCCCTGCACCGGGACGCGCAGCTTATCGACCACCGCCCAGCCCCGACCCTGCTGCTGCCGAGCGAGGAGGCCATGAGCGACATCGTGGGCCAGGCCCGCGCGGGCGATCCCGCCCTCCTCAACCTGTTTCATGCGGCCGGCGAGGTTTTGGGCGACGCGGTCGGCATCCTGATCCAGACGCTGGAGCCCGACCACATCGTGATCTGCGGCCCCGGCACGCGCGCCATGGACCTGCTGCGCCCGTCGTTCGAGTCCGCGCTCGAATCCCAGACCATTCCGGAACTGCGCGCGCTCGCCACCATCCACGTGGTGGAATCCTCCATGGACCTGCTGACGGAAGGCGTGGTGATGCAGGCCCTGCGCGACCTCGACCTCGACCTCGCGCGGCTGAAGGCGGCGTGAGAGTTTCACGACGGAGCGGGCCCCATCCTTGAGCCCTCATCCTGAGGAGCCTGCGGAGCAGGCGTCTCGAAGGATGCTTCCAGAGAGTACGGAATCCTCCTTCGAGACGGATTGCTGGCGCAATCCGTCTCAGGATGAGGTGAAAAGAACGAGGCTGACAAGAACACGGCTGTGCCTCAGCACAACGAAAATGCCGCCCGGCTTGCGCAGGGCGGCATGACTTTTAAGTCTTCGTCTTTCGTTTAGATGACGAAGAAGTCGTTGTGAGTCAGGGGAAGGTTCTTGGTCAGAGTTGCGATTTTCACCTGAGCCTTCGATCCTGTGCCGTCCTGATCGTAGTAGAGTGCGCCGGTCTTCTTGTCATAGATGATCCGGTCCTCCCGATCCTGCGCCTTCGTCGCCTTCACGAACATGTCCGAGCCGAACTTCTTCGGCTTGGACGCCGTGCCGGAGCCCAGCTTGGTGAAGTATTTGTTATCCAGGTGGAAGCTGTCATCGCGCACGTTGAAGTCGAGGATGCGGTCGACGTTGCTGCTCTTGTTGAGCTTGGTGTCGAACACGAAGGTGTCCTTGCCGGCTCCGCCCCGCAGCAGGTCGTTGCCGAGGCCGCCATAGATCTTGTTGGCTCCGGCATTGCCGGTGATCACATTGGCGAAGTTGCTGCCCTTGAGCTGAAGAGCGTTGCCGCCGATAGCGTACAGATACTCCACCTCGGTGCCGGCCCCCATGTTGAAGTTGACGGAGGCATAAACCGTATCGATGCCGCCGCCTGGCACTTCCACCACGTAGTCGCCGAGATCGTTGGCGTAATAGGTGTCGTTGCCGGTTCCGCCCTCCATGGCATCGATGCCGGTGCCGCCGTCGATCAGGTCGTCGCCAGCACCGCCGAAAAGAGCGTCGTTGCCACCAAGGCCGGAGAGGACGTCGTTGCCGCCCAAGCCATCGATCCTGTTGCTGGCATCGTTGCCGGTCAGCGCGTTGGCAACCTCGCTGCCGGTCAACGTGGTGGCCACCGTGCTCACATCCAGGCGGATGTTCTCGATGTTGGCGAAGTCGCTTTGGTGCGTCAGGACGAAGTCGCTGGTGATCACCACGGTATCGGTGCCTTGCCCGGCATGCTCGACGATGCGATCACCCGCAGCGACATAGTAGGTGTCGCTGCCGGTCCCGCCCTCCAGGATATCGGCGCCGGCACCGCCGACCAACACGTCATCGCCGGCTCCCCCTTCCAGGGTATCGGTACCAGCGTCACCGTTCAGCACGTCGTTGCCGCCTTCGCCCTTAAGACGATTGGCGATCTCGTTGCCAATCAGCGTGTCGCCAGAGCCTGAACCGATCAGGCCTTCGATGGATGAGAACGTGTCTCCGGCGACAGTGCCGGTCCCGCCGGCCGGCAGGGCGATCGTGACGGAAACGGTGGAACTGGCATAGCTTGCATAGTCAAAGCCTTCACCACCGTTGAGATCATCCGCACCGGCCCCGCCGTCTAAAGTATCAGAGCCATTCCATCCTGCGAGTGCGTCATTCCCGTCGCCGCCGAAAAGAGCATTATCATCGGTGTTAGTGCCCTGCAGGGTATCGTTGAATTTTGATCCTATCAGCCCCTTGATCGAAACCTTTCCTTCGTACATGCCATAAGTGTCGCCTGCTGCCTCGCCCCTGTTCTGGGACGCATCCCAAAGGACGGCAGCAACAGCTTCGGTAGCCCCTGCATAGGAGGCAAAGTTATCCCCAGCATCACCCTCCAGCCGATCGGCGCCAGCGCCACCTTGCAGCGTATCGTTGTCGGCATTGCCGAAGAGCTGATCAGCACCAGCACCACCGATGATCAAATCATTGCCGGCGAAGCCATAGATCTCGTCGTCGAGGATGGCGTTCTGCTTCTCCCCGGTCCAGCCGATCAGAACGTCGTCGTAGTTCGTTCCGCTCAAGGCCTCGATCTCGATATAGGTGTCGCCCTTGGCTTCATTGGTATTCTGCGATGCATCCTCAAGGCTGACCGTGACGCCGATGCCGGCGGTGGAGTATTCGTAGGTCAGATAATCGCGACTGTCGCCGCCCTCGAAATAATCCGCGCCTGCACCGCCATAAAGGAGATCCGAACCGCCAGCCCCTTTGAGGGTGTCATTGCCATTGAAGCCCTTGATCGTGTCGTTGCCGTCATTGGCCCAGAACTGGTTATCGTTCGCGTCACCCTCCAGCAGGTCATTGAAGGTCGAGCCGTCGATGACCTCGATGCCGTCATAGCTGTCGCCGGCGGCATATCCGGTGTTATCCGCGATCTTGTGCATGAAGACCTTTACGGCCGCATCGGCGTCGGCATAGGTGGCCGTGTCTTTGCCGGCACCGCCTACGAGGCTATCGCCCCCTGCGCCACCGATGAGATGATCATCTCCAGCGCCGCCTAGAAGCGTATCCTTTCCGTCATTCCCGTAGAGTTGATCACCGCTGTGTTCAGTCCCGACGTAGTAGTCGTTCTTAGCCGTGCCTTGGACGTTGACCTTGACGAGACGTGGATCAACAATGGCTGAGGATACGTCCTGCTGGCTGCGCGTCCAGTCTTCCCAAGCCACAGACAGACGTCCGTCGGCCATTTCTGTGATCGTGGGCTGGCGAAAACCGTTAGGACCGTCGAGGGTCAAGGGATTGTTATTCTCGTTGCCGCTGTTGCCATTGGCATCCATGACCTTCAGAAGGATTTTGGGTGTGAAGGTCGTGTCGGAATACGTGACGGCAATTCGGCCACCGCGGATTGCAGTGACATTGAAGTGACCCTCAAACGTATAAGCGTCGTTCGTGATTACGATGTCGCTGCCTGAGCCGATGCGAACACCGTCTTGGTTATAGAATCCGGCAACAAGGTTTTTACCTTGGGACTTGACAACGGCAAATTGTCCGTTGGGGACACCATTGGCATCCTTCAAGGCGACAACCTGCGATCTATCTCCAGCTCCCACATTTACCAATGTGCCAAGGGCGCCCGTATTACCGGTCAATGTAAAAGTTCTAAAATAAATGTTGTCGCCTTCACCATACGAGTAAACGTACTTGTTAGATGCAATCTGATTGATACTCGGGTAGTCAACTATCGAATCCCCATCATGGAGCACGTAGGGGCTGTTGTTCGTCAGCGAGCCATCGGCAGCATGCGCCTGGAAATAGACGAAGTTGTTCTTTGTGTAGATGCTCACGAAGCCGCCATCCATTTTGGATGACACAGAGGCCAGCTCTGAAGCACCGGTGACGTTCGTTGTTACCGTTCTGACATCGCCACCGCTGTAGCTACCATCGTCTTTGAGGGTAAAAACACGGGTCTTCAGCGTGCCATTGGTGACCGCACCCGCATTCCAGCTGACGACGAAGCTGCCATCGGTTCCGATAGCTTGGATGTCCAGATTGTTCCCTGGCGTGTTCTCAGTATCGATGGAGTAAACTGCACCATCAGTGTTGCCACCACCGTCATAAACCTGGAATTTCAGCTGATTGGCTTCACGCCATCCCACGACATAACCGCCATTCGGCAGGTAAGCGATCGAGGGCCGATCAGCATATTGTCCAGAGACTTCGCCGAGTCGGACATCGTATTTGGCTTTCCAGATTGCGAATGTCATGGTCACTCCTCCAATTGTTCAATCTTTGGCTGTTTAGCAACAGAATCACGCCAGGCCTGGCTGGGCTGCCCTGGTAAATGATCCAACGTTATGTTGCAAGAATATAGCGTTAAAAGTTTAACCGGAGGTGTTCTGCCGCACATGGCGGGCTCCAGCGGCCAATTCTCTATTGATTCCGTTAGGTTACACCCCAAGGGAAGCCGAGGATCGTCGCCTGGCGTGGAGCTCGCGGTGAGGTGATATGTAGCGGGACGGTAAGCCCGGGCCGGGTTTCGCCACCCCATAGCCATCCGCACCGGGAGCCGCTATTTCTTGCCATAAAGCAGCCTCACCAGCCCCCGAGACCCGATGCCCTCCTCCCGTCCTGTCCAAGCCGGCGATCACGTGTTTCTCGTCGACGGCTCGTCCTTCATCTTCCGGGCCTATTTCCAGTCCATGAACCAGGACCAGAAGTACAATTCCCGCTCCTCGGACGGGATGCCCACGGGCGCCGTGCGGCTCTTCGTGTCCAAGCTTCTGCAGTTCATGCGCGACGGGGCGGCGGGGCTCAAACCCACGCATCTGGCCATCGTGCTCGACAAGTCCGAGGGCTCGTTCCGCAAGGAGCTCTACGAGGATTACAAGGGCCACCGGCCCGATGCGCCGGAGGACCTGAAGGTCCAGATGCCGATCATGCGCGAGGCGATCCGGGCCTTCGGGCTCGAGCCTGTGGAGCTGCAGCGCTACGAGGCGGACGATCTCATCGCCACCTATACCCAGCAGGCGAAGGCGCGCGGGGCGGACGTGCTCATCATCTCCTCCGACAAGGATTTGATGCAGCTCGTGGGGCCCAAGGTCTGCTTCTACGATTTCGAATCGGGCTCCAAGGGCAAGCCCGGCTACCGGCCCGAGCGGAATCTCGATGAGGCCGCCGTCATCGAGAAGTGGGAGGGCATCCCGCCGGAAAAGATCGGCGACGTGCTGGCGCTCATGGGCGACACCTCGGACAACGTGCCGGGCGTGCCCGGCATCGGGCTCAAGACCGCAGCCCAGCTCATCAAGGAATACGGCGATCTCGAAACGCTGCTGGAGCGCGCGGGCGAGATCAAGCAGCCCAAGCGCCGCGAGACGCTGATCGCCAACACGGAATCGGCGCGCCTGTCGAAGAAGCTCGTGACTCTCGACTGCGAAGCGCCCGTGCCGGTGCCCCTCGACGAGCTGCGCGTGCCGAACCCCGATCCGAAGACGCTGGTCGGCTTCCTCAAGGCCATGGAGTTCTCGACCCTGACCCGGCGCGTGGCGGAGCTCTACGAGGCCGATCCGTCAGCGATCCCACCCGACCCGCGCCTCATGCCCGGCGGCGAGGCGATCCGCTGGACCGGCAACGGAACCGGCGTGACGGCGCCCACCGACGATGCGGTGCCCTTCTTCGACAAGGCCGACGCGGCCTCGGGCGAGGTCGATCCCTTCGCAGGCCTCGACCTGCCAGAGACCGCAACCCTCCGCAAGCCCGTCGAGGGCCTCGGCACGCCCTCGCAGCTGGCCGGCACGCGCGCGACGGAGGCCTCCTCGGCTCCCATCGACGTCACATCTTATGAGACCGTCACCAGCCTGGAGCGCCTGAAGGAATGGGTTGCCCTAGCCCGGGAGCAGGGCTATGTGGCCGTCGATACGGAGACGAGCGATCTCGACGCCAACCGCGCCGATCTCGTCGGCTTCTCGCTCGCTGTGGAGCCGGGCAAGGCGTGTTACGTGCCGCTGCAGCACCGTGATGAATCCGATCTCTTCGGCGGCGGCCTCGTCAAGGGCCAGATTCCCATCACAGATGCCCTCGACGTGATCCGCCCGCTTCTGGAGGATCCTTCAGTCCTCAAGATCGGCCAGAACATGAAATACGACTGGATCGTGTTCGAGCGCCACGGCATCGAGGTGCACCCTTATGACGACACGATGCTGATCTCCTACGTGCTTGATGCCGGAAAAGGCTCGCACGGCATGGACGAGCTCTCGCGCCGCCATCTCGGCCACTCGCCGATCACCTTCTCGGATGTCGCCGGCACGGGCCGGAACAAGGTGACCTTCGACAAGGTCGAGATCTCCAAGGCCACGGCCTATGCGGCGGAGGATGCGGACGTTACCTTACGCCTCTGGCATGTGCTGAAACCCCGCCTTGTCTCGGAGCGCCGCGCAACGGTCTACGAGACGCTGGAGCGCCCGATGGTCGACACGCTGGCGCGCATGGAGATGCGCGGCATCATGGTCGACCGGCAGATCCTGAGCCGCCTCTCGGGCGATTTCTCGCAATCCCTCGCACGCCTCGAGGACGAGATTCACGAGATGGCGGGCGAGAAGTTCTCGCTTGGGAGCCCGAAGCAGATCGGCGACATCCTGTTCGGCCGCATGGGCCTGCCCGGCGCCAAGAAGACGCCCTCCGGCCAATGGGCGACGCCCGCGACGCTGCTCGACGAGCTAGCGCAGGCCGGCCACGAGCTGCCGGCCAAAATCCTCGAATGGCGTCAGCTCTCTAAGCTGAAGTCGACCTATACGGACACGCTGCAGGAGCACATGAACCCTGAGACCAAGCGGGTGCACACCTCGTTCTCGCTGGCCTCTACCACGACGGGGCGGCTTTCGTCGTCGGATCCCAACCTGCAGAACATCCCGATCCGCACGGAAGCGGGCCGCAAGATCCGCAAGGCCTTCGTGGCGCAGGAAGGCCACAAGATCATCTCGGCGGACTACAGCCAGATCGAGCTGCGCCTGCTGGCCCACATCGCCGACATCCCACAGTTGCAGGAAGCGTTCGCCAATGGCGTCGACATTCACGCGGCGACCGCATCCGCCATGTTCGGCGTGCCCCTCGACCAGATGACGGGCGACCTGCGCCGCCAGGCCAAGACCATCAATTTCGGTATCATCTACGGCATCTCGGCCTTCGGCCTCGCCGTGCGCCTCGGCATCGGCAACCAGGAGGCCTCCACCTTCATCAAGCAGTATTTCGAGCGCTTCCCCGGCATCCGCACCTATATCGACGACACGAAGAAGTTCGTGCGCGAGAAGTCCTACGTGACAACCCTGTTCGGGCGCGTCTGCCACTACCCGCAGATCAGGTCCGGCAACCCGTCCGAGCGCGCGGGGGTGGAGCGCCAGGCGATCAACGCGCCGATCCAGGGCACCGCCGCCGACATCATCCGCCGCGCCATGATCCGCATGGAGGATGCGCTCAAAGCCGAGCGCCTCTCCGCCCGCATGCTGCTGCAGGTGCACGACGAACTGGTCTTCGAGGTGCCGGACGATGAGGTCGAGGCCAGCTTGCCCGTGATCTCGCGCGTGATGACCGAAGCCCCCTCCCCGGCCGTGTCGTTGAAAGTGCCGCTGGCCGTGGACGCCCGCGCCGCGCAGAACTGGGATGAGGCGCATTAGCATGGCAGCGTTGCGCTTCAACGTTCGGAGCGTCCTGCTCCTGCTGCCATGCGCTTTGCTTGTTGGTTTCTTCGTTTACGATCTCGGGGTATCCCTTACCGCGCCTGTCTGCCTTTCTCCCGCCAGTCTCGGCACAGGATGCCTTCCTTTGGGATGGGAAGGTCCTTTTTCCGACCACTGGGGCAACAGGTCGCGCAGCAATGCAGTCATCGATAGATCATTGAACCTCGGTTTTGGTTTGATGGTTTTCACAATCTGTTCAGCGCTGCTTTACAGGCGCAGCGCCGAACGTTCGAATCAATCTCTCATCGTCATGCTCCAGATCGGCTTGGTGCTTGCACTCCTGCTCAAGAGCACATTGTTGAACGAAGCCTCATGACGGCAGATCTTGACTGCCATGGAAGAGGCCCAGCTGCTTTGAGCAGCCTTCTCGTTCGGCATGCTGCTGCAGATGACGCTCAAACGATCTTCGGTTTCGTGTCAGGTCTGATCGAGGACCATCTGCCCGGTCAGGCACCCTGGACGTCGGCAGAGCGGATTGAGACGGACGGCTTCGGTCCCGATCCCCTCTTCGAGGCTCTTATCGCCGAGCGGGACGCTAAGCCTGTCGGCTTCGTGTCGTTTTTCCGCGGCTACGCAGGCTGGCGCGGCAAGCCGATGGGTATCGTTCATGCGCTCTATGTTCTGCCCGAAGAGCGCCGCACGGGAGCAGCGCGAGCGTTGATGGCCGCCGTTGCGAAGATCGCACTGGAGCGGGATTGGGTGCGTGTCGAGCTCTTCGTCGAAGAAGAGCGGCCTGCCATCCACTTCTATGAAGCGATCGGCATGCGCGATCTTCATCACCGGCACATGCGGCTAGACGGTGAGACGCTCGTGCATTTGGCCAACAACTGCCTTTGACTTCCTAATCGGATGCTCCACCATCTTCGCAAGCATTGCGAAAGAGAGAGGTCCGGAGTACCCCATGACCTACGAACTCTACTACTGGCCGACGATCCAAGGACGCGGCGAGTTCGTGCGGCTGGCCCTCGAAGAGGCGGGCGCCGACTACATCGACGTGGCGCGGGAATCCGAGGGCGTCGCCGTGATGCTGCGGATGATGGAGCATGCCGGGCATCCGCCTTTCGCGCCGCCTTTCCTGAAGGACGGCGAGACCGTCATCGGCCAGACGGCGGCGATCCTGCTGTATCTCGGGGCACGGCACGGGCTCGCGCCCAAGGACCCGGAAGGCGGTCTCTGGACGCACCAGATCCAGCTCACCCTCAGCGACTTCGTGGCGGAAGCCCACGACACCCATCATCCGGTCGGCGTCGACCTCTATTACGAGGACCAGAAAGGGGAGGCCCTCAAGCGCGCGAAGGCGTTCCGCGGCAGCCGCATCCCGAAATTTCTCGACTGGTTCGAGACGATCCTCGCCCGCAATCCTGCAGGCGAGAGGCATCTCGTCGGCAGGTCTCTCACCTATGTCGATCTCTCCCTCTTCCAGGCCGTCGAGGGCCTCTCTTACGCCTTCCCCAAGGCCACGGCCCGCGCCCTGAAGACATCGCCTCGGGTGGCGGCCCTGCATGATGCCGTAGCGGAAAGACCACGCGTCAAGGCCTACCTCGCAAGCCCGCGGCGTATTCCCTTCAACGAAGAGGGCATTTTCCGGCGCTATCCCGAACTGGATGGCTGAGCCGCAAGACCGAAAAACTTCACAGGACCAAGAATCTTGAAGCAGCCCCTTCCCCTACCTTTTGGTAAGCGCTATATTGTAACGTGATTATCAACGGGGCCTCATTTTGCCGGGATGTGGGGTGCCATCGCAGCTTCGCTCTGAAGCCTTCATGCGCCGCGGAATCCGCCGATGAAGCGGAAGGTAGCCGCCATCCTCGCTGCGGATATCGTCGGCTTTTCCCGCCTCATCGCGGAAGACGAGGATGGGACGCTGCAGCAGCTCGCGGCCTATCGCAACGTTCTGGACGATTTCGTGGCTCATCATGGCGGGCGCGTTTTCAATACGGCCGGCGACTCGATCATGTGCGAGTTCGACAGCGCGGTGGAGGCCACACGCGCGGCCATCGACATCCAGGACTACATGAAGGCGCAGAACCTTGCCTGTCCGCAGAACAGGCGGCTGCAGTTTCGGATCGGCATCTCGGTGGGGGAGGTGGTCGAACGCCAGAATGACCTCTTGGGCATGGCCGTCAACATCGCGGCCCGTCTGGAAACCCTTTCCTCCCCAGGCGGCATCTGTCTCTCGCGCGCCGTCCATGAGGCCGTTTCCGGCCAGATCGCCGTGCCGTTCATCGATATCGGCGAGCGGCAGGTGAAGAACATTCCCTTCCCAGTCCATGCCTTCACGATTGTCGGACCGGATGCGGGGATCACGGCGCAGCCGCCGCGGTCTCCCCTGCGGAGGCTGGCCCTGTCGGCGCTGTCGCTCGCGGGCGCCTGCCTGATCGTCCTCGTCGGCGCAGGAGGGCTTGCTTCGCATCGCCAGCCGTCAAGGCCGATGGAGCCGTTGGCGGCGAGCCGGGATTCCCGGGCTCCGGTTCGGCAATCCGCTCAGGCTCTGCTGCTCCCTGCCGATCCGATCGAGGTCTTCTCGCGGCTCGTGCAGCGCGGAGGACAGATCGAAGACCCGCACTCTGCGCCGGGCCTGTATCACAATGCCCTGCTTTTTGAGGCGAAGGGCGAGTCCATCGGTGCGCATCGCGCCTATTACACCCTGGCCCGGATGGGCCTGGACTTCGTCGATCCGCATCTGCGCTATGCGGCGCTTGTCCGAGCCCATGAAGGGCGCTTCATCGCGCGGCAGGTCTATGCCGAGTTGAACGAGGATGCGCCGACCCGCGCGACGGCCCTCGTCCATGCCCTGCAATTCGACGGCGCGGAGCGGAAGGCGCGGATCGGCGTCCTGATCGGGAAACATCCGGATTACGCACCGGCCTACTTCTTCCTGGCCGAGGAGTATTCGCAAGACAAGACCGGCAGCCTGCAGACCGCGCAGGACAGGCAGACCGAACGTGCGGCGCTCACCGAATTTCTGAAGGCGCACCAGGATAGCCGCCTGGCGCAGTTCTTCCTGGATCAGGCCGTCGCCGCCGACTGGATCGACAGAGCCCAAAGACGCCATGCGAGGCATGCGGTGTCGGCCGAGAACATTGTGGCGCTGCCGGCCTTCGAGCCCTAGTCCTGTTCAGTCGACGAAAGCATCGCGACACGCTCGATACCCTGGGCCGTATCAACGATGGGTTAGGACCTGCCCCTTTAGGATCTCTCCCCATAAAAGCCACATCAACCGTGATTGAACTGATGGCGATGCATCGTGCAGGCGACGTCGACCCGCAGCGTGGCGCGGTTGCCGCTGATCATGTCAGGAGCCGGCCATGAGTGATGAGAAAGAAGGGGTTGCCATCCGTCTCTGGCGCGACCGCGCGCAGCTGCGCGAGGAGGAGCGGAACGAGGCCCAGGCCCGCCTCCGCATCGCCCTGGAGAAGGTGGCGATCCTGATGGCCGAGAACGAAAGGCTCGAGGCTGAGAACAAGCGCCTGCGCGCCCTTCACGCGCCGGACACGGTCTCAGCCCGTGCCGAAACCGAGCTTCAGATGGAGGCCCTCAAAGGCGCGCTCCTGCCGCTGATCTCCCAACCGACCGGCCAGCTGAACGCCTGAGGGTCTTCAATCTGCTGGATCCTGCTGCACCGCACTGAGCCAAGCGGGGAGATCGCCTGCCTGAACCGACTTATCCACACGCCAAGCTTAGTCTTTCACTGGGCTGTCATGCCTAGGCATTAGGACTTGCCTTCCTGGATGATACACCATTTCATAGCATGGTGTTTGGAATGCTGCCTTGTGCTGACGCAACGTGAGGGCCCATCATGGCGAATGTCTGGATCAACGAGTTTCACTACGATAATGCCGGTACTGACACTGGAGAGTTTATTGAGATTGCAGGACTTGCCGGAACGGATCTGACGGGTTGGAAAATTATCGCCTTCAACGGCAATGGCGGCGCAGCTTACGCCACCCTCAATCTGACTGGGGTGATTGGCAATGCGACTGGGACTGGGCACGGATTCTTCAGCTTCACGGCTGCACAATTCACTCCGGCATCGGGCACCACTCCTGTGACCTTCCAGAATGGGAACACGGCTGGCACTGAGCCAGACGGCTTTGCCCTAGTTGATAACAATGGCAATGTCGTCGAATTCATCAGCTATGAGGGCGTGATCTCAACGACTTACAATAACCAGTCCATCACCAGCACGAATATTACGAATGGTACTGGGACTGGGGTGTTCGAAGACGGCACCGGAGCCGTTGGCGGCTCAATTCAGCGGCAGGGTACGGGCGACAGCTCGGAAGATTTCACCACTTGGGCGGTTTTCAATACAGCTGATACCGCTACTGCAGGCAATATCAACGCCGGTCAGACGTTCACCTCTCCCGATCCAACCCTCTCCATCGCGGCCACAAGTGCCGACAAGGCCGAGGGCAGCGATGGAACGACAACCGAATTCACCTTCACAGTCACGCGCTCATCCACTACAGGCTCACCAACCGCTACCTGGACTCTGGATCCAGGCCAGGCTTCGCTCAACGACTTCGTCGGCCCTCTCACCGGAACAGTCACTTTCGCCGACGGCTCGCCGACGGCGACGATCACGATCCAGGTTGCCGCAGATGCCGAGTTCGAGCAGGACGAGACCTTCTCGGTCACGCTGTCCGACCCGGTCGGGGCTACTATCCCCGATGGTTCGGCGACGGCGACCGGTCAGATCGACAATGACGATACGACCACAGACGAGATTCTTTCCATTTCCGCTACTCCTATCGTTCAGAATGAGGGCAAAGCTCCTGATTTCACAATCTACACCTTCACGGTCACCCGTGAGAACGGCGACGGCACGACAGAATTCACTTGGTCCATTAGGGGTCTTGGCGACAATGGCTTGACCCCTGAGGATTTCTTAGAGACGACAGACAAGGTGACCTTCGCTGAAGGGCAGACCGAAGCTGTTGTCCAGATTCGTGTCCGGGGAGACGCACGCTTCGAAGCCGACGAGCCATTCGAGGTCCGCATCAGCACCGAAAAGGCTGATGTTCAAATCCAGAATGACACCGCAAGCGGCACCATCACGAACGACGATCTGCAGCAGAGCTTCTCCATCGCGGCGACGAGTGCCGTGAAAGCCGAAGGGGATAGCGGCGAGACGGTGTTCACCTTCACCGTCACCCGCGCCAACTCGACGGGTGAAGCTGCAACGATCGACTTCGATCTGAGCGGCCTTGGCGGTGCGGGCCGGGCGACGAGCGACGATTTCGTCGATGCTGACGGAGGAACAATCCAGTTTGCTGCCGGCGAGACCACCAAGACCATCGAGATCAGGGTAAGGGGCGATACGACGATCGAGCAGAATGAGGCTTTCTCGGCCACCCTGTCTAATCCCAGCGAGGGCGTACTGGGCACTGCAACGGCGGGCGGGCAGATCGTCAACGACGACTTCCATCGAATCTATGAGATCCAGACGCAAAATCCCAACCGGGAATCAGTCCTCAACGGTCAGACGGTCACCACCACCGGCATCATCACCGGCATTCAGATGACCGGCACCACGCGCGGCTTCTACATCCAAGATGTGACGGGTGACGGCAATGCTGCCACCTCCGATGGCATTTTCGTGTTCATGGGATCGAACTGGACTCCGAGTTTCGAGGTCGGCGACGAAGTTGCCGTCAACGGCCGGGTCGACGAAAACTTCGGCCTCACGCGGATTGACGGTGGCACAACGAGCCGCGCTGCAACAGTTACCCTCATCGACAAGGGCAACGCTTTGCCTGAAGCGATTGTCATCGGCCCCAATGGGATCAAGCCGCCGACTACCTCCGTTGCAGAGGCTATTGATTTCTACGAAGCCTTGGAAGGCATGCGCGTCACCATCGAGCCGACCCGTGTGGTCGGCGCGACCAACAATTTCGGTGAGATCTACACGGTCATCGAGGGGGCCTACGATCCATCGAGCCTCAATGACCGCGGCGGCCTGTCCATCGCGCCGGGCGACTTCAACCCGGAGCGGATCCAGTTCGACAACATCCGCGATAGCCTCAACATGCCGATGCTTGACGTGGGCGCAAGGCGGGATTCCATCACCGGAATCATGTCCTACGGCTTCTCGACCTATGAGGTGCTGATCGGCACTTCACCCAAGGTGACGGCGCAATCGACCCTGCAGGCGGAAGTCACGAACGTGAGGGCCTCGAACGAGTTCTTCCTCTCGTTCGCCAATTACAACGTCGAGAACCTGGACATCAATGATGACGACGGCGATGCGGACGTGGATGGCGGCCAGTTCGCCAAGCTCGCCGACCAGATCGTCAAGAACATGGGCTCACCGCACGTTATCGCCCTGCAGGAGCTTCAGGACGACAGCGGCACCGTCGACAACGGCATCCTTTCCGCTGACATAACCTTGCAGAAGCTCGTGGACGAGATCGTCAAGGCGGGAGGGCCACGCTACAAGTTCGCCTATCTCAACCCCGAGGACGGAAAGGATGGCGGGGCAGATGGCGGCAACATCCGTCAGGCCTTCCTCTACAACGATGATGTGGTGGATCTCGTCCCCGGATCGCTTGAGCGTATCATCGATCCGGATCCCGCGGTCAACGACGCCTTCAATGCAAGTCGAAAGCCTCTTGTTGCGAAGTTCATATTCAATGGTGAGGAATATACCTTCATCAACAACCACTTGAACTCGAAGAACGGCGACGGCGCGATCTTCGGCACCACCCAGCCACCCGCTCTCGGCAGCCAGGCTCAGCGCATCGAGCAGACGAAGCTCATCAACGCCTATGTCGACGACCTGCTGGCGGACGATGCCAATGCGAACATTGTCGTCCTCGGCGACATGAACGACTTTTCCTGGAGCGACCCGCTCAAGACCCTCGACGGCACTTTCGGCGGCGGTCAGCAGGTCCTCTGGAACATGGCGGACGAGTTCATCGCCAATCCAGCCGACCGGACCGACTACGTATTCGAGGGTAATTCCCAATCACTCGACCACATCTATGTCTCGGCCGCCATGCGAGCCCGCATGGAAGCCCTGGACATCCTGCGCATCAACTCGGAATTCGATATCGAGCAGCGGGCGAGCGATCACGACGCCCTCGTGGCGCGCTCGACCTTCAAGATCACCCGTGCGGCAGCGGGCAATTCCACGGTCGTCGGCGATGATGGCAGCAATGCCCTGCTCGGCAACGGCGGCAACAATGTCATGAATGGTGGAGCCGGCCGCGATTACCTGCAGGGCGATGCCGGCAGCGACCTGCTGATCGGAGGATTGGGAGCGGATGGTCTCTTCGGCGGAGACGGCATCGACTGGGTTTCCTATGAAGGAGCGTCCACCGCGGTGCGTGCGAACCTAGCTGCGCCTGGCGGCAACACCGGGGAGGCAGCCGGGGACACCTATGGTTCCATCGAAAACCTGCTTGGCTCACGTTTCGCGGACGCACTGTTCGGCAATGCCGGAACAAACGTCATCGACGGCGGGCTCGGTGCGGATGTGATGAATGGCGGCGCGGGCGACGACGCCCTCATCGTCGACAACGCCGCTGACGTCGCCATCGGAGGCAGCGGCAGCGACACCGTGGCGACCTCGATCAACTTCGCCCTGGGCGGGGATGTGGAGAACCTCATCGCCACCGGCGCGGCGGCCCTGCAGCTGAAGGGCAACGGCCTCGCCAACGCGATCACCGGCAACGCCGCCGCCAACAAGATCCACGGCGGGCTCGGCAACGACCTGCTGCGGGGCGGCTCGGGCAAGGACGTGTTCGTGTTCGATACAAAATTGAACAAGAGCACGAACGTGGACAGGGTTTACGACTTCAAGTCCTCTGACGACAGCTTCTACCTGGACAATGCGGTGTTCACGAAGCTGGGCCCCGGCTCGGCATCCCGGCCGAAGAAGTTCACCAGCGACATGTTCGTGACTGGCACGAAGGCGCAGGACCGGGAAGACCGGATCATCTACGACAAGAAGACGGGCAATCTTTATTACGATGCCGACGGTACCGGTAAGATCGGGCAGGTGAAGATCGCCACGATCGTCAACAAGACAACCCTCAAGTTCGACGACTTCTTCGTCATCTGAGCGGCTGACGCTCGATCCCCTTACAGCGGAAGGCCCCGATCAATCGGGGCCTTTTGTTTTGAAGGCTGGGCTCAGGCCGCCACGCGGCCCATGGCTTCGTTCAGGCATTCCACCGTGACGCTGCCGCCCCTGGCGACGAGGCTGCAGCCCTTGGGCACCTCGCGCCAGCCCTTTGTCTTGTCGTCGATGGGCTCGGAGACGATGAGCAGGTTGCCGTCGTCCTCGCGGAAGTAGAGGGTCGGCGGCTTGGCGTCGCACGCCCAGCGATAGACCCAGAGGCTCTCGCCGTCGGTGAAGGCGGCGGTGAAGCGTAAGGCCTCCTCGATGCCGGCTTCGTCCATCAGGCGGCGCACCACTTTCAGCGTCCGCGCCATGGCCGTCACCGGCTCCTCGGCCAAGCCGTTGGCAAGCGCCATGAGGAAGATCGCTTCCGAATCCGTGGTGCCGAGGCGCCGGTCGTAGAGCTCGTCCGGGATCATCGCCTCGAGGCGCCGCTTGATCCGCCCGTAGCCGCCGATCTGGCCGTTATGCATGAAGAGGTAGCGGCCATGGGTGAAGGGATGGCAGTTGGCCCGGGTGGTCGAGGTGCCGGTGGAGGCGCGCACATGGGCGAAGAAGAGGCGCGAGCGCACCTGCTCGCACAGGCTCCTCAGGTTCTCGTCGGACCAGGCGGGGCGGACCTCCCGGTAAACGCCGGGCTCGCTGCGCTCGCCATACCAGCCGATGCCGAACCCGTCCCCGTTGGTTCCCGTCTTGGCCTCGACCGCGTGCAGCGACTGGTGCACGAGCGAATGGGCCGGGGCACAGACGAGTTCGTCGAGGAAGATCGGCTCCCCCCGATAGGCGAGAAAACGGCACATCGGTCTAAAAAACCCCCGGCACAGCAAGGCTTTGTAACGATGTTGTACTATCTTTGACTTATGGTGAATAGCCGGTTAACGGCCACGCCGTTGCGGCCGTGAAGCCGTTCCCATAAAAGCGGTCTTCCATCACTTGAAGAACGAGCCGGTCGCGCCGGCCTGCCGGGGACCTGTACGCATGCTTCGCCACTCTCGCCTGGCGCTCGCCGCCGCCCTGACCCTCCTGCCCCAGGCAGCCTTCGCGGCAGAGTTCGATGGCGCGAGCCTCGGCTTCGCATGGGCCCTGCCCTTCATCGGCATCCTCCTCTCCATCGCCCTGTTCCCGCTGCTGGCCTCCCATTTCTGGGAGCATCATCAGGGCAAGATCGCGGCTCTGTGGGGGTTTTTGGTGCTGGTGCCCATGGCTCTCGTCTTCGGGCCGACGACGGCAATCCACGCCCTCGCCCACACGGCGCTCCTGGAGTACATCCCGTTCATCCTGCTCCTGCTCGCCCTGTTCACGGTGGCGGGCGGCATCCTCGTGCGCGGCAACATCCATGGCGCGCCGGGCACCAACACGGTCCTTCTCGCCATCGGTACCGTGCTCGCCAGCTTCATCGGCACCACGGGCGCCTCCATGGTGATGATCCGCCCGGTGATGCGCGCCAACGACGACCGGCGGCACAACATGCACGTGATCGTCTTCTTCATCTTCCTGGTGTCGAACATCGGCGGCTCGCTCACGCCGCTCGGCGACCCGCCGCTCTTCCTGGGCTTCCTGCGCGGCGTCGACTTCTTCTGGACGACCACGCACCTTCTGCCGGAGACGCTGTTCGCCAGCATCCTCCTGCTCGCCCTGTTCTTCGTGATCGATCTGGTGATCTACAGGAAGGAAGGCCACGTGCGGCCCGATCCGACGCCGGACAATCCGGTGCGCGTCGTGGGCGGCATCAATTTCCTGCTGATCTTCATCATCATCGCCGCGATCCTCATGAGCGCCACCATGGATCTCGGACGGGTCACCCTGCTCGGCGCAGAGATCGAGCTGGCCAATGCTTTGCGCGATCTCATCATGATCGCGGTCACCATCATTTCGCTGAAAGTGACCCCGAAGGCGAACCGGATCGAGAACGGCTTCTCCTGGGGCCCGATCAAGGAAGTGGCGAAGCTCTTCGCCGGCATCTTCATCGCCATCATTCCGGTGCTCGCCATGCTGAAGGCCGGTGCGAACGGCGCCTTCGCGCCCCTCGTCGCCCTCGTGACCCATCCGGACGGCAGCGCCAACAACGCCGCCTATTTCTGGCTCTCGGGCGGCCTCTCGTCGTTCCTCGACAACGCGCCGACCTACCTCGTGTTCTTCGAGCTCGCCGGCGGCAACCCGCAGCAGCTCATGACGACCGGCGCGCTGACCCTCACCGCGATCTCGGCGGGCGCCGTGTTCATGGGCGCCAACTCCTATATCGGCAATGCGCCCAACTTCATGGTCTATGCCATTGCCCGCGAAGGCGGCGTGAAGATGCCGAGCTTCTTTGGCTACCTGCTCTGGTCCGGCGCGATCCTAATCCCAACCTTCCTCATCCTGACGCTGCTGTTCTTCAGGGCTTAAAAAATCCGTCATTCCAGACGCCTGTCAGGCGATCCGGAATCGCAAGCCGTATAAAGCACCACTCTCATCACGCGATCCCGGGTTCTGCTGCGCAGCCCCGGGATGACGGCAGACTAGGCGCCCAACCGATCCGCCACGTCCTCGGCGAGTGAGAGGCTGGAGGTCAGCCCCGGGCTTTCGATGCCGAAGAGGTGGACGAGGCCAGGCAGTCCATGCTCCGCCGGGCCGTCGATCATGAAGTCGGCGGCCTTCTCGCCCGGCCCGGTGAGCTTCGGGCGGATGCCGGCATAATCGGGCACCAGCGCCCCGTCAGGCAATCCCGGCCAGTAGCGGCGGATGGCGGCGTAAAAGCTCTCCGCGCGGCTCGGATCGACCTCGTAACCCTCCCGTTCGATCCATTCCACGTCGGGCCCGAAGCGCATGCGGCCCGACAGGTCGAGGGTGACATGGGTGCCCAGGCCTCCGTCGACAGGCGACGGATAGATGAGCCGCGAGAAGGCGGCTCTGCCGAGGCAGCCGAAGTAATTGCCCTTGGCGAGCACGAGCGGGGGCACGCGCGCGACCGGATAGTCCTCGGTTGCGCGGGCAAGGGCCTGCGCGCCGAGGCCCGCCGCGTTGACCACCGCGTCCACCATGATCCCGGCGGGGTCCGCGCCGCCGACCTGCACATTCCAGCCCGTTCCGCTGCGCACAAGACGCTCGGCCGGAGCATGGAAGGCGATGACGCCGCCGGCATCCTCCAGGTCGCCCTGCAATGCGAGCATGAGCGCGTGGCTGTCGACGATGCCGGTCTCACGGGACAGCACGGCCCCGGTGCAGGAGAGGTTCGGCTCAAGCCGCCGTGCCTCCTCGCCGGTCAGGAAGGAGAGGCCCTCGACGCCGTTCGCCAGCCCCTGCTCGTAGATGCCCTCGATCTTGGCCTGTTCGAGATCACCGGTGGCGACGATGAGCTTGCCGCATCTGGCATGCGGCACGCCATGGCTCTCGCAGAAGGCATAGAGCCTGCGGCGTCCTTCAACGCAGTGGCGGGCGCGGAGCGAACCGGACCGGTAATACATCCCGGCATGGATCACCTCGCTGTTGCGCGAGGAGATTCCGTTGCCGATGCCACCGGTCGCCTCCGCCACGATCACATCGTGTCCGCGCAGGCTCAAACGCCGCGCGACGGCAAGCCCCACCACGCCGGCGCCGATGACCAGAACGTTGATGGCTGCCTCCTGCGAAGGATTTTAGAGGCGCTTGCCCGTCCGTTCGTCGAACAGATGCACGAGGCGCGGATCCGGCGTGATGCGGATCTGCTGGCCGGGCTTGGCGTCGACGCGTTCGCGGAACACGCCCACCACGTCGGCGCCGGCGAATTTCGCGAAGACCTGTGTCTCCGATCCGGTCGGCTCGATGACGGCGACTTCGGCCGGCAGGCCGTTGGCCTCGTCCAGCATGAAATGCTCCGGCCTGATGCCGTAGACGACCGGCTGCCCGTCCGAGGCCGCGGGCGCATGGGTGACCGGCAGGACGGTGCCGTCCTGCGCGACGAAGCGGCCGCCCTGCAGATGCCCCTTCAGCATGTTCATGGCGGGCGAGCCGATGAAGCCCGCGACGAAGAGGTTCGCCGGCCGGTCGTAGAGCTCGAGCGGCGCGCCGATCTGCTCGACCACGCCGTCATGCATCACCACGATCTTGTCGGCCATGGTCATGGCCTCGATCTGGTCGTGGGTGACGTAGATCGTGGTGGTCTTGAGCCGCTGATGCAGGGCCTTGATCTCCGTGCGCATGGCCACCCGCAGCTTGGCGTCGAGGTTGGAGAGCGGCTCGTCGAAGAGGAAGACCTGCGGGTCGCGCACGATGGCGCGGCCCATGGCGACGCGCTGGCGCTGGCCGCCGGAGAGCTGGCGCGGATAGCGGTCGAGGAACTTGGTGAGGCCGAGAATCTCGGCGGCCCGGTCGACCCGCTGCTTGATCTCGGACTTGGGCGCCCGCTTCAGCTTGAGGGAGAACCCCATGTTGTCCGCCACCGTCATGTGCGGATAGAGCGCGTAGTTCTGGAACACCATGGCGATGTCGCGCTCCTTGGGCGGCACGTCGTTGACCACCCGCGGGCCGATGCGAAGCTCGCCGCCGGAGATGTTCTCCAGGCCTGCGATCATGCGCAGCAATGTGGACTTGCCGCATCCGGACGGCCCGACGAGGGTGACGAACTCCCCGTCCTGGATGTCGATCGATACGCCCTGGATGACCGATACGGGTCCGAAGCTCTTCTGGATGTTGCGAATCTCGACCGAGGCCACAGGGCTTCCCTCCAAATCGTCGTTGACCGGCACCTTTGGCCCGGCCGGATCATCGTAGGCACCTGCAGGAACGGGTCAAGCAGGCAGGCCGCTTCTTCCCAAATGAGCTAGCTTGAGCTCGGAAGATCCGACGGCAGATCCGCCTCCGGAGCCAGGACCTTGCCGGGGTTGAGGATGTTGTGCGGATCGAGGGTTCTTTTCAGCGTTCGCATCAGGTCCAGGGCCACCGGGTCCTTGTAGCGCGCCAGCTCGTCGCGCTTGATGAGGCCGATCCCGTGCTCGGCGGAGATCGAGCCGTTCATGCCGTCCACGATGTCATGAACGATCCGGTTGAACCGCTCCCATTGGCGTAAGAACGCCGCCTTCTCCATGCTGACGGGCTGGCTCAGGTTGAAGTGGATGTTGCCGTCCCCGAAATGCCCGAAGGCGCAGACGCGCACGCCGGGCATCGCTTCCTCGCAGGCCTGCGTTGCGGTGACGATGAAATCCGCCACTCGGGAGACGGGCACGGCGACATCGTGCTTGATCGACCCGCCCTCGAGCCTCTGCACGTGGGCCAGGCTTTCCCTTAAGGTCCAGAGTGCATCGCCCTGGGCCTCGCTCGCGGCAAGGACGGCATCCTCCACGATTCCCGCCTCCAGCGCCTCGCCCAGGACCCTTTCGAGACGCTCGCGCAGGTCGATCCCGGGATCGGGCGACGACAGCTCGATCAGGGCATAGGCCTCGTGCTCGCCTGCAAGCGGACGGACGGCACCGGCGGCGTGCCTGAGAACGACCTGCAAGGCAAAGCGCGGCATGAATTCGAAGGCCGTCAGCTGGTCTCCCGTTCGCTGGCGCAGGCGCTCGAAAAGATCGAGCGCCGCATGGGGGGAGGCGCAGCCCACGAAGGCCACGGTGCGGGCCTTCGGATGGGGAAAGAGCTTCAGCACGGCGGCCGTGACGATGCCGAGCGTTCCCTCCGAGCCGATGAAGAGGTTCTTGAGATCATAGCCCATGTTGTCCTTGCGCAGGCCTTTCAGCCCGTTCCAGATCCGCCCGTCGGCGAGCACGACCTCGAGCCCGAGAACGAGGTCGCGGGTATTGCCGTAGCGCAGCACGTTCACACCGCCGGCATTGGTGGCGATGTTGCCGCCGATCCGGCACGAGCCCTCGGAGGCGAGCGACAGGGGGAAGAGGCAATCCGCCTTCTCCGCCTCGTCCTGCACCGCCTTCAGGATGCAGCCAGCCTCGACCGTGATGGTGGCGTTGAAGGGATCGACCTCGCGGATGCGGTCGAGCCTTTCGAGCGACAGGACGATGCCGCTGCGCGGAACGCCGCCGCCCACAAGGCCCGTGTTGCCACCCTGAGGCACGATCGCGACACCGGCTTTCGCGCATTCGCGAACGACGAAAGCTACGTCTTCCGTGCTGCCGGGACGGACGACGGCCATCGCCGTGCCGCGATAGAGCTTCCGCTCCTCGACGAGATAGCCTTCCATGGCAACAGAATCGCGGATGACCTGCTGGTTGCCCAAGCGCTGGGACAGGCTGTCGAGCAGTTCGAGGTGGGTGTCGGGCATCGGGAGCACCAAAAGAAAAAGGCGGCCAGAGGCCGCCTTCTACACGATTTCAGCGCATCGTGCGGAAAAGTGGATCCGGTTTTCCGGTCCACACGATGCGCAAGTTAAGAATGAGCATCGGATAGATCCCAAAAGTGCATTCCACTTTTGGGTCCGATGCTCGAGAAGAGATAACTCTCAGGCTTTAGGCCGCGATCGAGGTCTGCGGCCCTGCGGAGCGCACGTCGGAATCCACGTGACCTTCGAAGCGCTTGAAGTTCTCGTTGAACATATCGATCAGGCGCTTGGCGGTCTCGGCGAACTCCGCCTTGTTCTGCCAGGTCTTCACCGGATACAGGATGTGCGGCTCGACGCCGGGCACCGAGGTCGGCACCGCAAAGCCGAAATAGGGATCGCGGCGGAAATCGGCGCGGGAGAGCGAACCGTCGAGGGCTGCGGTGAGCAGACGGCGGGTGACGCGGATCGGCATGCGCCGGCCCACCCCATACTTGCCGCCGGTCCAGCCCGTGTTGACGAGCCAGCAATCCACATGGTGCTTGGCGATGAGGTCGCGCAGCAGGTTGCCATAGACGGACGGATGCCGCGGCATGAAGGGTGCGCCGAAGCAGGTGGAGAAGGTGGCCTCCGGATCCTTCACGCCCTTCTCCGTGCCCGCCACCTTCGCGGTGTAGCCGGAGAGGAAGTGGTACATGGCCTCGGCCGGAGTCAGCTTCGCGATGGGAGGCAGGACGCCGAAGGCATCGCAGGTGAGCATCACGATGTTCTTCGGAATGCCGGCGCGGCCCGTGGCGCTCGCGTTGGGAATGAAGTCGAGCGGATAGGCGCAGCGCGTGTTCTCCGTCCTCGAGGCGTCGTCGAAATCGGGGATGCGCGTAGTCGGATCGATCACCACGTTCTCCAGCACCGTGCCGAAACGCTCGGTGGTCGAGAAGATTTCGGGCTCCGCCTCGCGGGACAGGCGGATGGTCTTGGCATAGCAGCCGCCCTCGAAGTTGAAGACGCCTTTCTGGCCCCAGCCATGCTCGTCGTCGCCGAGCAGGATGCGGTTCGGATCGGCCGAGAGCGTGGTCTTTCCGGTGCCCGAGAGGCCGAAGAACACGGCCACGTCGCCCTCCTTGCCCACATTGGCGGAGCAATGCATGGGCATGACGTTCTGCGACGGCAGCACGTAGTTGAGATAGGTGAAGACCGACTTCTTCATCTCGCCCGCATAGGACGTGCCGCCGATAAGCACGATCTTGCGCTTGAAGTCGCAGGCGATGACCGTCTCGGAGCGGCAGCCGTGGCGGGCCGGATCGGCCTTGAAGGACGGCAGGTCGATGATGGTCAGCCCCGGCACGTAATCGGCGAGCTCGCCCTGCTCGGGACGGATCAGGAGGTTGCGGATGAAAAGGGAGTGCCAGGCATATTCCGTGAAGACCCGCGCCTTGACCCGGTAGGCCGGATCGGCGCCGCCGTAGAGGTCCTGCGCGAACAGCTCCCTGCCCTCGGCATGGGCGAGGAAGTCGGCTAGCAGGGTGTCGAAGTGGCCGGGCGTGATGGAACCGTTGTTGTCCCACCAGACGGTGCTTTCCGTGGTCTCGTCGCGCACCACGAACTTGTCCTTGGGCGAGCGGCCCGTATGGATCCCGGTCTCGGCCAGAAGCGCGCCACCCTTCACGAGCTTGGTCTCGCCCCGCGTGAGGGATTGCTCATAGAGCGAAGGCGCCTCAAGATTCCAGTAGACCCGTTTGAGATTGCGGAGGCCGGAGGCCTCAGCGCCCTGTGCGCTGTTGAAGACGCCGATATTTTCCACGGAAGACTTCTCCTGATTGCCAGTCACCGCGCAGCCGGATGTGCCGCCGTCCGATGGCCGTCACTTGGGGTGGATCAAACAATGCGGCGGAAACCGTACCGTCTCGCTTGAACATAGAACCTTCTTTAGGTCAGCTGACGGGACCGTCAACTCAAGTCGTTTCATCGCATTCTATTTTCGCCGAAACCAGATCTCAATCACCCGCTGTTCCGGGGATTTTCAGGGTTTGGGAGGGTTCTTTCGTATGATTGACAGCTTCTCCCAGCGGAAATCCCGGTTTCTCAGAGCGGGACTGCCTGCGCGCTTTGCGCCAGGGGCAACCTTTCCATTCCGTAAGAGTGCGTCCATCCCCGGTTGAAGCGACAGATCCTAGACCCCACTATCAGGACCACCCCTGGTCCTCGCCCAGGGGAAAACCATATTCATGCCACGAGAAAGGCGCAGTTGGGGACATTTTAAGGCCCTCTGCGTTGTCAGACGAGACACAGTAGCTGACTTTCGTCCGTGCCAAGCTAAGGAAGAGTTCATGCCAACGATCG
The DNA here is from genome assembly GCF_016892765.1 of Microvirga arvi. Lineage (GTDB taxonomy): Bacteria > Pseudomonadota > Alphaproteobacteria > Rhizobiales > Beijerinckiaceae > Microvirga > Microvirga arvi. The sequence continues at coordinate 140,100 of NZ_JAFEMD010000003.1, forward strand.
CCCTTGTCGATGACGATCGCAACATCCTGACCTCTGTTTCCATCGCCCTCGAGGCGGAGGGCTACCGCATCCAGACCTATACGGACGGGGCCTCGGCTCTGGACGGGCTCAAGCATGCCCCGCCGGATCTGGCCATCTTCGACATCAAGATGCCGCGCATGGACGGCATGGAGCTGCTGCGCCGCCTGCGGCAAAAATCGGACCTTCCCGTGATCTTCCTGACCTCGAAGGACGAGGAGATCGACGAATTGTTCGGCCTCAAGATGGGCGCCGACGACTTCATCCGGAAGCCCTTCTCGCAGCGTCTCCTGGTCGAGCGCGTGAAGGCGGTGCTGCGCCGCTTCGCCCCCAAGGACCAGAGCGCCCCAAAGGAAGCCGATCCGAAGGCCCTGGAGCGGGGTCAGCTCAAGATGGATCCGGAGCGCCATGCCTGTACCTGGAAGGGCGAGCCGGTCACCCTGACCGTGACGGAGTTCCTGATCCTGCAGGCTCTCGCCACACGCCCGGGGGTGGTGAAAAGCCGCAACGCGCTCATGGATGCGGCCTATGACGATCAGGTCTATGTGGACGACCGGACCATCGACAGTCACATCAAGCGCCTGCGCAAGAAGTTCAAGTCGGTTGACCAGAGTTTCGAAATGATCGAGACCCTTTACGGCGTGGGCTACCGCTTCAAGGAAGGCTGAGCCCATTGAGGGCTCAGGCAGCCCGGCGCGCAACCTGGAAAGACCGTCATGGTCCGGTGCCTTCCATCGGGTCATGAGTCAAGCGAGTGGCATGAAGGCTGACCCCATCCACGCCGAGGCGGCATTCGACGATCCGCCTGCCCCCCATGGCGTCCTGGCCCGGCTGAAGCATTTCGGCCGCATGCTGGTGCAGCGCGCCTCGTCGAGCCTGACGCGCCGGATCGTCGTGCTCAACCTCGCCGGTCTGGTGGCCCTGCTGATAGGCTTCCTCTATCTCAACCAGTTCCGCGAGGGCCTCATCGAGGCGCGGGTGCAGAGCCTGCTCACCCAGGGCGAGATCATCGCCGGCGCGATCGCCGGTTCCGCGACGGTGGAGACCAACACCATCACCATCGATCCGGACCAGCTGCTGCAGATGCAGGCCGGAGAGACGGAGCGGTTCAACGACGAATCCCTCTCGTCGCTCGAATTCTCCATCAACCCCGAGCGCGTCGCGCCCCTGTTGCGCCGGCTGGTGACGCCGACCAAGACCCGCGCCCGCATCTTCGACCGGGAGGGCATGCTTCTCCTCGATTCCCGGTCGTTCTATTCCCGCGGCGACATCCTGCGCATGGACCTTCCTCCCGTCGCCACCGTGGAGGACACGATGACCGCCATGGAGCGCACCTGGAACAGCATCCGCAAGATGTTCCGGCGCACCAAGCGCCCTGTGCTAGAGGAGGCGGGGCCGATCAACGGCAAGTCCCTGGCAGAGGTGCAGCAGGCCTTCGGAGGCCAGCAGGCGAGCGTGGTGCGCGTCAACAACCGCGGTGAGACCATCGTGTCGGTGGCCGTGCCGATCCAGCGCTTCCGCACGGTTCAGGGCGCGCTCCTGCTCTCGACCCAGGAAGGCGACATCGACGCCATCATCGCCTCGGAGCGCTTCGCCCTGCTCCAGGTCTTCCTGGTGGCCGCCATCGTGATGATCGTGCTGTCGCTGTTTCTCGCCGGCGCCATCGCGGGTCCTGTCCGGCGCTTGGCGGAAGCGGCCGAACGGGTGCGCTGGGGCACGAAATCGCGCCAGGAAATTCCCGACTTCACCGGCCGCGCCGACGAGATCGGCCACCTGTCGGGCGCCCTGCGCGACATGACCAGGGCGCTCTACAACCGGATCGACGCCATCGAGAGCTTCGCAGCGGATGTGGCGCACGAACTGAAGAACCCGCTCACGTCGCTGCGCAGCGCCGTGGAGACCCTGCCGCTCGCCCGCAGCGATGATTCCCGCCAGCGGCTCCTGTCGATCATCCAGCACGACGTAAAACGCCTCGACCGGCTGATCAGCGACATCTCGGACGCCTCGCGCCTCGATGCGGAGCTTGCCCGCGCCGATGCCGAACCCGTGGACATGGTGCGCCTGCTCGAGGCGGTGGTGTCGGTGGCCAACGAGCGCCGCCAGGAGCACGACGCGCTCATCACGCTGAATATCGACAATGCGGCCAAGAACCGTGACGCCTTCCTGGTGCTCGGCCATGACAGCCGCCTGGGGCAGGTCTTCAACAACCTGCTCGACAACGCCCGCTCGTTCTCGCCGCCCGACGAGGCCGTCAGGGTGTCCATGCGCCGGCGCCGGAACGAGGTCGAAATCCTGGTCGAGGACAGGGGTCCCGGCATCGAGCCCGATGCCCTCGACCGCATCTTCGAGCGCTTCTACACCGACCGGCCCGAACAGGGCTTCGGCCAGAATTCGGGCCTGGGGCTGTCCATCTCCCGCCAGATCATCGAGGCCCACCGGGGCACGATCCGGGCCGAGAACCGGCTTGGAGCCCCCGACGAGAGCGGCGAGCCCAGCCGTCTCGGCGCCCGCTTCGTCATCCGCCTCCCCGTCGAAGGGGCCAGGGCCCGGAAGGACCAGGGGAGAAAAGGCAAGGACCGGGTGAAGCGCGAGCGCGAAGCGGGGAAGGCAGAGCCTTGAGCGACGCGCAGACCATCCACGCGGGCTGCGTGCTCGTCGGCGAGGCCGGGCTGCTGATCCGCGGCGTGTCGGGCTCCGGCAAATCGACCCTGGCCCGTGAGGTGCTGTCCTGCATCCGCCAGGTCGGCGGCTTCGCCCGGCTTGTCAGCGACGACCGGACCCGTATCGAGGCCCGGCACGGTCGCCTCGTGGCCTCTCCGGTGAAGCCGCTTAACGGATGCATCGAAGTGTTCGGCCTCGGCATCGTCCGGCAGTCCCATGAGCCGGCTGCCGTCATCCGCCTGGTGATCGATCTCTGCGAGAGCCTGCCGCGCTATCCGGAAGAGCTTGACAGGCATGCTGCCCTCTGCGGCGTCATGGTCCCTCGCGTCCGCATGCAGGCCGGGGCAGTCTCGGCGGACATCGCCTTGGGCTGCCTGAGTGGTGTTTGCGACACGGTAGTGACACTGTGATGAACTTTTCGACTCAATGCACTTGCGCTTGGCTTCGCGGTGCACAAAATAGCGGCTCCGCTCTCGGAGCGTTCGGACCTGTAACATTATGATTGGAATGGTGCTCGTCACCCACGGGCAGCTCGCGACGGAATTCAAGGCAGCGCTCGAGCATGTGGTGGGACCCCAAGAGCAGCTTGAAACCATCACGATCGGCCCCGAGGACGACATGGAGACACGGCGCAAGGACATCATGGATGCCGTGTGCCGGGTCAATTCGGGGCAGGGGGTCGTGGTTCTGACGGACATGTTCGGGGGCACCCCCTCGAACCTCGCCCTGTCGTGCATGAATGGCGGCTCCGTCGAGGTGGTGGCCGGCATCAATCTGCCCATGCTGATCAAGCTCGCCAGCGTCCGCGACGAGGAACCCTTGAACGACGCGGTGTCCCACGCCCAGGAAGCGGGGCGCAAATACATCAACATCGCCTCGCGCGTGCTCTCGGGAAAGTAACCAGCATGGACGGCTCCCTCGATCAGGACTGCCCCCCGGTCGTCGTGCCCGAAGGTGCCCTGGTGCGGGAGCTGCCCATCATCAACCGCCGCGGGCTGCACGCCCGCGCCTCGGCCAAGTTCGTCCAGACCGTCGAGCGCTTCGATGCCGACGTGACCGTCACCCGCTGCGGCGAGACCGTGGGCGGGCGCTCCATCATGGGCCTTCTCACCCTCGCAGCCGCCCAGGGCACCACGATCACCGTCACCGCCAAGGGGGCCGACGCCTCGGCCTGCCTGCAGGCCATCGACGATCTTCTCGCCAACAGGTTCGGCGAGGACGAGTAGGCTCCAAGGGGTTCCCCCGCACGTCATCACCGGCCTTGTGCCAGTGATCTCGATGCCATGAAGCGCCGAGCCTCACAGGATCGGGATGGCCGGGACAGCCCGGCCATGAGGGGACGGTTGTTGATGCTCGCCCTCCGTAAAACATATAAAGACATCTTTATATCTTGATTGCCTCTCCGGCGGCTCTCTGGTAGAGACGGCGCCAATTCACCCGGAACTGGTGCAAAAGAGAGGCCACATGGCACAGGATTACATCGTCAAAGACATCGGCTTGGCCGAGTTCGGCCGCAAGGAAATCTCCATCGCCGAGACCGAGATGCCGGGCCTCATGGCCGTCCGCGAGGAATACGGCGCGAAGCAGCCCCTGAAAGGCGCCCGCATCGCCGGCTCGCTTCACATGACCATCCAGACCGCGGTGCTGATCGAGACCCTGAAGGCTCTCGGCGCCGACATCCGCTGGGTGTCCTGCAACATCTACTCGACCCAGGACCACGCCGCCGCGGCGATTGCCGCCGCCGGCATTCCGGTCTTCGCCTACAAGGGCGAGACCCTGAAGGAGTACTGGGACTACACCGCCAAGCTGTTCGACTGGCACGGCGGCGGCATGCCCAACATGATCCTCGACGACGGCGGCGACGCCACCATGCTGGTGCATCTCGGCCTGCGCGCCGAGCAGGGCGACACCGCCTTCCTCGACAAGCCGGGCTCGGAAGAGGAAGAGGTCTTCTTCGCGCTCATCAAGCGCCTGCTCGGCGAGAAGCCGAAGGGCTGGTTCGCCGGCCTCGCCGACTCGATCAAGGGCGTCTCGGAAGAGACCACCACCGGCGTGCATCGCCTCTACATCATGGAGAAGGAGGGCAAGCTCCTCTTCCCGGCGATCAACGTCAACGACTCGGTCACCAAGTCCAAGTTCGACAACCTCTATGGCTGCCGCGAATCCCTCGTCGACGGCATCCGCCGCGGCACGGACGTGATGATGGCCGGCAAGGTCGCCATGGTCGCGGGCTTCGGCGACGTGGGCAAGGGCTCGGCCGCTTCGCTCCGCCAGGCCGGCTGCCGCGTGCTCGTGTCGGAAGTCGACCCGATCTGCGCCCTGCAGGCCGCCATGGAAGGCTATGAGGTCACGACGATGGAAGACGCCGCCCCCCGCGCCGACATCTTCGTCACCGCCACCGGCAACAAGGACGTCATCACCCTCGACCACATGCGGGCGATGAAGGACCGGGCCATCGTCTGCAACATCGGCCACTTCGACAACGAGATCCAGGTCGCGGGCCTCAAGAACTTGAAGTGGAACAACGTGAAGCCGCAGGTCGACGAGATCGAGTTCCCCGACGGGCACCGCATCATCCTGCTCTCCGAAGGCCGCCTCGTGAACCTCGGCAACGCCATGGGCCATCCGTCCTTCGTGATGTCGGCCTCGTTCACCAACCAGACGCTGGCCCAGATCGAGCTCTTCACCAACCAGGGCAAGTACGAGCGCAAGGTCTACACCCTGCCCAAGCACCTGGACGAGAAGGTGGCTTCCCTGCACCTCGAGAAGATCGGCGTGAAGCTCACCAAGCTGCGCCCCGATCAGGCCTCCTATATCGGCGTGTCCGAGAAGGGCCCGTTCAAGCCGGATCACTACCGCTACTAATCGGCCCTCACGCCACTCCCTCCCGAAAGCCCGGCTCCGCCGGGCTTTTTTCTTGGACCGCTTCCTTGCGACGCCCCTATCGAATCGACAAGCTGTCGCACCCGCATGTGTGTGTCCCAATTGCAATATGGTTCGACGAATTGCGCACAGGTTCTCCAAAGGAAGTTTAAGCCGGTATTAACCCCCTTCCTGGCGGAGTCAGGGGTGGTCTAGAGTGAACGCGAATCGACCGGCTGTGCTTTGGCTTCGAACCTGCGCCGGCAGTTCCGTTCATGCGTAGACGGTTGACTCCTGCGGCGTCGGAAGGCGCAGCCGGGGATTGATCCAACTTGGCCTGATTGTCGGGCCGCCAACACGGGAAGGGCAGCACGGCATGGCCGCGCACGGGGAGCGACACGACCGCAGCGGGGACGGGAAAAGCCTTCTCGTCGGCTCGGCCCGTGTGTCCCTGCCCCTGATGCTGCTCGCCGGAACCTCCCATGCGGCCCTGGCCGACGACCTGCTCCTGCCGTTATCCGAGAAAGCCTCGGATCTCCTCGGCTTCCTGCACAGCTTCGACCTGCACAACGCCGTCTATTTCGGCCTCTTCATGGGCCTCGTGGCCTTCTCGACCACAACATCCCTGCTGCTGATGCGCGAGCAGAAGCGCGCCGCCCGCGTGGAGCGCTCCCTGAGGAACGAGCTTGCGGCTTTGCGCGGCGCCGACGATCTCGCGGCCCTCCTCATGGGCTCGGAGCGCCAGCTGCTCGTCAGCTGGCACGGGCGGGATGGCGAAGTCCGCTTCCAGGGCGATCCCTCGATCATCGGCGAGAATGCCCCCGCCCAGCGCGCCCTGGCCTTCGGCACTTGGCTCACCGCGGCCGACGCGGCTGCCGTCGAAAGTGCCCTGGAGCAGCTCAAGGAGCGAGGGCAGGTCTTCCGCCTGACCGCGCGTTGCGTCGGGAACCGCTTCATCGACGTGGAAGGCCGCACCATCGGCGGCCGGGCGATCCTGCGCCTGCGGGATGTTACCGGCGATCGGGCCGAACTTCTCAAGGTGCAAGCCAACCTAGCGACGGCGCGCAGCGATCTGCGCTCCATGACCATGCTCCTCGACGACGTGGCCTATCCGCTCTGGATCCGCGATGCGGACGACAGGCTGCTCTGGGCGAACCAGGCTTACCTGCGCTCGGTCGAGGCCCGCGACCTCGACGACGCCGTCAACCGTTCGCTCGAGCTGCTCAGCGCAACGACCCGGGAGGATGCGCGCCGTCAGCGCCAGGAGGGCTCTACCTACGCGAGCCGCGTCACGGCGGTGGTGGCAGGCCACCGCGCAGTTCTCGACGTGATCGAACGCCCCACGGCCGGCGGCAGCGCCGGCATTGCAGTCGACGTATCGGAACTGGAGGCGGTGCGCACCGACCTGCAGCGCCAGATGGATGCGCATGTGCGCACCCTCGATCAGCTGCCCACGGCGGTTGCGATCTTCGACGGCGCGCAGAATCTCATCTTCAGCAACGCCGCCTATCAGCGCCTCTGGGGCCTCGATGCAGGCTTTCTCGCCTCGCGCCCGACGGACAGCGAGGTGCTCGACCGGCTCCGGGCAGCCCGCAAGCTTCCCGAACAGGCGGATTTCCGCGCCTGGAAGGGCGATTTCCTGCAGGGCTACCGCTCCGTCGAGCAGCAGGAGACCTGGTGGCACCTGCCGGACCGGCGCACGCTCCGCGTGGTCGTCAATCCCAATCCGCAGGGCGGCGTGACCTATCTCTTCGACGACGTGAGCGAGCGCTTCGAGCTGGCTTCGCAGGTCCATTCGCTCACCCGCGTCCAGAGCGAGACCCTCGATACCCTGAAGGAAGGCGTTGCGGTGTTCGGCTCGGACGGGCGCCTCAAGCTGCACAACCGCGCCTTCGCCGAGATGTGGAACCTCGCGCCCGAGATGACGGCCGCGAACCCGCATATCGACACGGTGATCAAGGCCTGCCGTCCCCTGGCTCCGCGCGACGAGCCCTGGATCGACATCCGCGGTGCGGTGGCGGGCCTCGCCGACATGCGCATGGGCCTCTCCTGCCGCATCGAGCGGCAGGACTGCTCGGCGCTCGATTGCACGGCGCAGCCCCTGCCCGACGGCGCAACGCTCCTGAGCTTCACCGACGTGACGGCGAGCGTGAACGTGGAGCGCGCGCTCACCGAGCGCAACGACGCGCTCGAGCGCGCCTCGCGCCTTCGCGACGAGTTCGTGCATCACGTGTCCTACGAGCTGCGCTCGCCGCTCACCAACATCATCGGCTTCACGCAGCTTCTCGGCGACGAGACGGTGGGCGCGCTCAACCCGCGCCAGCGCGATTACGCCGATCACATCATGCGCTCGTCGGCGTCGCTGCTCGCGATCCTCAACGACATCCTCGACCTCGCCTCCATCGACACGGGCTCGCTCGAGCTCAGCCCTGAGATCGTCGACATCCGCTCGACCATCGAGGCCGCCATGCGCGGGCTTGAGGATCGTCTCGCCGAATCCTCGCTGAACCTTATCATCGACGCGCCGGACGACATCGGCACCTTCGTCGCCGACGGCAAGCGCGTGCGCCAGATCCTGTTCAACCTGCTCTCCAACGCGGTGGGATTTTCCTCGCCCGGACAGACGATCCGCGTCTCGGCCCGCAAGCACGGCGGCGAGGTGGTCTTCGAGGTGCAGGATCAGGGCCGCGGCATCCCGCCGGAGATCAAGGCGCGCATCTTCGAGCGGTTCGAGAGCCATACCCTGGGAACGCGTCACCGCGGCGTGGGCTTGGGCCTGTCGATCGTGCGCTCCTTCGTGGAGCTGCATGGCGGGCGCATCGACATCTCGTCCGCGCCGGGCATGGGCACCACGGTCACTTGCATCTTCCCGAATGTCCGGCATGAGACGCCCTCCGATGGCCGAGCGGCGCAATCCGCGTTAACTCCCATCGCAGCCGAGTAGGAACAGCGATGGTGAATGGACCGGCCCTCATGCCCGAGCAGGATCTTTTGCAGGCCGCATGGCTTGTGACGCTTCCCGATCACGAGGCGACGGAGCGTTTTGCGAAGGTGCTCGCGGAAGAGTTCAGGCCCGGCGATCTCGTGACCCTCTCAGGAGGCCTCGGCGCCGGCAAGACGACGCTGGCCCGCGCCCTCGTGCGCACGCTGGCGGGCGACCCGGAGCTCGAGGTCCCCAGCCCGACCTTCACCCTGATGCAGGTCTATGACGGCCAGCAGCCCGCCATCGTCCATGCGGACTTCTATCGCCTGTCCGGCGGCTACGAGCTGGTGGAGCTGGGCTGGGACGAGATGACGGAGAATGCGATTGCCCTCGTCGAGTGGCCGGAGCGCGCCCAGGATGCCCTGAAGCCCGACCACCTCGACATCCGGCTCGATTTCGCCCCCGGCGGCCAGGGCAAGGGCCGCCTCGCCATGCTCACCGGGACGGGCGCCTTCGCCTCCCGGCTCCAGCGCATGAAGGCCTACCGCAACCTCGTGGAGCGCTGCGGGTGGGCCGATGCCAGGCGTCAGCCCATGCAGAGCGACGCCTCCGTGATCCGCTCCTACGAGCGTCTCGTGAAGCCTGACGGCTCGACCGCGCTCCTGATGATCTCGCCGCCGCGCCCGGTCGGGCCCGCCGTGCGGCGCGGCAAGCCCTACACGACCATTGCCAAGCTTGCCGAGACGGTTCATGCCTTCGTCGCCATGGACAAGGGCCTGCGGGCCCTGGGCTTCAGCGCGCCCTACATCTACGGCGAGGACCTGGACACAGGCCTCCTCCTGATCGAGGATCTCGGCTCCGAACCCTTCACGGACGGGGATGGGCCGATCCCGGAGCGCTACGCGGAAGCCACGCGCCTGCTCGCTCGGCTCCACGGCCAGACCCTGCCGCAATCGCTGCCTGTCACTGATGGCATCGACCACGCGATCCCGCCCTACGATCTCGAAGCCCTCCTGATCGAGGTGGAGCTGCTGCTCGACTGGTACGTGCCGCATATCATCGGCACCCAGCTCTCGGGTTCGGTGCGGGCGGAATTCATCAATCTCTGGACCGAGACCCTGGGCGAGGTTCTCTCGGCGCCGACCACCTGGACCGTGCGCGACTTCCATTCGCCCAACCTGATCTGGCTGCCGGGGCGCGAAGGCCTCCAGCGCGTCGGCATGATCGACTTCCAGGATGCGGTGCTGGGCTCGCCCGCCTACGACGTCGCCTCGCTCCTGCAGGATGCGCGCGTGACCGTGCCGCCGGAGCTGGAGCTGAAGCTCATCGGCCTCTATGCCCGCGACCGGAAGGCGGTCGATCCGGCCTTCGACGTCTCGGCCTTCGCCCGCGCCTACGCCATCATGGCGGGCCAGCGCGCCACCAAGATCCTCGGCATCTTCGCCCGTCTCGACCGTCGGGACGGCAAGCCGCACTACCTCAAGCACCTGCCGCGGATCGAAGCCTATCTCATCCGCAACCTCGCCCATCCGGCCCTCGGGAAGCTCAAAGGCTGGTACGAGACCTACCTGCCGCGGCTCATCCCCCATGCGGATGAACCTCCTCCCGAAGCCTGAGCCAGTCCCTTGTCCCAGACCCCTCCGCATGCGCCCCGCAAAGCCATCGTCCTCGCTGCAGGCCTCGGCAAGCGCATGCTGCCGATCACCGCCACGATTCCGAAGCCCCTCGTGAAGGTGGCGGGCCGGAGCCTCATCGACTTCGCCCTCGACAAGCTGCACGAGGCCGGCGTGGAGTTGGTCGTGGTGAACGTGCACCACTTCGCCGACATGCTCGAAGCGCATGTACGCACCCGCGAGGCGCCGCGCATCATCATCTCCGACGAGCGCGCGGAGCTGCTCGAAACCGGCGGTGGCGTAAAGAAGGCGCTGCCGCTCTTGAGCGACGAGCCCTTCATCACCTTCAATTCCGATTCGCTCTGGATCGAAGGTCAAGAGCCCAATCTCAAGCGCCTCGTGGCCGCCTGGGATCCGGAACGGATGGACATCCTGATGCTCGTCGCGCCGTTATCCACAAGCATCGGTTTCGAAGGCCGCGGCGATTTTCACCAGGATTCCGAGGGCCGCCTGCGCCGACGCGGAACCGATGACAGCGCGCCTTTCGCCTACGCGGGCGTGGCCATCGTGAAGCCGGAGCTCGTCCACGGCACGCCGGATGGAGCCTTCTCCGCCAACGCCTTCTACGACCGCGCCATCGCGAAGGACCGCCTCTACGGCTTGTGCATGGAGGGGCGGTGGCTGCATGTTGGAGAGCCGCAGGCCATTGCCGAGGCCGAACGATGCCTCGCCGCCAGCAAGCGATGAGGTTTGGGAGTGCCCACCAGTCCGCGCGTGTTTTCGATCCCTCCGGGTTGCGCCTTCCTGCCGACCCTGGTGGACGCGCTGCTGGAGGGTAGGCTCGTCGGCTCCTTAGGCGATGATCCCGCGGCGCTCTCCGACATCACGATCTATGTCCCCAACCGCCGCGCCACCCGCGCGCTGATCGCTCTTCTCGCCGAGCGCGGCGAAGGCCGGGCGCAGCTCCTGCCGCGCATCGTGCCGCTCGGCGAGACGGACGAGGCCGAGTTCGAGCTCACAGGGCTCGAGGGCACGCCGCTGCAGGAGGCCGCGAGCCTGAAACCGCCGATCCCGCCCCTGGAGCGCCGCCTCATCCTCACGCGTCTCGTGCAGCGCTGGTCGGCTGAAGTGGACCGCGCCCTGCTGCAGCTCGGACCCGAGGTGCCCTTCATGGTGCCGGCCTCGCCCGCCGATGCGGTGAACCTCGCGGGCGATCTCGAGACCCTGATGGATGCCTTCACCACGGAAGGCATCGACTGGCGCGCGCTCGAACTGGCCGTTGACGCGGATTACTCGAAATATTTCGAGATCACTCGCCACTTCGTGCAGATCGCCAGCGAGAACTGGCCGAGCATCCTCGCCGAGCGCCAGGCGAGCGATCCGGCGCAGCGCCGCAACGCCTTGCTGGAAGCGGAGGCCCGGCGCCTCACCCGCGAACGCCCGGAGCAGCCGATCATCGTGGCGGGCTCGACGGGCTCGGTGCCGGCGACCGCGCATCTCATGGGCGTCATCGCGCGTCTGCCCAAGGGCGCCATCGTGCTGCCCGGCCTCGACACGGATCTCGACGAGGAGAGCTGGTCAACCATCGGCGGCCACGGGGACGACGAGAATGATCCGGTGCACAGCCATCCGCAGGCCTCGCTCCGCCGCCTTCTCGACAGGCACCTGCGCATTCCACGCTTCGCCGTCACGGTTCTGGGCGAGCTTCCGGACGCAGGAAGAGCCCGCAATCATCTCCTCTCGGAAGCCTTGCGTCCTGCGGACACCACGGATCGCTGGTCGCTGATCGCGCCCGATGATCGGGTCGCGTTGAGCCGGAGCGGCTGCGAGGGGCTTGCCATCATCGAAGCCATGGACGAGCGCGAGGAGGCCTTCGCCATCGCCATCGCGCTGCGCGAAACGCTCGCTCATCCGTACAAGACGGCGGCGCTCGTCACGCCGGATCGCGCGCTGGCGACGCGGGTGACGGCGGAACTCGCCCGCTGGGGCGTGAGCGTCGAGGATTCCGCCGGCATCCCGCTTTCCGACACGCCGGCCGGGCGCCTCGCGCGTCTGGCAGCCGAAGCGGCGGCCGACGACTTGAGGCCCGTGCGGCTGCTCGCGCTGCTCGCGCATCCGCTCGTGCGCCTCGGCCTGCCGCGCGCCACCGTGGAGCATGCGGCAAGCGTGCTCGAGATCGGCGTGCTGCGCGGGCCTGCGCCTGCGCTCGGCATCGAGGGCCTGCGCGCGGCGTTGGCCAGCCGGCGCGCCGAGAACAATCATCGCACGCCGCGTCCGCGCAAGCGCCTGACGGAGGCCGACTGGGATCTCGCCGACGATCTGCTGAAGCGCCTCGGCATCGCCTTCGACACCTTCACGCCTGCCGTGCACGGCGAGGGCAAGCTCGATCTGATGGCGCTGGTAGAGCATCATCGCCGCGCCGTCGGATGGCTCTGGACCGGCCCCGAGGAGGACCCGGAGGAGCAGGAGGGAGAATCCTCCCGGGAAGCGCTCGCCGCGCTCTTCGACGATCTTGAACACTCGGACATCCGCGCAGAGGAAGGCCACCCGCTCGAAGGCCGCTTCAATGATTACCCCACCTTCTTCACGGCGCTCGCCAAGCAGCGCGCTTTAAGCCCCTCGCCGCGCTCAACCCATCGCCGCCTGAAGATCCTCGGCCTTCTCGAAGCGCGCCTTCTCTCGGTCGACCGCGTGGTGCTCGGCGGATTGGACGAGGGCACCTGGCCGCCGCGCACGGTGACGGATGCGTTCCTCAACCGGCCCATGCGCTCGCGCGTCGGCCTGATGCCGCCGGAGCGCCGCATCGGCCAGACCGCGCACGATTTCGTGCAGGCGCTCGGCACGCACGACGTGGTGATCACCCGCGCCCACAAGCGCGACGGCTCGCCCATGGTGCCCTCGCGCTTCCTGCAGCGCCTGAAGGCGTTCACCGGCAAGGAGGTGTGGGAGACGATGACGAAGGCCGGCGAGTATTACCGCCGCCTCGCGCGCACCCTCGACACGCCGGAGCCCGCACCGCCCTTGGCCCGCCCGAAGCCGAAGCCCGACCCCGCCCTCTTCCCGCGTCGTTTGAGCGTCACGGAGATCGAGACGCTGGTGCGCGACCCCTATTCCATCTTCGCACGCCATATCCTCAGGCTCGATGCTCTCGATGCGATCGCGGTGACGCCGAGTGCTGCGGATCGCGGCACGATCATCCATGACGTGATCGGAACCTTCGCCGAGAAATACCCGAAGGCCATTCCCGCCCATGCGCTGGAAGAGTTGCTGGCGCTCGGCGCCGATGCTTTTGCGAACATCGCCGAGACCTACCCGGAACTCTATGCGGAATGGTGGCCGCGCTTCACGCGGCTCGCCACCGAGTTCGTTGTGTGGGAGCAGGCGCGCCGTCCCTCTCTCGTCGAGGTCTATGCGGAGCGCTCAGGGTCCCTGTCGATCCCGCTGCCGGACGGCTCGATATTCTCCTTGCGCGCCCGCGCCGATCGCATCGAGCAGCGCCGCGACGGCGGCTTCGCCATCATCGATTTCAAGACGGGCCAGCCGCCGGGTGTCAAAGAGGTGTATGCCGGCTTCTCGCCGCAGCTGACGCTGGAGGCGATGATGCTGATGAAGGGCGCCTTCAAGGGCCTGCCAATGGCTAAGGAAACGCCGGACCTCATCTACATCCACACCACCGGCGGACGCACCCCTATCGATCCGCGCGAGATCAAGCCTGGACGAGGAGAGGAGCGCTCGGTAGCCGAGATCGTGGAGGAGCATCGCCGCCGCTTTGAGGGGATGATCGTGCGCTACGCCAAGGGCGAAGCCGCCTATCTCTCGCGGCCCTTCCCGAAATATGCGCGACGCTTCTCCGAATACGATCATCTGGCGCGCGTGAAGGAATGGTCGCTTGCGAGCGCCGGTGGCGGCGAGGGCTTCGAATGAGCACCGATCTCGTCATCCCACAATACACCAAGGACGCGCAGCGCCGCGCCGCGAACCCGCGCGCCTCGGCCTGGGTGTCGGCCAATGCGGGTGCGGGCAAGACCAAGGTGCTCACCGATCGTGTGGTGCGCCTGCTGCTTGCAGGCTCCCTGCCGGGACGCATCCTGTGCCTCACCTTCACCAAGGCCGCCGCCGCCAACATGGCGATCCGCGTCTTCGAGCGCCTCGGCCGCTGGGTGACCCTGGACGAGGAGAGCCTTATCCAGGAACTGACGGAGCTCGAGGGCGAAAAGCCGAGCCGCAAACAGGTGAAGCTCGCGCGCACGCTCTTCGCCCGCGCGGTGGAGACGCCGGGCGGTCTCAAGATCGACACCATCCACGCCTTCTGCGAGCGCCTCCTGCACCTCGTGCCCTTCGAGGCCAACGTGCCGGCGCGCTTTGCCGTGCTCGACGAGAGCCAGACCGACGAGATGCTGGCGCAGGCGACATCCAACGTCATGGCCGATGCGGCGAGCGGCAGTTTTCCGGAACTGGCTGAGGCGCTCGACATCATCAGCGTCGATGCGGTGGGCGATGCGCTTTCGTCCGCCATCAATGCCGCCCTGAAATGCAAGACGTTCCTGCACGATCCCACGGGCTCCGCCCAGCTGCGCAAGGAACTCGGGCTCGGTTCGGATGAGACGCTCGAAGTCATCGAGCGCATGATGCTGGAAGGCGGCTTCAAGCCGGAGGAATGGCCTGCCATCGCGCAGGAGCTGCTCGGCGGAAAATCCACCGACCAGAAGCGCGCCGCATCCCTCATCGCCGCCGCCGAGGCCGCCGAACTCTCCGAGAAGCTGGAGAACTATCTCTCGGTGTTCCTCACCGATGGCGGCACGCCGCGCAAGGGATCGGCCTTCCTCACCAAGGATGTGAGCGAGAGCCTGAAGGATCAGCTGCTGCGCGAGCAGGACCGCGTGTGCTCGCTCATCGACAAACGCAAGGCCGCGCGCGCCGCCGAACGCACGGGCGCGCTGTTCACGCTTGCATCCGAAATTCACACGCGCGTCGAGCAGGCGAAGATGCGCCTCGGCGCCCTCGACTTCCAGGACCTCATCGACAAGACCCTGGCGCTGCTCTCGCGCGGCGACACGGCCTGGGTGCTCTACAAGCTCGATCGCGGCATCGACCATGTGCTGATCGACGAGGCGCAGGACACGAACCCGGAGCAATGGGAGATCCTGCGCAGAATCACCGAGGATTTCACCGCAGGCGCCGGTGCGGCGGGCGGGCGCGTGCGCACGCTCTTTGCGGTGGGCGATCCCAAGCAGTCGATCTACGGCTTCCAGGGCGCTGCCCCACAGGAATTCGAGACGACCCGCCGCAGCTGGTCGCAGAAAGTGCGCGAGGCGGCACTCGCCTTCGAGGACGTGTCGCTCACCATGTCGTTCCGCTCAGGGAAAGCCGTGCTCTCGGCCGTGGACGCCACCTTCGCGGTCGAGCGGCACTTCAAGGGCCTGTCCTTCGAGGACAAGGCCATCGGCACTGTTCACGAGAGCGCGCGGCCCCACGCACCGGGCCTCGTGGAATTGTGGCCTGTCGAAACGCCTGCGGAGGAAGAAGAGCCCGAGGCCTGGGTTCTGCCCGTCGACGAACCCGAACAGCAATCCCCACCCGTGGTGGTGGCGCGGCGCATTGCGCAGGCCGTGAAATGCTGGACCACCAAGGGCGACGAGATGGGCCGCGTCTGGAGCGCCAGCGACATCCTCGTGCTGGTGCGAAAGCGCGGTACAGCCTTCGAGGCCGTGATCCGCGCCCTGAAGGGCGCAGGCGTGCCGGTGGCGGGCGCCGACCGTCTCAATATCGGCGAGCACATCGCCGTGCTCGATCTCGTGGCGGCGGGCCGCGCAGCGCTCCTGCCCGACGACGACCTCACACTGGCAACCGCGCTGAAATCCCCGCTCGTGGGGCTCACCGACGACGACCTCATCCGCATTGCTGTCGACCGCGCGGAAGAGGAGTCCCTTCATGCGGCGCTGGCGCGCCATGCGCAAGCCGGCGATGCGAAGGCGAAGCGCGGATGCGAGGCGTTGAACGCCTGGCGCGAGCTGGCCAAGATCCACGGCCCCTTCGGCTTCTTCGCCACCCTGCTCGGACCACGCGGCGGACGCTCGCTGCTCGTGGCGCGGCTGGGGAGCGAGGCGGGCGATGCCATCGACGCTTTCCTATGCTTCGCGCATCAGTCGGAGATGACGGAGACGCCGTCGCTCACCTATTTCCTCAGCCGGTTCGAATCGGCCGACCACACCATCAAGCGCGACCTCGATTCCGTGAACAACGAGGTGCGCGTGATGACCGTGCACGGGGCGAAGGGCCTGGAGGCGCCCATCGTCGTGCTCATCGACGGCTGCGAGGTGCTGGGCCGCGATCCGGCACTGCTGCAGCTGCAGACGACAACAGGCGACAGGATCCCCGTCTGGGCGCCGGGCAAGAATTCCGATTCGAGCGTGATGGCTGAAGCCCGTGACCTCCTGCACGCCAAGGGGCACGAGGAGCACAACCGGCTGCTCTATGTGGCCATGACCCGCGCCAAGGACCGGCTTGTGATCGCGCCCTACCGGACAACCGGCAACGAGACCAAGCAGGAGGCCTGGTGCGAGATGATCCGCCACGGGCTCGTCGAGAAGGCCGGCGGACTGGAACTCGACGAGGCGCCCTATGGCCCGATCTCGGTCTGGCGCGACGGCTCGCCCTTGGCCCGCACGCTGGCGGCCGAATCGGACGTCCCGCCGCTCGATCCCGTCGCCGTGCCGGGCTGGCTGACGACGGCGGTGGCGGCGGAGCCCGAGCCCCTGCCGCCGATCCGCCCGTCGAGCGCGCTCGGCGCCGCCGACCGCATGACGCGTCCGGGCGACGGTCCCTACGCGCCCGAGGCGCGGTTGCGCGGCACCCTGGTCCATGCCCTGCTGGAGCGCCTGCCCGCGCTCACTCCCGAGCACCGGGCGAGCATGGCGCGCGCATACATCAAGGCCCGCGCCCCGCGTCTGGCGGCAGAGATGCGGGAATCGATCCTGGCCAATGCCCTCGACGTCCTCGATCACCCGGACCTGAAGCCGCTCTTCGGCAAGGGCTCGCGGGCGGAAGCGCCCATCGCAGGCCGCGTGATGACGGCGGAGGGCGCAATCATGGTCTCGGGCCAGATCGACCGTTTGGCAGTGCTCGACGAAGAGGTGCTGGTAGCGGACTTCAAGACGACGGCGCGCCCTCCGAGACCCGGCCAGACGCCGCCACGCTCTTACGTGGCGCAGCTTGCCCTTTACAGGGCGCTGCTCGCCGAGATCTACCCGGGCAGGCGCATCCGCACCTTCCTGGTCTGGACCTCGGGCCCGGCGATCCACGAGCTCATGGAACCCGACCTGGAATCGGCACTTACCCTCATCAAAGCGGCGTGAGGGGAAGCCCCCTTGCTTGATTCCCGTAACGCCCGTTCTTACCTTGGCCCTATAGCCGAGCGGCTCGAAACCTGAGTCGCGTTCAATGTCAAAGGTGATGGTATGGCGACCGTTAAGGTGACCGACTCAAGCTTCGCGCAGGATGTCCTGCAATCCTCCGAGCCCGTCGTGGTCGATTTCTGGGCCGAGTGGTGCGGCCCCTGCCGCATGATCGGTCCCGCTCTCGAAGAGATTTCCGACGAGATGGCCGGCAAGGTGAAGATCGCCAAGCTCAACGTGGACGAGAACCCGCAGGTCTCCTCCCAGCTCGGCATCCGTTCGATCCCGGCGCTGATGGTGTTCAAGGACGGCAAGGTCGTCGCCCAGAAGGTCGGCGCCGCCCCCAAGGGCGAGCTCTCCCGCTGGATCCAAGCTTCGGCTTGATTGGTTTGAGATTTTGAGATGACAGAAGGGGCCGAAAGGCCCCTTTTCTTTTGATAAACGGGCGCGGCGTTGTGAACCCTCTCCCCCCTGCGGGGGAGAGTTGGAGAGGGGGGTGTGAGCGATAGCCTATGAAGGTTTGGCGCCAGCACCCCCCTCCCTAGCCCTCCCCCACAAGGAGGGAGGGGACTTGCGCCACACTCGTCCGACGATCCCGGATCTCCGCTGCGCTTCGTCGGGATGACGAGGCGGGACGGTTATTCCGGCAAGGTCCCGTTCGCCGCCAGCACCTCGCCGGCGAGATACAGCGAGCCGCAGATCAGCACGCGGGGCGGGCGGTCCCAGACGTAGTTGTGGAGCGAGGCGAGCGCGGATTCGACGCTTGCCGCCGTCGAGGTGGTCAGCCCCACGCCTGCCGCGATGGACGCGACCTCCTCGGCCGGGCGGGCTGCGATCTGGCCGGAGATCGGCACCGCGATCACCTCCCGCGCCAGCCCTGAGAAATTCTTGAAGAAGGCCCCGGAATCCTTGGTGCCGAGCATGCCGGCGATCAGCACGAGGGGGGCGTCCGAACGCTCGCTCTGGTCGGCCATGGCAGCGGCGAGAACCCGGCCGCCATCGGGGTTGTGGCCCCCGTCGAGCCAGATCTCGCAGCCCTGCGGCGCGATCTCCGGCAGGCGGCCCCGGTTGAGGCGCTGCAGACGGCCGGGCCATTCGGCGCGGGTCAGCCCCGCCTCGAAGGCCTGGGCCTCGAACTGCTCGAATCCGGCGGCGCGCAGGGCCGCGATCGCCGTGCCGGCATTGGTGAACTGATGGCGGCCGATGAGCTTGGGCCGCGGCAGGTCGAGAAGGCCCTTCTCATCCTGATAGACGAGGCGCCCGCCTTCCTCGTGCACGGAGAAATCCTGCTGGCCGACGAAAAGAGGCGCGGCGCCGATGCGCTCGGCCGCGTCGCGCAGGGCCTGGTCGGCTTCCAGATAATCCTGCGGAGCGATCACGGCCGGGCAGCCCCGCTTGAAGATGCCGGCCTTCTCCCCGGCGATCGCCTTGAGCGTCGTGCCGAGATATTCCGCGTGGTCGTGCCCGATGGGCGTGACGACGGCCGCAGCCGGCCTGTCGATGACGTTGGTGGCGTCGAAACGGCCCCCCAAGCCCACTTCAAGCAGGAGCACGTCGGCAGGCTCCTCGGAAAAGATCAGCAGGGCCGCCGCGGTGGTGATCTCGAACACGGTGATCGGCTCGCCCGCATTCACCGCTTCGCAGCGCCGGAAGGCCTCGACGAGCCTCTCCTCGCTCACATAGCGCCCGCCGCCGAATTTCCCCAGCCGGATGCGCTCGTGGAAGCGCACGAGATGGGGCGAGGTATAGACGTGGACGGCAAGCCCCGCGCTCTCCAGGATCGCCCGCATGAAGGCGATGGTCGAGCCCTTGCCGTTGGTGCCGGCCACATGGATCACCGGCGGTAGGCGGCGCTCAGGGTTGCCGAGTTGCCCCAGGAGCCGCTGGATTCGCCCCAGCGACAGGTCGATGGTCTTGGGGTGCAGGGCGAGAAAGCGCGCAATCAGCGCATCGGAGGACTCATACGCACCGCGAACACCCATGGCCGACTTCCTCGTTCCCTTCAGGACGCTGGAACTAGCACCTGCCGCCTGGGCGGGGAAGAGAGCCAGGGATAATAAGATTGCTTCTCAGGAACCGGGCGCATGGGTGTGACGGCAGCACGGTTCCTCACGCCGCGACAGCACCTGCACACAGTCAGGCTGTCGACAGGATCCAACTTGTGGTGGATAGAAGGTGAACAACGGCCATTGTCCTCAACACGCCGGTAGCAACACCACCTGAGATGTCGCTGAGATCATGCCAACCCGCATAGATCCGAGGTAGGCACACTATAAAAATCGACCAAACATAACAGCTTGTAGATAGAGAGATCTAATCGGCGAAATAGTAATCCTTGATTCAACTTTAGAGTTGCACTGCCTCGTTCATCATCCAAAATGAGTATAGGCAATAATATCTATAAACCTCCAATTTATACCCTTCCTCTCTGCCTATACATCGCTTTCTCCTACAGAATAAGCTGATCAAGGAAGCAGATCAGTCTACTGGTCATAGAAGGGGAGTGAAATGGCAACTGCTCGTCTTGAGTCTGTTCACATTGGTCGCGTGGGTGAGACCAGCATCTATCGCGTAGATCTAAGCCAGAGCGGATTCGGCACCATCGGTGCGATCACGATCCACGATGACAATGTCCTTTCCGGTAGTACCGGCGTCTACTCAGGAATGGACTTGGATTTTGTCAGGCTCCTCAATTCCGCGACGGATGCTGCGACATTAACAGGGCTGCCTGGAGAACCCATTTTCGATTTTAGCGCCAGCGGTATCGTGTTTCAGCCTGGGTTCCAGACGCCTCTCGGGCCAACCGACCCGCCCGAGTGGAACACCAATCTCCAAGGAACGTCTGGCTTCAACATCTACGACCCAGATAAGGCCATGCTTGGCAGTGTGAATGACGGAACCCTGTCCTTGGGTGAAGGTGGGCAGATAACCTTCCTGCTCAAGACGCCTCTCTCAACGAATGGTCGATACTTCTATTTTGGCGAGGCAGGCAATGTAGACTTGGCGAACTATGTCCTAGTTTCGGATACGCCATCCTCTACGCCATCCTCGGAGCCGCGGGATTTCACCCTGATCGGAACCCCCGGCAACGACACCATCAGGGTCGGTGTCGGATTGAACATGCACCTGCAGTTCATCGATACCACTGTGTATGGCCGACGTGGTGACGATAGGATCGTCGGTGCCTTCGGCAATGACAGGCTTTACGGCGAGTCAGGAAAAGACCTGCTTTGGGGCCGCTCAGGGGACGATTGGCTTCGTGGCGGCACCAACAGCGACAGGGTCTACGGCGAAGCCGGCCAAGACACGATCAATGGCGGGGCTGGTATCGACCGACTTTCCGGCGGCGCGGGCGGTGATGTGTTCGTGTTCGACTCAAAGCTTGGAACCTCACGAACGGACCGCAAGGTGAACTTCGACACGATCACGGACTTCAATGTGAGAGGCGACAGCCTATGGCTCGACAATGCGGTCTTCAGGAAGATCGGTAGCGGAACAGCATCCAATCCGGGCGCTCTGAACAAGGAGTTCCTCACCACCGGCAGCAAGTCTAGAGAGCGGGACGATTACCTGATCTACGACAAGAAGACGGGGGTCCTCAGCTATGATGCGGACGGCTCCGGATCCAAAGAGGCGGTGGAGTTCGCCCAGCTCAAGAAGGGCCATTCCCTCACCTACAGGGATGTCTTCGTCATCTGATCATGCCTGTTCAGCGACCGCCTTCAGTGCAGGTGCCTCGGCTGAGGGTCCATCGACTCCCCTCTGTTAGGGCGTTCTCTTCTGCACGAACACAATTCCGGACTTCGGGGAAGCGCGATTGTGGAACCCGTTTTAAAGTGTTCGGATCGCATTCGCACCAGATTATGGAGCGCCGGCGCGACTATGGAGTAAAAGCGTCTCCTATGAGACCGCCCTCCGAGAGGCGCTTTCTTTTTGTCCGGCTTCTTCAAGCCCCGGTACCTCTCTTTCAGCACCGCTCACGAAAAAGCCCCTCACGACTGGGCGTGAAGGGGCTTGAAGTTAGGCGAAGGCTTTAGGGTAGAAGGGTCACGAGGCCTTCGAGAAGACTAACGGTTGAAGACCAAGAATTATTCCATCTGCTGATCCAAATCGAAGAACAAAGCCAGATGCACGCAACGTCCTCAAGGGACAGCACCCGCGCCTCGAAGAACTCCTGCTCGCGGCCAGGGGCTGCAAGCGGTTTGGCTGTCAGACTGGCTTCCAAGAGCAGTGCCTGCGGATCGCGGTTCATGCTGCGCATGCGCTCCGACAACTGCCGCTTGAGGCGATTGAATGCGGTCTCGCCTTGTGCTCGGAGAGAGCAAAGGTTGCATCGGTCTCAAAGGACAGATCCGGCACGAAGCTCCGGTTCGCCTACGTCGCGGCCAGATCGGCCTGCGCCATGGCCAGCGACACCGCACCGGCAGAGCGCATCAGCGGTGACATGCAATAAGATCGCCCTTCCTGAAGCAGCGCAGATGCACGATCTCTTTAGGCAGATAGACGCTGTTGCGGCCAGTCAGGGGATCGGAATAGCGATAACGCAGCCGCCCTGTGGTTAGGCGCTCGACGCCAACACACCATGGACGAGCCCGCGACAGCAAAAAGTTACTCGGCGGCAACCGCAACGGCCGTCGTTCCCGGCGAAGCCGCCGGCGCCTTCATGAAGAGGCGCGACAGGCGGGCGACGGTCGCCTTCAGGTCGTGGCGATGGACGACCGCGTCCACCATGCCGTGCTCCTTCAGGTATTCGGCACGCTGGAAGCCGTCGGGCAGCTTTTCGCGGATGGTCTGCTCGATCACGCGCGGACCGGCAAAGCCGATGAGCGCGCCGGGCTCGGCCAGGTGCACGTCGCCCAGCATCGCATAGGACGCGGTCACGCCGCCGGTGGTCGGGTTGGTGAGCACGACGATGTAGGGCAGCTTCGCGTCGCGCAGGCGGCGGATCGCCACCGTGGTGCGGGGCATCTGCATGAGGGAGAGGATGCCCTCCTGCATGCGCGCGCCGCCAGAGCCGGCGAAGAGCAAGAAGGGGGTCGTCTTGTCGAGGGCCGTCTCGGCGCCCTTGATGAAGGCCTCGCCGGCCGCCATGCCGAGCGAGCCGCCCATGAAGCCGAAATCCTGCACCGCAACGGTCATCGGCAGGTCCTCGACCCGGCCGAAGCCGACCTTGAACGCATCCTGCTGGCCGGTCTTGGCGCGGGCATCCTTCAGGCGGTCGATGTAGCGCTTCTCGTCCCGGAATTTCAGGGGATCGACGGCGACCTCGGGCAGGGCCACGTCGAGCCAGGTGCCGTTGTCGAACACCAGCTGCAGGCGCTGGGTGGCGGAAATGCGCATGTGGTGGTTGGAGCCGGGGATCACCCACTGGTTCGCCTCCACATCCTTGTGGAACACCACCTGCCCGGTCTCCGGGCACTTGATCCAGAGATTGTCCGGCGCCTCGCGCTTGAAGAGCGTCTTGATCTTCGGACGGACGACTTCGGAAATCCAGTTCATTGCCAATCCTTCTCTGTCAGGAGCGCCCTCTCTGTCAGGGCACCCTTGAGCCCTCATCCTGAGGAGGCCGACAGGCCGTCTCGAAGGATGAGGGCGTCTCCTGTGCGCTCTGGATCCTCCTTCGAGACGCCGCTACGCGGCTCCTCAGGATGAGGCAGAGAGTGATGCACCAGGCCCGTCATGCTGAGGAACCTTGCTCTATGTATTAGGCCGCCGCGCGTTTTGCCACCGAGCGTACGCCGTCGCTCAATTCCTTCACCAGCTTCGTCACCGCCTCGACGGTGCCTACCGTTGCGCGATCCTGGTCATCGAGGGTGTTCTTGAGCGCATCGATGAGGGCCGAGCCCACCACGACGCCGTCGGCGCCTTGGGCCACCGCCGCCGCATGCGCCCCGCTCTTGACGCCGAAGCCCACCACGACGGGAAGGGGCGTGTGGCGCTTGATCCGCTCGACCGCCGTGGCAACCTTGCCGAAATCCGGGGTCGCGGCACCGGTGATGCCGGTGATCGACACGTAATAGACGAAGCCCGCCGTATTGCTGAGAACCGCCGGCAGGCGCTTGTCATCCGTGGTCGGGGTCGCGAGACGGATGAAGGCGAGACCCGCCTTCAGCGCCGGCAGGCACAGCTCGTCGTCCTCTTCCGGCGGCAGGTCGACCACGATCAGGCCGTCGACGCCAGCCTCCTTGGCATCGACCAGGAAACGGTCGACGCCGTAGACATAGATCGGGTTGAAATAGCCCATGAGGATCACGGGCGTGTCGGAATCCTCCGCCCGGAAGCGGCGGATCAGGCCGAGGGTCTTGACCGTGTCCTGGCCCACCTTCAGAGCCCGCAGGCCTGCCGCCTGGATCGCCGGACCGTCGGCCATGGGATCGGTGAAGGGCAGCCCGAACTCGACGATGTCGGCTCCGGCCTTCGGCAGGCTCCTGAGGATTTCGAGCGAGGTCTCGGGATCCGGATCGCCCGCCATCACATAGGTGACGAGCGCGGCGCGGCCGTCCGCGCGGCATTTTTCGAAACGGGCTTCGATGCGTTGGGTCATGGGCTGCGTCTTTAGCATGGGAGAGAGGTGAGGTGAAACCTGTTCGGTCTCCGAAGCCGAACCTCCGTCGTCATGCCCGCACTTGTCGCGGGCATCCACGTCTTTGCCGTGGTTGAAGGCGTGGATGGCCGGGACGAGCCCGGCCATGACGGAAAGGTCAAACGATCTGGTTGCCCAGATGCTCGGCGATCTGGAACAGGTCCTTGTCGCCGCGGCCGCTGATGTTGACCACCATCAGGTGATCCTTGGGCTTCTGCGGCGCGAGCTCGATCACCTTGGCAAGCGCATGGGCGGGCTCCAGAGCGGGCAGGATGCCCTCGAGGCGCGAGCAGAGCTGGAAGGCTGCAAGCGCCTCGTCGTCGGTGGCCGAGATGTAATGCACACGGCCCATCTCGTGCAGCCAGGCATGCTCCGGGCCGATGCCGGGATAGTCGAGGCCGGCGGAGATGGAATGGGCGTCGGCGATCTGCCCGTCCTGGTTCATCAGCAGGTAGGTGCGGTTGCCGTGCAGCACGCCCGGGCGTCCGCCGGAGAGCGAGGCGGCATGGAGATTCGACAGGCCGTGGCCCGCCGCCTCGACCCCGTAGATCTCCACGTCCTTGTCGTCGAGGAAGGGGTGGAACAGCCCGATGGCGTTGGAGCCGCCGCCGATGCAGGCGACGAGCGAATCCGGCAGGCGGCCTTCCGCCTGCATCATCTGCTCGCGGGTCTCGGTGCCGATCACGCACTGGAAGTCGCGCACCATGGCCGGATACGGATGCGGGCCCGCCACCGTGCCGATGCAGTAGAAGGTGTCGGCGACGTTGGTGACCCAGTCGCGCAGGGCCTCGTTCATGGCGTCTTTGAGGGTCTTCGTGCCGGATTGCACCGGCACCACCTTGGCGCCCAGCATGTTCATGCGGAACACGTTGGGCTTCTGCCGCTCCACGTCGACGGCGCCCATATAGACGATGCACTCAAGCCCGAAGCGCGCGCAGAGCGTGGCGGTGGCAACCCCGTGCTGGCCGGCGCCGGTCTCGGCGATGATGCGCTTCTTGCCCATGCGGCGGGCGAGAAGAATCTGGCCCAGCACGTTGTTCACCTTGTGCGCGCCGGTATGGTTCAGCTCCTCGCGCTTGAAGTAGATCTTGGCTCCCCCCGATAGGCCGGAGGCCGTCGAAACCTCCCGAAGGTGCTCGGTCATGCGCTCCGCGAAATAGAGCGGGCTCGGACGGCCGATATAGTGGGTCGAGTAGCTCGCCATGTCGGCGTGGAACGACGGATCGTCCCTGGCTTCCTCATAGGCCTTTTCCAGCTCGAGAATGTTCGGCATCAGCGTCTCGGCGACGAAGCGTCCACCGAAAGTGCCGAAATGCCCGCGCTCGTCGGGACCGGTGCGGAAAGAATTGGGTTGGGCTTGAGCTGACACGGGCTGTTCTGCCTTCGGATTTCAATGCACGCCTGGAAGCGAACGTGCCGTCCTGTTCTAGTGATGGGCAGCAGCGAATGCTGTCCGGGCGGCCCTGATGAAGGCCTCGATCCTGGCCGGATCCTTGCGACCCGGTCCGACTTCCACCCCGGACGAGACGTCGACGGCCTGCGTCCTGGTGAGCCGGATCGCCTCCGCCACGTTGTCCGGGTTGAGGCCTCCTGACAGCATGAAGGAAACCTTGCGGTCAAGCCCGTTGAGCAGCCGCCAGTCGAAGGGAATCCCGTTGCCGCCGGGAAGCGCGTCGGCCGTGCGGGGCGGCTTGGCATCGAGCAGGATGCGGTCGGCGTCGGCATAGGAGGTAAGAGCCTGGAGATCGGAAGGCTCTGCCACGCCGAGCGCCTTCATGACCGGCCGCTTGACCATGGAGCGGATCTCGGCGACGCGCTCAGGGCTTTCGCTGCCATGCAGCTGGATCAGGTCAGGGTTGATGGCCTCGACCGCCTGGGCAATGTCCTCGTCGCCCGGATTGAGCAGAAGCACCACGCGTTGCGCTCGGCCCCTCGCCTGCAGGGAGAGCTTGTGGCCGAGATCGAGGCTGACGTGACGGGGGCTCCTGGGGATCCGCACAAAGCCGACCATGTCCGCACCTGCACCCAGGGCGGCATCGAGGGTCTCGGGCGTGGAGAGCCCGCAGATTTTGATCAGATTATCCATAAGGGCTATTTTACTACGTTTTTGCCAGCGAACGCCATACCAGCATCGCCGCAGCCAGATCCTCCAGCGCCGCACCCACCGATTTGAAGGCGGTGATGACGGCAGGCCCGCGATTCGGCGGGGTCCGACACAGGTCGGCCAGGGTGCCGCGAACATGATCCTCGGCGATGGCGCCCCGGTGCAGGGCCACCGCCACGTCCCCGCCCTCGACCTTGGCGGCCGGCGTGTCGACATACACCTGAGCCCGGCGCAGGGCCTCGTCGTCGGCCTCGCGCATCTTGAGATTGAAGGCGCCCACGAGGTCGAGATGCGCGCCGTCCTTGAGCCAGGCTCCCTTGACGATGGGCGCGGTCGAGAGCGTTGCGCAGGAGACGAGATCCGCCCCGCGCACGGCCGCTTCCAGATCGATGACGGCGGTGACCGGCAGGCCCTCGGACCTCAGCTCCGCCGCCAGGCTCTCCGCCCGCTCTGCCCTATGGTTCCAGAGCGCTACCTCGGCGATGGGCCGCTGGCTCATATGAGCACGGATCAGGAAGGGCGCGAGGGAGCCTGCCCCGACCATGACCATGCGGCTTGCATCCTCACGCGCCAGATACCGCGCCGCGAGCGCCGAGGCGGCGGCCGTCCGCCAGACGGTCAGACGCGCGCCGTCGAGGACGGAAACCGGTTCGCCCGTGGCGCCGTCCATCAGCAGATAGGAGCCCATCACGCTGGGAAGGCCCCTGGCGCCGTTCTCCGGGAAGACCGAGACGATCTTCACGCCGAGAAAGCCGTCCTGCATCGCAGGCCCTGTCCAGGACGGCATCAGCAGAAGCGTGCCATGGGCGCCCGGCCGTTCGATCTCGTGGTGATGACGGACCGGCGTGACCATGTCGCCGCGGAAGGCCTCGGCCAGGGCGTCGATCAGAGCCGGAAAGGTGAGGATACGATCGATCTCGGCGGAGGTCACGACGCGCATGGTGGATTGTTCTTAGATACTGCGGGCCTGGGATGGGATGGTGGCCGGCAGGGTCGTGGTGGAGGGGCTCTGCGCCTTCAGGCGCTCGGTCTCGTAGCGCAGCTGGCGCGTCTCGCGCCGCAGCTGCCGGCGGGTCTTGCGGTTTCTCCCTTGAGCGAGCCAGCTCGCCGTGCCGCCGATCAGGATCCCGACCATGATGGCGGCGAAGATCACCGCGAACAGGGGCAGCTGGAACGCGAATTCCGGCGCTGCTTGCGAGAAGGGATCGAGGGACAGGGTCACCGGAGCCCGGTTCGCCACCGCGAGCAGGACGATCAGGATGGCGACCGGCAGGAGAATGAGCGCCTTCAGAAAGCGAATCACGAACACCTCTCGAGAATTATTGGGCGGCCGCCGCCTTCATCGTCTTCGGAGCCGGGGCGTTGAGACGCTGACGCATCTCCTTGCCCGTCTTGAAGACCGGGACGACCTTTTCGGAGATGGAAACGGATTCGCCCGTGCGCGGGTTGCGGCCCGTGCGGGCATCGCGTTTCTTGACCGAAAATGCACCGAAGCCGCGCAGCTCGACCCGGTCTCCCCGGGCGAGCGCATCCCCGATGGTGTCGAGGATCGCATTCACGATCTTCTCGACATCGCGCTGATAAAGATGCGGGTTCTGCTCGGCGATCTTGAGCACCAGTTCGGATTTGATCATGGAAAAGCTATATCTTTGACGTTGCTTTATTTTTCCGAAGGGTGCCAGACAGCCAGGAGGCCGTCAAGCTGCGCAATCTCGGCATGAGCCGATGTCCGGCGCAAGGTTTCGGCCACCCGCTCGAAGCCGAAGAGGTCGGCCACGGTAGCACCCATGGCGAAGATCGACAGATCCCGATCCGAGCTCGGCTTCCAGTCGCGAATCGGCAGGTCCTTGGCCACACCCTTCTCCTGCTCGAGCCAGGCCACCGCGTCGCGCTCGCTGCCGATCCGGTCGATGAGCTTCAGAGGCACGGCCTGACGGCCGCTGAAGACCTGGCCGGTGGAGGCGGTGGAGAGTTCGCCCTCGTTCAGGCGGCGGCGCTCCCGCACCAGGGTCTTGAACCAGTCGAAGGTGTCGTTGACCACCGCCTGCATGGCGGCCCGCGCCTCCGGCGAGGTCGGTGTGAAGGGGTTCGGCTCCGCCTTGAGCGGCGCGGACTTCACCGCCTCCACCTTCACGCCGATCTGGCCCATGAGGCCCGTGAGGTCGGGGTATTGGAACAGCACGCCGATGGAGCCCACGATGGAGGTCTCGCGGGCCACGATGTAGTCGGTGGCGATCGCCGTGATGTACCCTCCGGAGGCCGCCGTTCCATCGACGAAGGTGACGACCGGCTTCTTCTCGGCGAGCCGGCGGATGTTGCGGAAGAGCTCTTCCGAGCCCGTCGTGGTACCACCGGGGCTGTTGATCGAGATCACCACTCCGGACACCGCGCTCGAATCGCCCACCCGCCGCATCAGGTCGGCGAGGCGCTGGTTGCCGGTGATCACGCCGTCGACGGAGATGCGGGCGACCTGGTTCTGGATTGCGCCATAGCCGGCCCGGTCCGCGGCGGCGTAGCCGATGGCGGCAACCGCGGCGATCAGGCCCGAAAATCCGGCCACCCGCCAGAAGGAGAGCTTGCGGC
Source organism: Microvirga arvi (assembly GCF_016892765.1). Taxonomy (GTDB): domain Bacteria; phylum Pseudomonadota; class Alphaproteobacteria; order Rhizobiales; family Beijerinckiaceae; genus Microvirga; species Microvirga arvi. The sequence continues at coordinate 168,841 of NZ_JAFEMD010000003.1, forward strand.
GCAGGCGGCGGCGGTCGGCAATGGCTTCGGCATCGATGGACATCGGCTGGTCCCTTGAATTCGGCTCTTGCTTCGTTTGCATGAAGTGCGAGGGGACGCACCCTATTGCGAAGCCAGATAGGGCGGCAAGGGACAGGGCCAATAAAAAACCCGCGCGAGCGAGCGCGCGGGCTCCCGGGCTGTCTGGCTGATAAGAGTACGGTGGCATGTTTCCTCCCCCTTGCGGGGAGGGAGCGAGGGTGGGGGTCGGACAGTCGGAGCGCTGGGTCTGATCCAGAAATCATCAGAATTGCTACAGAGCATCCCCTCTCCCGGGCGGGAGAGGGGCAGGGGTGAGGGTGTGGCGCTTGACCAGCAAAGCAGCGTCGCTTCCGCATCAACACGAAACCCGTAGCACCTTATTCGGGACCGGCCTGCCCTCACCCCAACCCTCTCCCAATCGGGAGAGGGAGAAGCACTAGCTGGATCCAGGTTTCTCCAAGCTGCACTACCCCCACCCCTGCCCCTCCCCGCAAGGGGGAGGGGAATAAGGTGCAGTGCCTTCCGAATACCCAAAACAAAAATCCCCGGGCCTTTCAGCCCGGGGATCCGTCAGACTCTCGAAAAATCGAGAAGCTGATTACTTCTTGTCCTTGGCCTTCAGGGCGGCGCCGAGGATGTCGCCGAGCGACGCACCCGAATCGGCCGAGCCGTACTGAGCCATGGCTTCCTTCTCCTCAGCGACCTCGAGAGCCTTGATGGAGACGGTGACGCGACGGGCCTTGCGGTCGAACTGCGTGACGCGGGCATCGAGCTTCTCGCCGGCGGCGAAGCGCTCGGGGCGCTGGTCAGCGCGGTCACGAGCGAGCTCGTTGCGCTTGATGAAGGTGGTGAGGTCGGTGTCGACGAGCTTCACCTCCAGGCCGCCGTCCTTCACCTCGAGAACCTCGCAGGTGACGATCTGGCCCTTCTTCAGCTCGCCGGCCTCGGCGAAGGGATCGCCGGCCAGCTGCTTGATGCCGAGCGAGATGCGCTCCTTCTCGACGTCCACGTCGAGAACCTGGGCGCGCACGACATCGCCCTTCTTGAAGTCGTCGATGACCTGCTCGCCCGGACGGTTCCAGTCGAGGTCCGAGAGGTGGACCATGCCGTCGACGTCGTTCTCGAGGCCGATGAACAGACCGAACTCGGTCTTGTTCTTCACCTCGCCCTCGACCTCGGTGCCGACAGGGTGCTTCTCGGCGAAGGCCTCCCACGGGTTCTGGAGCGTCTGCTTCAGGCCCAGCGAGATGCGGCGCTTCACCTGGTCGACCTCGAGGATCACGACCTCAACCTCCTGCGAGGTGGAGATGATCTTGCCGGGGTGGACGTTCTTCTTCGTCCAGGACATCTCGGAGACGTGGATCAGGCCTTCGATGCCGGGCTCGAGCTCGACGAACGCACCGTAATCGGTGATGTTCGTGACGCGGCCCTTCAGCTTCGCCTGGACCGGGTAGCGGGCGGCGATGCCCTCCCACGGATCGGCCAGCAGCTGCTTGATGCCCAGCGAGATACGGTGCGTCTCGTGGTTGATCTTGATGATCTTCACCTTCACCGTCTGGCCGATGGTTACGACCTCGGACGGATGATTGACGCGGCGCCATGCCATGTCAGTGACGTGCAGCAGGCCGTCGATGCCGCCGAGGTCAACGAACGCACCGTACTCGGTGATGTTCTTGACCACGCCGTCGATGACCTGCCCCTCTTCGAGGTTCGCCACGAGCTCGGAACGCTGCTCGGCGCGGCTCTCTTCGAGGACCGTGCGGCGCGACACGACGATGTTGCCGCGGCGGCGATCCATCTTGAGGATCTGGAACGGCTGGGACACACCCATGAGCGGGGTGACGTCGCGCACGGGGCGGATGTCGACCTGGGAGCGCGGCAGGAACGCCACTGCGCCGTCGAGGTCGACGGTGTAGCCGCCCTTCACCTGGTTGAAGATGGTGCCGTTGACGCGCTCCTGGGCCTCGAAGGCCTTCTCGAGCTTCACCCACGACTCTTCGCGGCGGGCCTTGTCACGGGAGATGACGGCCTCGCCCAGCGCGTTCTCGATGCGCTCGACATAGACCTCGACCTCGTCGCCGACGACCACGGTCTGGTCGCGGTTCGGGCCGGCAAATTCTTTCAGGGCGACGCGACCTTCGGTCTTGGCGCCGATGTCGATGACCGCGACGTCCTTTTCGATCGCGACCACCTTGCCCTTCACGACCGAGCCTTCGCTGATCTCGTTCGTGCGGAAGGATTCTTCGAGCAGGGCCGCGAAATCTTCACGGCTCGGCTGTTGCAAAGCTGCAGACATAGGTTCTCCTGAATGGCCCTCGTTCAAAGGGGCAACGCCGGCGGCTCGTGTTAACGGGCCGTTTCCAGCCGCCGCTGCCAGGGACGCCCCTTCAGGGCCATGTCCAAGGCATGCTGCTCCACAGAGCAGGCCGGCGTATCATCGACGGATGGAAACGCTTGGTCCGACAGGATTTTTTCGGAACACCGCGAGGGCGCGGAACACGCACCCTGACAATCGAAACCGTCACTGTCCTGTCGGATGGGGGTTGTCTTAACCTAATTGGCCCCGGATCACAAGGGTTTCAAGCCTTTGAGCCTGATGACGGACTCAGCCCGGCCATTCCCCGCGCCGGGCCTGGGTGAGGGCCCAGTCGAGCGCCTGCTCGAGCCGATCGTTGCCCCAGAACATCTCCCCGTCCTCGGCGAAGAAGGTCGGCGCGCCGAACAGGCCGCGGGACTGCACCTCCTCGCCCATCCGGCGCAGGCGCATCTTGTTGGTCTCCCCCTGGGCCTCGGCGATGACGCCGCCGGCCTCAAGGCCGAGATCCGCGAGGATGCCGGTGACGACCTGCGGGTCGGCGATGTCGCGCCCTTCCGCGAACTGCGCCGTGTAGACCGCCTTGGTGAAGGCCGGGGTCCAGCCCCGGTCGGCGCCGAGAAGGGCGATTCTTGCGGCCAGGAGCCCGTTCTGCGGGAAGGGGTTGGGGCGGTAGAAGGGCAGCCCGAGCCGGGCGGCCTCCCGCTCCATGTCGCGCCACATATAGCGGCCCTTGGCAGGATAGAGGTTGAAGGGTGAGTTGTCCCACCCCTGAGCCTTGAAGATCGGCCCCAGCAGGACGGGACGCCAGACCAGCACGACCCCGGCCGCATCCGCCGCAGCCTCAACGCGCATGGCGGCGAGATAGGAATAGGTCGAGGCGAATTCGTACCAGAATTCGAGAACCGGCTGACGGTGCATGGGCGTCCTTCGCAACCAGAAAACCCGCGGGGACCAAGCCAACTCTCAAAGCCGGCTCATCGCTCCATAAAGGGCCTAGTCCATTCCGCTGGGTTACGGCAGCCTTCGACTCTCCGGGCAGGAATGCAGCGCAAGCATGGCGGCTCAACCACAGTTCGTTGCTTCTGCGACCGCAGAAAATTGATCTGAGTTTTTCGTCCAACCGAAGCGGAACGTTTGTTGCGACCGAGCAACAATAAGCATGCGGCTGTAAAAATGCTGGTGAGTGCAGTATCAAAGCAGAGACCAGTAGGATAGTTATCAAACCCTCAACGCACTTAGCCTACCAAAATATGCGCCATAAAAGAACGGCAATACCGAGAGATTGGGCTCTTTTCACGGAAATGCTTCAGTTACTTCTCTTTCTAATACTTATGACTCTTCTGGCAGCTTTCTTCCCGTTTATTTTCGGGTCGGTAATTACTCTGATTTTGGGAGTCATCGTAATCGCCTTCCTAGCTGGGATTATAGGCGAGATTGTACATGGGACTTCCAAGGCTATACGTGGGGCACCTGCAGCGCTGATCAGGTTCAAAGATGGAGCCGTCTGGCTCATCGGCAAATGGGCCGAAGTAATGGTCTCTCCGATTACCGAAGCAAAGAGCCGATGGCGGGAGCTTCGATCCGATCAAAGAAAAAATGGGAAGAGGGGGCTGGTAGTAACCCTTGCTCTGGTCGCCATCGCCATAATGATCGAACTCGTTCAGGTTCTCGTTATTGGGATCCTGCCGCTGCTACTCATACTTGGTATGGGTGCGACGCTCTTTGACTCCGGCACTGTACCGCCCCGTCATTGAGGAGAGCGGCGTGTTTCGTGCGAGAATTGCCCGTTGCGCTCAAAAGCCTTCCCGGCTAAGCCGCTGGCACCCTTTCTCTCTGGAACCTTTGCCATGGCCGACAAGCGCGTGAACAAGGTCGTGCTCGCCTATTCGGGCGGCCTCGACACCTCCATCATCCTCAAGTGGCTGCAGACCACCTATGGCTGCGAGGTGGTGACCTTCACCGCCGATCTCGGCCAGGGCGAGGAGCTGGAGCCCGCCCGCAAGAAGGCCGAGCTTCTGGGCATCAAGCCGGAGAACATCTTCATCGAGGATCTGCGCGACGAGTTCGTGCGCGACTACGTGTTCCCAATGTTCCGGGCGAACGCCCAATACGAGGGCCTCTACCTGCTCGGCACCTCCATCGCCCGTCCGCTGATCGCCAAGAAGCAGATCGAGATCGCCGAGAAGGTGGGCGCCGATGCGGTGTCCCACGGCGCGACCGGCAAGGGCAACGACCAGGTGCGCTTCGAGCTCGGCTACTATGCCCTCAAGCCCGACGTGACCGTGATCGCGCCCTGGCGCGAATGGGACCTACGCTCCCGCGAGCAGCTCATCGCCTTCGCCGAGCAGCACCAGATTCCGATCGCCAAGGACAAGCGCGGCGAGGCTCCGTTCTCCGTCGACGCCAACCTCCTGCACGCCTCCTCCGAGGGCAAGGTGCTGGAGGATCCGGCCATGGACGTGCCGGACTACGTCTATTCGCGCACCAACGACCCCGAATCCGCGCCCGACAAGCCGACCATCATCAAGATCGAGTTCCTGAAAGGTGATCCGGTCGCCATCGACGGCCGGAAGATGGGCCCTGCCGATCTCTTGGCGAAGCTCAACGAGCTCGGCAAGCTCAACGGCATCGGCCGCCTCGACCTCGTCGAGAACCGGTTCGTGGGCATGAAGAGCCGCGGCATGTACGAGACCCCCGGCGGCACGATCCTGCATCTGGCCCATCGCGGCATCGAGTCGATCACGCTGGATCGCGGCGCAGCGCACCTGAAGGACGAGCTGATGCCGAAATATGCTGAGCTCATCTATAACGGCTTCTGGTTCTCGCCGGAGCGCGAGATGCTCCAAGTGATGATCGACAAGTCGCAGGAATTCGTCACCGGCGAAGTGACGCTCAAGCTCTACAAGGGCGGCGTCCACCTCATCGGCCGCCAGAGCCCCTACACCCTCTACGACCAGGACCTCGTCACCTTCGAGGAAGGCGCCGTCGCCTACGACCACCGCGACGCCGCCGGCTTCATCAAGCTCAACGCGCTGCGCCTGCGCACGCTCGCCCAGCGCAAGAAGAAGCTGGGGCTGTAGGCGACGTCACCGGTCGCGTCATCCCGGGGCGGCGCAGCCGAGCCCGGGATGACAGTGTTGCGGCTCGCGCGCCTTACCGATTAAGCGTCAAGGTCAAATCCTCCCACTCGGGATTCATCTCCTCGATCAGCCGGATCTTCCAATCCCGACGCCACTTCTTGAGCGCCTTCTCCCGCGCAATCGCTTCATCGATACGCTCGTAGCTTTCCTACCAAACGAGACGCGCCGCATCGTATTGAGCGGTGAAGCCGGGCATGCTCTTCGACTGATGCTCGCGCACTCAACGCGCCAGATCATTGGTGACGCCGATGTAGAGCGTGCCGTGGCGACGACTGGCGAGGATGGAGACGTGGTAGGTCATTCAATGGGCACCCCCGTCATTCCGCACAGCTCGTAGACCTGGACGGTCGCTTCGAATCCCTTCGGCCTGATCGTGTCGATCTTCCGAAATTCGAAGCGGTCGGCAACGCGTTGCCGGACGGCGTCGCTGACGAGGATCTCGGTGCCATATTCCTTGTTGAGCGGCTCCAGGCGGGCGGCCAGGTTCACGGTCGCGCCGAGCACCGTGTAGGCCATCCGGTCATCCGACCCGATGGTGCCGACGACCGCCTCGCCCGTATGAAGCCCGAACCGTGTCCTGTAGGCCGGCCACCCTTCACGTTCGAATTCCGCATTGAGCTTGTGATTGGCCTCCCGGCAGGCCAGCACGGCCGCACAGGCATGGGCGACATGATCGGGATCGTCGGCCGGCGCGTTCCAGATCGCCATGATGGCGTCGCCGACGAATTTGTCGACCGTGCCGCCATGCTCCGTGATCACCGCCGACAAAACCGCAAGATAGCGCGAGGTACGAAGCATCACCTGTTCGGGATCCGCCTTCTCGGTGATGGCGGTAAAGCCTGCGATGTCGGTGAACAGGACTGTGACCTCGCGACGCGACCCGCCGGGCTGGAGAGCATCACCTGTCGCGACGAGCTGCTGGACGAGGCGCTTCGGCACGAAGCTGGCGAAGGTCCGCACCACCGTCTGCATCGTGGCAACCGATTGTCCGAGGTCGTCGATCTCCCGGATCATCGAACGGATCCGCCGCGTGGGACCGCCGGTCTCGAACCTCTGGATGCGGTCCGTCTCGAGCGCCAGCACCTTCATGGACCGCGACAGCATCGATCCGATCCACCAGACGACTGGCAGCATCGCGAGGACGAAGCCGAGCGCCAGGAGAACGAGCTGGCGCCGTCCCGCTTCGATCTCGGCGAAGAACTCGTCGAGCGGCGCCACGACGGCGAGCTTAAGACCGGACGATCCGGCCGCCTGGATCGAACGAAAGGCTGCCACGTAAGTCCGCCCGTCCGCCGTGTCGAAGATCTGCTGCGCCGCCCCGCCCCATTGCCAGAGGGCGAGAGGGCGAGCGATGTCGACCGCCACGAGCTGATCGAGACGCGGCAACTCCAGCGCCGCGTCGGGACCTCGCGCACGGAAGAATTCCGACATGCGGGAATGGGCCACGATCCGGCTGCGGTCGTCGAAGAGAAAAACGGCCCCCGAGGCTCCGAGCTTCTGGGCGCGCAGGAAAGCGTCCGTCTCCGCGAGAAGAATGTCCCCAGCCGCGATGCCGCGCCGTCCTTGCGTGAACGGCGCACGCACGGTGTACCCGATCAGGGACGCAACCTTGAACATGTAAGGGTCGGTGATCGCGGCAGCATCGGGCTCGAAGGCTCCCTGGTACCATGGCCTCTCTCGCGGGTCGTAATCGGCCGGGCGATGGTCCTGGGCGAGAACGGTCAGGTCGGATGAGAGATAGGACGTGAAGCGGATCCGATCTGCCTCTCCCGGCGGTCTCTCCATGACGGACAGCCTGAAGGCGGCGTCCGGCGGCGCTTGGAGCTGCCCGCGGATCGCCGGCCCGGCCCGGTCCAGCATGTCGAGTTCGATGAACCCACCGTCTTCATACCCGACATAGAGGTTGTAGAGTTGCCCATGCCGACGCAGGAGCGCTGCCAGCGTGGCATAGAGGGGCGGATTGCCAAGGATTGTGCCGGACTCGATGGGCTGAAGCTGCCGCAGCACCTCCAGGATATCGAGGACGTCCTTGAACTGTCCGTTCACGCGGTCGGCCGTGTGGTCGGCGACCCGGTCGATGAAGCTCAGAGCCGCGGACCGGGTGATCGAGCGGGCGCGGTCGAAGCTGAGGAAGACCAGGGCCAAGCCGACGGCAAGCACCACCGCCACGAACAGCGACGTGACGGAGAGTTGAAAGCCGAGCCGAACACGCATGCCCCTCATCGGATCTCCGGAGAAGGAGGGATCGCCTTTGCTGCCCAGGGCTGAAGCGGGCACCCATACTCTCACCAAGCCGCTTGCCTTGTCGATCAGGAATCTTGGCGGGCCTGGCAGCGCGGGGGCGATGGAGACGCTCCCCGTGCTCCTCACGACGTGCCCGAGAGCAACGCCATGACACCCGCGGGCCGGTCCTGACAGGTGCTTTCATCGCCGCGGGTCGAAAGAGCGGGTATCGTGACAGGCCTTCGCCTGCCGTGTCGCCTGGAGACGATGGCCCGGACTTTTCCTACGGGCCCGTAGAGTGCTCCAGCATCCCACTTTCATCGATCAGCGGGGCGTTCATCACGCACACGACGCCGGCGGGATCGTAGATCAGCCGGACCTCTCCCCCTACATCGGTTGCGAGGCTCCGCTCGATCAACCGCGTGCCGAAACCCCTGCGGGTCGGCAGGGCTACCGGCGGGCCGTCGCGCTCCTGCCAGCGCAGTTCCAGATGCGGAACGCTGCCTGATGTGACCGTCCAGGTGATGAAGACGCATCCGGACGGGACGGAAAGCGCACCGTATTTGGCGGCGTTCGTCGCCAGTTCGTGGATCGCCATGGCGATGGCGAGAGCCGTTCTCGGAATCAGGCGAAGATGCGGTCCTTCGATCTCAAAGTGTTTCGTCTTCTGCCGCAGATAGGGCTCGACCACCTCGTTGATGATCTCCCGCAGTTCCGCTCCCTCCCAGTTCTCGCGGGTGAGAACGTCATGGGCCCGGGCCAGGGCGAACAGGCGATCCTCGAAGGCCTGGACCTTGGGACGGTTCTCCTCGCTCATCTGCCTCAGGCTTTGCGACGCCATCGACTGAACAATGGTGAGCGTGTTCTTCACCCGGTGGTTCAGCTCGTTGATGAGAAGCTCGCGATGCTCCTCGACCTGCTTGCGGTCGGTGATGTCGAGCACCGAACCCACATAGCCGAGGAAGGTGCCGTCTTCGCCGAAGCGCGGCGCGGCGGCGTCGATCGCCCAGCGGTAGGTGCCGTCGGCGCGACAGAGCCTGTACTCGAGCCGGAACGGCTCACGTCTGCCATTGGCGTCTCGGAAGACCTCTCCCGACCAAATCCTGTCGTCCGGGTGGACGGCGTCGAGCCAGCCGAAGCCGAGACCCGTTTCCGATGTCTGGCCCGTGAACTCGTACCAGGAGCGCGATAGGTAGCTGCAGGTCCCATCCGGCTCCGTGACCCAGACCATCACGGGCGCGTTGTCGGCGAGATTGCGGAACCGCGCCTCGCTCTCGCGCAGACTTGCTTCAGCCTGCACGCGCTCGGTGACGTCATAGCCTTCGGCAAAGATGCCGGTCACGCTGCCCGCCTGATCGGTGACGGGCTGATAGACCAGATCAACGAACCGTTCCTCGACTTCGCTCCCCGGCTCGCGCTGCAGCCCGACCCGCAGGTTGCGCCCGACGAACGGCTTGCCCGTCGTATAGACCTTGTCGAGCAGCTCGAAGAAGCCCTGACCTGCCACCTCGGGCAGCGCTTCGCGCACGGGCTTGCCGACGATGTCGCGGCGATGGCCCACGAGCTGCAGATAGGCATCGTTCACCAGCTCGAAGACGTGATCTCGCCCGCCCATCATCGTCATAAAGCCCGGCGCCTGCTTGAAGAGATCGCGAAGCCGGTCTTGCTCCGCCCTCAGGGCCGCGCGCAGCTTCACCTCCTGGGTGGTCTCCGTGCAGGCGCAGAACATGCCAGCGATTTCACCTGTCTCATCACGCACGGGCGAGTAGGAGAAGGTGTACCACGTATCCTCCGGATAGCCGTGGCGCTCCATCACGAGATGCAGGTCCTCGTGATAGGTCGCCTCGCCTGCAAGCGCCTTGATCACCAGGGGTTCGATGTCGGGCCAGATATCCGACCAGACCTCACGAAACGGCAGTCCGAGAGCATGCGGGTGCTTTGCGCCCAAGATCGGCACGTAGCCGTCATTGTACAAAAACGCCAGTTCCGGGCCCCAGGCGATGAACATGGGGAACTTCGAGGTGAGCATCAGGCTCACCACGGACCGGAGGCTCTGCGGCCAGTATTCAGGCCGGCCCAGCGGAGAGGACGACCAGTCGTGGGCGCGCATGAGCGCACCCATCTCGCCACCCCCGCTCAGAAAATTCGAACCGGAGGCAAGACTATCGTGCATGAGGCTCGCCTGCCGGCCCTGTCCGGTCCTGCCATGCATCGATCCGGCCTCGCCGGTCGATCGGCCGATGGATGGCAGACACGGTCACAAAGACGCGAGGACGGGACCCGGACCCGACCTTGGCCGCTGTCGGACCTTCAAGCTCGGGCATGCGGAAGGCGTTCAAGGTTGTCCTGGTGAGCATGCGGAGCTTTGGAGTGGCAAGGGATATCAGCCATTTAGGCTCTCGCCGCATGACTTCAATCATTGTGTAGAACATATCATGGCCTCGATCGATGCCTTAGCGCCGCAGCAATCCGGGATCGGCTGCAGGATAGGGCGCGGCTTTCCCCTCCCCCCTGTGCGGGGGAGGGTGGCGAACGAAAGTGAGCCGGGAGAGGGGGCGTCATTGGTCTTGCACCGCCCCTCTCCCGACTCTCGCTGACGCGAGGGCCACCCTCTCCCGCTAAAGGGGAGAGGGCAGGCGCACGTGTTCTCATTTTGTTCTTGACAAGGTTCCTAAGCTCGGCTATATCGTTGTCTTAGATCTGGTCCTGTCGAGGGGCGCGCTCGCGAGGCGTCGCAGTGCGGGAGCAGACACGGTCTCGCAGGCTTGCCTCGCACGCAGTCTGGCGAGAGGCCCAGGCTGTATGCCGGTGGTCGGGATCGGTTCAAGGCCCCCGTCGAGCAGACGGACAACGCCTTAAACGGTCACCGGGCTGGCATCGCCTGAACGCCTAAACAAACCGTGCGCGAAGAGGCATCTCGGCTCTTCCATCTCACACCATCCATCATCGAGCCGGGCTGCCTGACGCGCCACCCTCGATCTCAACCCAAGGCTCGCAGCTCACGCTGCGGGCCCCAAGGCGCTGCCCTATCGGCCTGTCACAGGAGCCAAGCTGCCCTATTGCCGCCGCACCTTAATCATTATATTGCAGCGCATCAGATTTCCGCCCGGTTCGAGCCAGGGGCGCGGCCACGCTTGCCGCGAACCGGGCCATTTTGTTTTGAAAGACTAGCCTCATGAAGCTGCGCAACATCGCCATCATCGCCCACGTCGACCATGGCAAGACTACCCTCGTCGACAAGCTGCTCCAGCAATCGGGCAGCTTCCGCGAGAACCAGCGCGTGGAAGAGCGCGCCATGGACTCGAACGACCTCGAGAAGGAGCGCGGCATCACGATCCTGGCCAAGGCGACCTCGGTCGTCTGGAAGGACACCCGCATCAACATCGTCGACACCCCCGGCCACGCCGATTTCGGCGGCGAGGTGGAACGCATCCTGAGCATGGTGGACGGCGCCATCGTTCTGGTGGATGCGGCCGAAGGCCCGATGCCGCAGACGAAGTTCGTGGTCTCCAAGGCCCTCAAGATCGGCCTGCGCCCCATCGTGGCGATCAACAAGATCGACCGTCCCGACGCGCGCCACGTCGAAGTCGTCAACGAGGTGTTCGATCTCTTCGCGGCGCTCGACGCCACCGACGAGCAGCTCGACTTCCCGATCCTCTACGGATCCGGCCGCAACGGCTGGATGGCGAAGGCCCCGGAAGGCCCGAGCGATGAAGGTCTGGCTCCCCTGTTCGACCTCGTGCTCGAGCATGTGCCGCCGGCGAAGACCGAGGAAGGCCCGTTCCGCATGCTCGGCACGCTGCTCGAAGCCAACCCCTTCCTGGGCCGCATCGTCACCGGCCGCATCAGCTCCGGCACCGTGAAGCCGAACCAGTCGATCAAGGTGCTCGACCGCGAGGGCAAGGTCGTCGAGACCGGCCGCGTGTCCAAGATCCTGGCCTTCCGCGGCCTGGAGCGCCAGCCGATCGAGCTCGGCGAGGCGGGCGACATCGTCTCCATCGCGGGCCTGGTGAAGGGCTCGGTGGCCGATACCTTCAGCGCGCCGGAGAACGACATCCCGATCCAGGCGCAGCCCATCGACCCGCCGACCGTGACCATGTCCTTCATCGTCAACGACTCGCCGCTGGCCGGCACCGAGGGCGACAAGGTCACGAGCCGCATGATCCGCGACCGCCTGTTCAAGGAGGCGGAGGGCAACGTGACCCTCAAGATCGAGGAAGCCGCCGACAAGGATTCCTTCTACGTGTCGGGCCGTGGCGAGTTGCAGCTCGCGATCCTGATCGAGACCATGCGCCGCGAGGGCTTCGAGCTCGCCGTGTCCCGCCCCCGCGTGGTGTTCAACAAGGACGAAGCCACGGGCCAGCTCCTCGAGCCCATCGAGGAAGTGGTCATCGACGTGGACGAGGAGCATTCCGGCGTCGTGGTGCAGAAGATGTCCGAGCGTCGCGCCGACATGGTCGAGATGCGCCCCTCCGGCGGCAACCGCCAGCGCCTGGTGTTCTATGCTCCGACCCGCGGCCTCATCGGCTACCAGGGCGAGCTGATGACCGACACCCGCGGCACCGCGATCATGAACCGCCTGTTCCACGCCTACGAGCCCTATCGCGGAGAGATCGCGGGACGGCGCAACGGCGTGCTGATCTCCAACGATTCCGGCGAGGCCGTGGCCTATGCGCTGTGGAATCTCGAGGATCGCGGCCCGATGATGATCGAGCCCGGCTGGAAGGTCTATCAGGGCATGATCGTCGGCGAGCACAACCGCGAGAACGATCTCGAGGTGAACGTGCTGAAGGGCAAGAAGCTCACCAACATCCGCACGACCTCGAAGGACGAAGCGGTGCGCCTGACGCCGCCGATCCGCATGACGCTGGAGAAGTCGCTCGCCTGGATCCAGGACGACGAGCTCGTCGAGGTGACGCCGAAGTCGATCCGCATCCGCAAGGCGATCCTCGACCCGAACGACCGCAAGCGCGCCGAGCGCTCGAAGGAAGCGCTGAGCGCTTAAATCGCAGCGCCTTAGGCAACAGTTGAAAGGCCGCTCCTAGAGCGGCCTTTTTCATGAATGGGGATGAGGAGCGGACATGCTGAGGATCCACGGATATGCAGGCTCCATCAATGTCCGGAAGGTGCTCTGGACCTGCGTGGAGCTGGGCCTTCCCTTCGAGCGGATCGATTGGGGTGGCGGCACGCGGCCCGTCACGGACCCCGACTTTCTCAAGCTCAATCCTGTCGGCATGATCCCCGTGATCGAGGATGCAGGCCAGCTCTTCTGGGAATCGAACAGCATCGTCCGCTATCTGGCGGCGCGCGAAAACCGCCACGACCTGCTGCCTGCCGCTCCGGCGAGGCGGGCGCAGGTCGAGAAGTGGATGGACTGGCAGGTCTCCGACTTCAACAACACCTGGCGCGCCGTCTTTCAGGCAACGGTGCGCAAGAACCCGAACTTCCAGGACCGGACCGAGATAGCAGCATCCTGGAGCAGGTTCTGCGCCGCGGTTGAGGTGCTCGACCGGGAACTCGCCCGCACCGGCGCCTATATCGCAGGGCCTGATTTCACCTGCGCCGACATCGTCATCGGCCTGTCGATCCATCGCTGGAAAAGCATTCCGCTCGAGCGGCCCGATCTGCGGCAGATCGAGCGCTACTACGATCGTCTGTGCGAGCGTGAAGGCTTTCGGCTCTATGGACGGGATGGGGGATTGTAGAGGGAAACCGCTGCGGGCTTCCCCGGTGCTGCCGGCAAGTAGTCTTGCTTAGCCTTCCGCCTTGTCGCTCTGCCCCTTCTTGGCGCCCTCACCCATCGGGTCGGTGGAATCCTCGCCCGATGCCTCGGGGTTCTCCCGACCCTGCGGAGTCAGCCGGGGAGCGCTGATATCCTCCTCGGTCGCCTTGTTCGATTTCTTGTCGGGTGCTGTCATCGCTGCTTGTCCCTCATGAGCTTGTGGAATCGGTCGCATCCCGGTCGCCGGCATCAGGCAGAGCGCCCGTGCCCGGGGTCGAATCCGGGTTGGTCAGCGACGGCTTGCTGTGAGGACCCGCCGCCGGCTGCTTGCCGCCTGGCTGCTTGTCGGAGGAAGCCTGCTGGCCGTCCTTCGGGTCGAGACGCTTGGACTCGACGTCCTTCTTCGTGTCTTCGGTGTGATTGCCGTAGCCTGCATTGCCCATGGCGCTCTCCTGTCAGCCCTTATCCTTGCCGTTGACGGCCGTCGCCCGCTCGATCGCCTCGGCAGTCGCGTCCTTGTCCTTGGGCGAAAGGCTGGCATCGCTCAGATGCTTGGTCGTCTCGGGCGTTTCATCGGCTGTGAGTTCGTCATGCCCTTCGTCCCTATTTCCGGCGCCACCCATGGATTGGCGATAGGCATAGGCCTCACCGCCGGGCTCGTCCCAGACCTTGCGCATCGTGGCATTGCCCTCAGCTCCGCCGTCTTGGTTCGGATCAATGGGGCTGTCGATGCCGCCGCGCTGCTCGTTGCGGATCTGGTCCGCGTCCTGGTTCTGCAATGAATGGGGAGCCTTGCGTTCCGCCATGATGAACTCCTTGAAACATCGTTTGAATTCGGATGCAGCAAGGAGAACCCAGCGGGGGAAGCGAAGTTCTGGCTACGCTTGGGCCCGGCGCAAACAAAAAGGGCGGCTGTGACGCCGCCCTCTGGTTTGTGTGCTCACTGGATGGAGATCAGAGCCCTTCGAAGAGCGCACTCGAGATGTAGCGCTCGGCAAAGGAGGGGGCGACGGTGATGATGCGCTTGCCCTTGAACTCGGGTCTGGCGGCCACTTCGAGCGCCGCCGCCACGTTGGCGCCGGTGGAGATGCCTCCCGGAATGCCCTCGAGCTTGGCGAGGCGACGGGCCGTGTCGAAAGCCGTCTGGTTGCCCACCGTCACCACATCGTCGATGAGGGAGCGATCAAGCACGTCCGGCACGAATCCGGCACCGATGCCCTGGATCTTGTGCGGGCCGGGCTGGCCACCGGAGAGAACCGGAGAATCCTCGGGCTCGACCGCGATCACTTTCATGTTGGGCAGGCGCGGCTTGATCACCTGGGCGACCCCGGTGATGGTGCCGCCGGTGCCGACACCGGCCACGAAGGCATCGAACTGGCCGTTGGTGTCGTTCCAGATCTCCTCGGCCGTCGTCTTGCGGTGGATCTCCGGATTGGCCGGGTTCTTGAACTGCTGCGGGATGACCGAACCGGGGATGTCGCGGAGCAGTTCCTCGGCCCGGGCGATGGCGCCCTTCATCCCCTGGGGACCGGGAGTGAGTTCGAGTTCCGCTCCGAGGAAGGCGAGCATCTTGCGGCGCTCAAGCGACATGGTCTCGGGCATCACCAGGATGAGGCGGTAGCCTCGCGCCGCCGCCACGAAGGCAAGCGCGATGCCGGTATTGCCGGAGGTCGGCTCGATCAGGGTCGCGCCCGGTTTGATAAGACCCGCCGCCTCCATGGAGTCGATCATGTTGACGCCGATGCGGTCCTTCACGCTGGAAATCGGGTTGAAGAACTCGAGCTTGAGGAGAATCTCCGCGTCGATTCCGTGCTCCTTCGGCAGCCGGTTCAGGCGCACGAGAGGGGTGTTGCCGATGGTTTCCGTGATGGAGCCGTAGATGCGGCCGCGTCCGGGTTTGGTGCTGGCCCCCGATGCATTGACAGTGTCAGCCATGAAATCCTCCTACAGGTCAGAGGAACCTTAACCTTTCCCGCAATAGGTGTCGATATTTGGAGTAATTTACATTTCAGATCGTGAAATCGACCGCCGAAGCCGGTTCGACAGCCGATTCCGCCTGCGCCTTCTGGCAAAGGTCCTCCACCGTCACCTGATCGAGTTCGGTGAGGAAAGCCTCCGTGCCGCGCTGAACCAGGGGGCTGACAACAGCCTCGGCCAGGCGTGATTCGGGGATTGGCGACGAGCCGTCCTCCTCCAGGGCCGCCATGGCGATGCGCACGATGTCGCCTGCCGTGATCCGCCGCCGCTCGCGGGCGAGTTCATAGCCGCCCCGGGGCCCGCGCACGCCCTTCAGGATGCCCTGGCGCACGAGAGCCTGCAGGATCGGCTCAAGATAGCGCGGCGGCAGGTTGTGCCGGGCGGCCAATGCCTTGGCCGAGACCGGCATGGGCCGGGCATGGAGCGCGATATCGGTCACGGCGGCGATGGCGAGAAGCGAGCGGCGTGAGAGAAAGTTCATGGCGGATGCTCCCCTAGCCCAATCCGGTGGAGCCGAAGCCGCCGGCGGCGCGAGGCGTCTCGTCGACCTGCTCCACTTCCACAGGCTCGACCTGGATGACAGGCGCAACGATCATCTGGGCAATGCGCATGCCGCGCGTGACGGTGAAGGGTTCTGAGCCCAGATTGACGAGCAGCACCTGCACCTCGCCACGGTAATCCGCATCGACGGTGCCCGGCGCATTGAGCACCGTGACCCCATGCTTGAACGCCAATCCCGAGCGAGGACGCACCTGCGCTTCGAACCCCGGCTCGAGCTGGAACACCAGACCTGTCGGGATCCGCGCGCGGGCCCGGGGATGCAGGATGATCGGCGCATCGGCAGGATTGGCTGCGATGAGGTCCATGCCCGCGGCATCGGCCGTCTCATAGCGCGGCAATGGCAAATCGGCAGCATGGGCGAGACGCTGGATGCGCAGGCGATGGCTCATGGAGTCCCACCTTCGATCATCGCGCCTAAGCGTTCGACAAGCTTTTTCGCGACATCGGTTTTCGACAAAGTCGGCCAGGTTTCCACATCGGACGTGGAGACAAGATGCACGGTGTTGCTGTCTCCGCCCATCACGCCGGTTTGCGCAGAGACATCGTTGGCGACGATGAGATCGCAGCCCTTCCTGGCGAGCTTCTGCTTCGCATGCTCGATCACATGCTCGGTCTCGGCCGCGAAACCTACCATGAGCGGCGGGCGGTTTTCGGTGCGGCGCGCGATGGTGGCGAGGATGTCGGGGTTCTCGGTGAGCGACAGGTTCGGCAGGGCGCCATCCTTCTTCTTGATCTTCTGCTCGCCCGCATTGGCCACGCGCCAATCGGCCACGGCGGCGGCGAAAATGCCGACGTCGGCAGGCAGAGCCTGCTCCACGGCCTGCAGCATCTCGCGGGCGCTCTCCACATGCACGGTCGTGATACCGGGAGGATCGGGCAGGGTGACCGGACCGGAGATCAGCGTTACGCGGGCCCCGGCCTCGGCGGCGGCTCTCGCGATGGCGTGGCCCTGCTTGCCGGAGGAGCGGTTGGCGATGTAGCGCACCGGATCGATGGGCTCGTGCGTCGGGCCGGAGGTGACGATCACATGCTTGCCGGCGAGCGGACCCGAGGGAGCCACCAGCCGCTCGACGGCCGCCGCGATTTCCAGGGGCTCGGCCATGCGGCCGGGGCCGAATTCGGCCTCCGCCATGGCGCCGTCATTGGGCCCGACCACATGAACGCCATCCGCCTGCAGGGTTTTCAGGTTGCGCTGCGTCGCCGGATGCAGCCACATGCGCACGTTCATGGCCGGCGCGATCAGGATCGGCAGGGTGGTGGCCAGCAGCACCGTGGAGGCGAGATCGTCCGCATGCCCTCCCGCCATCTTCGCCATGAGATTGGCGGTGGCAGGGGCGACGACGATGAGGTCCGCATCGCGGGCGAGCTTGATGTGGCCGATATCCGCCTCGTCCTCGCGGTCGAAGAGGTCCGTATGCGAGCGCTGGCCCGTCAGGGCGGAGGCGGCGAGCGGCGTGATGAACGCTTGAGCGCCGTTGGTCAGGATACAGCGCACCGAGGCGCCGCGTTCGCGCAGCCGGCGGATGAGATCGAGCGACTTGTAGGCCGCGATACCGCCGCCGATGACCAGAAGGATGCGTTTGCCTGAAAGCGCCGTCATGCGAAGCCTCTGAACAGCATGATCATCAGCGAAGCGGCGATGATCCACAAGGCCGCCACCCCCCAGCGGTTGCCCCGCGCCTCGGCGCGACCGATGGCGGCGACGCTGTCCTGGTCCAGCGCCACGCCCCGGGCCGTCACCTCCTCGAGCTGGCTGAGCACCCGTTCGGCGCGCAGCGCCAGCTCCGGCAGGTCGCCGATGACCCCCGCCAGCGTCCACAGGCCCCGGCCGGCCTGCTCGGCGCGACCGAGGGGACCGAGATTCCGCTCGATCCAGTCGCGCACGACGGGCTCGGAGGTGGTCCACATGTCGAGCTTCGGATCGAGGTTGCGCGCCACGCCCTCGACCACGACCATGGTCTTCTGCAGCATGACGAGTTCGATCCGCGTTGCCATGTCGAAGAGCGCCGTGATCTCGAAGAGAAGCGTCAGCAGCTTCGCCATGGAGATCTCGTCGGCGCGCCGGTCGTGGATCGGCTCGCCGATGGCGCGGATGGCCTGGGCAAAATCCTCGACCGAGTGGTGCGGCGGCACGTAGCCGGCCTCGAAATGCACCTGCGCGACACGCAGATAATCGCGGCGGATGAAGCCCAGCAGGATCTCGGCGAGGAAGCGTCGCTCCTTCATGCCGAGCCGGCCCATGATGCCGAAATCGACGGCCACGAGGCGGCCTTGCACATCGACGAACAGGTTGCCCGGATGCATGTCGGCATGGAAATAGCCGTCGCGGATCGCATGGCGCAGGAAGGACTGGATCACCGCGCGCCCGAGCGCCACCCGGTCGAAGCCGGCGGCATCGATGGCGGCGAGATCATTGAGCCGAATGCCCTCGATCCAGGTGGTGGTGAGCACGTCGCGGGCGGTGAGGTCCCATTCCGGCTTCGGCACGCGGAAATCGGGATCGTCCTTCGTGTTCTCGGCGAGTTCTGAGACGGCGGCGGCCTCGAGACGCAAATCCATCTCGACGGAGACGGAACGGGCCAGCGCCTCGACGATCTCGAGAGGCTTGAGGCGGCGCGCATCGGGAACCACGCGCTCGAACAGGCGGGCTGCGGCGCGCATGGCCTGGAGATCGCGGGCAAAGCCCTCGCGCACGCCCGGCCGCACCACCTTCACGGCGAGCGTCTCCTCACCTTCTGCGGTACGGATGCGGGCCTTGTGGACCTGAGCGATGGAGGCGGCCGCGATCGGCTCGCTAAATTCGAGAAAGAGCTCGTCGATAGGACGGCCGAGGGCGATCTCAACCATGCGCACGGCTTCAGCCCTTGGAAAGGGCGGCATGCGGTCCTGCAGGCGCTCCAGATCGCGGGCGGCCGCCACGCCGACGATGTCGGGACGGGTCGCCAGGAACTGGCCGAATTTCACGTAGGATGGACCGAGCCGCGTGAGGGCCTTCGACAATCGCGTGGCGCCGTCACCGGCCTGCGGACGCTCGACGAGCCGGGCCATTTTCAGGGCGAGGCGGGCAGAGGGCGGCAGGGCGCTCGGATCGACAAGCGCCAATGCGCCTTCGCGCGCCAGGACGAAGCCTGCGCGCAGGTTGCGGGCGAGATGGAAGAGGCTGCCGATCACGCGCTTAGATCTTCCAGCCTGAGTGAATGGCGACCACGCCCGCGGTGAGCGAGCGGTGCGTGACCCGCCTGAAGCCCGCCTCCTCGATCATCCGTGCGAAGGCGACGGGCGGTGGGAAGCGGCGGATCGACTCGACGAGATATCGGTAGGATTCCGCATCCCCTGTCACCATCTGCCCGAGCCTCGGGATGACGTTGAAGGAATAGGCGTCGTAGATCTTGTCCAGCACCGGCACGTCCACCTTGGAGAATTCCAGACACAGGAAGCGCCCGCCGGGCTTGAGAACCCGATGCGCCTCGCTTAAGGCGCGGTCGATGCGCGGCACGTTCCGGATGCCGAAGGCGATGGTGTAGGCATCATAGGTTTTGGGCTCGAACGGCAGCTCCTCCGCATTGGCCTCGACGAAATCGATGCGGCCCTCATAGCGGTGCCCGGCCCGCTCGGCGCCCACCTTCAGCATCTCGCCATTGATGTCGAGCACGGTCACGTGAGTCCGGGGTCCGCCTTCGTCCAGGATGCGGAAGGCGACATCGCCGGTGCCGCCGGCCACGTCGAGATGGCGGAAGGAGCGGTCGCGGGGCGGGCGAAGGGTCGAGATGAGCGCGTCCTTCCAGAGGCGGTGGAGCCCGACGGACATGAGGTCGTTCATGAGATCGTAGCGGCTCGCGACCGAGCGGAAGACCTCGTTGACCTTGCCCTGCTTCTCGCCGAGCGGCACGGACTGGAACCCGAAATGGGTCTTCTCGTCGGTCATGATCCTCACCAAACCTCTCGTCACCTTGAGCATCGGACCCAAAAGTGGATTTGCACTTTTGGGATCCATCCGATGCTTAATCCTTTGATCGGCGCATCGTGCGGAAAAGTGGACCCGGTTTTCCGCACGATGCGCTAGTGTCGCGATCCATAGCGGAAGCGGGGCCTAAAGGCTATGTAAGAGCCCTCAAGAAGCCGAGAGATGGTTGATGCCCGAACTGCCCGAAGTCGAAACCGTGCGCCGGGGCCTGGAGCCCGCCATGGTCGGAGCCCGCTTCACCAAGGTCACCCAGCGCCGGCCAGACCTGCGCTTCCCCTTCCCCGATCGGTTTTCCGAACGGCTGGAGGGGCAGGAGGTCAAGGCGCTTGGCCGCCGGGCCAAGTATCTCCTGGCCGATCTCTCCTGCGGCGAGGTGCTGGTCATGCATCTGGGCATGTCCGGCCGCTTCCTCGTGACCAAGGACGGAGCCACCCGCATGCCGGGCGAGTTTCATCACGAGCATGGGGGTCTGGGCGCTCACGATCATGTGGTCTTCCAGCTCTCCAACGGAGCGGCCGTCACCTATAATGACGCCCGCCGCTTCGGCTTCATGGATCTGGTGCCGCGTTCGGACATCGAAACGTCCAAGCATTTCGCCGGCATGGGCATCGAGCCGCTCGGCAACGAGCTCTCGGGCGAGACCATCGCCAAGCTCTTTTCCGGCAAGCGCACGCCCCTGAAGGCCGCCCTCCTCGACCAGCGCCTGATCGCGGGCCTCGGCAACATCTATGTGTGCGAGGCCCTGTTCCGCACAGGCCTCCACCCGGAGGCGCCCGCCGGTTCGCTCGTGACGAAGAAAGGTGAGCCTACGGACCAGGCGCACCAGCTCGCTGAAATCATCCGGGATGTGCTCTCGGAGGCGGTGGAGGCCGGCGGCTCTACCCTGCGCGACCATGCGCAGGTCGACGGGTCCCTCGGCTATTTCCAGCATTCCTTCCGGGTCTACGACCGGGAGGGCGAGCCCTGCGTGACGCCCGCCTGCACCGGCACCGTGGCGCGGCTCGTGCAGTCCGGACGCTCCACCTTCTATTGTCCGGAATGCCAGAAGCGCTCCTCGGCTTAAGGCGAAGGCTGGCCTCCCTTTTTCCTCTTGCCGCATCGTCCGCCCTCACATACCGGTGTCTCTCCATCGAGGAGGAGATGCCGGCATGGCTTTTGAGACGATTCTCGTTGAGACGCGCGGCAAGGTTGGGCTGATCACCCTCAACCGCCCCCAGGCCCTGAACGCCCTCAATTCGGCGCTGCTGAACGAGGTGAACCAGGCCCTCGACGCCTTCGAGGCGGATGCTGATATCGGCTGCATTGTCATCACCGGCTCGGAGAAGGCCTTTGCCGCCGGCGCCGACATCAAGGAGATGGCGGAGCTCGCCTATCCGCACACCTACATGGCCGATTTCTTCTCCGGCTGGGAGAAGGTATCGGGCCGGCGCAAGCCGATGATCGCGGCGGTGGCGGGCTTTGCGCTCGGCGGTGGCTGCGAATTCGCCATGATGTGCGACTTCATCATCGCAGCGGACAACGCCAAGTTCGGTCAGCCGGAGATCAAGCTCGGCGTGATGCCGGGCATGGGCGGCACCCAGCGCCTGACCCGCCTCGTCGGCAGGGCCAAGGCCATGGAGATGTGCCTGACGGGCCGGATGATGGGCGCAGAGGAAGCCGAGCGCTCCGGGCTCGTCGCCCGCGTGGTGCCGCTGGCCGATCTCCTCACCGACGCGCTGAAGACGGCGGAGACCATCGCGTCCATGTCGCTGCCGATCGCCATGATGACCAAGGAGACCGTCAACCGGGCCGACGAGGTGTCGCTCTCCGAGGGCATCCGTTTCGAGCGGCGCCTGTTCCACGCCATGTTCGCCACCGCCGACCAGAAGGAAGGCATGGCGGCCTTTGTGGGCAAGCGCCCGCCTGAGTTCAAGAACGGGTAATCGTGTTCGACATCGGTTTCGACATGATCGCGGCGCTCGCCGCGATCTCTTTTCTGGCGGGCTTCGTGGATTCCATTGCCGGGGGCGGCGGGCTTCTCACCGTGCCGGCCCTCCTGCTCGCGGGCTTCGATCCGGCGCAGGCGATCGCCACCAACAAGGTGCAGGGCTCGGTCGCGGCCGCCTCCGCCACCTACACCTTCGGCCGCAAGGGGCTGATCGAATGGCGCAAGGCCTGGGGCTTCACCTTGGTGGCTTTCCTAAGCAGCGTGGCGGGAGCCCTCTGCGTTCAGTTCCTGCCGCGCTCCGTGCTCGAGGTTCTGATCCCGGTCATGCTCATCGCGATGGCGATCTACTTCGCCGTCTCGCGCAAGATGAAGGACGAGGACGCCCATGCCCGGATGACGGCTCTCGCCTTCGGCCTCACCGCGCCCGTCGCCATCGGCTTCTATGACGGCATCTTCGGGCCGGGTGCGGGCTCCTTCTACATGCTCGCCTTCGTGACGCTCCTCGGCTATGGGGTGGTGAAGGCAACCGCGCATACGAAGCTCGTCAATTTCGCGAGCAATTTCGGCAGCCTCCTCCTCTATGCGTCGACAGGCGCGGTGGTGTGGCCTCTGGGTCTGGTCATGGCCGGAGCGTCATTGCTCGGGGCTCAGGCGGGGTCGCGGCTTGCCATGCGGCTGGGCTCCCGGCTCATCCGGCCGCTGCTGGTCCTGGTGTCGAGCCTGATGGCCCTGACGCTCCTGCTCGACCCGGCCAATCCGTGGCGCCAGGGGCTCTTGGCGCTTTTTTGACGCGCAAAGGCCCACGGACGTTGACGTTCGCGAGCATCGCGTCTATAAGCCGCCTCACATGAGCCCGCGCGTCCCGCGGGCTCTTCGGTTTCCATGCAATCAACCGATCGCTGCCGGAGCTCTCCTTAGGGCTTGAGCTTGGCCATCGGGATTTTAAAGAACGAGGATGGGCCATGGCCAACACCGTGTCCGCCAAGAAGATGACCCGCAAGATCGCGAAGCGCACCGCGATCAACAAGTCGCGTCGCAGCCGCATGCGGACCTTCGTCCGCAAGGTTGAAGAGGCAATCGCTTCCGGTAACCAGACCGAGGCTGCGGCGGCTCTGCGCGCTGCCGAGCCGGAGATGATGCGCGCGGCCCAGAAGGGCATCGTGCATAAGAACACCGCGTCGCGGAAGGTCTCGCGCCTGGCGAACCGCATCAAGACGCTGAGCGCTTAAAACAGCAGCTCAGACAGCTGTCTTTATCGCGTTGATCAGACCCGGCCGAGAGGCCGGGTTTTTTCATGTCCGATGTCGGATTCTACGCCAAAATTTTATCCACACGGGAGCTTGACTTTATCCCGGCCTGACGGGGTGAACGCTCCACAGCCCAGATTCAAACCGCACATAAAAGAACAAGATGCCTCAATAGCTTAGCAGGCAAAGCTTCGCGAAGCATCAGAATCACCTCGCGAGTCGAGCCGAATCGGTTCTGAATCAAGGTTGCGCGAAAACTCTTTTTTCGGGCCTGCGCACAGGCTGTGATGACACAGTGAATCAGTTGAAGAGTCAGGACTTTAAAGCCCAGATTCAAAACCTGTGGACGAGGCTGTGAACGCACTCAGGAGGCTTTCAGGCGCTTGCGACTCGACTCAGGTCTGTTGCACGCCCTGCCGCACCCTGTGTAAGGTCAATCTGCTTCAACGGCTCGCCGTTAAGTCATTCACTCAAAGCTCGAACTAGACACACCATGTGTGGGGATAAGCGGTTGTTTCATTCTCTCAAGAAGCAAGCGAAGACTCATCCTTTACCAAGGGGTAAACTCGATAGACCTTGAGTGAAGACGAAGGAGGTGGCAGCTGACGATCATCTCCACTTAAAAGTGAAAAGATAATCTTTAGTACAATTGGGGGCGCCAAGTTTTGAATAACCTGTGAGGCATCTGTGCCTTGGTGTTCAAGACGGGTCATGCGTGGGGGTTTCCGACCTTAAGAAGGAGGGACCTCGTGGAGGAACATTGATGTATCGCAGCGAAGATCACCGCACCTTTGCCGCTCCCAGCGAGAACGGCATGGAGGTTCCGGGCGAACAAACGGCCTCAGAGGTATGGTCGCGGGTCAAGCGTCGCCTTCGGGCCGAGCTGGGCGAGGATATCTTTGCCAGCTGGTTTGGACGCCTGGAGCTGGATTCGGTGGTCGAGGGCTGTGCTTATCTGACCGTTCCCACCCGCTTCCTGAAGAGCTGGATCGAGTCGCATTATGCCGATCGGGTGCTGGCGCTTTACCGCTCCGAGACCGGCGATGTGGAGCGCGTCTCCATCGGCGTTCGCAGCACCCTCGGGCGCGACGCCACAGCCCTGCGCCGGGCCAGCGAAGCACCCCGCTCGGCCTCGCCAACCCCTACCATGGCAATGCCCAGCATGGCCGGAGAGGTCAAGTCTTCCTCCGCGGCGCCTTCACACGAAGAGCGTAGCGAGAATGGCGAACTCGGCGGTGCGCCGCTCGATTCCCGCCTGACCTTCGAGAGCTTCATCGTCGGCCGCTCCAACGCCCTCGCACACGCCGCGGCAGATCGCATTGCCCATGCTCAGAACGGCCAGGCGATCTACAACCCGCTTTATTTCCACGCGGGCGTCGGGCTTGGAAAAACGCATCTTCTCCATGCCATCGGCCATGCGGTGCGCGCTCAAGGGCGCCGGGTCATCTATCTCACCGCCGACCGCTTCATGTACGGCTTCGTCGCCTCCCTGAAGGCGCAGACGTCGCTCGCCTTCAAGGAGCGCCTGCGCGGCATAGACCTGCTCATCATCGACGACGTGCAGTTCATCCAGGGCAAGCAGATCCAGCAGGAATTCGGCCACACCCTCAATGCTCTCATCGATGCGGGCCGCCAGATCGTGATCGCCGCCGACCGTCCGCCGGCGGATCTGGAGAACCTCGACGAGCGGGTGCGCTCGCGCCTGGCCGGTGGGCTCGTGGTCGAGGTGAGCGCCCTCGACGAGGCCCTGCGCACCTCGATCCTCACCACGCGCATCGAAGGCCTGAAGGCGATCCATCCCACCTTCGAGGTGGGGCCGAACGTGATCGCCTATGTGGCCCGCGCCATCACGGCCAACGGGCGCGACCTCGAAGGCGCCGTGAACCGCCTGCTGGCGCACGCGACGCTCACCGGCTCGGCCATCACGCTGGAAACCGCCGAGACCGCGATCCGCGACCTCGTGCGCAACCGGGAGCCCAAGCGGGTCAAGATCGAGGACATCCAGAAGCTGGTGGCCTCGCGCTACAACGTCTCCCGCTCCGACATCCTCTCGGAGCGCCGCACCGCCGCCGTGGTACGCCCGCGCCAGATCGCCATGTACCTGTCCAAGGTGCTCACCCTGCGCTCCCTGCCCGAGATCGGCCGCCGCTTCGGCGGGCGCGACCACACCACGGTGCTCCACGCGGTGCGCAAGATCGAGAAGGCCTTAGGCGAGGATCACGCGCTCTCCGACGAGGTCGAACTCCTCAAGCGGATGCTGCAGGAATAGGACGACCGAGGCCGGGAGAGCCCCCGGCCTTGCTTTCTCCGGCGACAAAAGCCAATCTTGCTGCCCTGCTTGTCCTGCACGAGGCTGAACTCGCTCGGGTCCGAGCCAAGAATTTCACCGAAACCGGGTGTCGAAGGTTATGAGAGTTACCGTTGAGCGCGCCGCTCTGCTGAAGGCGCTGGGGCACGTGCACCGCGTCGTCGAGCGCCGCAACACCATTCCGATCCTGTCCAACGTCCTGCTGCGGGCGGACGACGGCGCCTTGCGCCTCAAGGCCACCGACCTCGACATCGAGGTGACGGAGACGATCCCCGCCGACATCACGGAGGCCGGCTCCACGACGGTTCCGGCCTACATGATCTACGACATCGTGCGAAAACTCCCAGATGGGGCGCAGGTCTCGCTCGAGATGACCCCCGACATGGGCCAGATGCAGATCCGCTCCGGCCGCGCTCGCTTCATGCTGCAGGCCCTGCCCGAAAGCGACTTCCCGGATCTCGCCGCCGGCGACCTGCCGAACCGCTTCACGCTGCCGGCCGCCGACCTCAAGCGCCTGATCGAGAAGACCCAGTTCGCGATCTCGACGGAGGAGACGCGCTACTACCTCAACGGCATCTATCTCCACACCCTCGATGCGGGCGGCACCATTGTCATGCGCGCGGTCGCCACCGACGGCCACCGCCT
Organism: Microvirga arvi; assembly: GCF_016892765.1. Classification (GTDB taxonomy): domain Bacteria; phylum Pseudomonadota; class Alphaproteobacteria; order Rhizobiales; family Beijerinckiaceae; genus Microvirga; species Microvirga arvi. The sequence continues at coordinate 194,893 of NZ_JAFEMD010000003.1, forward strand.
CGCCCGGGTCGAGATCCCGGCGCCGAACGGCTCGGAGGGCATGCCTGGCGTGATCGTGCCGCGCAAGGCCGTGGCCGAGATCGTCAAGCTCGTCGAGGACGGCTCGGAGAACGTCACCGTCGAACTGTCCTCCGCCAAGGTGCGGCTGACCTTCGAGGGGGTGGTGCTGACCTCCAAGCTCATCGACGGAACCTTCCCCGATTATCAGCGGGTCATCCCGGCCGGGAACGACAAGGTCCTCGTGGTCGAGCGTGCCGATTTCTCCAAGGCGGTGGACCGCGTCTCCACCATCTCGTCGGAGCGCGGCCGCGCCGTGAAGCTGGCCTTGGGCGACGGGCGGCTGACGCTCACCGTCAACAACCCGGATTCGGGCAGCGCGACGGAAGAGCTCGAGGTCGATTACGATGCGGCGCCGATCGATATCGGCTTCAACGCCCGCTACCTTCTCGACATCGCAAGCCAGCTCGACGGCGACACCGCTCTGTTCAAGCTTGCCGACCCCGGCTCCCCCACCATCGTCCAGGACCGCGAAGGCGCCTCCGCGCTCTACGTCCTGATGCCGATGCGGGTGTAAACACAGCATGTTCCCTCCACGTTAGGGGAGGGAACAGCATAGCCATCCTGTCACATGACCATAGGACCTCGCGCTGAGATTGACCTGTCCGCTCGACAAAGGTAACTTTATAATAAATCACCTTTAGTCGAGCTGTGACGGGACTCTGAGCCCGATGTCGATCAACAAAATACGCTTCCGACGAATCGCGTTCCCGGTCGCTATGCTTGTCATGGTTTGGGTGAAGCTGTTCGAAGACTTCGGCTATAAACTACCCGACCCTACAGGGCTTGTGCTCGCAACACTGCTCTTAGGGCTGGTGTTATGGGCTCTGCCTCTCCCTCAGTTCGTAGGGGCGGCTGAGCAAAGCAGGCGCAAATTGATACTCATTCTCGGCCTGTTTCTTACTCCGGCGGTTCTGTACCTCATTGCAATGATAGCAATCGGCGACAGGCTAGGCTTGAGTAGCTCCCAGGCGTGGCAACTTGGGCTTGCGATCTCAGCCACTCCCGTGTTCACCTTCGTGGTGTGGGAAGGCCTGCGCGCCAACGAGCACCATTCAGCCCCATGCGATAACCGGGATCAGGACTGATCGAGTCCGTCCCGCTTGATCTTTCGCGCCCGCTCCTGAATGAAGGGGGCGCATGTCCTCCGCCCCCCTCGCCGCTTCCCGAATCGCCCGTCTGATCCTCCAGGATTTCCGCACCTATGCGAGCCTGGACCTCACCGTCTCGCGCCCGCTCGTGGCGCTGGTCGGCGAGAACGGCGCCGGCAAGACCAATGTGCTGGAGGCGATCTCCCTCTTCATGCCGGGCCGGGGCCTGAGGCGTGCGGAGCTCGCCGAGATGGCGCGCAACGAAGGGCCGGGCTCCTTCGCCGTGTCCGTCACCCTCGACGCGCCTTACGGCGAGCACCGGCTTGGTACGGGCATCGAGCATCAGAATGAAGGCTCCCGCGCCTCGCGGGAAGGGTCCCGTGCCTCACGGGTCTGCCGCATCGACGGCATGCCGGCCTCCTCGCCCACGGCCTTTGCCGAGTACCTGCGTATCGTCTGGCTCACCCCCGATCTCGATGCCCTGTTCCGCGGCCCCGCCGGCGACCGGCGGCGCTTTCTCGACCGGCTCGTGCTCGCCGTGGATGCGGAGCACGGCACGCGGGTGAATGCGCTCGAGCGGGCGCTGCGCTCGCGCAATCGCGTGCTGGAGGAGAACCCTGACGACCGTCTCTGGCTCGACGCGCTCGAGCGCGAGGTGGCGGAACTCGCCATCGCGGTCGCAGCCGCCCGCCGCGAGACGGTGGAGCGCCTCGCGGCCCTGATCCTGGAGACCCGTGAGGAGGATTCCCCCTTCCCCTTCGCCACGATGGGCTTGGAGGGCGACCTCGATACCTTGGTGGCCACCTTGCCCGCCGTCGACGCCGAGGACCGCTACCGGGCGATTCTGCGCGAGTACCGGCCGCGCGATCGGGCCGCCGGACGCACCCTCGTCGGGCCACAAGCGTCCGATCTGCTTGTGCGGCACGGTCCCAAGGACATCCCGGCCAGCACCGCCTCCACCGGCGAGCAGAAGGCGCTCCTCATCGGCCTCGTGCTCGCCCATGCGCAGCTCGTCGCCAGCATGAGCGGCATTGCCCCCTTCGTGCTGCTCGACGAGGTCGCGGCCCATCTCGACCCCCGCCGCCGCGCCGGCCTCTTCGCGGCGCTCGAATCCCTCGGCGGACAGGTCTGGATGACCGGAGCGGACCCGAGCCTCTTTGCCGAGCTCCAGGGCCGAGCCGACGTGCTGCAGGTCTCCCCTGGCGTGATCGAACCCATTACAACAGCTTAGTGGTGCTGCAGGCCTGACGGCGCTATGGTGAGCGGCAATGTCGTCCCCCATCTCCGTTTGAGAATCATGGATCCCGCAGGCCTTCTGCTCTTCTCCTCCGCCCTCTTCATCGCCGCCGCTTCGCCGGGGCCGGGCATTGCCGCCATCGTGGCGCGGGTCCTGGGGCGTGGCCCGAAGGGGGCCGTGGCGTTCAGCATCGGGGTGGCTTTGGGCGACGTGGTGTGGCTGTCCTTCGCGATCCTGGGGCTCGCCGCTCTCGCCCAGACTTTCCACGGGGTGTTCCTGGTCATCAAGTATCTGGGCGCGGCTTATCTCCTGTACATCGCCTACAAGCTCTGGACGGCCCCTGCGACGCACCATGAGCTTGAGGCGAACGTGAAGGCGGAGCATCCGGCCAAGCTCTTTCTCGCCGGCCTTGCCGTGACCATGGGAAACCCGAAGGTCATGGTGTTCTACCTTGCCCTGCTGCCGACCTTCATTGACCTGACGCAGATCACGATGCTGGGCTTCGCCGAACTCGCCCTGGCGGCTCTGACCGTGCTGGGCGTGGTCTTTGCCGGCTATATCGCCCTCGCCGCCCGTGCGCGCCGGCTCTTCACCAGCCCCCGGGCCATCCGCATCCTCAACCGAACCACCGGCACGGTCATGGCGGGCGCGGCGGCGGCTGTGGCAGCGCGCTGAGCGCCGATTCTGGGCCTGAGGCAAAGAACCGCCCCTGAGACAACCCGATCCGGCAGTTTTTGGTGGATTTTTCGGCCGCTTTTCACGCGCGCGTAGGCGCGTGGGGGTGAAATTTCAACCATTCATCCCTAAATAACTGATCTGACGAATCAAAACCCTGGCGCGCCCAGTCCTTTCGCTGCGCCTTGAAGGATCCCAAATGGCCGAACCTGCTATCAACGTGAATGCCGACGCCTATGGCGCGGAATCGATCAAGGTGCTCAAGGGCCTTGATGCGGTGCGCAAGCGGCCGGGCATGTATATCGGTGATACCGACGACGGCTCGGGCCTGCACCACATGGTCTACGAGGTGGTGGACAACGCCATCGACGAGGCACTCGCCGGTCACGCGACGGAAGTCACGGTCACGCTCAATGCCGACGGCTCGGTGACCGTCACCGACAACGGCCGCGGCATTCCCACCGATATTCACCAGGGCGAAGGCATCTCGGCGGCCGAAGTCATCATGACCCAGCTGCACGCGGGCGGTAAGTTCGACCAGAACTCCTACAAGGTCTCCGGCGGCCTGCATGGGGTCGGCGTGTCCGTGGTGAACGCCCTCTCGAGCTGGCTCAAGCTGCGCATCTATCGCAACGGCAAGGCCCACGAGATCGAGTTCCGTCATGGCAATGCGGTTGCGCCCTTGGCCGTCGTCGGCGATGCCGAGGGCAAGCGCGGCACGGAAGTCACCTTCCTGGCCTCCACGGAAACCTTCACCATGGTGGAGTACGATTACGCCACCCTGGAGCACCGCCTGCGCGAGCTCGCCTTCCTGAACTCGGGTGTGCGCATCATCCTCACCGACAAACGCCATGCGGAGCACAAGCGCGAGGAGCTGATGTACGAGGGCGGCGTCGAGGCCTTCGTGCGCTATCTCGACCGCGCCAAGTCCCCGCTGATCCAGCAGCCGATCCTGATCCGCTCCGAGAAAGACAATATCGGTGTAGAAGTGGCTCTGTGGTGGAACGATTCGTACCACGAGAACGTGCTCTGCTTCACCAACAACATCCCGCAGCGCGATGGCGGCACCCACCTCGCGGGCTTCCGCGCGGCGCTCACCCGCCAGGTCAACGGCTACGCGGAATCCTCAGGACTGACGAAAAAGGAAAAGGTTTCGCTCACCGGCGACGATTGCCGCGAGGGCCTGACCGCCGTCGTGTCCGTGAAAGTGCCGGATCCGAAATTCTCGTCGCAGACGAAGGACAAGCTCGTCTCCTCCGAGGTTCGCCCTGCGGTCGAGAACGTGCTCAATGAGGCCCTCAACAACTGGCTCGAGGAGCATCCGCAGGAAGCCCGCACCCTCGTCGGCAAGGTGGTGGAAGCCGCCGCCGCCCGCGAGGCCGCCCGCAAGGCGCGCGAGCTCACCCGCCGCAAAGGGGCACTCGACATCGCGTCGCTGCCCGGCAAGCTCGCCGATTGTCAGGAGCGCGACCCGTCGAAATGCGAATTGCTCCTCGTCGAGGGCGACTCGGCCGGCGGCTCGGCCAAGCAGGGCCGCAACCGCGCCTTCCAGGCCGTGCTGCCGTTGCGGGGAAAGATCCTCAACGTCGAGCGCGCGCGCTTCGACAAGATGCTGTCCAGCCAAGAGATCGGCACGCTGATCACGGCGCTCGGCACCGGCATCGGACGCGAGGAATTCAATATCGAGAAGCTGCGCTACCACCGCATCATCATCATGACGGACGCGGACGTGGACGGCTCGCACATCCGCACCCTGCTGCTCACCTTCTTCTTCCGGCAGATGCCGGAGCTGATCGAACGCGGCTACCTCTACATCGCACAGCCGCCGCTCTATAAGGCGACCCGCGGCAAGTCCTCGATCTATCTCAAGGACGAGCGTGCGTTGGAAGATTATCTCATCGGCGAGGGCATCGAGAACGCCTCACTGCGTCTCGAAACCGGCGTGGAGTTCCAAGGCGATCAGCTCAAAGGTCTCATCGACGAGGCCCGCCTCGTGCGGCAGGTCCTGAACAGCCTGCACACGCGCTATAACCGCAAGGCGGTGGAGCAGGCGGCGACTGCCGGCGCGCTACGCCCCGATGTGGTGGACGATCCCGACCGCGGTCCCGCGGCTGCGGCCTATATCGCCCAGCGTCTCGATGCGATTTCGGAAGAGCTCGAACGCGGCTGGACCGGCGAGGTTCGCGATGGCGGCTATGTCTTCTCGCGTACCGTGCGCGGCGTGACGCAGACCGCGACGCTCGACCAGGCGCTGATCGCCAGCCAGGAGGCCAAGAAGCTCGACGAGCGCGCCAACTCCCTGCAGGATGTTTACGCCAAGCCGGCAAGGCTCGTACGCAAGAACGACGAGATGCAGATCGACGGTCCGCTCTCGCTCTTCAATTCAGTGCTCGCAGCCGGCCGCAAGGGCCTGCAGCTCCAGCGTTACAAGGGCCTCGGCGAGATGACCGCGCAGCAGCTCTGGGAAACGACTCTGGACGCCGACGTGCGCTCGCTGCTGCAGGTGAAGGTGAAGGACACCACCGACGCTGACGACCTGTTCGTCAAGCTCATGGGCGATGTGGTGGAACCGCGCCGCGAGTTCATCCAGGAAAACGCCCTCTCGGTGGCGAACCTGGACGTGTAAAAGTTCTCTCCGGATGCGGGCCCGTCTCGCATCCGGAAACTCGCCTCACGACACAGGCTTCAGATCCCCCAGGATTGTTGGAATCAGCTCCGAGACTGTTGGGTGGATGGGGACCGCCCATTGCAGGGTGGGATAATCCACTCCGGCATTCATCATGTCGAGAATGCCATGAATGGCCTCATCGCCATTCACGCCCAGGATGGCGGCGCCGAGTATCTTCTGGCTCTCGGCATCGACGACAATCTTCATGAAGCCCTTCGTTTCATCCTTCTCGATCGCGCGCCCGACCCGCGTCATTGGGCGTTTGGAGATGAGCAGCCTGCGGCCTGTCTTGCGCGCATCCGTCTCAGACATCCCAACGCGGCCAAGCGGCGGATCGATATAGAGGGCATAGCCCGGTAGCCTGTGGCTGACCCGACGAGACGCACCCTCAAGAAGATTGGCGGCGACGATCTCGTAATCGTTATAGGCCGTGTGCGTGAAGGCGCCGCGACCGTTGCAATCGCCCAAGGCCCAGATGCCGGACACATTCGTCGCCAGCGTATCATCGACGATGATATTGCCCCGTGCATCGACGGCAACGCCTGCCTTGTCGAGACCGAGATCGTCCGTGTTAGGGCGGCGGCCGACCGCGAGCAGCACGTGCGAGCCGACCACTACCGGATCGCCTGAGGTGCAGTCGACATCGACCGCCACGCCGTCCGCATGCGGCTTGAAGCCGATGCAGGTGGCGTTGGTGCGAACGGTAAGGCCCTCGTCCGTGAGGATGTCGCGGATGGCCTCAGAGACATCCTCATCCTCACGGGAAATCAGGCGCGGCCCCTTCTCGACCACTGTCACCTCGGCTCCGAAGCGACGGTACATCTGCGCGAATTCGAGACCGATGTAGCTGCCGCCGACAACGACCAGATGTCTTGGGACGACATCGAGCTGCAGGATCGAGGTGTTGGTGAGATACTGAACGGCATCGACGCCCGGCATGTCGGGAATGTTCGCACGACCACCCACATTGAGAAAGATGCGCGGCGCCGTGATGAATGTATCGCCTACGCGAATGGTATCCGGCCCTTCAAAGCGGGCGTGTCCTTGGATGACGGTGAGCCCGTCCAGGCTGCGCAGCGAGGTCTCCACGTTTTGTCGGGCATTGGTCGAGACCTTGTCGGCGCGGGCTTTGACCTTCTTCATGTCGATCGCGACCGGTCCACCGAGCGCGATCCCGTAATCCGCTCCCCTTCGCGCGAGATGCGCCGCATAGGCGCTCGCCACCAGCGTCTTGGTCGGCATGCAGCCGGTATTGACGCAGGTTCCGCCAAAAAGCTTGCGCTCGACGATGGCAACCTTCATGCCCGCCGCGACCAGCCGTCCAGCAAGCGTCGGCCCCGCCTGCCCGGCGCCGACGACGATGGCATCGAAGACTTGCGTCATGGCAGCGCTCCTACGATCAACACGGCTCCAAGGATCGCGACCGCGTCCTCGGTCAGGGCGGCGGTTCGGTCCTTGCCAAAGGCGGCAGCCAGGCGCGCCCGGCCTTCCGCTCCGCCGAGCGTGCCGATGATACCGCCCAGCGCTCCGGCGACGAGGCCGCCGAGCAAGGAGCCGCTCTGTGCCGCAATGGCTGCGCCGCACAGGGCGCCGACGATGATTCTCGTTGCAAACGGCATCAGCGTCTTGCGGCTCGGCGTGGTGGGAAGCTGGTCGCCGATCAATTCTCCGATGGCGAGAACCGTCATGATCCACGGCGTCCAGCGATAGCCTAGAAGGGCGAGCCAGGTTCCATCGAGGTTGAGCAGGCCGAGATACGCTGCCCAGCTGATGGCTGCGGGAGCGGTCATCGCGCGCAGGCCGGCGACCACTCCGATCAGAAGCGCCAACACATAAAGGACCATCGCTCCGCCTCGTGCTTCTGCTCAGGGTGCCTGCCCGAGGCACTTTTTTCAATCCTCTACGGAAGAGATAAGCAGCTGCGGGCGTCTCCCGATCGATCATAGGCGTCGCTTAACAGGCAGAGGTGATTCTGAACATGGAATGATCCTCGCACGTAATTGTAAGAGTTGGTCGAGCGCTAGCGCAGCAGGGCCCTGATCCGTGGATCGCGCAGCCAGAGCCCGGCCCACCGGGCGATGCCGATATAGACCCCGAACAGGACATGGCTGAAGAGCGGGCTGCCAACCCGCACATGGGTGGCAACCGCGCCGCCGAGATAGGCGGTGATCAGGATCGCTCCCTGGAGCGCGGTTCGCGGGTAGACATTGAGCAAGGCGGAGGCGATGAGCACGACGCCAAGGGCTCGCCACGTGGCAGCATCCGTCGGCCAGCCGAGCGGGATGACCGTATCGATCACCACCTGAAGCGGTATCAGCTTGATGGCGCCGTCGAACAGGAGGAAAAGGGCGACCAGACTGCTCAAGGCACGTCCGATCCAAACATAAGCGCCGCTTGTTGCGCCGGCCGCTGCCGTTGCCGTGTGTGACATCGTGGTCAGGCCGGGGTCATTTCGCTCATGGCTTCCTTGGCTGCCGCCACATCCATCCACATCACCTCCCAGATATGGCCGTCGTGATCCTCGAAGCTGCGGCCGTACATGAAGCCGTAATCCTGCTTCGGACCGGGATCGATGACGCCGCCGGCGGCATCGGCCCGAGCAACCATGTCGTCGACCGCTTCGCGGCTATCCGCGGACATGCAGATCAGAACCTCCGTGGTCTCACGGGCATTGGCGATCGGCTTCGGCGTGAACTGACGGAACTTGTCGTGGGTCAGCAGCATCACGTGGATGGTCTCGGAGAAGACCATGCAGGCGGCGGTGTGGTCCGTGAACTGCTCGTTCTTCATGGCGCCCACAGCCTCGTAGAAGGCGATGGCGCGTGGCAGATCGCTGACAGGCAGGTTCACGAAGATCAGTTTGGACATGGAATCCCCCTGGCAAGGATCATTTGTTTCAGTGTCGCCTTGACTTTTTAGTTGATATCAACATAATATGATCATGTCAAACAGACGAAGCATTCCTTTCGAGACAACCCATCTGGTGCGCGACACCTGTCTCTGCCTGCATACCCAACGCGCCGCGCGGGCCCTCGCCCGCCGCTTCGACGAGGCTCTGCGGCCGGTGGGGCTCACCAACGGACAGTTCTCCCTGCTGATGTCCCTGAACCGTCCGCAACCGGCCACCATGGGATCGGTGGCATCGCTCTTGGCCATGGACCGTACGACCCTGACGGCGGCGCTGAAGCCGCTGGAGCGGCGCGGTTTGGTGGACATACGCCCCGATCCCAAGGACAAGCGCAGCCGTCTGATCACCCTGACAGCGGAGGGCTTGAGCCTCCTGTCCCGCGCAGTCCCGATCTGGGAAGAGACGCACAGAGCCGTGGAAGCCCTGACAAGCGGGGAGGCCGATCGCCTGCGCACCCATCTGCTCGCGCTCTCCTGAGCGCTCCCGGCAAGGTCTATCGCAGCGTCTCGTCAAAGAAGGTGAGCAGGCGCTTCCAGTGCCGCTCGGCGCCGCGCTCGTCATAGACCTTGCTGTCGGGAACCGCCCAGCCATGGGCCATGCCGACATAGTTCTCGATCACATGATCGACCTCGGCCCGACGCAGAGCCTCCGCCAAACGCGCCGATTGCTCGGGCGGAAAGCTGTCGTCGACGCCGGCGCTGCCCACATAGACGCGGCCCCGGATTATGGCCACGTTCAGATGCGGACTGTCGGGATCATCGTTTGCGAGACGCCCGCCGTGGAAGCTCGCTGCGGCCGCGATGCGATCCGGGTAGGCGGCCGCCGCATTGATGGCGCGGCTCCCGCCCATGCAATAGCCGACGGTGCCGATCCGGCCCGTGGCTCCCGCCTGGATGAGCGCCTCGAGAAAGGCTTTTGTGTCGCGCCGGGTCATATCCTGGCTTGTGGCGCCGATCATGCCGCGCAGCTCGGTGCGGGTTTTTTCCTCCGAAAACGCAGTCTTGGCATCGAAGGGACCGTAATCGCCGTAACGGTAGAAGAGATCGGGCACGAGAACGACATAGCCCTCATCGGTCAGGCGCTCGGCCATGGCATCGAGGGCGGGGCGAGGACCGAAGGCGTCCATGTAGAGGATCACGCCCGGCGCTCCGACCGCAGGTTGTCGGCTTGGCTGGAACAGACCTGCCTTGGCGGTTCCATCCTGGGTCCTGATCGCAATGTCCTGCTTGGCCATGCTCGCCTCCTCATCACGATTGTCACGGAAACCGCTGCACTGCTGCACATGGCCACTTATGCAGGAAGCGACGAGCGTGTCGACATGACCTTCGACTTCTCGCCGTCCTCGACCCGCGACCGTTGGGCTGGGCGGCAACGTGCCCTAGAGAAGGTCCTCACGCTCCTCGACTCACCGCCTGCCGATGGGCGCCGACTTCGCTATCTTGCCCTGGATCCACAGAGGAGGCCGTATGGGCCGGGCGTGGCGCCGCTGCGGCGAGCGCCTGACCCTTCAAGGTCCGCCGGCGAGCGACCCCATCACGGCCATGATAAGCTCATCAAGATTGACCCGGCCTTCGATGGTGATCATCTCGGCCTCGGCCGCGTTGACGCGAAGGCCCTGCTGGCCCGCCTCCGACTGACGCTTCAGTTCGGCGATAATGGCCTCGCGCACTTGATCCTCGATGTTCATCATCGTCTCCGTTCGCCACACGACGTCTCGCTGTCGAACGTCGCTGCCGGCAACCCTGTTCCACGCCTGCGGACTGCGAACGCTCAGGCTGTCCCCCGGCTCGCCTTGAGCGCCCGGAACGTCTCGGCTTCCATGGTGCCGCGCTCGTTGTTGCAGGCCGAGCAGGCCAGGACGAGGTTGTCGCGGGTGAGAGGACCGCCGGCGGATTTCGGCAGGACATGGTCGAGGGTCGCGAGATCCGGGCCCCGTTTCACTCCTCGCCCGGGCTGGCGCGCAGGAATGCCGCAATAGACGCAGCACCCGCCATCGCGGGCATAAATATCCTGGAAGAGCTTGATGCGCAGGGCTGACTTCATGGGGTTGGAGTGCTCTTCATGCCGTGTCGTTTTCGCGTGGAACCACAGGGGAGCCGGGTGGTTGCTCCTGCAATTACAGGAGCAGAGCGATGGTAGATACCCGCCGCAGGAACCGGAACCCCTTCGACGATGAAAACGGCTACGGTGACGTGCCGCAGGGCGCTGTCGGCTTCCGCGGCGGGGATCGGGAAAACCCGGGCACCCGTGGCAGCGATGCCAACGAATTTTCCGGCGGCGTGATCGACGACGGACGCGGCGGCCCGCGGGATGACGAAGGTTTCGACCCGGGCTACAGCCGGCATCGCTCCGGCTACGGCGCCTTCGGCGACCGTGATCCGAACGATGCCGATCTCCGCTCCGACCGAGACGAAGGACGCCCCTCCACAGGCCCGCATCGGGGCCGCGGTCCCAAGGGGTACAAGCGGTCCGACGAGCGCATTCATGAGGACGTGTGCGAGCGCCTGACCGAGGATCCCTTCATCGATGCCTCGAACATCGAGGTTATGGTGAAGGATGGCGAGGTCGTGCTCAACGGCACCGTCACGAGCCGTGGCCTCAAGCGCCGCGCCGAAGATCTGGCGGAGCTGGCTTCAGGCGTGTCGCATATTCAGAACAATCTGCGTGTGCAAGGCGCCTCCGACATGCCGGGCACCTCCGCCTCCTGACGGCGGAGATGTTCAACCTGCCGATCAGGATGCCAGAGGCGAGCGTTCGTACCGATGCAGCAGGTCCTCGACATCGCGATAAACCGCAATGCAGCCGGCATCTCTCAGCACCTGCTCTGCAAAGCCTCCGGACAGGACACCGATGGATTTCATCCGCGCCTCGCGCGGGCCTCCGCATCATAAGGCGTATCGCCGATCACCACGGCCTCATCGGGTGTCAGCGCCGCAAGCTTCGCGAGGGCTGCCTGGAGGATATCGGGAAAGGGCTTTGAGCGCTCCGCATCGTCCGAGGAGGTGGCCGAGTCGATGAGGTCGGCGATGCCTGCGATCTCCTTGTAGCGTTCGACCTCGTCGGCATTGCTGGAAGAGGCCGGCACCGCCCGCTGCCCCGAGGTGCGGATGCGCTCGAAGAGCTCACGCACCCCCGGAAAGGTGCGCGCCCGGTGCAGGTAGTCGCGCTTGAAGAGGCTTGAGCGAAAGTCCTTGATCTCGTCTCCTGTCTTTTCGATCACCTCGGGCGGCAGGAGCCCGTGCAGGATCTGGTCGCCGCCCTTGCCGATCTGCAAGCGCAGGTCCTGGAAGGCGATCTCATGGCCGAAATGTTTGAGCGCCTCGACCCAGGCCTCGGCGTGAAGATCGACAGTGTCGATGAGAGTGCCGTCGATGTCGAAAACGACTGCTTTGATCATGAGAGAGCTCTGAATGCAGGAAGCGAATGTCGTCTGCCGGCGGCAGGCCTGCGGCCTCTCACGGCACCTCGGGCTGCGGCGTTGGATGGAGCACCGGCTTGTCCGGTTCCGGCGGATGCTCCGGCAATGATGATGGAACGCTGGCCGGAGCCGATGGTCCAGGCGTCTCGGGCGGAATCGGCATGGTGGGCACGGGCTCTGTCGGAGGCGGCTTGGGGTAGAATTCGTCAGGTTGCGGACGGCTGCTGGCACGCTGTGGGGACAAGAATCCCTCCCTTTTTCCCTACAGGGTCAATCGTTCATCTTCGGGAAAGTTCTCCTGGAGCCATCTGGAGCCATCGTCAAAGCCTTTGTTTGCGGTCAGATTCGCGAAACCATAAGCCTATCCCTCTGCTTGACCTTACGGCGGTTTGAGGCCACGACGGAGGGTGAAGCAACGAGCCGGAAGAATCATGCGCACAGCCCGATCCCTTGCCCTCCTCGCCTTTCTCGCAACCGGCTCGACCCTGGCTCAGGCAGCAGACCCCCTTTTCGCGCCGGAACCCATCCAGAGCTCCTCGGGCTGGATCGTCACCGTGAAGGGCAATCTGAGGGTGGGACCCTCCTACCCCGGTTCGGACGAGTTCAGCTTCATCGGCTATCCCTCCCTCAGCTTCCGCCGTGCGGGAACGGTCGAGCGCTTCAGCGCTCCCGACGACGGCCTGAGCTTCTCGTTTCTGGACGAGTCCGTCCTCCGCGTCGGCGTGGTCGGCCGGTTCGTGGGCGGGCGCTACCTGCAGGACAATCGGGAGCTGGTCGGTCTCGAGAAGGTCGACTGGGCGGTGGAGCCCGGCGTGTTCGTGGAATACTGGCCCCTCGATTTCCTGCGCGCCCGCGCCGAGATCAGGCGCGGGTTTGGCGGGCATGAGGGCTTTGTTGCCGATTTCGGCCTCGATGCCGTCCAGCGTTTTGGAGCCTTCACCGTCTCGATCGGCCCGAGGCTCGCCCTCGGGGACAGCGAATTCACCCGCACCTATTTCGGCGTGACCCCGCTCGAAGCCGCGCTCAACGGTCAGGTGACGCCCTATCGCCCTTCCGGCGGCATCACCTCGGTGGGTGCGACGGGCGCCATCAGCTACGACTGGTCGCAGCAATGGTCGACCACCGCCTTCGTCACCTACAAGCGTCTTGTGAGCGATGCCGCCGACAGCCCTATTGTCGAAAACTTCGGTTCCGAGAACCAAGTCGGCTTCGGGCTGACGGTGTCCTACTCCTTCGGCTACACGCCGTAACCGCAAAAAACTCCGGATCCGGAATGAAGAGAGCCGCCTCATCAGGGCGGCTCTTTTGTTGTACTGACTTCTTGGAAAGTTCAGGCGGCGACGATGCCGGGTTTCGACGTCGTGAACGTCAGCTCTCCGGCTGGTTTGGGGCGCCCGAAGTAATAGCCCTGAGCCTCGGTGCATCCCGCAGCGCGGATCTGGGACAGCTGGTCTTCCGTTTCCACGCCCTCGGCTACGGTCGGCATGCCTAAGCCAGCGCCGAGGCTTGCGATCGATTGCACGATCACCAAGCAATCCGCGCGGGAGGACAGCTCCCGGACGAAGGATTGGTCGATCTTGATCTTGTCGAACGGGAAGCTGCGCAGATAGCTCAGAGATGAATAACCTGTCCCGAAGTCATCCATGGCAATGCGCACGCCGTGCTTCCGCAACTCGTGCAGAGTGGTAACGGTGGCTTCATTATCCTGGAGCAGAACCGTTTCCGTAATCTCCAGCTCCAGCCGCCGAGGATCGAGGCCGGAATGGGCAAGGGCCCGCTTCACGCTCCGAACGAGGCCTTTGTTGCGGAACTGCACGGGCGAGAGGTTCACCGCAACCTTGATGGTCCCCGGCCAGGCGGACGCGTCCACGCAGGCCTGTTCGATGATCCATTCGCCAATCCCTGAAATCAGTCCGATGTCCTCGGCGATTGGGATGAACTCTGACGGGGATATCATGCCTCGCTCGGGGTGACGCCAGCGAAGGAGCGCCTCGAAGCCGCTGATCTCATTGGTCGCAATGTTGACCTGCGGTTGATAGAACAGCTCGAACTCCCTGTTCGCCAGCGCCTTGCGCATGTCGCTCTCGAGAGCGCGCCGGGCCTGGAATTGTGCATCCATCTCCGGCTCGAAGAACCGGAACGTACCGCGCCCGTCAGCCTTGGCGCGGTAGAGCGCCATGTCGGCCTGCTTCAGGAGCTGGTCGGGTGCAACATCCCCGTCTGACACCAAGGCGATGCCGATGCTTGTGCCGATGACGATCTCCTGCCCCTCGATGATGTAAGGCTCGCTCACGGCCTTGATGATATCCGATGCGAGCTGGGCGCATTCATAGGATCTGCTGACACCTGATCGCAGAATGGCGAACTCGTCGCCGCCGAGACGGGTGACGACATCGACTTCCTGAACGCATTCTTTCAGGCGATCCGCCACGACCTTCAGGAGTTCATCACCCATCTGGTGACCATAGGAGTCGTTCACATCCTTGAAGCGATCGAGGTCCAGATACAAAACGGCGGTCGCGTGCCCCCAGTGCTTGAGATGCGCGAGTGCCTGCTCCAGCTGCTGGCGAAACAGCACACGATTGCCCAGGCCCGTTACCACATCGTGATGGGCAAGGAGGTGAACCTCCTTGTGGGCGCGTCCAAGCAGCCGGATGTGCCGGTAAAGGATTCCGATGAGAACAATCCCGATGGCGATCAGGCTCGCTGCAAGGCCGGAGAAGAGCCAGTGCAGGCGGACGAGCTCCTGCTGATCCTCTCTGACCAGCTCTGTCGCGTAGTTTTCCGCCACTGATGCAAGTGTCGCAAGCTTGCTCTCCAGGGGCTTCAGGATGCCAAGCACCTGATCGATGGTACCGGGACGCTCCAGATTTTCGATGAGAGGCTCGACTTTAGCGAGCGCCTCCTGGAGGTCGACCAAGGCATTCTGCAGATCCGGATCCCGCTGAACCACGGCCTGAACTTTGCCCTCCTTCAGCACCGTCACTCGACTAAGCAGGATCTCATACCGTAGTTTGACTTCATCCTCGCCCACCCTTTTGACCGGAAGACCAAACTCTGCCACCCGGTGCTGGAGCCGGGTGAACTCGGCAACAGCCTGAGCCGCTTCCCAAGCCGTATTGTGGCGGGAGACCTGCTGCAGGGCCTCCTGGCGAACGATGATCAGGACCGTAATGTAGGCGGCGGCCAGGATGAAGCCGCTGATGACGATGGCAATTCCCACCTTGAGGCTGTGTAGCGGCTTGAAAATGCCCAATCGCATTGGCCACGCTCCGGACTGCGGCTGCCTTACATCATGGCAGGGTTATAAACTAGGCTGCCAACAAAAATCTGTGGTGCAAGCGACATGCCAGGCAAGTGTCCATCCCATAGCACTGCTGGCCTTGAGCTGGATGTGGACATAGCCACGGTGATTACATTACAAGGCATTTTTTAACAATCTATGCGTTCATTCAATCCGCTGGACAGATTTCATGACGGTTTAGTTCTGTCAAAGCTTTCGTGCTTCCAAAGCGGCGCATTGAACCTGCCCGTAAACCCGGCGGCTCGTGGGATCTCCGCTTCAGGAACTCTCAGGCTCGCCGAAGCGGCTTTCCGTACGCCGATCGGGAAAGCAGGGTGGATCCCTCTATGGGCTGTGCTCTCGGACCGGACATTTGAGTCGTATCGCAAGAGCAATGAAGCTTTCCTGAAGACTTCCTCCGTCCTTTTCTATCGAGTATGGCTGAGACAGATTGCTGACTTCCAGAGCATACCTTGAGACGAGAGCCGGAGACGAACGCCAATGCAGCAGGATGGACAGGCCATGCCCGGTGACAAGGAGGAAGCCGGTCTTGTGCATCGGGTGCTGGGGCTCGCCTATCAACGGCTGATCCGCCCTTGGCTCCCAGGCCGCACGCTCGTCTATGCCGGCATTCCCGTTTGCTATGACCGCAAGTGGGGCGACGCCATCGTACCGGCCGCCTGGCTTCCCGATTTCGGATTTGAAACTGGCTATACGGACGAGCCCGGCTATGAAGTCGCGCTGATCGCCGCCTTGAATGAGAGCGTGAGGCCGGGGGACAGGGTTGTCGTGGTCGGTGGCGGCGTGGGCGTCACCGCAGTGATTGCCGCCATCCGAGCGGGATCGTCCGGCACCGTCGTGTGCTTCGAAGGAAGCAAACAATATGTCAGACATATCCAGAAAACAGCTAAACGAAACAAAGTAACGAACATTACCGTTCATCACGCCATCGTTTCAAAACCCATTGCGGTCTATGGAAAGGAGAGCGACTTCGGTGAAGTCGTATCTCCCGATCACTTACCCGAATGCGACGTCCTTGAACTGGATTGCGAGGGTGCTGAAGTCGACATCTTGCGAAGCATGATGATCCGGCCTCGCGTGATCATTGTCGAGACGCATGGCGCCTATGGGGCACCTACGCCTCTGGTTGACTCCCTGCTCAGGGAGCTTGGATACGAGGTTCGTGGACTTGGGCTGGCCGAACCGCGCATAGAAGACATTTGTGTCGAAAAAGACATCCAGATCCTGCTCGCGACCAGAAGCGCATAGCTGCAGCGGCGAAGGGCCTTGGATGACCAGCCGGCCCGGCTGCCTTTATCTCACGATGATCTTGGCGACCTGCCAGGCGGATCGCGCATAATAGGTCTGGGTCCGCAGGTCTGGATTGCTGTCGTACGGATAGATGATGAACAGGGGGCCCTTGTCGCGAACTGGCATGTACTCGCCGTTGCGCTTGATGGCGAGTATCGTGTTGTACTTCCCGAAATCCTCTATCGGGATCTCCGTGCTGTAGTCGTTGAGCGCCACCGCCACGACACGCTGGCCGGTTGCACCCACCAACTTCATCAGCTTGTCCATGGAGACGCCTTCGAACTTCACCTTGCCTTCATGCCAGGGTGTCGAGGTCTCGACGGTCACAAGACCTAGGGATTCGAGCATCGCTCGATCGAACTCCGCAGTGTCGCCCTTGTTGGTCACGGCGATCTTGCCCGAGATCGTCAGGATCGGCTTTTCGGCCGGTGCCGCCAATGATGCGGCATAGGCTGCTCCCACGATCGCAAGGAGCGCGACGAATGCTCCGAGCAAGCTTGTTTTGACCTTGGTGCTAGACATGAAGATCCCCCACGAAAAGTAATGAACACGACTAAACACAGATCATTGAGAAATGTCTTACATGACCTTGCTTGAGAAGTAAAAACGGCAGAAGCAATCTTGTTATTGTTTATGAGACCTTATCTCTCGGCAGCATAACGCTCCGAGCGAGAGGCCAAGTCTCGTTCGGTACGGATCATAGAAAAAGCCGCCCTGGTTTGTGATCCAGGGCGGCGCAGGAAGCATGGAAGGCTTGGAAAAATCCTGATTCTAGAGAGACTTGAGCCCCGCTTCGATCTCTGCCCGGCGCGGTTCGAGGAAGGGCGGGAGAGCCAGACGTTCGCCCAGCTTGTCCATGGGCTCGTCGGTGGCAAAGCCCGGCCCGTCGGTGGCGATTTCGAACAGGATGCCGTTGGGCTCCCGGAAATAGAGGCTGCGGAAGTAGTAACGATCGACCGGACCGCTCGAGGGGGCCCTCAAGGATTGCAGGCGCTCCCAGCACTCCTGGTAGGTCTGCTCGTTGGGCGTGCGGAAGGCTACGTGGTGTACGCCGCCCGCACCGGGCCGGGCGGGGGGAAGGCCAGGCTCGACGGCCACGTGCAGCTCCGCGGCGGGACCGCCCTCGCCCATCTCGAAGACATGGACCGGCGTGTCGCCGACGCGGTACTCCCGCGCGGCCCGCATATCCATGGCCTCGGTCAGGACACGGGCCGTGCGCTCAAGCTTCGGCACGCTGATCCGGATCGGACCGAGGCCCCTGATCTGGTACTCGGCCGGCGCCGCGCTGCGCTCCCAGGGATGCGCCTCCCCCTGCCCGCCATCATCGACGAGGCTCAGGCGCTGGCCCTCGAAATCCTCGAAATCGAGGGAAAGCCTGCCGTCGCGTTCGTTGATTTGATCGCTGCGAATATCGAGGCTGTCGAAGCGGTCCTTCCACCATTGCAGGGCCTTCTCGCCGTTCACGCGCAACCCCGTCTGGGCGATGCTGTGGGTGCCGCGCCGCTCGCGCTCCACCGGCCAGTCGAAGAAGGTGATGTCCGTGCCGGGGGATGCTTTCCCGTCTGCATAGAACAGGTGGTAGGCGCTGACGTCGTCCTGGTTGACGGTCTTCTTCACCAGCCGCAGGCCAAGGGTCTGGGTATAGAAAGCATGGTTTCCCCGCGCATCCGCCGTAACGGCTGTCAAATGGTGAATTCCGGTCAGCTTCATGGCGCTCTCCATTCCTGAGAGTTGTAGATAAGCCGCCATTCATTCGAGGACGAGCCCATCAGGCGCCAAGCTGACCTTGCTCAAATGCAAGCGCAGTGATGAGGCTATGAACTCCCCTCTGCATTCGAAACCAGAGATCACACTCTCTTCGTCATGGCCGGACTTGTTCCGGCCAGCCACGTCTTGAGAACCGCCATGTCGCAGGACATGGATCCCCGGGACAAGCCCGGGGATGACGGCAAAGAACTCAAGCCGCCTTGGCGCGCAGGTCGTCCGGCGTGACGTCGTCCGGAATCGGGCAGCGATAGGCGCGGCCGCCGGTGCGCTCCTTCAGCTCCGCCTTGGCGCGAGCCACGAGATCCGGATTGCGCAAGACATCGGCGGCGGTTGCCGCCATGGCCTTGGCGGCCAGCACCATGCCCTTGTGGGCCGCAGGCAGATTGCCCTGGGTCACGAGCTGCCAGGTGTGAAAAGGAGTGCCGATGGCAAAGCACGCCGTGTGGCACTGCACCGTCGGTACGATCCAGCTGACATCGCCCACGTCGGTGGTGCCCATCATCACCTCCTCGCGCGCTGGCATGGAAAGAACGCCGTCGTGCAGAACCTTGGTCTTCAGAGACAGATCATGCGGCTTCACGCTCGCAAGGATCTCCTCTTCCGTTAGCGCCGATTTCTGAAGCTGTTCCGCAAAGCCAAAATCGGATTCGTCGAAGGCGGGCGGGCCGAGACGGCGCATGTTTTCGTACATGGCCTCTTGCAGCGCCTTGTTGGGCACGACATTCGAAGTGGCGTCCGTGATCTGCACCGAGACCGACGTTTCGGTCATCAGCGCCGCGCCTTCGGCGATCTTTCTCACGCGCTCGAACAGGCGCTCCGCATCGGGCAGATGCGGCGAGCGCACGAGATAGAGCGATTCCGCATAAGCCTGCACCACGTTGGGCGCATCGCCACCGGTGTTGGTGATGGCGTAATGCACGCGGGCATCGGAGGGCATGTGCTCGCGCATGTAGTTCACGCCCACATTCATCAGCTCCACCGCGTCGAGCGCCGACCTGCCCACATGGGGCGAGGCCGCCGCATGCGCCGCGCGGCCCCTGAAGCGAAAGTAAGCCTGGATGCAGGCGAGCGAGGAGGTGGTCTGCACCTCGTTGACGACGCTGGGATGCCAGCAGAACGCCGCATCGAGATCATCGAACAGGCCGGCGCGGGCCATGAAGGTTTTGCCGGACCCGCTCTCCTCCGCCGGGCACCCGTAATAGCGCACGGTGCCGGCGATCCCTTCGGCTTCCAGCGCATCCTTGAGGGCGACAGCCCCCAGGGCGGATCCTGCTCCCAGCAGGTTGTGGCCGCAGCCATGGCCCGGCGTTCCGGTCATGGTCGGCTTGTGCTCGGTGTGTCCCGATATCTGCGCCAGATCGGGCAGGGCATCGAACTCGCCGAGGATCCCGACGACGGGACCACCCGAGCCCCATTCCGCGACGAAGGCGGTGGCCATGCCGCCCACATTCTTCGTGATGCGAAAACCCTCGCGCTCCAGCATGGTGATCTGTTCCTGAACGGCGCGATGCTCTTCGAAGGCGAGTTCCGGTGCAGCCCAGATGCGGTCGCTCAAGGCGCAGTAATCGTCGGCCTTGGCATCGACGTGGCGGGCAATGACTTCAAGGCTCAGGCGGTCGTTATGCATGGCGTGACAAAATCTCAGGATGATGGGAATGGGGCGACCATAATCCATGATCGCGGGACGGTAAAAGACATGAGTGCGAGTTGTTCTCCCTCCCCCTTGCGGGGAGGGAGCGAGGGTGGGGATTGGACAGTCGGAGCGCTGGGTCTGATCCAGAAATCATCAGAATTGCTACAGAGCATCCCCTCTCCCGCCCGGGAGAGGGGCAGGGGTGAGGGTGTGGCGCTTGACCAGCAAAGCTGAAGTAGTTTGGACTTAATCTGACAGACGGTGTCGTTAAGCTGAGGCATGAGCCGAGGCCGGGCGCGGAGTGGACG
>NZ_JAFEMD010000040.1 GCF_016892765.1 Microvirga arvi
GACATCTATTCCTCCTTTGCCAAGGAGGGGTCAGGTCTTCGTTTCGTCAGGGGGGCAGTTTCTCAGTTCGGCCGACAGCGTTCGGCGGCGTGTCGATCAGAACCCATTCAGCCCCGGCGCGCCGCGCCTTCGCCAGAGTGGCCGCGAGATGCTTGGTGCCAACATGAAGTCCAAGGTCCCGTGAGCCCCGAACCCGGTGCCACAGGGTCAGGGATCCCTGCGGATCCGCGTCAATCAGGAGTGTCGGCCGCGCATTTTCGGCCATATAGCTCCCCAGATGCGCGGCAAGGGTGCTCTTTCCGGAACCTCCCTTGCGGGACGCGAAAACCACGACATTCATGCCATTTCCCCCAAGTATCGATCAGGCACTGCATCGTCGCGCAGGTATGGTTAACGGAGCCTTATCGCTCGGCGGACAACAAAACGCCCTCACCGAGGGGTCGTTGCAGACCTCCGGCTGAGGGCGGTTGGAGCCCCAGCCAAGGAAATCGGGTGGATCCTCAGCCAGGGCTGATGCGGTTCAAGGAGGCTGAAACCACACGAGCGGACCTTGGCCGTTCAACCGTGGCAATTTTATGGGCCGCGCTCCGACGATATCCTCGTCGTAACTTTGGATGCGCGCTGAGCTGATATTGTGCCAGATAAGTTTGTGCTGCCATCCTGCAGAGCGACAGCAGACTGCTTGTCAAAAGAATGCTTCTTCAAAACGTTACATTATATAGATATCTGATGGGACCCCTTACCGCTTCAGAGCACTCGCCTTCAGCTTCGGATCCGTAATCCGGGAAAGATTGCGGTCATGCTCCTCGACAATCCGCTGCGCCTTGGCCGTGAGCGTCCGGCTGCTTGCAGCCGCTTTCGCCCGCACCCGTTCAACGAAGCTCGGGTCAAGCGTGTTGCGCTGGCTTGTGGCGCCTGCGGATCTGGCGGCGGATGCGCCACGAAGGATTTTCACGCCCATGAATAACCAAGCCTTGCTAGCCGCTTAAGCGGCTCTTCAAATATGGTGTTAATTCCCTCAGAGAGCAAGTTGATGACGCTCTCCAGGTCCGGGGCCTCCGCAGCCACCTGCTCCTCCCCCTCCACGACAACGACAAAGGCAGGCTCATCCTGCCCGGCCGTGAGCACCGGAACGCACAGCGACCATGCGAGTTCCGGCCAGATCAGGCGTCGGCGCTGCCGGTTCGCCGGACCTGGAAGGATTTCCGTCCCCTCCGCATCGTAAAGCAACCCGGCCACCTGGACGATTTCTGTAAAGGTGGGCTCCCGTCCCAACCAGGTTCGGCCGGCAAGCGAACCTTCCATCGGCAACAGCATCGCCTCATCGGTATGCTCCTCATAGCCGATCCCGTGCCGGAGCCTGAGGGAGCGATACAACCCGGCTTCTTTGATGGCGAGGGCGATCCGGATACGTCCCGTCAAAGTACCCGAGGCGAAAATGCTTTCCTGCTCCTCCAGCACGGCACGGGTGAGCACATACACATCCCGGGCGGCCTCCCGCAGAACACCTGGCCCCTCCAGAAGCCGCTGCACAATGCGGGCTCGGGCGTAATCGGTAGCTTCTGCGACCGCCTTGAGCGCGGCATCCGCGCCGATATCGAAGTCCAACACCTTCAGTTGGGTTTCCATCGGCACCACTTCGAGCCGGCCGACCGCCCGCTTGTTCAGAACGGAGGAGCCGAAGATGGCGGTTTTCACGGCAGCTCCAAGCCATCCGGTCGGAGAAACCGGAGCGTTCGAGGTTGTGTCGATGATCTCGACGGCAATCGTCAGGGCGTCGGGGTCGAGAGCGCGCTCCTCGTCGAAGGGCCAAGCCGGTAGATTGGACACGAGGCCACCGTCCAGAAAGACCGACGACCCGAACTCAAATGGGCGGAAAATCACAGGGAGGCAAATTGAGGCCGCCACAGCATCGGCAACCAGGGTATCCGGCGTTTGTTCGGGTGAGAACAGCCTGAGCTGACGTGCATTCAGGTCCGTTGCGACAATCTTCAAGGTCGGCCGGCCATCAACGCCGAAATCGGAGAAGAGAACATCCCGACTCGGTTCAGTGGGAAAGAGTCGCTCCTGCAACAGCTTCCGCAAGGCGTCCCGAAAGATATGAACACTCGACAGACCGCTGAGCAGCCAGAGGCCTCCAATCACAACGACCGAAATCCAGACTGCCACTGTGAGCGCTGCAGCCCATCGGCCGTAATCATGGGCGACACACAAAGAGCCAAACAGGGCGAGAAGCAGCAAGCCAACTGATGCAATCCGGCGGCGACCGGAGAAGGCTATTGCAGCAGAACGTAGAGTAGCAATCCGCGCCCATCCTCCCCGGCCGAAAATGTCGGTTGCTGTTCGGAACTTTGGGCCAAGTAACGGGAGCAGTGTTGTACCACGGAGGGGATCTGCCATGTCATCGGCATGCAGTCCGGTCGCTCTCAAGGCTGCAACGATAGCACCTGCGGAGGTTCCTGCGAGCCCAGTGATATTCGCCCCATACTCCTCAAGCGCCTTCAGAGCGCCGATGTGGACAAGCCCTTTTGCGCCTCCCCCTTCGAAGGCGACGAACACGCGATCAACTGTCCTGTCTTCGGCAGGCTCGTCCTCCTCGATCATCGATCTATCGCCTCAGCCTCGGGACAGGGCGCCTCAATAGGTTTGAACGGCCTGTAGCTAGCAGGAGGCGGTAAAGACATCCCTTCGAACAAACAGGCATAGGCTTGGAAATTCTCCGGCAAGGGATTATGTGCTCTCGCATTCTCTCAATTGCTTTCCGATCAAAGGTTGCCTCCAGGGCGCAAGATCCGTTCTCAGTCGGAAAGCTGGTTACAATTAGCATAGGACAAGATACATGCCCGGCATCGCACGTCAGTTCGAGCCGCAGATCACCCGTACCGGTGGCGCCCCCTCCAAGTACCGTTTCACGGCCCGATGCTCCACGTGTCCCAAGTCAGACATCTACGAAGCCAGCAAGCCTGCCGGTGATGAGTTCGTTAAAGGCTACTTCAAGGACCGCGGCTGGCTTCTCGGACGCGACCGAGCCTATGATCTGTGTCCGGCTTGCCTGGCAAAACCCCGGGAGGCTCAGCGGCCTCGGCCGTCCAACGACGCAAGGCCCCAGGGGTCGCCAGCGGCTGCCAGCCTTCCCAGCCGCCAAAGCGCCCCAGCGGACAAGCGGCCCCGAGATACAGCCGATATCCTGGCCCGCCACCTGGGCAAGCCTGAGGCGCTCGCCGCGGAGGTCTTCCGCCCCAAGCCGGTGCAGACCCCTCGCCCCTCTGCTCCGGAGGCGTCCACGCAGACCGGGTCAGCCCCCGCCCTGTCACGCGAGGTGGAACAGGCCCTGACGGGCATGGCCGCAGAGTTAAAAGGCCTGCGCTCGACCATGGAAGGCATGGCAGAGCAGGTGAGCAAGCTGGTGGCTCTAGGCGGTCAGCAGATCGAAGCGATTGCACGTCTAGCCCCCCTGATGGTTCAATCAGCAGAGGGGATCTCTGGCGGCCTTCGGGATGTTGTCAGCGCAATCCGAACGATCCCAACCGCATCTCTGCCTGTGGGGGAGACGGCTCGCGTTGAAGAACTGCTCACGCGAGAGACTGCCTCTGTCGAACAGCAGGACGTGGAAATCAGCTCCGAACCAGAGCCTCTGGTGGCGTTCCGGGCGAAAGAGTCGGTGAGGCACAAGAGACGCTCAAAGCAGACTAAGGACGGTAGCGGTAAGGCTATCTCTGCGCCCGTCGTGGTGCGGTCCATTCCGGACGCCAAGCGTTCGGACCGGTTCTACACCTCCATTCGCGTGCCGCGTGAAGTGTGGGACCAGGCGGGGTTTGGACCAGAAGACCGCCTTCTCCTCGAGTGGAGCGGTAAGACCCTGAGCATCAAGCGTGCGGCTGAGGGAGGTGTGAAGCCCAAATCGATTGGTGAAGCCGCTGTCGTTCTCCAGTCGTGGAAGCTCGGTAACTTGAACTTCGACAAGCCAAAAGTCACAGGAGCTGACGCCTCCCTACGCCTGACGGCAGGATCTGGTACCAACAGGGATTGATCTCTCGGGAATACACGTGGAGCACCCTCCTCCCAACAGGCGCGGTACCCTAGAAGATTTGGGTGTACGCTCCCGAGAAGGTTCACCCGCAGTATCGCGAGCCCCTCTACCACGCTGTCCTAAGCACGATCCGGTATCCCTCACCAGGCGAGCCATGTCACAGTACCAGCAATGATTGTGAGCAAGCCATCCGGCTGGGTCATACCCAGCCGGAGAGCGATTGATCGTTCAAGTCGAGGTATGTGCCATCTCTTCACCGAGGATGCCTTGCTCCGACTGTGCTCAAGATCTCCGGCTGTTATTCTTACTGCCACGTCATTTTGATCGAGAAAATGTCGGCTTGATTAGGTTCCGTATGAAACACGATCGAAGTATGGTTCCACCGCTTATGTAACGTGCGCGGCGTGGTCAGCAGGTCATCGAACGCCAGGATCTCGTCTTCCGTGGCGTGATTGTTCGAGAACACCCAGTGATAGCGCTTGTCCGTGATGAGGACAGCATCACCGTACATCGGGATCTTGGGGTCAAACCATGCCCGCTTTGTGCAAGGCTGCTGGAGAAGACTTGTCGCTAGGCTGTTGACGGGATAGTGCGCGCTGAGAACATCGCGGACTTCGTTCCAATCACGATAGTTCGTCGTTGCGAGGATTTCAGCCCGACCACCATTGTAGCCCACGAGCCCATGCGCACGGCGGGCATTCTGGCGAAAGTTGCTCAAGCTCGCCTCATTGTGAATGAAGTCGTAGACGCCGCCGATGTCATAGCCGAACGGCTCGACGGCACCCGATGTGGCTCGAATGATGTTTCTCAGGCCGATCATTTCCCGGTGCAGGATGCCTCCGTCCTGCAGAGACTTCAGTGTCGGCCGGCTCGCCGGATTAGGATTTAGTCTGCTTTTTGCTGCCATTACGTAAAAATTATTTTTTCTAAAGTTGAATGCTAAAATTTGCTAGATCATGACGCTTGATTAAAGCTATACAAAATAGAATAACTCTTCATGTCGTGCGCCTGACGATGGACACATCATAACTCAACACACTCTGCATATGCAAATTAAAGCACACACAGCGATCCCCCAGCACGACGCTTACACTAGCTGTTTGTTTTTCTTGCATATAGCGCCGCGCCTTGGTAACCTCTCTTCACCTGAAGGAACATATACTTCAAGTAGCTTACTTTTAACCTGATTCTATTTGTGAGGTTGTTTTTTATGGAGATTTGCAATGGCTGATTGGTGTGGCTTTTCCCGCTCGAATTATTTTAAAGTCAAAGACAAGGAAGCCTTTCTGGCGTGGCTGTCTGACATTGGTGACGTTAGCGTCCTGCATGAGGACGACCATGGCTCGATCGCAATCACCGGCGAGAATTTCGGCGGCTGGCCGACCTGCCGTGGCGAAGACTGCGAGCCGTTCGACTTTGCCGAAGAGCTCTCCGGCTTTCTGCTGGATGGGGAGATGGCGGTGCTCATTGAGGCGGGCGCTGAGAAGCTGCGCTATATCTCCGGAGCTGCCGTTGCCATCGACAGTCGCGGCAAGCGAACCGAACTGGTTTTGTCGGATATCTACGCCCAGGCTGAAGCTGTGCTGGGGCGCCGTCCGCCGGATGCGACGTACTGACGGGTCATCCAGGTCCATCAGCCTTTCCTCGGCAGTGGTCGCCGCAAGTTCTGCAAACATGCAGGCAGCCACTGCACCCCTGCCTCCCCTGCCGGGAGACTTGCTAAAATTGTTTTAGACCGAATGAAACTCTATCGCCCTTCTTCCCCGCGAACCGCCGTAACCTCTGTGCTGTGCATCGATCCTGATGGGCAGGAATACCGCCACTTCCTGACGTTCCGCGAGTTCCGCATGCTCTCGAAAGCTAAAATCATCTGGAATGGTGCGCCTACAACTCTATCCTTCCGTCAGTGCCACGAAGGAGTTCCGATCAACCCCGCGGCAACAGCATTGGCGCAGACGGCGGGTGCAGGTGACGAGCTCGGGTTATCGAATGCCCTCCCGCTGAGGGGGCCGGTCTTTGTTGGCGGAGATACATGCTGGTTTAAGAACTTTGACGCGAACGGGACCGACAATGATGTGCAAACGATCATTGACACGGTATCTCTGCAGGGGGAGGTCAGGGTCAGCTTTTTGGGTTGGGACCTGACGCGCAAATTCACGCCTGTGTCTTGTGTCTCGTGCCAGTCGACGGCGGACTATCTTCTATTGAAGATCATGCTGGCCTGAGCCAGCTTACCGCTCCTTCAGCTCCCCACAACTCATCCCTGCCTTCGCGATCTCCGCTGGTCGGCGCTCGCGGTTCTCGTCATTGTTCATCCCCTCCTGCGGGCTCGAGCTTCGGCACGCGACCCATCCAGGGCTCAGGCTTGATCGCCCTGACCCAGTCCAGGAACGAGGGAATCCATCCGAAATCCTCTGTCACATGTTGCTCTGCCACCCAGCGCGTGGGAACCTCGCGGCCTAAGCTATTGGTGATCGATGCTCCAAAGATCTGCACGCAGAGGGCAATACCTTCAGCATGGTGACGCAGCGCCCGGTGCCGGAAATCGCATGTGATCTTTTTGCTTTCATCAAACCACTGGTGCACAGCCAGATAATCCTTGTGGGTGCCACCCCACTTGCGGGCACTCGACACCGCATGGTGAAACGCGTCAGCCATGGTCAGAGCTCATGGTGAACGGTTTCGGTGTCAAGGAAGCGCCGGTGCTGATCACAGCGGATCGTATTCGCCGCAGGAATGATCACGATCTGACCGTAGCTGCCAAGGTTATCCTGCCATAGACCATCAACCTGGCTGAGCAACTCATAGCTCCACTCATCGAGAATCTCAGCCACCGTTGCGGGACGGCTCGATGAATGTGAGATATAAACGCCGGCACCTCTGTCCCAAATGCTGGTTCCAGCCGGGATGATCTCACCAGGGATGCTGGATGGGAAATCCAGTGTGCCAATGCTGCCGTCAAGCATCTTGCAGCAAATGCTTTGGACCTGCCCCTCATCATCGGATCCATCAAATTCGATGATCGCCTCGGCAACACCGTGCTGGCGCAGTTCGTCCATCACGGCAAGACGGAATTGATCAGAGTTTCTGTTCTGACGTCGAGCTCCAGGCAGCATAACGGGCATCCATTCATGTAACGACTGCGATAAACATCAGCCCGAGCTCATCGAGCGATGAAACCAGGCCTGTTACTCTCCATCGTCTGGTGGCAATGGGTCTTGTCGCCTGGAACTGCCCTAATGCGGTGCGCAGCCCAGGAGAGCATGAGCCCAGCGCCCCTCGACGCCCGTGTAGGTACTCACGATCGCATCCCGGATCCAATTCCATTTCGGAATCAATCCGCTCCCGATTGATTCAGATGCGTGATGGGTTGTTGCTCCGTATTCCGGGTGTCGGTTCCTCGGCACACAGGCGCCCCTCGCACGTTCCTGGCTCCTTTACGCAAAGGAAGCGTGAAGCCATTGCGCGCCACCACGTCGGGCGGGGCAGCTCATCGCCCTCCCCGCCTCATTCGATGCTCACCTTTTGTGCCACATCTTGGGTCGAGCTGCGCCGTAGTAAGGCCGGAGCCCCTTTTCAGGCTTCGGGCGCAGACCCCCTTGCAGCAGCTTCTCATAAGGCTGAAGCAATCCCGTCAGGGTTCCGGGCGCAATGGCCGAATGGGCCGGATCATCAGGGAGAATGATCGAGATATGATCAGCCTGATTTCGCACGCGGACGTAGGAATTGCCGTGTTCGGCGTCCATATCGTCAATCATCTGGTCCGCCTCCTGCCACGAGTTGACCTCCAGGGACCGCACACTGATCGGGCTGAGCCCATCGGTTTCGATCAG
Source organism: Microvirga arvi (assembly GCF_016892765.1). Lineage (GTDB taxonomy): Bacteria > Pseudomonadota > Alphaproteobacteria > Rhizobiales > Beijerinckiaceae > Microvirga > Microvirga arvi. The sequence continues at coordinate 7,864 of NZ_JAFEMD010000040.1, forward strand.
ATAATACGGCGAGCCAAGGTGTTGCATCAGCGCGTAGCTCCGACAGGGGATCGTTCGGAGGTTCATTTCCGCGGCGGCATCGACAACGAGGTACTGCAAGTATCCCGTGATCAGCTCGTCGTGCGAGATTCCCTTTCTCGCGACGCCCTCGGCAATCTGGTCTGCGACCAACTGCGTGACCTTTTGAAAGGTCTGCTGCCCGACCCCTTTCCAGGAGTCCTGGATCGCCCATCGGGTAAACTTGTTCTGGTCACGGAAGTGCACGGCACAATATCCAACATTCTTCATAAAGTATTACTCACAAATTATTGTTGCAGCCCTGGGGCCGCATATTTGAAATTATTTCGCGGACCACATGATGAGGAGGATGCCTCCTCAGTCGTATTTCGTCCTGTTCAAATTGCAATGAAGCCTTCAGCCTGAAGGCTGTTGATAGACCTATATTGCCGCGACGTGATCGCTGTTGTCATTATTATTCGACACGCGAGCTGCGGTCTCATGCGCTACAACGCCCGGCCTCAACGGACACCATTTCACGCCTTGCTCAATTGGCCGAGTTGGCCTGTGCGGTGGCTGGCGCACCCGGAGTTGCGGCACCGACAGGGCGGTTCGAATGAAGTCGGCTTCGGAGGTGAACTCCAAGCCGCCGTGTTTGACCCGCTGCTCGATTGGTACCTCGCTCCAGACCGGCAGCAGCGGATGTGGTGAAAAGAATTTTATGTATGGGCACTGATCGGGTTCAGGCGAGCAGGCATGGCTGGCACCATGGCGGTAAAGCGTGCGATGCGACACGTTCGATGAACCCTTGGGTAACCCATTGAGGAGCAGGACGAACGCGGAGGTCATCGAAGGCCGCCAACATACATGTCGGAGGATCATTCGGCATGGCCTTAGTCATAGGTTTCACTTCCGATGAAGCCGATTGAAAGGCCACGGCAATGGCAAGAGAGCCTTCAGGCTCACATCGCAAATTCATTTTATGTGGTTTGCTGCTCAATGCCCCAAGGCCACATGGCCATGACGAACAGCATCGATTGTTGCTTTACCGCCTATGTCGTTAGTACTGAGCGGTAACGCTTCGCGTTCCCACTGCTTCTGGCTGGATCACTTCACTGGCGTTTCGCTCTTCCAGCCATCAGCCAGATCCTTCGGATCAATTCCTGTAGGGATCATGAAATCCATGTCATCCTAGATCTAATCTACCTTACTCCCCTCACCTTCGCTTCAAAACTAAAACGAAAGTGAGGGAAGAAAATCTAGTCATCCTGAGTCCGTGACTACCCAACAAGCCGCATAGCCGGTTCTACCCGGCGCAGGAGGTTGCCCGATCCCTGCACTCACAGCCCTATCTCGACAAGCCTCACCTACAGTTGGGACGTTACGGGTGGCGGCTGAGTGTGCCCTATCGCTTTTTGCACTCGCCGTTCGATGCGTCCCCGGTAGACCCTTTTATGTCCAACGGTTAACAATTTTTGAGAAATTGTAGCTTCACACGACGACTGTTAGGGTATCGCCGTGTGGCGGACAGGGGTCGAATTGCTCAAGACACACCTGTCCTCTATTCAATGCCTTCTTGCAAAGCGATCCTCTCGATCCTCTGCCAAGCAGCCGTTGCCTCCCTACCACCTGGGGTGGGGCGTCCGTCTTGGTCGGCGGCTCTGCCTTACGTTTCCCGGTCTACGGCGTCCATTGCGGATGGCCTTGTAATTGTCCCGGATGACGGTTCGGGGTGGAGCGGACCCCTGTAAGAAATCTCCTGAGCCTTATGTGATCCTATTTATACACCACGGGCTGTTTGTCGTCGATAAAAACGATCGCAGACACCTCTAAAATAATTTTTTGCAAACCAGGCCTGCCATCTCCTGGCGTGGTTCTCGGCAAGACCTGCTGCATTGAGGTCACCGTCAACGACCGGTCACCCGGCCGGTATCAGAGCATCAACGGCTCGCCGCTGCCGCTCACCTATTCTTTGTACCAAAAGACGCTCTGGAAAGCGAGCGAAGAAGTTAATTGACATGCGGGCGAGATCTTTGAGATCCTACGCACGCCCGCTAGTTAAGCGGGCTCCTTTTTCGATTTGAAATCCATACTTAATTTTTTGAGTTTAAATGAGCATCATTACTGAAAGGCCCCTGTTTTACTGGAGCCGAATGAAACCCGATGGCACGATGCAGGTGTGTGCATCCACCCAGCCGGCGGTCGCCCGATCGTACAATGCTGTCGAGACCAACCTCGATGACAAGCGGCGTCAAATGCATTTTCTCGATCGAGGCATGCACGACGATGGTGATGTCGCGTTCAACGAGCGCGCCACCCAACTCCTGCACCAGCCTGACACGATCAGGCTAAAAGGCGGCAGGCGCGTGAAAGTGTATGGCTCCGCCTATATCCTTCGCGGAGTGGCAATGACGCCCTGCATCCGCACCCGGGCACCTTCTGATGAAATTGCAACGGTAGTCGACCATTACCTCAAAGGTCGAAACCATGTGTTGCAGGCGGGTTGGGACGACAGGCAGCCCATTCATGACCTCTTCGTTGCAGATAGTGCCGTCAGCGATGCGGACACCATGGCCGTTGCAATGGCTCTGGTCTAGCACGTTCTATTCGATCACGCCTGGCATGGGGCAATATTCTCGCTGCACCATGCCAGGCCTTTTTACCATCTTGCGATTAATGCAAGCAAAACCATTTTACTTCCTCAATTTCCTAATTTCCCATAATGGCACCTAAATCTCGTTTGAATCCCAACAAAGAATCGCGCTTAGCGCTCAAACAATTGCAGGATAAAAAAATCCTTATTCGGCAGAAGGTCGGCCTTCGTCACGCCATCAAATCCGATGGCTCCGTTGAGTTTCTCGGCTATGACGTCGGGTATTATCATATGGCGAACTTTCACCCTGGGGTGGCGCGGGCTCACACGGTTGTGCAGTACAACAATGCACGCGCCGAGCTGACCGCAACGCTCGGAACCCCGGGGTATGAAGGACATATCCTCGACATCAGTAAACATTTCCCTCAAAACCCGCTCGCTACCCAGTTGCTGGCAGCAGCCCGCAGCAAGGCTGGATTCCCGAGCTCTTCTGCTCCGACTGTCTATGGCGACGCGATCCTCGTAACGGACAATCGCATGCACTGGATGTTGCATCCGTACAGAGCGTCGCTCGAGGATATCGAGCGCTGCCACGATATGTTGACTACACCGCGGGATCTGATCAGCAGTCGCACCTCTGCTTGCGTTTTCTTTCATGAGGAGCCTAACCAAAGCGACATCCTGACCCTCAACATGCACTGGTGCTAAGGCTTCGTCATCGTGTTTGCCGATCAGCAAAAATCATTTTTTGCGGATACACCGTCTGCAAGGACGATGAGGATCGCCCGCGCGTTCTCTGGCGCCAGCCATAAATCAGCATAGGTACGCCAGTCAGGTTTCGTTGTGATCGCGATGCCGCACCGATTCATATACTCCGCGAGATCGGTGCCTGGCTCTGGACGCTCGTGACAGATTTCCAAGTGCCTGCCCTCCCCTCGGGCAACTTTGCACCGGAGCAACAGATTTTGGAGGTGTCACCGAGCCTGCGGGAGTTCGGCCTGAGGCCTCCAAAACTGTTTTGTGTGCCAACCATCATGATCCTGTAATTGCTCCAGGATCATGATGGCCGCCGCCTTAGGGCTGCAGTCCTGTTGTAGCAAATACCATCGCTCTTGGCTCGGCTCAAACCTCCAAAATAATTTTACGAATAGTTTTGCCCGCCGAACGTGTCGGCCCAGCGAGCAGGCTAACTTCCGTTTGCGTCTGTAGAGCGAGCGCGAGAGGCATGAAGCCGCAACAGGAGGAGGACCTGGCGACTGGTGGACTGTTACTGATGTATCCAGAATGATCTTGCCTGGTCCATCAAGGGATGTGGAACAGCTGCCTGCACGCTGTACCAATAGATGCGATGGCCAGGTATCGTGCCTCTCAGCACCGCGCAAAATTATTTTATTGAGCACGTAACTGCCGCGCTGCGGACAGGGGCTCCAAGAATGGCGCGAAACAGGAACCCAATCCTTCCCCCTGCTGATGCTTTCCGACCGCAATCCGGGATAGGATCACCGAGGAGGAGCGAAGGCGCATCATGGACTCAGCCTGGGATAAATAACTCAGAAACGTACATGAGGTTAACCTATGCGCTACTTTGAATTTGCTCGTCCTTCCGCTCGGAAAGCGGCCACACAAACATCTATTGTCAAGCTTAAGGTTCGTGCTGCGGATTGGCCAGCGCTGCGCCACATACTCTCATGGCAGAAGGCTGTCGGGATCATCGGAATTGAGGAGAATGGCTTTGACCAGACAGCAAGCGTTGAGGTCCTTTGCCGCTCCGCAGCCGCGGCTCGTACCCTCCATGAGGCATGGCTTGCCTACGGGACATCTGCCGACCCGCGGCAGACCCCTTCGACCGATCCAGCACCGACCAACATCCGGCGCGTCTGAAACGCTGAGTGCTGTACCAAGGCTCACAATCCATTGCTTGGCAGGTCTTGCGGGAATGGAGGGGCCGGTTTCCGGATCAAGCGATGCGCTGCCCACATGTTTGAGCATTGGGCGCATCCCGAAAGTGCATTCCACTGTCAGGCCCAATGCTCTGCGTACCTGATAGCCCTGTGGGCGGTCGAGAATACGGGATGGAACCGCCCGTGCGTCGCGCACTGCCCCGGCACCATACTGAATAATATTGCATTTACCTCGTGATCCCTGCATTATAGCGGGGTTGGCGGTTCTCGAGGCTTCGACACATACCAGTGGTTCAAGTCTGACACTAGGGGGGTTCGAGCGCCTGCCACGCGGGCCAAATAGTGAATTTTCGAGTGCGCCGTAGGCATTCGGCGCAGCAGAACGCAACCTTTTATAATCCTAATCTCATCCCCTGGATGAAGGGCTAACAACTATAACAATGATTATCCAGAACGATCTTTATTTTATCGCCGCAACAGACGGCAATGGTGAGAACCTCGACCTCCTGGTCAGGGCGACCACTGCGGCACAAGCCGTCGACTTTCTGCTCGACTACTATAACGTAAAAAGAGCCAGCATTGATAGAAATCTGAAGGTTTTCTTGGTTCCTTCGACCCAAAGGGCGGCTGGCCCGCTTCCCTGGCATTCCTCCGTCCAGCAAGTTGAGCCTAAAGAAATAGACCAGCCGATCTCGCAGCAGATGCATTGCGTTTGTCTGCTCGATCAAGAGCATGACACCGTGTTGGCCGCTCTGCGCGTCTATCAGTACTACCTCAACTACCAACTTTGCGGAGATGCTGCATTCGACATCGGTGTTGGGCTGATCGCATCGGCCCACGCGCAGGCGCTGACATCGGATGAAATCGATGAGTTATGCGAGCGCATCAACAGCTCGCCCAAACGGCATTAACACCTCTCTTCCAGACCTTTTCACAAACATTTCGACAGGATCATCGATATGACCCACACAACTTCTTTGAACGCTCCGGCCAATGCACCCCTTCCGATCGGCTGGAACTACGCCTCGACCAGCTACTTCCCGGTTCAGGATCCGGATGCATTTCGCGCGTTCCTGGCGACGCAGAATGTCTACTTTAATTGCCGGGACGACGAATTCATGTTGCTTGCGCATGAGACGGATTACTGGCCCGGCGCCATCAACGATGACTTCCTGTTTCTGGGGCTCGATGATGATGCCTCGGACGATGGCGATGGCCTCCCGTACGCTGAGCGACGAGACCTGTTTTGGCGCGAGGTGCGGTCGCATCTGATGCCTGACACTCACCTGATCATCATGGACGTTGGCTTCTTTGGCTATGCTCCCTTCCTTTTCGGTCGACAAATGAGTCATGGCGCACGGGCTACGCTTATGCACCAGGATGGTCGGATGATCTCGCTTGAGCTTGAGGACCTGATTGAGAGCACGCTGCTCGCGCAGGGGTGGTGACGGTTCGCGCGGCAAGAGCGGGCCATCCATGTGTATATGTCGAGCCGCCAAGGACCGCGGATCGACAAGCCGCTATCTATCCGCCGATCAAGCGAGGAGGATTGCTCATCCCCATCAGGTATGCCTTCTATGCAATGACTCAAGATAGCTCATGACATTCTACGCCTCCGCATAGCCAAGAGCTCGACACTCAGGTCGATCTTGCCGGCTTTGACCATGCGGGTCAGCGCGCGGAAGTAGCCGCCCGGGTTCTTGATCCGGCTCTCGCCGCCGTTCCTGGCGGCATCGTCCTCGTAGAGCTGCAGGACGTAGATCACCGCAATGGCCGCCCTGACGGGGCCCACCTCCTCGACGGCTTCGGCCCAGGCGCTCTCATGGGCCCCGAGCGAGGCCCTGAGGTAGCGGCCGGCTGAGACGATGTCAGCGAGGTCCCGCACCGGCTGGCCGTAGTCGCCGATGGCCGGGCAAGCCTCAAGGATCAATTCCGGTGATAGGTGCTCCGGCGGTTGTTCGGTTGAACGAACCGCCTCAGCTTTCTTCGGAAAGCCCTTGTTACAAGGCTCACTAGGAGATCCGTTGTTGTTATTAGTGTGACGGAACCTAGTTCCTCCATTGCCCGCATCTAAAAAGACTTGTTCGGCACGACTTCTCAACAGAGACCAAGCGTCGATGAGGCCTGCGGGAAGAGAGGCTTTCGATCGCGCTGGAGTCCTGGCTTTGAGGGCTTTCAGATCCTCTTCCAGAGCAGTCCGATCGATCTCCGGATAATGCTCGGCAAGGGCATTGATTGCTTCTTCGGCGGCCCGGCGGCAGATGGTGACCTCATCGAAGGCTTGCTTCTGGATCTGCCGCAATTGCTTCTGCTCAATCAACAGCTTCGTCCATTCACCCCGCCGGGCATAGACCGGCGTCAGATCGAAGCCGAAGGCATCAATGATCTCACCAGCAAGGTCCCTGACGGCATAGCGCTTTCCATTTGGGGAATCCTTGGGAATGATGAGCCCCAGATCGATCAGCCGGCGGATGGACTTCCTGATGGCACGATCTGTCAGCGCTGTCCGGCCGACGAGATAGTCGTTAGACGGCCAGACCAGGAGGCGCTCCCATTCCTGCTCACCCCAGCAGGCCACGAGTTCCGACAGGACTACCCGGGGAGTGGTCGGGAGATCCAAGGCTTTCACGGCGTCTCGGGCAGCCGCAGATAGTTCTTTACGCGTCACTGTGCGCCCGGTTTCGAGCGCGAGTTCTCTCGCGACCAGAGCGGCATGTCTCAGCCGCCGGCCTCCTGACGATGCAAGCTGCATCGTACCCTCCATGTTGAGGGCAAAGCGGGAGCATTCACCGAAACCGATGCTCTTGACACTCAGCTTGTCGGGATGGCATAAGGAGATCGACAAATTCTTCCTTATGGCCACCCCTCGGTGGTTATCCAAAGGCCCTCGAAGTTTGCAGCTTCGTGGGCCTTTTGCTTTGCCTGGGTTACATCACAGACTTCAGCTCCTTACGAAAGGGCTGCCGCATCTGTAGATGCGGCAGCGCCTTGGGGCGTTTGGAAGCACCAATGATCAGCATCACCGCTGACGAGATTATCGACCGGCGGTTGAGCCTGCACCTCCATTTTTTCGAGATCATCCAAGCCATCAAACTCCTTTGTTCGTATAACTATCGCCTCGAGATGGTCCAGGCGTGGCAAATTTCAAGCTACATCCAGCACTGACTCGCACACCCATCTTATCTTGTGCCTGATCATTATTCTAGATCAACAACGCGATAGCTATCTATGTTGACGAATTCTAGTTAGAGGGAGAACGAATATTGGTTTACACTGAGGCTGTTTTTTCGTTCTACCAGATATTCCGACGCTAAGATGTTAGTGCTGGCAGGCACAGCGTGCGCGGCGGCTTTATCGGGGACTTGCTGTCACGCGTTGCCCATCTCCAAGGACGGCGTCATCAACTTGATGGGCTGAAGTAGGTCCACCTGCCCTTGGCATTCAGGTCGAAATCCAGTCGACAGACCTGTGACGTTCGCCCAGGTCATACAGGCCGGGCTCGAGCCTTTCGATGACTAACGGCGTTAGTGTTGCCAGGACGGCGGGAGAGGTTTGCAGCCTGATTAATGGCAGGTCTACGACTGCGAGGATCGGCAGCGGGCTATGGGCGCTGGGGTGCGAGCCTTCGGTACCCAGCGCTTTCTCCTCCTGACCCGCGTTCATAGGAAGAGGAATGCCATTGTTGCCTATGGAATGCGCCGCAAGACTTAGAGGCGCTCCTTGCTGCCGCGGTCCCCTCATTGGATAGGGCTCCCGAAGATTGCCCGTGGCGAGCGTCGAGCGCATTCCCAACAGCTTCTTTGACACGCAATATGACGATGATGCTCTCGAGGGGCTGGAGGTGATTGACGGACTGAGCGAGATGGAGGTGGCGTGATGGGTCGGCAGTTTTATTGCTGCGCTCTCTCATATCAGCTCATGAGAGAGAACTCGCAAGAAGGCATTCTCAATCGCGAAGCTGATATTCGGAGCATTACATCCCCTCTCGCCGAGAGGGAGCAGGAGGTCGAGCTCATGGAAGACTGCTCCCCCGCTGCAATGTGTGCAGGGTATCGCGCTTTATTGGCCGCTCCAGCATCACGACCGTTGGCCTGTAGATCAAAGGCAGCATGTGACGGGACATTTTCAGGTAATCCAGAATACATTCGAGCACAGAGAAGCCATCATGCCCAAACTCATCAGGACGGTTGACGAGGTCATGGCCCGAGAGAAGCGGGACATGCTGTTCGTCCAGTTCAGACATTCGCTCCTGAAGAGATTGCCACCCAATTCATCACGACAACAACATCTCGCATGGTTTGATGCGAAGGGTCTGCACTACGAACTGGTTGCTCCCCGCGGCTGGCTGGAGGGAGATCCTGGCCTGTTTGCCGTTTACTTCGGCGGACTGGCTGACCCACGGGTCGCAGACTATTCAGCCGTGTTTGAAACCGCTGATGGCAAGAGCTTGGCTCCGGAGGAGTATCAAATGGTGATCATCACCTACAAGTCATGGCTGGACAGCCAATCGTGAGGGAGAGACAGCCGCTTTTCGTTGAGTCATTTGCCACACTATGAATCCCTCTGGCCAGTGATCCAAATGTGCTGGGCTGCATCGGCAAGGTGTTACGCATACCAGCCTGCGTTGCGCCAGCAAAGCTTTCCTATCGACTGTTGTCGAAATATGACACCGGCGGGGTTTTGCTGATCCGGGTCTGGTGTTGACGCTCGGTTCATGTGTATTGCGCATCTTTGATCGACCAGAAGGTAACGTGAATACAGGAACTCGCGAGGAGAGTACTGCGTCATGAGCGACACACCCGCAAACCAGCGCCGGCCAGTGACCAAGCTCCATCCGGTCACCGTCCCGCCGGTTGATGAGAACACCGCATCGATGATCGACCTGCTGCAGGAGCATCTGCGGCTGGCCCGTGAAGGCAAGCTGCGCTCGCTCGCGGTCGTGTCGGTGTCGGCCGATGGATCAGCCATTGGCACCCAGTGGTCATGTGAGCCGACTGATATGGCCTCGCTGATCGGCAAACTCACCGTTCTCACCCACGATCTCATGGCCGCTCGCAAGTAAGTATTTGGCCCGTCGCCACATGGATAATCCCCTCCAGGAGAGACGAGCGTTTTCACAACCTAGGAAGCCAAGGCGCGGGGCCTTTAAGGTCGGCTGCAACAGCCTGGGCAACGTCCCTCCGCGACGAGAACTGCACAGGACCGCTAAGGGCTCGGTCGCCAACAATGAGGATACCTAGTCTTTGGTGTTCGATACAGATACCAAGCGCCTCTACGTTGAGCACGAGTGGCAGCACGTGGACGTGCGCCGGGGCGGAGCCTCGGACAATGGGACAGAGCAAATCGAGATATCTGAGTATCTGCTCCAGGGCGGGCAGACCGCCGGGCACCGGGAGTTGTGGCGCCTCATCAGGGTTCTGTTTGATGAGCCGAATGCCACACAGAAGGAGTAGCGCGATCCTAGCCTGCGCGCCTGCCCGGCAGCGGCACATCTAGATAAGTTTGCGGAGCACCCGAACTTCTACCGGAGCCGGCCGTTCTTGGCCTAAGGGCGAGGGTTTTTCGGAGAACGATCATGAGCGCGGATGAGAGTCCGGCAAAGCGCGGCTTTGCTTCAATGAGTGAGGAAAGGCGTCGCGAGATCGCGAGCAAAGGTGGCAAGAGCGTTCCGGCTGAAAAGCGGAATTTCGCTCAGAACGCTGCATCTGCCTCCGAAGCTGGTCGTAAGGGGGGCCAGAATTCCCCCGGCCGCAGGAAGAATCGTCAAGGGTAGGACCATAGCCAAGCTGGTGGGCAATCTACCGATACGCAGCATCAAAGAAGCTGAAGCCGTTGAAGAGTTGCTCAAGATCCTGCGCTGGGACCAATCCGGGTTTCCCTCTGCTTTCGTTACTACGCGCCTCTGAGCAAGTAGCCGCGGCGACGCTTTCGCTGGAGCCAGGTCTCAAGAGCTTCCACCGCACGAGACTGGTTTTCGTAGAGCTCAATCCTTCTCTGTCCTGGCTGGCCGATGCGGCCCCACTCGCGGATTAGGGTCGCATCACCGAACAGGCTAGGTTCGATCGATAGGACATAGTAGCGAGCCATGTTGCAGCTTGGATCACACCTGTGAAGAACCAGATATTGGATCGTGTCTTGAGCCATGCGCCAGTGTCGCGCAGGCACCTGGACGAGGTCCAATCAAAGTCCTGAATCCTTTGCGCACCAACGATTCACATCCGTGATGCACCCTGCTGCTGTCGCGCTCTGCCCTCCAGTACGTTGACCAGTCGTGATCTCGTCGCGCACGGTTCCTCTCCCTATGCCATTCTTCGCCTCCGCATGGCGAGGAGTTCGACGGCGAGATCGATTTTGCCGGCTTTGACCATGCGGGTGAGTGCGCGGAAGTAGCCTCCCGGGTTCTTGATCCGGCTCTCGCCGCCGTTCCTGGCGGCATCGTCCTCGTAGAGCTGCAGGACGTAGATCACCGCAATGGCCGCCCTGACGGGGCCCACCTCCTCGACGGCTTCGGCCCAGGCGCTCTCATGGGCCCCGAGCGAGGCCCTGAGGTAGCGGCCGGCTGAGACGATGTCAGCGAGGTCCCGCACCGGCTGGCCGTAGTCGCCGATGGCCGGGCAAGCCTCAAGGATCAATTCCGGTGATAGGTGCTCCGGCGGTTGTTCGGTTGAACGAACCGCCTCAGCTTTCTTCGGAAAGCCCTTGTTACAAGGCTCACTAGGAGATCCGTTGTTGTTATTAGTGTGACGGCAGTCTTTGCCGCCATTGCCCGCTTTTATGAAAGCTTCTTCGCACGTCCTCCTCAGGGCTATCCACTCATCGAGAATAGCGTGCGGCATGGCCTTCGTGCTGCGCACAGGTGTGCGGGCTTTGAGACCTTTGACCTGCTCCTCCAGATCAGAACGATCAAGGTCGGGATGATGCTCGGCCAAAGCACTCAGGGCTTCTTCGGCGGCACGCCTGGCGATCGTGATCTCGTCGAAGGCGCGTTTGCGGGCTTCTCGGGCTTGCTTCATCTCGATAAGGCGCTCAGCCCACTCACCTCGCCTGGCGTAAACAGGGGTTAGGTCGAAGCCGAAAGCGTCAACGAGTTCTCCGGCCAAATCTTTGACCGCATAGCGCTTTCCGTTTGGCGACTCCTTCGGGACGATGAGCTGATACTCGATCAGGACCTTGAACGCATACCGGATGGAGCGCTCGGAAAGGCCGGTACGGCTCATGAGGTAATCGTTCGACGGCCAGACGAGCAGCCGCTCCCATTCCTGCTCTCCCCAGCACGCCACGAGCTCGGACAGCACCGACCGGGGTCCATTCCGCAATTCCAGGGCTTTGGCAGCCTCTCGAGCCGCCGCAGACAGTTCTTTTCGCGTTACTGTGCGCCCGGCTTCGAGCGCGAGTTCTCTCGCGACCAGAGCGGCATGTCTCAGCCGCCGGCCTCCTGACGATGCAAGCTGCATCGTACCCTCCATGTTGAGGGCAAAGCGGGAGCGTTCACCGAAACCGATGCTCTTGACACTCAGCTTGTCGGGATGGCATAAGGATGGTCGCCAAACCTATTACCTTATGGCCACCCCTCGGTGGTTCTCCAAAGGCCCTCGAAGTTTCCAGCTTCGTGGGCCTTTTGCTTTGCCTGGGTTACGTCACCGTGTTTGGCTCCTTCCGAACAAAGGTGGCTTCGAGGGCATGGGCGATGGCGACTTGGCGTGAAGGGTAGCGGCCGCTAGCGACAGCCTCGTCAATGGCAGTCCCAACCAGGTGAGAGACCCAAACATTCATTTCGCGGTCCCCCCTTTCCCGACGGGTCTGACGGAGACGTTGGGCTCGCTTGCGACTTACTGCATCAGCCATTTCGATCGTCCATGATACTCGTAGCGATACGAGTGTTGACCGATTCTGATGCGGCTGTGGAGTCGGAGCGCAAGAATCCATTCACAATAATTGGATTCTCCGTTGGAAAACTCCTTTAGGTAGAATCAATTAGCGCAAAAAGCCGAATCAATTCGCAAGTAAAACACTGGTTCCGCTAGACTCGGCGTTACGCACTTGATTCTACCTCCTGAGTTATGGGGCTTTCTCCTCGAGGCACATCTCGACTTTCTTCTCTACAGGACTCGATGTTGTGTCTTGAACACTGAGTGCTGGCAGAAATCCTACCGTTAGTATTTGCGGTAGACTCAAGAGAGCCGATTTTTGGCGGAGGTACCGAGCGGTACCCGTCCGACCTATGACCACAGGAACCTTATCGGACTTCGATGGGGATTGAAGGGCCATCCCCAGACAGGGTGGAGAGGAACTCTACCTGCAGTGACCCAGCCGGGTAGATCGACTTCACGCGAGCAGTGACATCTCAATTTGGGTGCCACGAATTTCGTCGAATTACTATTTTGACAAGAAGTCTGTAATCGGTGCTGTCGTAGGGTCCTTGCACAGGAGGCTTCCACGCGGCGATCGGCGCCAGAGCAGTCGAAGCTGCAGCGGCCTCACGCTGAGCGCACGATGCAGAATTTGCGTCACGATCCAGCAGTCCCCCCAAGCACTTGACCTTGTGGCCAGACACGGCAGGATTGCTTGGCGGCAGCGCACCTGACGGACTTAAGGAACATGCAATGGCGACTGGCACTGTGAAGTGGTACAACGAGACGAAGGGCTATGGCTTCATTCAGCCCGATAATGGCGGCAAGGACGTGTTCGTTCATGCCACAGCCCTAGAGCGGGCCGGCATGCGGGGCTTGGCTGAAGGCCAGAAGGTCTCCTACGAGGTGGAAGCTGACCGCCGTACCGGCAAGGAGTCGGCGACCAACCTGCAGAAAGCGTAATGAGCGGATAGTCTGGCGAACTTAGCGCTGGCTCTTCAAGCCGCTCCTGACAGGGCGGCTTACCGCCTTAGTAGTGAGACCGACAGCCCATGCAGTTTCCTGAGCCGTGCACGAAGCGGAGGCACGCTTGGATATAACCGTGACCCCAGCAGATGACGGAAGAGCATGGACCCTGACGGACCTGCTCGGCCGTTCGATGGGCCGGATTACGGAAGCCCCTGCCAATCAGTTCACAATCTACCCAGAGGGCCATGCTCGGGAGACCATGGCCGGCATCGAGCATGGCCCCTTCGTATCCCTTGATGCCGCCTTGGCGGCCATCGAGAAGCACACTCGAGGCGTCTGCCGGCACCATCCGGGCGAGGATCAACCATGATCGGAAGGAGCCCAAAGCTCGCCCTGCTCCGTGGCTGAGGACAAACCATGCGGATCCGTGTCGGCTGCGAGATGACCTACGAGTTCGGGCAGGTCACGCCCATGATCGCGATCCTCAATGTGCACTCGTCGAGAGTGTCCGACCTGGAGCGGCCAGACAACCTCATTACAACCCATGCGCCTGGGCCAGTTCGGGCGAGCCATGAGGCCCGTGTTGCTAGATGGAGCAGGTAAGAGCCCGTTCGAGCTATTGCCCAGCCGGCAGGGCCTGACGAGGACTGGCCTGAATGGAACGGTGCTGGTACGCTGCTGCTGCAGAATGTGAGATCCAGCATGACCCCCGAAGTCGAGCTGATCCGAGCCTTGGCGGAAGATCTGGCGCTTGAGATCTTGGCCTCGTACACGCCAGAGGATTTTCAGCAGGCCGACTTCACCAGTTTGGGCAAAGCGGCTGTCTATCTGACACAACACGACGAGGGACCTGGTCCTGCGCTTGAGGAACTCATCAAGAAAGTGCAGCACGCCCAGGGGACATAAGCCGCAGTCACATCAGGGAGCATGAGAAATCGTGGGGCATCCTGCAGCGTGTTCGAGTGAATGCCATTCGGTCACGTAGTAGATCAGGCACAGGATCGGCCTTTCGACACCAGTCCACTCACCGCTACCCCACACTCCTTGTGCTCCCCATCTGGCAGAAGACGGGCAAGACGATAGGATTCACCTCATCCGAGAGAGCGGATTTCGTTGAACGCTTATCTTGGCAAGAAGTCGGCGATCCATGCCAAGGCACGATTGCCTGGCCAGGAGGCTTCCAACTGCTCCATCGTTCACCGCCTGAATTTGGTTTGCTGTTTTTCCGGCGGAGAGCCGACGGAGGAAACGCTTGCCTGCGAACACTTGCTTTGGAGGAAATAGGTGTCGATCAGAGCTACAATCCTTCGGCCCAGCGCCTGATCCTCTTCAAGGCTGTCTGTGCCGAGGATCTCGAGCCGGATCTCGAAATCAGGATCACAAATGAGAATGGCTGGATCCTGCTCGTCGCCATCTCCCTGGCTCTCCAGGAACCAACCCTCGTCTGGCTTCGGGTCTTCCGGGTCGAGACCCGCATTCAGGCTCTCGACAAGATACCTCGCCAGACGATCGTTGATCCGCGTGCCGTCGTCTTCGCCAAAGATGATCCGGGGTTCGCCCTCGGGGATCCCGGATGACGTGCTGTCGGTCTCGTCCGGGGCGGGCGATGAAGAGGGTCCAGTATGACGATGGGCTCATGGGCTACGTTTTGTCCAACGATCAGGACGGACAGCTTAGGCTGGCCCGATGACCAATAGCACTCCTGCTTTCGGATCAGTATCGCCGTCCGAGCATCCACTCTCCCATCTCATCAAGAGCATCGAAGGCGCGGTTGGTCAGGCGGCGCGGACCGGCCAGCAACCCCTCCTCCCGCTCCACACCATCGGGCTGTGGACGGGGCGGCATCGCCTCACGGTATGCGCCGAACGCATCAGCCGGCTCGTCGACAGCCCAGTCCCGCCGTGCAGCGGCAGGCGGCATGTTCGCCGGAGGCACCGGGCGCAGGTCATGCCTGGCCTCGGCTGAGCGGCGGTTCTCAGGCGGCAGGATATCCTCGACGCGGTTCAGGGGCACGGACTGCGACTGGGCCAGCGCAACCCGGTAGCCGAGATCCTGGGCCACCCCCGGCAGGTTGTGGACCGCCGCCCTGCCCGCCTGCATGCCATGGCAGATGCTGAAGTACAGGGCATGGAAGTTGGCGTTCTGACGGATGGTCTCCCGGCTCTCCTTGGTCGAGAACGGCGCGAGATAAAACGCCATGGTGCGCCCGTTTTTCTCGGCCACGATCGCGGGCTTGGTCCGCGAGCAGTAAACGTACCCGTCCTCCTCGCTGAGCTCTCGGCGTCCCACTGAACTCGCATGGAAGGTCTTGACCCGGGTCTGCATGAGCGTGCCCTCCCCTCCCTTGATGAAAGGAGAGGCCGCTAGGATGGCCAACTCATCGCACCCATCAGGGCGGCAGAGCCCTCGGATGATGTCTGACCGATCATGGTTTTGGGCCAGGGCTGGGGTGGAGAGTACGAGAGCGAAGGCAACAAGAGGTCGGAGCATCGGGAGCCTTGGGCGGAGGGATGGTGACGAAGTGTCACCGCCGAGGTCGCGCACGAATGTGACCATTTCAGGCCAAGCTGCGGGGCGGCTCCCTTGCTGCGCCATTTTTGGTTATGGCGGCAGCGCTAAGTCATAGACGGTATGGCAGCCGGTGAGCGTGAGCTCACCAGTTTAGGTATGTGAGAACCGAGTTTGTGACAGAACCGCTGAAAGTCCGATAAGCCAAAGTAAGCAGATGGCCAGAGATAGAGCGTCAGCCGGAACTCCCACACGAGTATAGATCGCGTAACTATATCGCTTAAAATTTAAGGGTTTGATCTATTGACAGCGATGAACCAATTATGAGAGCGTTCTCACGTGAGAGCGCTCTCTTAGCTCTTGTTTGACTCCAAACGGATAAGTGGAGGTGTTATTATGTCTTATGCTACCGCAGCAACAGGGCTGACGCTGCGTCCCGTCGAAGCGGACTTCGTGCCAACGTTACAAGGTGTGATTGATCGCGTCGAAATGATCCGAGCAATTGCAAGCGAGGCTGTTGAAGCGGGATTGACAGAAGTCATTTTCGTCGGCTGCGGAGGTTCTTTTTCATCCTCAATCCACGCTGCTTCCCTGCTTGAAGCTCGCTCGCAGAGATTCAACGTACGAAACATCAATGCTGCCGAATTTTCGGTCTCTCCGCCTGCCCGGCTTGGGCCAAAGGCTCTTGTCATCGCCTCATCCCATTCGGGTGGCACACCCGAGACGGTTGCAGCGGCCAAGTGTGCTCGTGAAGCTGGGGCCCGTGTTGTGGCGGTCAGTCGCGATGATGATAATCCACTTGCCCACACCGGCCATTTTTCGCTCAGCTACCACAGCGAGCGCACCGTAACGTCTTCGAAGCAAATTCTTCTCGCCCAACTGGCGCAGGCCCTTCTTGAAGCTTCCGGCGAACCGGGAAGCTACGAGGACGCCCGAAAGGCCTACCAGGCGCTTCCACATGCACTGCGTGCTGTACTCACGGCCGCAGATCCTGAACTGGAGTCGATCGCACGCGGGCTACAGGGTGATCGCCCCATTTATGTCGTTGCTGCCGGCCCCAACTTTGGCGCCGCATTTACGCTCTCTCTCTGTTACTTCATGGAAATGCAGTGGCTGAACGCGAGCAATATCGGTGCTGGCGACTACCTGCACGGCCCATTCGAGATGCTGACTGAAAATGCATCCCTTGTGGTGTTCCAAGGGGAGGATTCAACCCGTCCTCTGACGGAGCGTGTGATCCGATTTGCAAAGAGCTACGGGAAGCACGTGTTCGTGCTCGATTCAAAGACCTTCGAACTTCCGGGCGTGCCCGACTCTTTGCGCGGTGAGGTCTCGGGGATTCTGCTCGGCGTTCTATGCTCTCGCCTTGCTGAGCATATGGAGGCCACAACGGGTCACTCGCTCGATGAGCGCCGATACATGTACAAGGTCGAGTATTAAGATGGCAGTACGAATCTGTGGGGTCGGTGACAATGTCGTCGACCGGTATCTCGAACTCGGCGTCATGTTCCCAGGAGGGAATGCCCTCAACGTGGCAGTGTTTGCAAAGCGCGCAGGAGCCGATGCGGCCTATCTCGGGATCATTGGCAGTGACATTCCAGGGGAACTCGTCAGAGCTGCGCTCCAGGCTGAGGGTATTGAGACAGCTCGAGTACGGATCAACCAGAGCTTCAACGCCTTCTCTCAGATTGGGATTGATCCTGACGGCAACCGGTACTTCATCGGTTCTACTCCACCTCCATACCGCTTGGTACTCGATCAGCAAGACTTAGATTACTTGGCTCAGTTCACTCTCGTTCACACGGGCGACTACAGCCAGATTGAGGAGCAACTGGAGCTTCTTTCATGTAGGGTTCCGATCTCATTCGATTTCGGTTCGAAGCCGGATGAGTATGCTGAGGGGTTGCTGCCCTTTGTTCGGATTGCAACGTTCTCAGGTTCGGAACTCTCTGATAAGCAGGTTCTGGATCGGATTACGTGGGCGCAAGCCAAGGGTCCAGATACTGTTATTGTGACACGCGGTGCTCTCGGATCGACGGTGGCTCGTGGCTCGGAAATCCATCATGAGCCGGCTCATCCCACTGAGGTAAAAGATAGCCTCGGGGCAGGTGATTCATTCATTGCAACGCTGATCGTCAAGCTGAACGAGGGCAATCCTCTTGGCGAGGCCACAAGAGCCGCGGCAACTACTGCAGCTGAGGTCTGTACTCGGCTAGGGGCGTTTGGTTACGATGCACCGATGTCGCCTCTTCCATTACCGGCTTCCGCGTAAGAGGACGTTATCGGATCTGTCCGGCGGTGCTCCGCGGATTTTATCGACAGGAATGGTCTTGAGGATCGATCAGGCGGAACCGGCCGGGGATCCTCAAGACCTCGGATCAGAGGGCCGGAGGCAAGGACATGGCATCTTCAATTGAAATTACCGAGTTGAGCAAACGGTATAGCTTGCAGCCGGTGCTCGACAATATTTCTGCATCCATCAAGCCAGGCGAGTTTCTTACACTGTTGGGGCCATCTGGCTCTGGGAAGACAACGCTGTTGATGAGTATTGCTGGGTTTGTGCGCCCAAGCGCCGGTAGCATCCGGGTGGACGAGCGCGAAATTGTCGCCTTGGCCCCGCACAAACGGAACATCGGCATGGTTTTCCAAAACTACGCTCTCTTCCCAAACATGTCGGTGGGCGAGAATGTTGCATACCCGCTCAAGATCAGAAGAGTGAGCCGCGCCGAGCGCGAGGAACGAGCTCGCCGTGCGTTGGGTGCGGTTCAGATGGATTCGTTTGCAGAGAGACGCATCGATCAACTCTCAGGTGGGCAGCGCCAGCGTGTGGCCGTAGCCCGAGCTATCGTGTTCGAGCCAAATATTATCCTGATGGACGAGCCACTCTCCGCCCTCGACAAGAGGCTGCGCGAGGAGATGCAGGTCGAACTCAAAGCGCTTCATGAGCGGCTGGGGCGAACCATCATTTATGTCACGCACGACCAAAAGGAAGCTCTCACGATGTCCGATCGTGTGGCTGTGCTGAAAGCAGGACGCATCCGTCAGATCGCCGCACCTCGCGACATCTACGAGCGCCCGCTCGACAGGTTCGTGGCAGACTTCATTGGAGACTCGACTTTCATCCCTGTTCAGGAGTCAGCAGGTGTTCTGGATCTGGCTGTTTCGGACGCGTTTCGATCAGATCATATCAGGCGACGGGAAAAGCCCCTTCTTCTCCTGAGGCCGGAAAAGATCGAGATCGCCTCTGGTGCGGAGCGTCAGCACGGCTTCATCTACTTCACGGGTGTCGCCGAGCAAGTCCTGTTCCAAGGCGATCTCGTCATCGTTTATTCGCGGCTCGCCGATGGAACTCGCCTGAGGCTCCAACGGGGAACGCGACAGAATACCATGAAGGATCTCCCTAATGTCGGCGATACGTTCCGCATGGCGTTGAACGAAGCAGATGCATGGGTCGTTGACGAAGTGGAGGGCAGCGCATGAGATACGCCCTCAATCACGCAGTTCTAGCAGCAACTCAGCGACGTGAGCAGCGAAGCTCATTATACGCCATGATGCCGGGGCTGCTTCTGGTCGCCCTTGTTATCGGCCCCTCGCTGTGGCTTGCATTTCTATCCTTCTACGCAAACGGGCAACCTTCGCTCGAGCACTACCAGCGAATTCTAGACAACCCAAGCTATACCTCAATTATGCTGAACACGCTTCACCTCAGCGTGGTCGTCACAGTGATTGTTGTGCTGCTCGGATATCCTACTACCTATGCAATAACGCTTCTCCCAAAGCGCGGCTCCGCTGTTGCTCTTGCTTGTGTTGCAATTCCCTTCTGGACCTCGCTACTTGTGCGCACTTATGCCTGGATGGTCATACTCCAACGCAACGGCGTCTTGAATGGATGGATGCTTGACCTTGGTCTGATAGAGCGCCCCGTCAGAATGGCGAACAGCTTCCTCGGGACAACAATTGGCATGGTTCATATCATGCTACCATTCTTCATCTTCCCTCTTTATGCGATTCTGCGTTCGATTGACCCCAATCTTGTCCGAGCCGCGTACAGCTTGGGTGCCAGCCCGTCGAGAGCATTTATCGATGTCTTTCTCCCACTCTCAAGGCAGGGTGTGATGGCCGGTGGGTTGCTGACGTTCGTCCTATGTCTCGGATTCTATGTTACGCCTCAGTTGCTGGGTGGAGGTAATGTGACGACGATCTCCATGAAAATTGAGCAGAACATCACGGCCTATTCGGATTGGGGGGCGGCCAGCGCCTTGGCAGTCGTCTTGATTGTGGTCGTTGGACTTATTCTTCTTGTAAGTCGCTGGTTGACCACCCGCGGCGCTGCGTGGAGATAAACGGATGGACACGATCAGCGTCTATGTTTCGCCATGGAGAAGAGCTTGGCTCTTTGTGATCCTAGGGCTCGTCTTGTCCTTTCTGGTCGCTCCAGTGCTCATTGTCATCCCAATGAGTTTCTCGGCATCGAATTACCTTCAGTTCCCACCCGAGGAGTGGTCGTGGCGCTGGTATCAATCGTTCTTTAGCTCGGTGGAGTGGCTGGCCGCTACCCGCAATTCCATCTTGGCAGCTTGCCTGACAACCGTCGTTGCAACGCCGGTAGGCGTGCTTGCAGCTGTTGCATTGTCACGTGCCCGCGGCTTTACATCCCAAATGGCACAAGCGGTATTCCTGCTCCCGCAAGTTGTTCCGGTCATCATCATTGGAATTGGTGTATTCTTCCTTTACATACGCCTAGGTCTCGTCAACACCATGGCGGGTATCGTCTTGGCTCATGCGGCCCTCGCAATCCCCTTTGTGGTCATTACCACACTCTCCGGCCTCAAGAACTTCGACATTAATCAAAGCAATGCGGCCCAGAGTCTTGGGGCCCATCCGATTCGAGCCTTCTTTGATGTCACCCTCCCGCAGATTCGCCTATCGATCATTGCAGGGGCGCTCTTCTCGTTCATCACCTCGTTGGATGAGGTCGTGATCTCATTGTTTATCGCAGGTGGAGATAACACTCTGCTGACTCGCAGGATGTTCCTGTCGCTACGTGACCAACTCGATCCAACGATTGCTGCGATCTCCTCGATCTTGATTGCGCTCAGCATCATTGGTGTAGTTCTGTTCCTGATTTTCAGTAAACACCGAGACAGCTGATCAATGAGGCTGGACGGTCAAAACCGTCCAGCCGAAGGAATGATCATCTCAGATACGCAGAGCTGCTCGAATTCTTTCTGCCGATTGGCGGACGGGTTCGATCGGATCGAGTCGGTAGCGGCCGGTGCCAAACTCGAGCGAAAGATATCCATCGTAGCTAGCTTGGGCGAGCTCCGTCAGATATTCCGCCATAGGCAATTGACCATCTCCCCAGGCGAGGTGACCCGCTGGTGCTCCGTCAATAAAGTGTGCATGCACCATGTCTACGCCAAAGAGCCTCGCGTAATCAGTGATGCTATCTCCTGCCACCGCCATCGCGACAGTATCTAAGGCCACTTTCAGATTTGGCGCGCCAACTTCATCGATCATCGCACGGATATCCCGCGCGCTCAGCACAAGGTTTGACTCCCGAGGCTGAAGGGCTTCAAGAACTCCCGTTATACCATATGTCGCCCCGTATTCCATGATCTTGGCTAATGACTCAGCTGAGCGTTTCCAAGCAGGATCGCGAGGACGATCCTCATAGCCAGATCCTGAGGTCAGGAACAGTAAGGGG
This sequence comes from Microvirga arvi, assembly GCF_016892765.1. Taxonomy (GTDB): domain Bacteria; phylum Pseudomonadota; class Alphaproteobacteria; order Rhizobiales; family Beijerinckiaceae; genus Microvirga; species Microvirga arvi. Next base: position 29,389 of record NZ_JAFEMD010000040.1, read on the forward strand.
CATTCCAGCTCAGAACAGATTTCCACCGACCGACGGAAGAAGTTGCTGCTGTTAGTGCGCAGCCAATCCTCCTCTGCTGCAATATTAATGGGGTAGAGGATCTGCTCCGGGGTAAAGCAAACCATCTTTAGGCCACGTTCTGAGATCTTTTGCTTGATTGCGCGAAGCTCCGCGTTGCTGACCTCGCTGACATGCAGATGAGGTGCCACCCCCCAGATCTCTATAGCCTGAAGATCGAGCGAGACCATATCGTTCAGGAAGCGGTCAAAGGTGAAGCGGTAGTAGCTGAAGTTTGACCCGCAGATTTTGTTTGGATTGAGCCGTTTCATGGATCTCTCGTGTTGATAGCGCCCAGTTGCGCCCGCCAAAAGTACGCAGTCATCGCATACTGGCGTCGCTTGCCCATCAGCCCTTGACAAAGCTGTTCGCTGATGAGAGCGTTCTCATACTATGAGAGCGCTCTCGTAGTCGACAAGTGGAATCTCCGATTTGTCGATGATCATTTCCACTGCATCAAATAGGCGGTCAGCGGACTGCTTCTCTGGAAGGGTAGATGCAAGTTGGAGAGACACGCACTAGGCGAGGCAACTTACAAATAGCAGAGGAGAACCAGATGAGAAAAAGCGTTATCAGTGCAGTGATGTTGGCCAGTTTCGCCACGATCAGTACAGCTTCTGCGCAGCAGCTCACAGTTGCGACTGGAGGCGGGATTATCGCTGATGCTCAGCGTAAAGCCTTCTTTGAACCAACTGCGAAGGCGCTTGGGATCGCATTTAAGGAAGAAACCATCCAGAATCTCCGCGATATCCGACTTCAGGTCCAAAGCAATGCCGTGACCTGGGATCTCGCACAGCTCGGTCTCGATGAGTGCCAGCAGGCAGGCAAAGAGGGCCTGCTCGAGAAGATCGACCGCAATGTCGTTGACACATCGGGCATCAGCTCTCCAACGGATATGGATTATTGCATCCCACTTTACTACTACACCACTGTTCTCGCATGGAGCACGAAGACCGGTCAGCCTGGCGGGAACAAGATGCAATCTTGGGCCGACTTCTTCGACACGAAGAAGTTCCCGGGTGCGCGCTCCGTATTCAAATATCCGCGTGGTAACCTTGAGATGGCCCTCCTTGCTGACGGAGTTGCCCCTGATAAGCTTTATCCCCTTGATGTCGACCGGGCCTTTAAGAAACTAGAGCAACTCAAACCGTCGATTGAGGCGTGGTGGGACTCCGGGGCACAATCCGCCCAGCTCCTTAAGGACGGTGAGGTTGACTATATCCAGATTTGGAATGGGCGCGTGTCCAGTGTGATCCGCGATGGTGGCCAAGCGGCTTTCACTTACAACCAAGGGATCCTCACTGGTGATGCCATGGTTATTCCAAAAGGGGCCCGTAACAAAGATATGGCCATGAAAGCCTTAGCCATGTTCTTCTCTCCCCGGCAACAGGCACAGTTTCCGTTGTCGGTTGATTACGGGCCGGCGAACAGCAAGGCATTTGAGGTTGGGGTCTTGAGCCCAGAGCAGATCGCCCGCGTTAATACTTCACCTGAGAATATCAAAACTCAGGTCAAACTCGACGAGAAGTGGTGGGCCGAGAACACCGCAAAGGTGTTGGAACGCTGGGATAACTTCATGCAACGCTGACAGTCGATGCAGGGTAGGCACCTGCCCTACCCTGCATCAATCCATTCCATAATTTAGCAATTGGGCAACGAAGTGGCATCATGGGTCCAGCAGTCGACACGGTATCGTCGGACACGAAACTTCCAGAGCGTACAACGGTAGTCGTCATAGGCGGAGGAATCGTAGGCGCCAGTACGGCGCTCTTTCTCGCCCGCAAGGGGGTGCCGGTTGTCCTGTGCGAAAAGGGCCATATCGCGGGAGAACAATCCAGTCGAAACTGGGGATGGATTATCAACTGTGGTCGTGACGATCGCGAAATCCCGATTAGCCTCCTGTCCGGGCGATTGTGGCGAGAAATGTCTGAGCTAGTTGAAGCGGAGATTGGCTATCGCGCAACAGGGATCGCGCGCCTCTATGACACGGATGAGCCAATCTCGCGCGCTCAGGCTTGGTGTAAGCGCGCGCAGCCCATGGGATCGGATGCCCGTGTTCTGAATAGCGCGGAGATCAACAGTCTCTTCCCCGGTGCGAGCCATCCATTCAGAGGTGCACTGTACTCGCCGACAGATGCAGTGGCCGAACCCCAAAAGGCTACGTCCGCTATCGCGAATGCAGCTCGGAGATTCGGGGCAATAGTCTTGACGAACTGCGCGGTTCGGAGCCTTGATCTGACAGGGGGAAGGATTAGCGGGGTCATTACGGAACGTGGCCGTATTCAATGTGATACTGTTGTCCTCGCAGCTGGAGCTTGGAGCCGCCTTTTCTGCGATGCTTTGGGTGTCAAACTTGCACAGCTAACGGTACAAGCCTCTGTCATGCGCACCGGACCTGTTGCAGGTGCTCCATTGCCCGCCGGTGTGACCGACCGCTTCTCCTTTCGTCGGCGGCTGGATGGCGGCTATACAATAGGCGACCCATTTCACACGATTGCTCCCATCACACCGGCCAGCTTCCGGCTCCTGCCTGACTTTGCCGAAATGCTCAGGATGTCGTGGAGGCGGTTGACGCCAAGCCTAAGCCGCTTTGGAACGGAATGGCGGCATGCGAAACGACGCTCCGCAAACGAGCCGTCAGCTTACGAGGAAGTACGTGTCAATGATCCTGATCCGTCAAAATCATTTCTGAGGAAGGCACATGCGCAGCTCGTTGAGCGGTTTCCGGCTTTCAAATCGGCCCAGATCCTTCAACAGTGGGCCGGCTTGTTGGACGTAACTGCCGACTCAGTCCCTGTGATCTCGACCGTCGACAAGATTCCAGGCCTTCTTATTGGAACGGGCTTCTCCGGGCATGGATTTACACTCGGACCTGGCGCAGGGCATGTGTTGGCAGATCTTGCCGTAGGGGAGAATCCTGCTGTTGATATTACTCCATTCCGCGTGTCCCGTTTCTGGGATGGCTCTCGTCCTAGACCGGAGGTTGGATTCTAAGTTCCACTTCGGGCGGCCCAAGGCATATTGAACGCGTCGAAGCGTTCTTGAAACCTCTACTGAAATAATGTAGCTGAACGTGGTTCGCTTGAGACGGTCGAGTAAAGTTAGGATTTAGGCTTATCATGAATTCAGATCGTCGCCGGATCACAATCGCTGATGTTGCTCGGCAAGCTGCCGTATCACCAGCTACCGCGGGTCGTGCACTTGGAGACTATGGCTACGTTCGAGAGGAAATCAGGACGCGCGTCCAAGAGGCAGCCAAATTACTTGGATACCGTCCCAATGGACTTGCACGTAGTATGGCGACCGGACGCACCAACACGATCGGAGTGGTGGGTGCAGACATCGGAAATCCATTCTTCGCGAGCGCTATGAGGGGGATTGGCGATGTGGCTCGCGCGGAGGGTTTCGGAACAATCCTCACAAATAGCGATGAGGATGTTGTCATCGAACGCGAAGCTGTGAAGCTCCTGCTTGAGAAGCAGGTAGATGGTATCATCGTCTCGCCTGCCGACGTCGGCGACAGCCAGCACCTCCATGAGGCTATTGAAAGTGGAACACCGGTAATTCTCTTTGACAGGGTCATAGGTGAACTTGCCGCTGATGCCGTTCTTACAGACAGTGTGACTGCAACCAAGAATGCTGTGTCTCACCTCTTGGCACTAGGCCATCGGCGTATTGCCATTGTCGCCGAGCTGCGGGCTTCCATGGATAGCTCTTGGCCCATTTGGCTCTCGCAGAGGGATGCTCTCGATCCCGAGAGGCTGAACCCAAGCGGCTCTCGCCTCTTAGGATACATTCAAGCCCATGAGGCGGCTGACGTGCCAATTGATCCAGATCTTATCAGAGCTACAGGTGCTTATTCTCGCGTGAGCGCTTGTGAGCAGACCAGGGCGCTCCTTGCACTCCCGAATGCTCCGTCAGCGATTTTTACAGCCGACAATGTGATGACAGTCGGAGCACTTGACGCCATTCAGCAGAGTGGACTGCGGATTCCACAAGACATTTCGTTCGTTGCCTACGATGACATGGATTGGATGACCTTCGTCACTCCGGCAATCAGCGCAGTAGCTCAACCGGTCTATGAAATGGGTCAGGTTGCTGCGCAGATGTTGCTTGAGCGGATGGAAAAGCCGAATGCGTCGATCAAACGCAAGGTACTTAAAACAAAGTTCGTCAGACGACAATCCTGCGCTCGTCTCGGTCGGAAGTAAATCCGCCAACTATGGTCAGCGTTCTGCACGCCGGAGAAAGCCCAGCGTGCTATTAGGGAGACTACTGGCGTTGTGCACCGATGAGTATCTCCCAGCAGGATTAACAGACGAGTCAAGACGATTGTAGTTGGTAAGCAAGATGTCTGGCCCGCATTGCAAATTCGGTAATAATCTACCCGAGCAGCCAGTGATCCTCATCATTCTATACCTGACAGATCGGAGGTTTGCGGAAGAGACACATGTATGATGGTCAGCCCATTCGTCTCGATCTTAGTCTGGTTTGTAGAAGCCTTAATCGGCACATAAGAGTGTTCTGACTAAGACCCATCAGAATCCTCTTTGTAGGATGCTCACATACCAGCGAGGCAGACGTATTTGAGCTCGAGGAAGCCCTCGATGCCGTACTTGGAGCCCTCGCGGCCCAGGCCCGACTGCTTCACGCCGCCAAAGGGTGCCATCTCGTTGGCGAGCGCTGGCGTGTTCACGCCCACCATGCCGCTCTCCAAGGCCTCCGCCACCCGCCAGACACGGGCCATGTCGCGGGCATAGAAGTAGGACGCCAGCCCGAACTCCGAGTCGTTGGCCATCCCGATCACCTCCGCCTCGTCCTTGAAGGTGATGATCGGCGCCAGCGGCGCGAACGTCTCCTCCTTTGTCACCTTCATGGCTTGTGTGACCCCCGTCACCACAGTGGGCTCGAAGAACGTGCCGCCCAAGCTGGAGCGGTTCCCGCCCACCAGCAGCCGTCCGCCCTTCGCCAGCGCGTCGGCCACATGCTCCTCCATCTTGGTCACCGCCCTCTCATCGATCAGCGGCCCCATGGCCACCCCTTCCTCGGTGCCGCGCCCGAGCTTCAGCCCCCCAGCCTTCTCGGCCAGCTTTTCGGCAAAGGCCTCGGCCACACTCTCCTGGACGTAGATGCGGTTGGCGCACACGCAGGTCTGGCCCGCATTGCGGAACTTGGACAGCATGGCGCCCTCCACCGCCGCATCGAGATCCGCATCGTCGAACACGATGAAGGGCGCATTGCCGCCCAACTCCAGCGACAGGCGCTTGATGCTGTCCCCTGCCTCGCGCATCAGCCAGCGGCCCACATTGGTGGAGCCGGTGAACGTGATCTTGGCCACCTTCGGGTTGCGGCAGAACTCCTCGCCGATGGGCTTGGCATCATTGGTGGTGATGACCGAAAAGGCGCCCTTCGGCACCCCTGCCCGCTCGGCCAGAACGGCGAGCGCCAGCGCCGAGAGCGGCGTTTGAGCCGCGGGCTTGAGCACCATGGTGCAGCCGGCGGCAAGGGCCGGTCCTACTTTGCGGGTGATCATGCCATTGGGAAAGTTCCAAGGGGTGATCGCCGCACACACGCCCACCGGCTGTTTGAGCACCACGATGCGCTGGGACGGGCTGGCACCGGGAATGACGTCGCCGTCGATGCGCTTGGCTTCCTCGGCGAACCACTCGATGTAGGCGGCATTCGAGATCACCTCGCCCTTGGCCTCGGAAAGTGGCTTGCCCTGCTCGGTGGTGAGGATGAGAGCGAGATCGTCGACGTTCTCGATGATCAGGTCGTACCAGCGCCGCAGGATCGCGCTGCGCTCCTTGGCCGTGCGTTTGGCCCAGTCCTTCTGCACCGCGTGAGCCTTGTCGATGGCCTGCTTTGCGGCCTCGGGGCCGAGATCCGGCACCTCCAGAATGACGGCGCCGTCGAAGGGATCGGTGACCGGGACTATCCTGCCGTCGGGAGCATCGATCCACTCGCCCGCCACATAGGCTTGCCCCACCAGCAGGGACGGATCCTTCAGATCGAGAACGCGCCGATCCACAGGTTTCGCATGTGCAGTCATGAGGAGGCTCCATGATATGAGGTAATGGACTGAATTGCATGCGACAGGTTCGGCTGAAAAAGATCACTCAGTGTGAACTGAGCGATCAAGTTGGGAGCAAAGCCGCGCGGTGAGCAACACTCTAGGCCGCGAGGGCCTGCTCCAGGATCTCCAGTCCCTCATCGACAATGGCGTCTTCTGCGGTCAGAGGTACCAAAATCCGGATTGTGTTGGCGTTAGTTCCGCACGACAAGAGGATCAGGCCACTCTCATAGGCGCGCTGCACCACCCGCTTGGTCGCTGCAGCATCGGGCTCTCCACTGACGCTGTCCTTCACTATATCGAACGCGACCATGGCACCCGGGCCCCGCACATCAGCGATCGGCAACAGATCATTCCGTCCCTGAACCCGCTCCAGCCGCGTGCGCAGGCGCTGACCGATGACCTCAGCACGATCGAGCAGCCTTTCCTCTTCGAATACATCGAGGACCGCCAAGGCAGCGGCACAGGCGAGCGGATTACCCGCATAGGTGCCGCCAAGACCGCCTGGGTCGGCCGCGTCCATGATGGGCGCCTTGCCGATGACACCGGACAGCGGAAAGCCCCCGGCGAGGCTCTTGGCCACGCAGATTAGATCCGGCCCCACATCATAGTGCTCCATAGCGAACATCTTACCCGTGCGCCCAAAACCCGTCTGCACCTCATCGGCAATAAGCACAATGCCATGCTCATCACACACGCGCCGCAGGGCGCGCATGAGGACGGACGGAACTTGGTGGAAACCCCCTTCTCCTTGCACCGGCTCAATAATGATGGCGGCGATCCGCGACGGATCAGCATCCGCCTTGAAGATGAAGTCCAGATACTTCAACGCGTCCTCAGGAGAGACACCATTCTGGACAGTCGGGAATGGTACGTGCCAGACCTCTGGCATCGCCGGTCCAAGCCCCTTCTTGTAAGGCACGACCTTTCCAGTAAGGGCTGAGGCCATGATGGTGCGACCGTGGAAGCCGCCAGTGAAGGCGATGACGCCTGTGCGGCCGGTGGCGGCTCGGGCAATCTTGACAGCGTTCTCGGTGGCTTCAGCACCTGTGGTGAAGAACACAGACTTGAGCGGGCCGGGAATGGGCGCCATGGCGTTCAGACGCTCGGCTAGAGCGATGTAGGGCTCGTACATCACTACCTGGAAGCAGGTGTGAGTGAAGCGTATCATTTGCTCCTGAACCGCGGCGATGATCTTAGGATGACAATGGCCTGTATTGACCACCGCAATGCCGCCGGCAAAGTCGACATAGCGCTTACCTTCGACGTCCCACAATTCAGCATTGCGAGCGCGGGAGGCTGAGAGAGGCGTCGTGTGGCCAACTCCGCGGACGACGGCGACCTGACGGCGGGACAAGAGATCAGCGTTTGTAGTCATGGACCTATCACGTGTGTTGATCGTTACCAACCTAGGTACGAAGGGCAAAAGGGCACAATCAGCTATTTGGTTGGACTGATGCAGCAGATGCATCAATTGTAGGCTCGTCCCGCAACAGTACCTTCAGCCATACTCGCAGCGCGACAATCGCTGGATCGCGCCAATGCCCTTGTCTAGTGATTAGATAATATCCGCCCAATCGAACGTTCGAGGAAACAACCTCGACCAATCGGCCTGCCGCCAAGTCATCCTCGACCAATAACCTATTGGCTAGGGCAACGCCCTGCCCCAGGCGGGCCGCCTCAATGGCTAAGTGGGCGTGCCACAGACGCGACCCACGCAGAGCTGGCACCGCGGTGATGCCAGCCTCCTTGAACCAGCGCTCCCACTGTTGAGTGGATTCTTCATGGATGAGCGGCAGCCCTAGGAGATCTGAAGGCCAAATAAGGTGGGGGTAGCGCGCCTGAAACGAGGGGCTAGCCACCGCCAAAACTCGTGGCTGCGCCAGGAGTTCAGCCCGGAGGTTTGGGCTTGCCTCGAAGCTGGTGAGATAAACGATTTCGGCATCAGCTTCTGCCCGAGCGAAGTCGGGACGTGATAGAGTGGGCTGCAGGATGATCTCAAGGGTCTTCAGTTGCCCTTGCAACTCCGGCAGGTGTGGCAGGAGGCAACGATTGGCAAGGCCCGGAATGCACCAGATATGAAGACTGTCGCGCTGGATAGGACGGATGCCGCGAATGGCCTGCCGCAGTAGATCAAAAGCTTGTGTGACCTCGGCGTGGAGCGCCTCGCCAGCCGGCGTGAGGGACAGTCCACGCCCCTGTGGCTCGACCAGTTCAACGCCAAGATCATTCTGCAAATTGTGCAGATGCCGTGACACCACTGTCGGGCTGACAGAGAGTTCTTCGCCGGCAGCCCGCACGCTGCGTGTCCGCCCAACTGCCTCAAAAGCTTTCAACGCACTCAGGGAAGGCAAGCGTGTCATGACAACCAGACTGATAGTGACAATGGTTGAGCCTTCGGCAATTGCGTGACTAGGCCTATAATAATTTGAACGAACTCATTGCACAGATACTGCATAATTCTGGCCGATCAATCAAATTGCTTGCTAGCTTGGCCTCCGTTTAGCAGGTCTTGGTTAGCCAGCGGAGACTCGAACGGAGGTGCATGAGAGCTGTCGGCAGCGTGCTGAAAGCGGAGTTCCTACCTGGTTTGTTGGACCGCATATCTTGGAACTGCCTAGGCGGAGTCGCGCATGATCAGCTTGGCCTCAAGCAGGGTCACATCCTTCTCCTGTGGTTCGTCAGATCCTTCATCCTCGCTGTTAATCCTCGCCAGCAAAAGCTCGAAGCTCTGTGTCGCCATTTTCTGATAGTCCTGCGCCACTGTCGTGAGCGGCGGGCACATATACTTGCTCAAGGGATGGTTGTCGTGGCCCGCGATCCGGAGGTCGCAGTCGGACGTGCGGCCGACCTTAAGCCCTTTCTGGTAGGCTGCCGCCATCGCCCCAAACGCGATTCGGTCGCTGGCGCACAGGATCGTCTGCGTTGGGAATGCCTTACGGTTAATCATCCGCGTCACCTGATCGTAGCCGAACTCTTCAAAGTCCCAGCTTCTGGTCTCCGTCTCGATCACAATCGGCTCAAGGCCAAGCCTGTGCATCGTAGCCAGATAGCTGTCCCGCCGCTCCTGCGCGTTGAGGTTCACTGGTGGGATGCCGAGATAGGTCGGGTGTGCTCCCGTCCGGCACAGATACTCTGTCAGGAGGGAGACGCTCTGACGGTTGTCCGACCCAACGAACGGCGTCAGCTTCTCCAAGCGCGAGTCGAAGAACAGCAGCGGGACGCGGGCCTTGAGGTCCCGGATCAGAGCCGTGTTTGACTGAAAGCCGAGCGGCGCAATGATGGCGCCTGCGATCTTGAGGGACATCAGGGTCTGGAGGGCTCGTGCCTCGAGTTGGGGATCCCCGTGCGAACTGAGAACCACCGCCCAGTAACCCTGCTCGAGGCACCTCATCTCAATCTGGCGCACTATCTCAGCGTAGAACGGATCCGAGATAAGCGGCACGATGATCCCGATGTTGCGTGGCCTCTTCCGGTTCAGGTTCACGGCGAAAATGCTAGGGCGGTATTGGTAGATCTCCAACGCCCGCTCAATGCGCTCCCGGGTCGACTTTCTGACCGCGTGTGGATTGTCAAAATACTTGGACAAGGTCGGACGAGAGATCCCACTCGCCTGCGCGAGTTCCTCCATATTTTTTATTTTACGATCGCTCATCTGTCAGCATTTAACTCCCACTCGTCGAATGAGGAGGTGAGGCGGGCCGGGCTGCCCCTCCACGTTTCTGTCTAGCATCTTCATCTTGGGCAACATAATTCCCTCGCAGTATATTAGCGAGTGTCAAACCGCGGCTTACCTATGTAATCCATAAATATTACGCGCGTAAAGTTTTCTATTGACACTCGACAAGGTGGGCCTCATCGTAAAGGCATCAAGGTGGGCCTGGGAGGCGGGATCTAGCTGGAGCTGGCGCCGAGATAGTCTCACGAAACGGATGGAGACGGCTGTGGGACCTGTTGTTGACCCCGTTCATTCGGACGACCGATTGCCGGAGCGGACGAGCGTTGTTGTTGTGGGTGGCGGCATCGTGGGGTCCAGTACGGCGCTTTACCTCGCCGAAAAGGGTGTTTCCGTTGTGCTGTGCGAGAAGGGGCACATCGCCGGAGAACAGTCGAGCCGCAACTGGGGCTGGGTGACAGCCCGGGGTCGTGACATGCGCGAACTGCCGCTGTGTCTCGAAAGCGCGCGTCTTTGGAAGGGAATGAATGAGTTCCTTGGCACGGAAACAGGTTATCGGCGCCTCGGCTCTCTTCGGCTGTACGACACTGAGGAAAACCTCGCGATCGGAGAGGAGTGGCTGATGGAAGCCCAGCTTCTTCAGATCCAGGCCAAGTTCCTGCAACGAGGAGAAATCGAAGAACTCGCCCCTGGCGCCAGCAGACAGTTCAAGGGCGCTCTCTACGCCCCGGACGACGGCCGCGCCGAACCGCAGAAGGCTGCCCCAGCTATTGTAGAAGGCGCCAGGAGGCGCGGTGCCAAGATCTTCACACAATGCGCCGTCCGCGGTGTCGATATCCAAGCCGGAAAGGTTGCCGGCGTCGTCACGGAACGCGGCCGCATCGCCTGCGATGCCATCGTGCTCGCGGGCGGCGGATGGTCGACCGTCTTTTGCAGCAACCTGGACATCCGCCTGCCACAGATGCTCGTCCAAGCCTCGGCAATGCGCACGGAGCCGATGGACGGCCCAGTGGGCCCCACCATCTACGCTGACAAGTTCTCACTTCGAAAGCGCTTGGATGGCGGCTACAACATCGGCGACCCTTTTCACACCAAGACCGAGATCACGCCGGACAGCTTCCGCTATGCGTACGACTACCTGCCGATGCTGCAAAAGTCATGGAAACGGCTGCGGCCGAAGTTCGGCAGTCGGGCGCTGCGCGAGTGGCGTCGCCCGAGGCACTGGTCGCTCGATCAGGTCTCTCCCTTCGAGAAGCTGCGCGTGCTCGATCCTCCAGCCACCGATCTGTTCCTGAACCGCGCCCAGCGCAGCCTCGTTGAGACCTTTCCAGCGTTTGCCCAAGCAAGGATCGCCCAACGATGGGCGGGGCTGATCGACATCACGCCCGACGCGGTGCCGGTGATCTCCAAGGTCGATGCCCTGCCGGGCCTGTTCCTGAACACCGGCTTCTCGGGCCACGGCTTCGGCCTCGGCCCAGGTGCGGGCAAGCTGATGGCAGATATCGTCGCAGACGACGCCCCGATCGTGGATCCCACACCGTTTCGTTACTCGCGCTTCATCGACGGGTCCCGCCCGAAGCCCAAAGCGGGCTTCTAAACACCAGCCGAGGACCTCTCAACCACCGTTCCCCCCCAGGCGAGATGTGTATGTCCTACCTGTCCCTCATCGATGTCGAAAAAACCTATGCCTCCTCGGCGCCTGCGGTCCGCCACGTCTCTCTCGAAATCGAACGCGGCGAGTTCGTGACCTTCCTTGGCCCGAGTGGCTCGGGCAAGACGACTACGCTGTCGATGGTCGCAGGGTTCATCCTGCCCAGCAGTGGCCGCATCGAAGTAGGCGGTCAGGACATCACTCACGTTCCCCCGCACCAGCGCAATATCGGCATGGTCTTCCAGGACTATTCTCTATTCCCTCACATGACAGTCGAGGAGAACATCGCCTTTCCCCTGCGTATGCGCGGCATGTCCAAGAGAGATATCACGTCTCGCGCCGGCGAGGCCTTGGAGATTGTGGGCTTGAGCGGCTTCGGGCACCGTCTTCCAGTGCAGCTCAGCGGTGGTCAGCAGCAGCGCGTGGCTATTGCCCGCGCGATCGTCTACCGGCCGGCGATCCTCCTCATGGACGAACCTCTCGGAGCCCTTGATCGGCTCCTGCGCGACCGCCTTCAGCTCGAGATCAAACAGATCCAGCGTGAGATGGGCATCACTACCCTCTACGTCACCCATGATCAGGGCGAAGCTCTAACGATGTCCGACCGAATCTGCGTGTTCAACGAGGGCGAAGTCGTGCAGGTTGGCACTCCATCGAGCATATATGAGAAGCCGAGTAACGTCTTCGTCGCGGGCTTCGTGGGCGAGTCTAACTTCCTCGAGTGCCGTGTCCTGACCCGGAAGAGCGGCTCACCCGGCAACACCTATGTGCTCGCGTTTCCAGACTCCGCGCCGGTGACAGTACAGAGCGAGTGCATCCTGCCGGTCCATAGCGAGGCGATTGCGGTTGTCAGGCCCGAGCACATTCGGGTCGAGCCCACATTCATCCAGCCGCAGCCGGCAGAAGCCGCCATTCAGGCCACAATCCGGGACATCATCTATCGCGGAGAAAGCAGCAGTCTCCAAGCCGTTCTCCGGAGTGGGCAGACCGTTACCGTCCGTATCCCATCCCGCAGCGTAGTCTTGAGCCCCAATCAGGAGGTTCACCTTGTTTGGGAAACCCGCGACACGGTGTTGCTCCCCAATGACAAACGCCCAGAAGCCGTGATCGAAGCGGCCGAATGAACGACGATTAGGACGGCCTCGCGACAGCCAACCGACCTTCGTGGAGCGCAGTGGCAAGCGCTCACCTATCGCATAACCTACAGAGGAGTGGAGGATGAAGTTGTTCACCAAGCAAGTCAAAGGCTCGATCACACTCTCGGCGCTCATCGCCGGGGCTGCAGGGGCACTGCTGCTGCCGGCCACCTCAGCCGCCGCGCAGGAAACCGTGGTCGTTGCGGATGCTGGGGGCGCGCAGGCTGAGGCGCTCGCGGCAGCGCTTTATGAGCCCTTTGAGAAGGAGTCGGGGATCAAGGTGATCGCCGACCACACGACTGCCATCGGCAAGGCGCAGGCTATGAGCCGCTCCGGCAATGTCGTCTGGGATGTCTTCATCACCGGCGACACGGACGTGGCCCTGGCGACGCAGAATGATATCCTGATGCCGATCGACTGGAATGTGGTGCCTAAGGAAGGCCTATCTCCAGAAGTGGCCCAGACCTACGCGGCTCCTTCCAGCCGGTACGCGCTGGTGATGACTTACAACACCAACCTCATCAAGGATCCCCCGAAGAGCTGGGCCGAGTGGTGGGACACCACAAAGTACAATTGCCCCCGTGTTATGCGCAACGTTCCTATCGACAACCTCGAGGCAGCCGTCCTGTCGTCAGGTGTGCCAGTCGACAAGGTCTATCCTGTTGATCTGAAGCTCGCCTACGAGCAGCTCGATAAGATTCAGCCCAAGGTCGTCACCTTCTGGGACAGTGGCGCGCAGTCAGTCCAACTCATCGCGGACGGCTCCGCCTGTCTGGGCACGGCTTGGACGAGCCGCGTGACGGCAGCCGAAAAAGCCGGACAGCCTGTCGCCCGCGTCTGGAATCAGGCGATTGTGCACCAGGATTACTTCACGGTTATGAAGGGTGCGAAGAACCCGAAGGCTGCCATGCAGCTGATCGCGTTCGCGATGCGCCCGGAGGTTCAGGCCAAAATCGCGAGCCGGCTCGGAACTCTACCAGCCAATCCGAAGGCACAGGACCTCATTGAGCCCGCTTCTCTCAAGTACCAGCCGAAGCCGGAAGATCTAAGCAAGACCATGCTGTCCAACATCGGCTGGTGGTCCACCAACATGGCAGACGCGTACAAGAAGTACAGCGGCTGGCTGACGAAGTAAGCTGACGACACTGAACCTGGGAGGGCGGAATGTTGCGGAAAAGCAGCTGGCTGATTGCACCATGTCTTGCGTACATGCTGGTCATGTATGTCACGCCGGCACTGATTATGCTTTATTCCCCCTTCCAGATCAGTGTCGAATCGGGGTTCACCGCACTTGGCGAAGCTCTGGTGGAGCCGAGCTACCAGCGCGTGATGATGACGACGTTCAGAACGGCGCTTGTCGTCACAGTGCTCGCGGTTCTTCTTGGATACCCAACGGCATATTACCTCTCCCGCCTGCCCTCGGAGAAGGTCGGCAAGTACATGCTGCTGATCATGTTCCCGCTTTGGACGAGTCTGCTCGTCCGTACCTATGCTTGGATCGCATTGCTTCAGGATTCAGGCGTCATCAATTCGACCTTGATGAGCGCAAACTTGATCAGCAATCCCATTCGCCTCCTCTACAACAGCGGCAGCGTCGCCATTGGAATGGTCCAGATTCTGCTGCCCTATGCGATCATTACGATGTACTCGGTTATGGTTGGTATCAAGCCGCGTCTGTCCCAGACAGCGCAGGTTCTCGGCGCCAGCCCGACACGCGCCTTCTGGCACATATTCCTTCCCTTGAGCTTGCCCGGACTGTCGGCTGCCTGCCTCCTGCTGTTCATCATGGGACTAGGCTTCTTCGTCACCCCGGCTCTTCTGGGTGGCCGGCGTGACATGATGGTTGGCACCCTCATCCAGCAGCAGGTCGTACTCTTGGGTGACTGGGACTCGGCCTCCCTCCTGTCGATCATGCTACTCGCAGCCACGATCATTCTTCTCTTCGTGTACAGCCGCTTCGCCCGCCTCGAAAACCTTGTCCCGGCATCAAAATGAACATAGCATCCAACACTCCTCGGGTAGCGCCCTGGACAGCCTGGTTCGCCCACGGCGTCATCGCCTTCATGGTCGTTCCCACGCTTCTGGTGGTCCCAATCTCGTTCAACGGGGACCAATATCTCAGTTTCCCGCCGCGGGACTTCTCGCTACGCTGGTACGAGGATTTCTGGTCGAATGATCAGTGGCTGCATTCGGCCTGGATCAGCCTCGTAACTGCCCTGGCGGTGATGGCGATCGCCACAGTGCTGGGCACGCTTGCCGCGATTGCGTTGCACCGGATGACGGGCGTGGGCAAGAAGGTTCTTCTTGCTTTGATGATGTCACCCCTGATGGTGCCAACCGTCGTTCTCGCCTTAGCGCTGTACTTCTTCTTCGCTCGCCTGCAGATGGTAGGCACATGGAGCGCCGTCGTTCTCGGCCAAGTGATCCTGGCTGTCCCGTTCGCCGTCCTGAATGTGCATGCCAGCCTGCAGGGCTATCCGGCAACGCTGGAGCGAGCGGCGAGTTCGCTCGGAGCAGGACCGGTGACGACCTTCCTTCGTATAACCATGCCAATCATCCGTCCTGGCATCCTGTCGGGCGCCCTATTCGCCTTCATGGTTTCGTTTGACGAGTTCATCATCGCGCTCTTTCTGGCAGGTCCCGGCGAAACCACCCTGCCGGTGCGAATGTGGCAGACGATGCAGCTCTACATCAGTCCGACGATTGCCGCGGTCTCTTCGATGATCACCGGCGTTACTGTGGCCGTGTTCATTGCCAGCCACGCTCTGCGCCGTCGTGCCACTCGACGCCGGTTCGCAGAGCGCCAGCCCAGCGCAAGCAAGGCGACAAAGGGCAAGGGTCGTACACTGGTTCGAAATTCTGGCGGCTGGCCGGGAAGCGGAAAACTCATGTCAAAGGAGGTTTGAGATGACTGAGGCGAAGCAGCGATATATGCATACGATGATTCGCGTGAAGGATCTGCCCAAGAGTATCGAGTTCTACACCAAGGCTCTCGGCATGACTGTGCTGCGCCGGATCGAGGTGCCGGAAGGCGAGTACACGCTCGTGTTTGTTGGCTATGGCGACGAGGAATCCGAAGCGACTATTGAGCTGACTTACAACTGGGGCAAGGACAACTATGAGATCGGCACCGGGTTTGGACATCTAGCGATTGGCGTCGATAACGTTGCGGACACCTGCGACCACGTGCGCCTACTTGGCGGCAAGGTCACTCGCGAAGCTGGCCCTGTGAAGTTCGGCAAAACCACGATTGCGTTCATCGAGGATCCGGACGGTTACAAGGTGGAGCTGATCCAGCTCAAGGATGCCATCGACGAGATGCGCGAAGCCAAGGCAAGAGCTGCAACCGTCACTGGTGCTCCGGCGTAAGACCAGGCCTTATGCTGTCAGCACTGGCCCATTAGCCGCTAATGTGTAGTGGCTGAAGCGATGCGGACAGCGGAGCAGTCGCGCTTTCCTCGTATTGCGGACTGCTCCGAACACCGCGTTTATTCTCGCACAAAAGGCCGGCCCGGCAGAATAACGAATCGAAGATTGCCCCTCTCACACGTGGCCGATCTCTTCTCGAAGATCACGGCGGATTTTGGCATAGCATTCGCATGAACCCTGTTCGAGGACAGCTCGGTCGGCGGTTCTGTCATGGGTTCCTGGGCGCAGGCATAGGCACTGTTGCATTAACTTCAACAAGCCATAATGCGCGTATCGGTGCGGCTCCCTCATGCGACAAGCCCGAAGAGTT
>NZ_JAFEMD010000041.1 GCF_016892765.1 Microvirga arvi
GCCCTGCAGAACTTCCTGATAAGCGGCCTCCGCTTCATCAAGCCGGCCGAGTTCGCGCAGATCAGTCGCAGCCTCCATCTTCGCGGTCAGCTGGCTGGAATCGGCCGTCGCGGCAGCTTGAAACCAAGCCACAGCGGCGGCACGATCGCCACGCCTGCGCGCTACGTAGCCAAGCCCGAAGAGCGCACCAAAGTGATGTGGCTTGCCCTGCAGAACTTCCTGATAAGCGGCCTCCGCTTCATCAAGCCGGCCGAGTTCGCGCAGATCAGTCGCAGCCTCCACTTTCAGGAGGTTCTGATCAGGTGCGAGGGCGAGAGCGTCTTGGAAGTATTGAAGAGATGTTACGCGATCCCCCGAGCGACGAACCTGCCGCGCGAGGTCCAATAATCTTTGAGCTTCAGCGTGCATGTACTATCAGTTCTTAATGGCAGTAGGCAAGTATCATGATTGTGTCGGTAAGTATAGCTGCCCAGGAGCAAAGGCGCGGAGTGGAACTGCCCCATCTCTCAAAGTTTCAGCAGCAGTCCGGCTATACCATTGTGCTGGCGAGCTGTCCGCAGCACATTGCCTCAAAATATTGATCTCTGAAGCGGCGCGATCAGGTATTCGCTAAAGTCCTAAGTTTACGACCGGTAGTCGAGAGTTTAAGATATAACAGGCAATAAAAGTGGCCTTGCGTGATCCCTAGAAGTCGGGTGCAACAAGAAGCTCCGCAACCTTGCGGCTGCTGCTACCATCACCAATGTCTGTAATCTCTTGGCGGGGTTGATAGTCTGCTACAGTCCACAGCCGGTTCCAGCCAGCCTCAATCGTTTCCACGCACTCGGTGTCATTCCGAAGCGTCACACACGGAACCCGGTGAAAGTATGCCTCTTTCTGAAGCCCGCCTGAGTCAGTGAACACGGCGGCGGCATTGTGGGTCAACCAGGCCATATCCAGATAACCCAGCGGTTCGATCAGGCGGGTGCCCTTTGGCACAAGCCCCAGGCTGTCCATGAGCTTGCGGGTGCGGGGATGCACCGGCATCACAATCGGAGACCGCTCACCCTGCTGGGAGAGCCATGCCATCACGCGCGCAAAGCGCTCGGGGTCATCGGTGTTTTCCGCCCGATGAACCGTTGCAACGGCATACGTGCCCCGGGAGAGCTGCAATTCCTCCAGGATCCGGGAGCGGGCTTCCGCCTTGGCCACGGCCGCCTTGGCCACGTCGTACATGACGTCCCCCACGTGATGCACGCCGGCCGTGATGCCCTCTCGGGCCAGATTGGTGACGGCGGTTTGCGTCGGGCACAACAGCAACGAACTCACGTGATCGGCCACAACCCGGTTGATCTCCTCCGCCATGCGGCGGTTGTAGGATCGCGTGCCGGCCTCCACATGGGCCACCGGAATGTGCAGTTTAGCCGCGGCCAGGGCACCGGCCACCGTCGAGTTGGTATCGCCGTAAACCAGAACCCAGTCTGGCCGCTCCCGCATCATCACCCCCTCGAGCTTCTCGAGCATGCGCCCCGTCATGGCACCATGGCTGACGCTGTTCACCTCCAGATTGTAAGCCGGGGAGGGGAGCTCGAGCTCCTCAAAGAAGACGCCTGACATCGCCTGATCAAAATGCTGACCCGTGTGAACGAGGATCTCCTGGATGCCGCCATGCTCCCGCAACGCGCGGCTCACCGCCGCAGCCTTGATAAATTGTGGCCGGACGCCAACCACCGTTAAGACCTTCAATGCCATCCGTTGAAATCCCTTTGAAAGCAAGGTTCTAGGCGAAGGACCGCAGATATCCAGTCCACCGAAAAGGCCGGCCTGCCGTGCGCCTTGCCAGAGCAGCCACCCCAGCGTGGGTCTTCGCCGTAGGGCTTCGAGTCCCCTTGTCGTTTCCGGTGCTCCAACCCGGGTAGAGTCCGACACCGCACATGGCTTGATGCGTCGCCCTCTTCAGTATAAAGGCCATAACAAAGATTTAAATACTGCTGGGGCAAATTAAAGCATGTGTGGAATCGTTGGGATTATTGGCAATACTTCGGCGGCGCCCCATGTCGTCGATGCATTGAAGCATCTTGAATATCGGGGCTACGACTCCGCGGGCGTCGCAACCTTGGAAAACGGAAAGGTTGAGCGCCGCCGCGCCGAAGGTAAGCTGCGCAATCTGCGGCAGAAGCTGTCCCACGCTCCCTTGTCCGGCACCGTCGGCATTGGTCATACCCGCTGGGCCACGCACGGAAAACCCAACGAGACCAACGCGCATCCCCATGCCACGGACAAACTGGCCGTCGTCCATAACGGCATCATCGAGAACTTCCGTGAACTGAAGGCTGATCTGGAGGCAAACGGCGTCCAGTTCGAATCAGAAACCGATACAGAGGTGGTGGCGCAACTGGTCACCTACGAGATGCGGCAGGGGCGGGGGCCGGTTGAGGCCGTCGCCGCGACGCTGCCGCGTCTGCGCGGCGCGTTTGCCCTCGGGTTCCTGTTTGCCGGCGAGGAGGATCTGCTGATCGGTGCCCGTCATGGTGCCCCCTTAGCCATCGGCTATGGCGACCGGGAGATGTTCTTGGGCTCCGATGCGCTCGTGCTCGCGCCCTTCACTGACGAAATCACCTATCTGGAGGACGGCGACTGGGCGCTGCTGCGCCGCAGCGGTGCTTCCATTCACGATGCCGCAGGCCGGGTGGTGCAGCGGCCCCGCAGCAAGATCCAGACGAGTTCCTTTATTGCGGACAAAGGCAATCATCGCCACTTCATGGCGAAGGAAATCCACGAGCAGCCCGAGGTCCTCGGACGAACCCTCGCGCACTATATCAACTTCGCCGCTGGCCGGGTTGAGCTTCCGTTCGAGTTGCCCTTTGACTTCAAGGATCTTTGCCAGATTTCGATCTCTGCCTGCGGAACGGCCTACCTTGCGGGTCTCATCGCGAAATACTGGTTCGAGCGCCTGGCGCGCATTCCCGTCGAGATCGATGTGGCGTCCGAGTTCCGCTACCGGGAGGCTCCGCTCCAGCCCGGCGGACTCGCCCTCTTCGTCTCGCAGTCCGGTGAGACCGCCGATACGCTGGCGTCGTTGCGGTATGCGACCGCGGAGAAGCTGCATACGCTCTCCGTGGTGAACGTGCCCACCTCTACCATGGCACGGGAAAGCACCGTTGTGGCCCCGACGCTCGCCGGCGTCGAGGTGGGGGTTGCCTCGACCAAGGCGTTCACCTGCCAGCTGGGCGTACTCCTCTGCCTCGCGATTGCCGCCGGACGCGCCCGCGGCACGCTCACTGAAGAAGCCGAGAAGGACTTGGTCGATGCTTTGGTGAACATCCCAGGCCTGATCAACGACGCCATCAAACGCGAGCACCAGATCGAGGTTCTCTCCCGCGAGCTCTCCAAGGCCAAGGACGTGCTCTATCTCGGGCGCGGCACCTCCTATCCGCTTGCGATGGAGGGAGCCCTGAAGCTCAAGGAAATCTCCTACATCCACGCGGAAGGATATGCCGCCGGCGAGCTGAAGCACGGACCCATCGCCCTCATCGACGAGACGATGCCGGTCATCGTGATCGCGCCCCACGACGCCATCTTCGAGAAGACCGTCTCCAACATGCAGGAAGTCGCGGCCCGCGGCGGACGCATCGTCCTGATCACGGACGAGCGGGGCGCTCTGGAAACGGGCCTCGAGACGATGGCCACCATCGTGATGCCGTCGGTGCACCCGATCGTGGCGCCGATCATCAATGCGGTTCCGATCCAGCTGCTTGCCTATCACACGGCCGTCTTCATGGGGAAGGACGTGGACCAGCCGCGCAACCTCGCCAAATCCGTGACGGTGGAGTGAACTCTTCGCTGGAGCTTTATCGCTCCCATTGAGCGATAAGGCTCTGCTGTGGTTGACTGATCGTAGCAAGCACCTCCACCAAGTGGATTGGAGATCAAGAACACGGAGCTGAGGGCTCGCGCGAAGGTCAGCCACCTGACCTATCTGGGAAACGCCAGTGTGGGCGCTGAGGCCAATAGCGGCGCGGGCACCATCACCTGCAATTGTGATGGCTTCGGCAAATACCGGACCGAGATTGGCGAGGGAGCCTTCACCGGCTCAAACTCCTTTCTGGTCGCCGTGGCGACCATCCGTAAGGGTACTTTTGCCGGTTCCGGCTCAGTGATCACAGAGAATGTCCCGGGCGCTACGGGCTGGGCGCCATGATACTGACCTTTAACCGCGACTTTGCGAAATCGGGAAGGCACTCAGCGACACCATGGCGGCCTTGCTGGATTGCCGTCTGTGCGATGCGGCTATGATCCAGATCCCCGAATCGAGGTTCCGCATGGGCCAGAAGGCGACGATTGGTGACAGCGTGCCGATGCAGACAATACAGCAGTCGTGAAGGGAGGCTCCCCCGGTTCGCCCAATCAGTTGTGGGAGGATGACTGCTTATTGCCTGAATTGGCTATATTCTCTCTTCAATCAGATGCGAAAAATCTCAGCGGGGATTCTGGGAAACGCGACTTCACTGATTTCGGTCGAGGGTATGCCGGTCTGCATAGGCTCTTCTCATCAGTCCATGTCATAAGCCTCTGGCCAGGGCTGCCCGCATTCCAGCGTTTCGTTGGAATGATGTTCGCGATTGGCAGAGAAGTTCTTCCAGAACCACGTTGTTCACGCGGCATAATCATCCGACACTAACCGACTTTGAATCCAGACAAAATGCCCCGCTTACAGCGTATTGAAAGAAACAAGGTGACGCGCTATGCCTCGCGAGAGACCCCGCGGTTTTCCTGATTTCAAACGGGTCAGCGTAGTCTTAAGATTGGACCGGTGTCCGTCGTTTCCAATATAACATTTGGTCCCCAGTGAGCCTGCCCGGATGAACCCCTACCAAAGTCTCCCACCAAGAGCATTCTGGAAAACTGCTGTCGCTCACGGTGATATCGATCAGATTTCCGGGCTTGGGCAGCCAACAAAGAAGCTTGAGCGCTCAGCAGCAGTTTCGACGGCGGGGAGTTGCTTTGCACAACACATCTCCAGGCAGTTGCGGGCCAACGGATTCAACTTCATTGATGCCGAACCCGCCCCGGAGTGGCTTATCAGGGAACGACGGGCCCAGTTTGGCTACGGGATCTTCTCCGCCCGCTTCGGCAACATCTATTCGAGTGCGCAGCTCAAACAGCTCATCCAGAGAGCGTCTGGGTCATTCACACCAACTGAAGCCGTATGGAGAACCGGAGAGCGCTTTTTCGATCCCTTCCGGCCCTCCATCGAGCCGAATGGGTTTGAAAGCGCCGCCGAGGTGCAGCGTAGCCAAGAAACGCACCTGCGATCGGTGGCCTCGATGTTCAAACGCACCGATGTCTTTATCTTTACCCTAGGGCTAACTGAAATCTGGCGGTCGAAGGAAGATGGTGCCGTTTACCCCTCGTGCCCCGGTGTACAGGCCGGATCTTTCGATGCGGGCAAGTACGAGTTCGTGAACCTGACCTTCGAACAGGTGATCAGTGACATGAGGTATGTCATCGACAAGCTTTTGAAGATCAGACCTCACATGCGCTTTATCTTTACGGTTTCTCCCGTGCCGCTCACGGCTACGGCATCCTCGTCACACGTCCTCACCGCAACGACATACTCCAAATCCGTCCTGCGGGCGGTTGCGGGGCAACTTGCAGAGCAGTACGAATGCGTCGACTACTTCCCCTCCTATGAGCTCATCACCGCCCCGGTCTTCCAAGGGCAGTTCTTCGACAGCAACATGCGTAATGTTAGACCCGCTGGCGTTGCGTTTGTGATGAAATCCTTCTTTCGGGATTTCTGCGAAAGCTCCCCTCCGGCAGAAGAGCACCAACCACGTTCCGTGACAGTTGAGCGGGACGACGAGGGCGTGATCTGTGATGAAGCCGTACTTGAGTTTTTTGCCCAATGATTGAGCCAGTCCTTTTTGGCGACTCTCATGTTGCTACCTACATGCGGGCGGCGCGGGCGAACGGGGTGTCAACAATCAATGGATCGCCCTTAGGGGGCGCAAGGCTCTACAACGAGCCGTTCTTTGAGATTGCAGATGGGCAGATGCGCTTCACCAGCGCCGAAACATCACAGAACTTCGTTCTGTTCAGACAGCGGACAAAAATTGATGATCTCATACAGTGCCGCGGACGTTTGATCGTCTCGATGGGACTTGCCGCAGCACCGTTTTACGGTGACCGGCAATGGCAGAGCCGGTACTACGGCGCATTGCCGTGTGGTGGACGTCAATTTGTCAGCTCGGCTGTGATTGAACAAATGATTTCCGACGCACAGAAGCCTGTCCTCGATTTCTACAAGGCAGGTCTAGATCATGGGTTGATTGTCGCCTCGATCGCAGGCCCGCCGCCACAGCGAAGACATAGAGCTGTCGAGTGGCTGGGCTGTGACGCGGTGTTTGACCTGGAGGCCAGGTTTGAAGCGCCGGTGCGGCAGTACTTGGCCGAGCGCGGCTGCCCCATTATCGCGCCTGCGGATGTCGTCGATGGTGATGGCTTTCTACGAGAGGAGTATTGGGGGCCAGACTGGGCGCACGCGAATGAAAAGTACGGTACTTTGGTGATCGAAACCGTCCTAAAGTTTGTCGGTGAGCGGCAACCCAGCCCGGTTGGCGCTTGAGCCGGTCGAATGTTGCAGCAAGGCAGAGCACGCTTATAAGGCAGTCCGCCCGTTGCCTAGTGTGATACCCCCCAACACACTGATCTATCAGCCAGGACGTCTTGGGCATTGCCGAATGTGACAGAGATCCATTACTGGGTCTCCTGCGCGGAGGAGTTAACACTGTGACTGGCCTCAAAGCTTTAATCGCGACCGGCGATTTCGATTTTCTTGACTTCGGATGCAGCAAAGGTGGCTCCCTCCAGTTCGGGAAAAGCTTCTTTGGTGGACATCGGGGGCTTGGCGTCGACATCGATCCACAAAAGGTCGAGACGACCCGCGCGCTTGGGCTTGATGCGGTCGAGGGAGACGTCACACAGCTCAATCTTCCCGATAACTCTGTGTCCTTCGTTCTGATGCTTGACTTTCTTGAGCATCTCCCAGGCTTCGACCTGGCGCGGCGCGCCATCGCATCAGCCTGTCGAGTCGCCAAAGACTTTGTCTTCATCCGGCATCCTTGGTTCGATGCAGATGGAGCCTTGATGGAGCACGGACTGAAGTTTTATTGGTCCGACTGGCATGGGCATCCCAACAACTTCGGTCAATTGTCATTTTATCGCGCCCTTGCCCGCAGCAAGGATGTGCATCAGTGGATGTTGTTTGGCCAGGATCGCGTCAAGGACAGCCACTCCCCTGATCTCCTCCCCCTGGATGCGCCGATGGACCTCCCTGCGATCGCGGCTGAAGTGGCACAGGCTAGGCCCAAGGTCGTGTTCAACTTCAAGGCTTACCGGCAGATCACCTGTCTGGTTCAGATCAACCCAGATTATCCGACCCAGCTGATCGTCGATCGGCTTCCTCGCTCCGAACACCTGTTCACGAGCGGAGCCGGTGACCGCTCTTAAAGCAGGCCCAACTTTGAAGGCTGACGTTCAAAAGCCGGGCTACTCTATCATAGGCCCAGTCAGTGCCCTGTACTGCGCCTCGGACGCAGATGGGCACCGAGATCAAACCTCCACTGGGGGTGGAGAGTGCTGGTGAGGCGCCGCGGAGACAGACCGTATCCTCGCGACCCACAATGGCTCGGTCATCGACGGACCTGCTGCCATGTCAACGGGTAATCAGACAGGCTTCCACGCCATGAGCCGCGCGGGGGCAGTCGCATGATCCGGTTTCCCATCGCGGCCCAAGCCCTGCTCGCAGTGCTGGACATAGAGCACAAGTTCGCGCCGGGTCGTCCAGGCGGAGTGATCCACAATCGGCTCGTAAAAACCCAGATCCTCATCGACCAGGGTCTGCACACGGCCGCGGGAAATCTCGTAATCCGGCGGATCGACTTCCGTGGCCACCAGCCGGTTCCCGGATTCCAGGCTGCGGTGAAGAATGATGATCCGGCCATCCTCGTGCACCACAAGCGCGGGGCGGCTGTGGGGCAGGGGCAAGGTGCCGCCCCCATCAAGCCGAAACCGGGTCGTGAACCGGCTCATGGGTGCAAGACGCCAGGGTGCCTCGTCCCGCCATCCGAGCCGGTACTGCACCACGCCGTCCCCCGCATCCCAGTAGGTCAGCACAGCGGGCCGGTTTCCTGGCAGCACAGCAGCGGCGGCCTGATTGATGAGGCTGGATCCGAGCGGGACCGCAATGACGCGCTCGCTGTTCATGGGGGTCACGGGACCGGACAGCTGCACACCCTGATGGGTGGACAGACTCTGCAACCCGTCGCGGGACACGAAGGCATCGATGCCGGCGTTGACAACGGCGCCGGCTGACGTGGCCGGGGGGGCGACGCGCCAGACGACAAAGAGATGCACATTGCCCTGGTGATCCACCACAGGGGTGTTCAGGTAGGGCCCGCAGGACCAGGGCGCTGCAAACCCGGTGATCAGGGGCGTGTCATTACCGGTCCAGGTTTCCTGGTCGGGGTCATAGCGCTCCACCCGGATCTCGCCCTCGAAATGCCGGCCATGGCGGTAAAGCAGAGCGAGCTCGCCGCCCGCAAGCTCCAGAAACATCGGGTAGGTTGCCCGCTGATGCCGCTCAACCAACTCAGCAAACCCGGCCCTGAGATCGGAGGCCCGCGAGCGGGTCGTCAGGAGCGACGAGTTGTGAGCCCCAAAGGCCAAGTGAAGGTGATCCGTAGGGTCAAAACCCATGCTGATCGCCTGATGGGCATCATGCGGGGGACGCTCATTGCGGATGCGCTCCCGATGCACCTGATCGTCACCAAGATCATGATGGCCCACGATCACATCACCCGTTTCATCAAAGTAGGAGACATAGCGCTGGTTGTGACGGGTCACCACGGCGCTGGTGCGATACGGGACGCAGTTGACGCTGTTGCCAGCCCACGCCAGTCCCAGGTCGAGGGCACTGACCGGCTGCAAGAAGCGGGGAGGGCGCACCTTCGAGCCAGTTCTCCCTTTTGTCATGCGCTTCTCCTGACTC
The DNA here is from genome assembly GCF_016892765.1 of Microvirga arvi. Lineage (GTDB taxonomy): Bacteria > Pseudomonadota > Alphaproteobacteria > Rhizobiales > Beijerinckiaceae > Microvirga > Microvirga arvi. The sequence continues at coordinate 9,032 of NZ_JAFEMD010000041.1, forward strand.
CAGGCCCAGGACAGGTGCCCTAGGATGCTCCCATTGCTTGGCAGGAGTGTTGCGATGATCGCCCTCTGATACAAGCCCTCGCGTCCAGCGAGGACGCGCACCCCCGCTCGCGTGGTTCGCTCGGTGCGAGCAAAGCCTTCACCCCAGGCGTGAAGGTGCTCGACTGGCCCATGCGACCACAGAACTGGGACGCCCTCCGAGCGATTGCCCCGAGCAGATCCTTCGGCCGAGAACAATCAAGAGCGCAAAACTGCTGGTCCGCTCGGGACCGACCCAGGACCCTCGCTAAAACTGGAAGCCGTTGGCAAGGAGCCGCAGTTCCGACAGGGCAGCCCGTTCGGGGGTGTACCGGAACCCGGCATCGATGGCCGCCAGACTCATCCTCCGGCGATCGGCTTCCGGCATGGTGATGAAGATCCGGATCGCCTCCATGATGTCCTCGTCGTCGCGCGTATCGACCACGAAGCTGTTCTGGCAATCCTTGGCGAATTCAAATGATCCGCCATGGGCCGGGACAACGCTGACCGCGCCGCATGACATCGCCTCAATGGCGGTTCGGCCGAAGGCCTGATAATCCGACAGGTCGAGGAACAGATCGGTGGCGCGCAGCAGATCGCCGACTTCGTCGCGCCGCAGGGTGCCAAGATGCGTGACGCCCCGCGGCTGGAGCGAGTAGGCCTCGAGCTCGGCCGCCGGGCAGCCGAAGGAGGTGCATTTGATCCGGTCGCCGAACTCGTGGGCGAGCCGGTTCAGAATCCGCATCGTCCGCCGGGGCGCCCGCCGGGGCGTGCCCGGGCGCAGCATGGCGGTGATCGCAATCGGCTCGTTCGAGCGCAGGCGGAAGGGCAGGTACGGATAGTAGACGGCGTGATCGATGCTCGGCTCGACCTTGTCGACGGCCACGCCGTGAGTCTTCTGAACAATCTCCTGAAGCCACTGCGTCTTGGCGAAATGCACCATGCCCGGGATGAGGCCAAAGGATGCGTGGGCCGTCAGCCAATCCTTGCTGTCCTTCTCGTAAAACAGCGGCTCATAATCCTGGATGTAATAAGCCGTCCGGACCTTAGAACGGCTTTTATCGGCCCGGATCGCCTCGGCCAGCACATGCACCGACTGATTCGTCGTCGCAATGACCGCATCGGGGGCCAGGGTATCAACGATCTTGCCCAGTTCATCCGCGTTGGCATACGCGTGGACGTGCCGGTGGATCGTATCCAAATCCCGGTATCCCCGCCGAAGCCTGTCGGCATTGTCCGTATTCGATGCAATGAAGGCCGAGACGCCGAGGCGCCACATGGCATCGGCTTCTTGCATCACCGAGTGTGCGCCACCGCTTCCGCCGCCGACAGGAAGGACAAACAAAAGCCCCGACATTTTGCGCTTTTCCTATTGCTGCTCGAACGGTACGGCGTCGTCCCGCAGGACGCGATGTTCTTCAGGGTTGAAGGTCAAAAGCTTCATGCGCAGCATGTTAAGTGCTGCGTTGGCCGCCATCTGACTCTCCAGCTGGTCAATTCTGAGGTCAGGATACTTCGCCCGCAGCTTCCCGCTCGCCTCGCGGGAGATCTCCTTCCGGAGCTCGCTGCCAAAGCTTCTGGACTTCTTGTGGTAGACGAAGGTGTGGTCAGCGACACAGAGCCGGAAACCGGCCTGTCCGAGGCGGATGCAGAGGTCGTTCTCCTCGCCGTATCCTCGAGGGAAGGTGAGGTCGTCGAAGAGGCCCACCTGCTCCAGAGCCGCCCGCCGGAACAGCGTGCAAAATCCGTTCAGAAGAGGGAAATCCGGAAACTGCGCCTCGCTGAGGTCCTCAACCAGCCTGGAGTACTGGTCGGTGTCCATGCCAGGCGGCAACTGATTGACAGCCCAGGTACCGTCGGGCGCCTTAACCTGGGGGACCGATTGCCAGGAGGCCGCATTGGATAGGGGGCCGACCCCCGCAATCTGATGGTCGCGGGAGATGACCTCATGCAGCTTCTCAAGCCAACGAGGTGTGACAATCGTGTCGCTGTTCAAGATAACCACGAAGTCGGCCGTGCTCGATTGGATGGCGAGATTGATGTTGCGGGTATACCCGACGTTCTCCTCATGCGAGATGATCGTCACGCGTGGATTGTGCTCGGTCACGCGGCGCAGGAAATCCTTGGTGTGGGCATCGGAGCCATCGTCGAACAGCAGCACCTCATACGGGAGGCTGGTGTGCTTCTCGATCGACGTCAGCAGTTCTCCGGTATCGTGCGCCGCGTTGAACACGGGAACGATGATCTGCACCAGCGGAGAGGCTGCAGTTGTACTCTCGTCGTCCGGTGCTGTCGAAGAGGCAGGCTCCATGGCATCGGACAGCCTGCTGGAGCTGACGAGCCGGCGTCGCCCCCAATTCGAAGGCAGGGTCAGAAGATTGCTCTGTTCCTGAATGCGAGGATCCTCGAATTGTCCGACCGTCTCATTGCCCGGAAGGAGGATCGGCATCCGCGCCAAACGCGGGGAAAAGATCAGCAGTTCACCTTCGCCCTGAAGATCGATCCCAAGTGCCAACTGCTTCTGTCCCTCGAGGTCGGCCAGAGTCCCGGCACTGATCACCACGGGAACATCATGCACCCGTAACGTGCCGTCAGGAGTCAGACGCTTCCTGATCGAGGCGATGCGGTTGAGATCGGAGCCTTCGAGGGTCCCAAGAAAGATCTCCGGGATGGTCACCTGGCTTGTGATGGACGTATGCGGGCGGCGAAAGCCACACGAGAACAGAAACCGTCCCCCTTCGGACGCAGCACTGACGTCGATAGGGATGACAATGCGGCGGTACCCTTCGCTTGCTCCCAACGTCATCTTGAGAGCGTACTCGTCTTCCCGCAGACCTAATCCGGCTGGGCGATCAATACAGGCCGTCACGTTTGGCTGGGTGCCATGTTTGAAGTCACAGTACCAGCCGGCCGCAAGCTGCGTGAAGCGCTCCGCTGGCTTAAGAAAGCTACCCCCTGGCCAGTGCGAGAGCTTTGCGTTGGGAACAAGGTTTTTGTCTTCGGTCGTACCCGGACGTGAAACAAGGCTTCTCAGCACAAATGGCAGCGGGGAGTTTTGCAATGGCAAGCCGGTCGCGGCTGCCGTGACTTCAACCGTATGGGGTCGATTGTCGCGAAACTCGTCTGGCAACCTATAAACAAAGGCGCAGGATGGGTCGGAGAACTTGGCTTCAGACAAATCAGCCCGAAACTGATCAGCCGTGATGCTCGCGAGCTGCTGACCATCGACTGCTATATGGAGTTGAACTTTAACCCCGCTCTCTCCGGATAGGGCCCAGCCGCCGAGCCATCCTTCTGCGGAAACTCCGTCAAGGTGCCCCTGAATGTTTTCTGACATAATATTACCGTATATTACCGAGAGCTTCGCTTAGCCTTTTGGCCTTGTTTTTAGAGAATGCCCAATAGCAGCGTATCGGAAAAGCCGGTCATTGTCCGCTCACTCATCACCTCCGGAGTGCAACTGATTGCACGTTGGCATTATGCTCCGGCCAATCCCCCGCGTATGACAGAGATCCACTGATCAAATTCCATTTGGTCTGACTTGTCATATGGGGCGAACCGGCTGATGTATCCGACCTGCAGATTATCACTCACTCGGGTGACGCGACCTGGAGGCGTAACTTCAGTAGATAGTTTTATCTCTAGCAGCTGACAGGAGCGATTATGCGTTCTCAAGGCAGACACTAGATCCTCGATAGCATCCCTAGGTATGCCATTGTTACGTTTCACAATAAACAGCGTGTTTTTAGCCTTCAGGCGCTCACGGAATCTCTCTAGAAGGAAGGAGAGCTTCTCGATTTCCTTCCCATGAATGGCCCGACGCGATTGTTCATCAGCAATGAACTGCCAGGAGCCATTCTCAAGACGGGAGTGCATATCGGAGTGATAGCTGATGCCGCTCGAAGTATCTTCGACCATCTTCTGATTTCTTGGACGAAGGTTCTCAAATCTGTAGGTATTGTGAAAGTCTGATTTGATGAGCTGAGCGACTTTTTGGGGTGTCGAGGAGACCCACCTGAAAAATCCACCCTTCTCATATCCGAGTCGTCGCAAGACGAACCCGAGTTCACAATTGTCACCCAAGCTCTCAAGTCTGCCGATGTAATCATCAACAAGTTGTTCTCGCGCCAAGGTATCTACTTCGAAAGCCATGTTACAGTCCTAGCCAGGTGATGTCATTCGACCGAGTTATGACACTGGGGTCTTTCAGTAGTGAGACCGCGCTCTTTTTACAACCTTTTCGCGCTTCTTCCGCGGCAATCATTTCAACGTACGATACCTCATTCCTTGGGGGGCGGATGAAAAAGCGTTCGATCTGAAGGAACAACACACAGTCTGGTTTGAACCGGTGAACAAAATACGGGTCGAAATCCGGATAATGGAGTGCTACGACGCAAGCGAAAGCTTCAGCCAGAAAGTGATGTACCCACAACCCAGTGCTATCGTGCATCAAGAATAGCGTTTTGTTGGAAGCTGATTTCGGATTGTGGAAAATGCGCACGCAGCCTTCATTCGTGACTTCGTTTGTGAAGACTTGGCGGGCCGCGGGTTTCGATGGACGTAGGATTTGAATTTCCTCTGCATCTCGTCCGAGTTTGCTTCCCAAATCTCCGGCTTGTTTCCCGGAAATCAGTTCCAAATCCAGAGATTCGATCCTATGAGCGATGTCCTGCCAACCGGCGCGCTTCAGCATGGTGGTGAGGTAGCGGTGCGCACCGAAATGATTCCAGTGGCTATCTTCCCTTGAAAAGCAAGGTGTCTCGAGGTGGAGTGCCCCGAGATACTGATCGTCGAAAAAAGAATTTGCTGTCGGCAGCCCAGATGAGAAGTAGCTATTGACAGGCGTTGGTCCAGATTCTTGGAATGAAACTTCAGGGGGTAGGAGGTAGCGCAACGCCGTTTCTTTATTTGGCACGATTATGTGCGCATATGAAGCGTTCGTTGCCCTGGCTGAGAATCCCCGTTGCATATGTGCATGAGCGATCTCGAACAGCTGCCGATCCGTCAGCCTCAAAACTCCCCTGACTTGATCGCACACCCGGTTTGTATCGTTGTCTAGGAAGAGGTGCCCGTCCTTCCCCTGTAGTACGCTAGCCATTTGTATTTGCCTCAATAATGGACTTGATGCTGAGTTTTGGCAGGACCTCACGTTGAAACATCACTTTGATAAGGTGAGTACTTATCGCGCTGGCTTCGAAATCTGATCCAGCGTTGAGTCTACTCGATGTATTATTCGTCCTCAGCATTTCATAGATCTGGAACGACTGCTGACCCAAACGTGCGACTTCTAGTAGCTCGTCAAACGACCAGAAGTTGTCGACATTGAAGAATGGCAGGCGATTGTTCACAAACCTATGGGAGGCTTCGAACTGCTGCTGAGCAGTTGCCTTGTCATTGCGCATCAAGGCGATATAGCCCCCCATGAAGCGCGCAGTGGTGCCATTCACCGTCCCGATCCAGGTGCCACTAAATCGCTCTGTGCGCTTCTCGACATGGGAGAAATGGCGCATTGCTTGATCTAAGTCACCCATCTCCAGGGCGCAGAATGCAAGGACGTTGGCTAGCGAGGTATACCAGCGTGTGCCTAGAACCGTGTCGTTGTTATTAAGCCGACCGAGCGCAGTATGTCCGAATTCCACGATCCTGCGGATATTCAGCCCGTCACCTCCACGTAAGAGATAGCGCCACGCGATGACACAGATCGACGAGGCTTGGATGAGAGGATCTCGGTGATGCACAGCAAGAGCTTTGTGCGCCGCATACATCAATGTTCCATCGTGCTTGATGCGCTCGGCAGGGTTTTGGACATGCGTCCAGAATGCTCCTGGTTTTGTGAACACTGCAATCAATTGCTGGAGGTGCGATTCTGGATTGATTGGCAGTGCGAAATCCTGCACGTGTGCTGGAGTGACGCGAATTTCACGTGGGAATTCAAAAGTTGTGAGTTTGAGAGGAGCCCTCAGTACAAAGCCAGCGCTCGCGGCTTGCTCACCAAAACCCTTTATCAGATCAGGCCGCGCGCTTGTTGATCGGGAAAACTCATGTTCTTTTCCGTTTATGGAAAGGAGTAGATCGCCAACGGGGCGCCCGTTCTCAAGCACCCAGCCACTAAGGATAATCTGGGAATCCTCGATGCTGAGCGTATCAATTGACCCTAATACAGCCGCTTTGGCTATCCGATCCGGAGGCGACGTATCGCTCAAGATAATTATCCTTGTTTTTGTGAAGATGACGAAGCTAGGCTGACGTCTGAGCCACCGAATAGATCAATTCAAGATGGATTGCCGCTAAGCAGTGAGCGATATGACTGCTATTTTCTTTGCTGTCTCTGTTGTCTGCCTAACTTCTTGTTCTCCGAAGCGTTGCCGCGCGAGCCATGCCTGACCTCCTTTGACGCGCCACTTCAGAATGAGCGCAATCTAGGAAATGCCCCCTTGGGCTCGTTGGGCTGATTCAGCACTGTCTTACTTAATTCGCGATGCGGATCAACATTAGATTTTATTAAACGGTAGGTTTAATTTGCCCTGACAACTCAACTCTACATTGCGTAGACCATCATCCTGATCGGCCACGTTCCAGGCATTATCTAGCCACCCTGCGGTATGCCCCGGCCATCACCCTACAGGAGAGGTGCGGCTTCACGACCGAGAACCTTCGGGGCTCGCGCGCCGGCGGGACGCTCGGTGCCCGCCTCAGGCTTGTCCGGGACATCATGCGCGACGCGAGAGGTACGGGGCCGTGATTGTACTGGACGGCGATGGTTCGCTTGCCGGTGCTGCTTCAAGACAGCGCACTCAAAATCTGACCGACAAAGCTGGTACGGCTTAGGTTAATGCGATTTATGTGAGCCCCATGGAGAACGGAAGGCTCATGCGAAAGCGGGGTTGCGTACCGTTTCCCGCCAGTGTCTGAGAGAGGATGCTCCAAGTTCAAATGCCATCAGTGGTGCCGAGTGCTTTGCCGAAGCAGGTAACCTGTTCAAAGCGCCTCCGCTTTGCTAAGGACCCGCAACTTTCTTGAAAAACAGTGTCATGTCCGACCCGATCGTCCTCATTCCTTCCCGCCTGGCCGCAACCCGGCTGCCGAACAAGCCCCTGGCCGAGATCGCCGGCGAACCCATGATTGTCCATGTGTGGCGCCGCGCCATGGAGGCGGGAATCGGGCCTGTGGCGGTGGCGACGGACGCTGCCGAGATCGCCGAGGCGGTCATCAGGGCAGGCGGGCAGGCGGTCATGACCCGGTCGGATCATGCCTCCGGTTCCGACCGAATCTTCGAGGCTGTGGAAAAGCTCGACCCGGACGGACGGCACGACGTGGTCGTGAACGTCCAGGGCGACCTGCCGACGATTGATCCGATGGCCATTGCCGCTTCCATCGTTCCGCTTTCGGATGCCGCCGTCGATCTTGCGACGCTGGTCGCCGGCATCGAGCGGGAGGAGGAGAAGTCCAACCCCAACGTGGTGAAGATGGTGGGAAGCCCGGTTTCCCCCGGCCGCTTCCGCGCCCTCTATTTCACCCGTGCGACGGCACCCTATGGCGATGGCCCGCTCTATCATCACATTGGCCTTTACGCCTATCGCCGCAAGGCGCTGCAGAATTTCGTCCGATTAAAACCCTCTCCCCTTGAGGTCCGCGAGAAGCTGGAGCAGCTTCGGGCGCTGGAGGCCGGCATGCGCATCGATGCCGTCGTCGTCAACGACGTGCCGCTGGGCGTTGATACCCCACATGATCTGCAAAGAGCACGCGACATCATCGTGGGACGGAAAAGAATTTGATCGTCTCGTTTGAGTCTTCCTTGAACGGCGGCCAGCCAAGTGACCTAAACGATAGAATTGAAAGTTAGATCTGGCGGATGCTCCGTGAAGTACAGTTGTGCTTCTATCCGTCCGGTCCGAGGTGGATCACAATCCGAGGCCATTCAGTCGATCGTTAAATCATGTACTGCCTTTGTCGAAGTCCGTTACTGATCTTTCGCTTGACGAGGGCTCGAGTATCAGGCTTTCAGAGGAAAACTCTTTGAGGCTCCTGGATACAATGACTAATTCGACTAATGTCTTACCATCCGGCAACGTGGTTAATGCTGGCTCCGTCCGCTTCGGCAATCACCTGCCGCTCAGCATCATCGCCGGACCTTGCGCCATGGAAAGCCGCGATCACGCGCTTGAAATGGCTGCAGCCCTGAAGGAGATCACCGGCCGGCTTGGCCTCGGCCTCGTCTACAAATCGTCCTTCGACAAGGCGAACCGGACCTCGATCTCCAGCGCCCGCGGCATCGGCCTCGACAAGGCTCTCGCCGTCTTCGCTGAGGTGAAGGAGCGCTATGGACTGCCGGTGATCACCGACGTGCATGAGAACGACCAATGCGCCGCCGTGGGGCAGGTGGTCGACATTCTCCAGATTCCGGCGTTCCTCTGCCGCCAGACCGACCTGCTCGTGGCCGCCGCCAAGACTGGCCGCGTGGTCAACGTGAAGAAGGGCCAGTTCCTCGCGCCCTGGGACATGGCGAACGTCGCCGCCAAGGTGAAGGCTGCCGGCAACCCGAACGTCATGCTGACCGAGCGCGGCGCCTCCTTCGGGTACAACACCCTCGTATCCGACATGCGGTCTCTGCCGATCATGGCCCAGACCGGCGCCCCGGTGATCTTCGATGCGACCCACTCCGTGCAGCAGCCCGGCGGCCAAGGCGCCACATCGGGCGGCCAGCGCGAATACGTGCCCGTCCTCTCCCGTGCGGCCGTGGCGGTTGGCGTCGCCGGCGTCTTCATCGAGACGCACCAGGATCCGGACAAGGCGCCGTCCGACGGCCCCAACATGGTGCCGCTGAAGGAGCTTGAAGCCTTGCTCGCGCAGCTGAAGGCTTTCGACGCGCTTGCCAAGGGCAGGCCAGAGTAGGAGCCCTTCCGGGCAACAGCGAAGGCGCATGTGTTCCCGAGGAGGTATTAACCTTTTGCCAAAGTCCCAAAGATCTCGATGACGCCGGATTGCCGGACTGTCGCCGGCAGCTCAAGGCGTGGCTGCGGCAAAAGAAGGCAAGCTGAAGGGCTCCACTGAGGGTTTCGCCGGAGCACCCTCCTATGCTAGAGGCCGGCTATGACACTTGCGAAATTAATCCTTCACGCCCCCGATCAGGCTGTCGCCTCGGCCCTGCGCACGCTCGAGACCGAACGGGACGGCCTGACAATCCTGATGGAGGCCATCGGCAACGGCCTTGGACCTCTGTTTACGGCTGCTGTCGAGACCATCGCCGCAGCCAAGGGCCGGGCCATCGTCACCGGCATGGGCAAGTCCGGCCATATCGGTCGCAAGATCGTGGCGACCCTCGCCTCGACCGGCACCCCTGCCCATTACGTCCATCCGGCGGAGGCAAGCCACGGCGATCTGGGCATGATCCAGACGGACGATGTGATCATCGCCCTGTCCTGGTCGGGCGAAACGGCGGAGCTTGCCGACATCATCGGCTATTCCCGCCGCTTCCGGGTGCCCCTGATCGCGCTCACCTCGAATGCGGAATCGACCCTTGGGCGCGCCTCCGACATCTGCCTGACCCTGCCCAAGGCCAAGGAGGCCTGCCCCAACGGCCTGGCGCCCACCACCTCGACCACGATCCAGCTGGCCCTGGGTGACGCCCTCGCGGTCGCTCTCCTGGAAAGGCGCGGCTTCACGGCAGAACACTTCAAAGTGTTCCACCCCGGCGGCAAGCTCGGCGCTCGCCTCAAGCTCGTCCGCGATATCATGCACCAGGGCGAGCGCCTGCCGGTCGTCGGGGTCGAAGCCCGCATGGATGAAGCCATCAATGAGATCGGCCGCAAGGGCTTCGGCGCCGTGATCGTGGTGAATGGCGACGGCATGCTTGCCGGTATCGTCACCGATGGCGACCTGCGCCGCAACTTGAGGCCCGACCTCGCGACCCTGCCGGTCACGGCAATCATGACCAAGACCCCGCGCACGATCGCGCCGGATGCTCTCGTGGCCAGTGCCCTGGAGATGGAGGAAGCCTCCCGGATCACGGCCCTCGTCGTGGTCGAGAACAGCAGGCCCGTCGGCCTTGTGCACTACCTGGACCTGCTGCGCGCAGGCGCAGCATAACCCAAGGCCCACAAAGGCGGTGCTGCGCCATCCCCTGCGAACGACGGGCAGATTCGCGCAGCACCATGGACGGCAAGAGGCATCCCATCTCAGACATGCCGACACGCGGTTCTTGGGTTATATCCCACCAACAGTCCCATCGGTGAGGTGCGAATCGCGAGAGAGCTTGCTCTTGCCGGGCGCGGCTGATTCGCTGTGCCAAGACGAAGCGCGGTGAGTAGGTTACTAACCACAGCAAAGGAGAAAGGCAGCCACCGGACCTTTGCCAAGCTCATCTCTATTCTCCAAATCTTGGCATTTCCGCCGTCGGCGCATTCTAGGTGTCGCAAACCGGCTCATACCCCCAGTATTATCCCTCCGGCGTCATGCGGGTTACTTTGTCGCTGGACAGAGAACAGAGAAAATAGACCGGTGCACTTGACCACTGGGCTATGGTTAAAGCAAACATCCCCATCGGACGTGCAGAAGAGCGGTTGCGCAACGCGCTGTATGAATATGCTCTCCACGCCGTAGGGGCTCGGCAAAGATGATTTCCGAAGTAAAAGAAGTATTTGCCCTGTGGGGCATCGTTTTCGCCGTTTTGCGTATCACAGCGGATCAGGAGCCCGATGCGGTCGGCCCGCTTGAGGTTGCTCAGGGTGACGTGTCCCTCTCTTCCGACAGCCAAGATTGGCGGCTTCTGCCGGATGGCGGCTCGGATCTGCCCCTCTCCCTCAATCTCACGAAGGAGGCGAGGAGGACCGGATCAGGCCGGCGCACCTACACCTATCTGGCACACTTCGTGGAACCCGACGGCGCAAGCCAGATCAATGATCGCCTCCCGGTCCAGGTCACCCTGTACGACGAGCAGGGGCACGCAACCCGCTCGGTAATTAACCCGGGTCACTTCACACCCCAGCGGTTGGCCAAAACGGACCTCGGTGAAGCCGTCCTCGAGATCGTTCGCGAGGCCGGGCCTGCGGAGATCGCATCGGCGCTGCTGTCTTTGGTTCAAGTTGAGTCGATCGAAGCCTTGGGCCCATCTTTTATCGACCGTGCGGTGGCTGGCGCATCTGGTCTCGTGCTGGATGGATGGATTGCCGGGCTGGGGGACCGCGACGTGCATGTGGTCACCGGGGATCTGAGGGCCTTCGTGCCCAAGGCCCATTGGGCCCTTCGCCGCCGTCTCGACGTGCATGAGCACCTCGCAAACTCCGGCGCCTTCAGGAGCGCCACCGATACGCATGGCTTTGCCGCTGTATTTCCGGCCGAAGCCGAAGACAGCGTGCGTGAGCTCTTCTTCGTGGAGTGCGACCCTGCCCGTGACCGGACCACGTTCTATGGTCCGGTCAAGACGAACCCGCGCAGGAACAACCAGGAAGCGCTGGACATCGTCCGGCATTCCTTCGGCGACATCCAGTCGTTGCCCAAGGATCTTGTCAGCCAAGTCTACCGCCCGTTCCTCGCCATTCCAAAAAGCGAGGCCTTCGCCAAGCCGTTTCGCTTCGGCCCCGCGGTGCGGAAGGGCGAGCCACTCGCATCGATCATCATCCCGTTCTATGGCGATGCGTTCTTCCTGAACTGCGTGTACCACCTCCTGCGGGTTCTCGGCCCCGGCTTCGAGCTGGTTCTGGTTGTCGACGATCCCCGCATCTGGCCGGAGATCTACAGCCGGCTCGCCAGCCGCAGCAAGTCCATCACTGTCCCAACGCTCCTCCTCCAGAACGCCGAGAACTACGGCTACGGCCGCGCCAACAACCTCGGGTTCATGGCGGCCTCGGGCGATGTTGTGTTCCTGATGAACTCGGACATCATGGTGACGGATCCGGCGCCGCTGCACGAGGCGGCTGAGGCCATCCGAGCGCGACAGGAGGAGGGTGAGCCGGACCTCGTGGTTGGGTTCTCGCTCCTGTACGAGGACAACACCATCCAGCACATCGGCATGGAGTTCCCGCAGTCGACGCTGGTTGGCGGCATGCATCTGGCGGATCATCCGATGAAGGGCTTACCCTTCGGGCTGTACCGCGGCGAGACCATCCGCAGCGCGCCGGCGGTGACGGCGGCCCTGATGGCCCTCTCGTCAGACCTCTTTAGCCGCTTGGGCGGATTCGACACGGTCTATGAGCGCGGCGACTTCGAGGACGCCGACCTCTGCCTGCGCGCCGAGCAGCTCGGCGCCGAGATGCAGGTCTTCGTCCGGCCGGGGCTGTACCATCTCGAGCGGCAGTCGATTCCGAGCATGGGTGACGGCGACCTCCGGCAGATGGTGACCTACATGAACTGTGTCTCGTTCAACCAGCGCTGGCAGACCCGTCTCGCCCCGCCGGAGCCCGAGGCCAAGCCCGTGCGTCGTATTCAAGTTAAAAAGCGCGCTGCTGTCGGCGCCTAGAGCGATAGCCCCCCGCGGGGCCGGCTTCCGGCCCCGCGCACCCGGCACCATCAGGAATTGAGAAGACCACTATGCGGATGATCATTCTCTCGCACGGGCATCCCGAGCTGAGCGCCGGCGGCGCGGAGCGGGCGGCTTATTCGCTGTTTCAGCGCCTCAAACAGGACGCCACCATCGACGAAGTGGTGTTCGTCGCCCGGGCCGAGCACCAGGCGATCGGGCACAGCGCCAATCTCGGTAGCTTCCGGGGCCGTCCGGACGAGATCCTGGTGGCGCCGCCACCGGTCGACGGCTTCACATTCCAGAGCTTTGGCTATGACGTGCTCAAGCAGCTCGTGGACGAGCTGGTGGACTCGATCAAGCCTGACGTCGTGCACATTCATCACTTCCTGTTCTGGGGTGTCGAGATCTTCGAGCTCTTCCAGCAGGCCGGCGTCAAGGTGGTCTTCACAGCCCACGAATACGCAGCCATCTGCTCCAACTACGGCCAGATGGTGAAAGTCGACGGCCGCCTGTGCTATGCGGCATCGCCTGCCGAGTGCGGGCTGTGCTTCCCGGCCACCAGCGCGGGCAAGTTCTTCGTGCGCAACACGATCTTGAAGACGATGTTCGACCACATCGACGAGTTCATCGCCCCGAGCGAGTTTCTCAAAGACCGTTACGTCGCCTGGGGCGTGCCGGCCGAGAAGATCCATGTCATCGAAAACCTGCTCGATGCCGGTGTTCTGACCCGTGGGCAGGCCCGCCTCGCCGCAACGCCTGACGAGAGGGCAGGGGACGATGACGAGGACCCCAATCAGCGCGTCGTGTTCGGCTATTTTGGACAAATCAACCCGTTCAAAGGCATCGACCTCCTCCTGCAGGCCGCTGCATCGCTGCCGGAAGAGATCCGCGAGTCCATCGAGATCCGGATCCACGGCGAGAACAAGCACTACCGCGAGTCTGAATTCGGTAAGCGGGTGGATGAGCTTTTGGCCGACACCAAGGATGTCGTGCGCCAGATGGGCAGCTACCGCAACGAGGATGTCAGCGATCTCATGGCGGTGTGCGACTGGATCATTATGCCCTCAATTTGGTGGGAGAACTCTCCCGTTGTCATCCAAGAGGCCCGGATTGCCGGACGGCCTTTGATCTGTGCCAACATCGGCGGCATGGCCGAGAAGATCGACCGCAGCACCGATCTGCTGTTTCCGGCCCGCAGCCCCGGCGCTCTCGCGGAGCTGATGCGCAAAATCGTCCGCCAGCGCATCAAGCCCAGCCCGCAGCGCCTCAACGATCTCGCGCGGTCGCGGTCCAGCGCCGACGATATCCACTTCGCCCGCCATCAGGCCCTCTACGCCAACCTGCATCAGCCCTCGGGCTGGCGGCGGGCCACTGGCTCCGGCTGCCGTTAATTCGCTTACTCCTCCACGTTAGGAATTTGACTTATGGTCCAAGAAGTTCGTTTCAGAGGCGCCCCCAAGAACGACACTGACGCGCCTGAAATCTTTGATCCGCAAAACGCTCCGATCGTCTTCGTCGATACGGTTCTGGCCGTGTCGCCTGGCCCGGTGTCGAATCTCGTGCTCGGCACCTGGCACCAGGAGCCCTTGCCGGGCGGTGGCGTGGAAACCCAGCATGTGATCGCGGCCCGGCTGCGGTTTGATATTCGTTTTGCGCGACAGCTGCGGGATACGTTGGATGCAATGATCGCGGCCGCAGAGCAGTAAGGTCTGCAGGGGAACGGCGGACCAGGCTCAGCCCGCCAAAATCTGGACAGGGTGGCGCCCGCGCGGCTCTGCCCTCGCACCACGATGCGTGCACAAGAGCGCTTTAGTCTCAATGAGACGTTAATTATTTGCAACGGTTCGCCAATGCCCAATTTGATTGTTCGCCAAACTGACATTCCTGAGGTCATCTGCCTGACCCCGCGCCGCTTCGGCGATGCACGAGGCTGGTTCTCCGAGACCTACAGCACCCGCGCCTTCTCGGACGTCCTGGGTGATGTCACCTTCATTCAGGACAATCAGGCCTTTTCCGCCCAGAAAGGCACCCTGCGCGGCCTGCACTTCCAGCGCCCACCGGAGGCCCAGGCGAAGCTGATCCGGGTGCTACGCGGCAGCATCTTTGACGTGGCCGTCGATCTTCGCATCGGCTCACCCACCTACGGGCACTGGGTCGGCGAGACGCTGACGGCAGAGGGCGGCGAGCAGCTCTTTGTGCCGCACGGCTTCGCCCATGGCTACTGCACCCTGGAGCCGAACACGGAGGTCGCCTACAAGGTCGACGGCTTCTATGCGCCCGAATGTGATGCAGGGCTGGCCTGGAACGACCCGATGATTGGCATCACCTGGCCGGTAGAGCCAGAGGAGGCGATCCTCTCCGACAAGGATAAGAGGCTGCCAAGCTTTGCCGACTTCGTTTCGCCCTTCCGTCACCAGACGGCTCAGGCACCGGTGTAGCCCACCACCTCTCAGGATTTCCAATGTCTTACCCCTCAACCTCGAAGCGGATCCTGGTCACCGGTGGCGCCGGTTTCATCGGCTCGGCGGTCGCCCGTCATCTGATCCATGATACCGAGCACCAGGTGCTCGTGCTCGACAAGCTGACTTACGCGGGCAACCTGGACTCGCTCCAGCCAGTCGCCAGCAACCCGCGCTACCGCTTCGTCCAGGCCGACATCCTGGATGCGCCCAAGCTGCGGGAGGTGTTTGCCGCCTTCCGCCCCAACATCGTCATGCACCTGGCGGCCGAGAGCCATGTCGACCGCTCCATCGATGGACCGGGCGAGTTTATCGAGACCAATGTGGTCGGGACCTACATCCTGCTGCAGGCAGCACTTGCCCACTGGCAGAGCCTGTCGGGTGCGGACAAGGAGGCCTTCCACTTCCACCACATCTCCACCGACGAGGTATTCGGCTCCCTGGGCGCTGACGGTTACTTCACGGAAACCACCGCCTACGATCCGCGCTCGCCATACTCCGCCTCCAAGGCCGCCTCGGATCACCTGGTCCGCGCCTGGCATCACACCTTCGGTCTGCCGGTGGTGGTGAGCAACTGCTCGAACAACTACGGGCCGTACCACTTCCCCGAGAAGCTGATCCCGCTCGTCATCCTCAACGCGCTCGAAGGCAAGCCCCTGCCGGTCTACGGCAACGGCTCGAACGTGCGCGACTGGCTCTACGTGGAGGACCATGCCCGGGCGCTCGCCCTGATCGCCCTCGAGGGTAAGGTGGGCGAAAGCTACAATGTGGGCGGCCACAACGAGAAGACCAACCTGGAGGTGGTGCAGGCGATCTGCACGATCCTGGACGAGATCGCGCCGGACGAGCAAATCGGAGCGCGCCAGAACCTGATTACCTTCGTGCGCGACCGGCCCGGTCATGATCAGCGCTACGCGATTGATCCAGCGAAGATCGGCCGCGACCTCGGCTGGGTGCCGCAGGAGACGTTCGAGACCGGGCTGGCGAAGACAGTGCGTTGGTACCTGGAGAACCGTCCCTGGTGGGAGCGCATCCGCTCCGGTGTCTACCGCGGTGAACGGCTTGGCTCGGCCGCATGAGCAATCAAGCGACAGCCATCTTGAAAACAAACGAGACATAGGGGAGGGGCATGGATCGAAAGGGAATTATCCTGGCCGGAGGATCAGGCACGCGCCTGCATCCGCTGACGCTGTCGACCTCGAAGCAGCTGCTGGCGATCTACGATAAGCCGATGATCTACTACCCACTCACCTCACTGATGCTGGCGGGGATCAAGGACATCTTGATCATCACGACGCCCGAGGATCAGGCGGCTTTTAAGAGGCTTCTGGGCACCGGCAAGCAGTGGGGCGTTCGCCTCGAATACGCGGTGCAGCCGAGCCCCGACGGTCTCGCCCAGGCTTTCATCATCGGCGAAGACTTCGTGCGCGGCCACCCGTCCTGCCTGGTGCTGGGCGACAACCTCATCTACGGCCATGGCCTGACCGAGGTGCTGCAGCAGGCGCATCAACGGCGGGAAGGCGCCACCGTCTTCGGCTACCGGGTCGAGGATCCTGAGCGCTACGGCATCGTGGCCTTTGACCAGGACGGCCGGGCTACTTCCATCGAGGAGAAGCCGGCCGTCCCGCAATCCCACTGGGCGGTGATCGGCTTGTATTTCTATGATGAGCAGGCCGTCGAGATCGCCAAGAGCATCAAGCCCTCACCCCGTGGCGAGTTGGAAATCACTGATCTCAACAACGTCTACCTCAACCAGGGCAACCTCTACGTCGAGCGACTGGGACGTGGCTACACCTGGCTCGATGCCGGCACTCACGAATCACTCCTGGAGGCCGGAGAGTTCGTGCGCGTCCTCCAGTCCCGCCAGGGCCAACTGATCGCGTCGCCCGAGGAGATCGCCTACCGGCAGGGCTGGATCGACCGCTGGAGCTTCGAAGAGGTGGCGACCAAGCTCTCCAAGACGAAATACGGGCGGATGTTGCTGGCGCAGCTTCAATCGCACGAACTCTGATTCGCCCAACGCAGTCTTGGCGTCGGCCAATCATCGTCGCGGCGCCTGCACAATCGGGGAACCCGGGCCCAAAGTCTCCGGGGATGGTTTATCGATGCCAACTAGCGTGCGCAACGCGGCCGAACCCAGCGCAATGGCGGGCCTGGGACCGGGGCAGATGCTTTAGATAAAAAATAATTAACCTACTGGAGGAAAATATAGCTCACCTGTGATGAATCTGTTACAGCTTTAGTACCTCCGGCGAGGTATATGAAAATCTTCGGAAGAAACCACGAGAACGGGCGAAAATCGCTCTTATTAGGGGTATTTCATGGCAAGCGTGGGAAGTGTGTGGGACGGTCATGTCTCACCGGAAGCGTATAGTTATTTTCTTAAGGGGATTCCGAGCAATCTCCGCGACGATGCATACAAGTTCAGGAACTTCGACAACGGATCCAAGGACACCGTCAAGGGCACCAGTGCGTCGGATCTCGTAGTTCTTGGCAGCGGCGACAAGCTCGCGAAGTTCTCGGGTTCTCCCAAGGGCTTTGACACGGTCGTGACCAGCAGCTCGATCAACATCAGCGGCACGGGTTTCCGTGGCGTGGTGCTGACCGGCGACGCCAATGCCAAAGTCACGGGCAGCACCTTGGGCGACGTGATTGCCGGCAACGATGGCAACAACTCCATCAAGGCTGGTCGCGGCAATGACGTTGCGGCAGGCGGCGACGGGCGTGACTCGATCTTCGGTGAGGACGGTCGCGACAGCCTGTTCGGCGATGCCGGCAATGACTCGCTCTACGGTGGCGATGACAGCGATCTGCTGAAAGGTGGCACGGGCAACGACCTGCTGAAGGGCGATTCCGGTCGCGACACCATCTACGGCGGCGATGACAATGACCGGCTGTATGGCGGCAAGGACAGTGATCGCCTCTACGGTGATGCCGGCAATGATCGTCTCTACGGCGAGAGCGGCAATGACCTGCTGAAGGGCGGCGCTGGCCGTGACTACCTGAGCGGCAGCTCCGGCAACGACAGCCTCTACGGCGGTGATGATGCCGACAGCCTGTTCGGTGGCAGTGGCAATGATCGTCTGTTTGGCGACGCTGGCGACGATCGTCTCTACGGCGACAGCGGCAATGACTCGCTGAGCGGCATGGTCGGCGACGACCAGCTCTTCGGTGGCTCTGGCAATGACACACTGCTGGGTGGTGATGGCGACGACAGTCTGTTTGGTGGCTCGGGTTCCGATCGCCTCCTGGGCGGCGCGGGCCATGACACCTTCGACATCGACCGTTCCAAGAGCGACATGGACACGATCGCCGACTTCAAGGCGGGCGAGGACGTGATTGACCTGTCGGCCACCGCTGCCAACAAGCTCAGCGCCCTGTCGCTGAAGAGCGATGGCCATGGCAACACGATCGTGACGGTGAAGAGCGATGGCACCAAGTTCAAGCTGGTGGGTTACGATCCCAACGAAGTTGACAGTTCCTTCTTCCACTTCTGATGTCTGTCACTCCTAACAACAAGGGGGAGCTTCCGGTCTCGCAAGAGCCGGAAGCTCTTCCGCTTTTTGTGATCCCATGGTCGGGCAGTGCCGCCTTCGCGTGGTGTTCTCAGCTGGAGAACGCCACGCTTGCTGGCGTGCAGGTAGGCGGCGTTGCCATGTCCGTCGTCGAGCGGAAAAAACTGGTCCGGCCCGGTCAGAATTTAGAAGTCCTGCTGCTCGACGGGATGAACCTTCGTGACGGGGCCGAGTGTGAGTTGCTCGTGGCCTCGAACGAGGGGCAGAATACCGCCGTGCGGGCGGTGGCACGGCTTGCGCGCTGGGACAACGTTGAAACCCGGCGGGCGCTCGGCCTTGTGGCCAGTCGGTTCACGCAAGCCAACGGACCCGCACCTGTCCTTGAGCGCTATCTCGCCTTCATCAGTGCCTGGCAGGCGCCGGGTCACCTCGTCAAAGCCTTCCCCGAGGGCTGCATCCTCGATGTTCACGCGGAGCACGACGGAAGCCAGATCATTGCTTACACGGTGACGGCCGACGGGCTGCAGCGTGTGGCGGGCCAAGTGCTTCATCAGGCAGACGGCAGGTTGGCCCTGTGGCTCGACGGGGCCGTCGGATCGCCGTTGTATCTGGAGCTCTCCGACACTCTGATTCGGCTTCAACTCAACGAACGGCCACCCCGGTCTGCACTCCCCCTTGCGGATGCCGGAACCGACGCGACGAACCTGGTCGAGGCCTTGCACGTCGGTGTGGAACAGCCCTCGTCGGAGCTCCGGGCGTGGGTCGCCAGCCAGTGCCGGCAACACGCGGTTGTCTCCCCGGACACGCTCGGGGTCGAAATCGTTCGAGCCGTCGGCTTGCCATCGCGTGAAGTGGCCGTCTTTCTGCGCATTGCCGATGCTGCTGTCGGTATCCATGATGTGCGCCTCGAAGCCTTCGGCGCCAAGGACCCGCTGGCCATCGACATCGTCGCGCGCGAGGTTGATGGCAACGACCTGAAGTGGCAGCAGCAGGTTATCGTCAAAGCGTCCGCGCCCCAGGCGGACCTCGGCTGCGTGAAACTGTCATGGAACTGTGCGGGACAGTCCTACTTTACCTGGATCCGCGCGGTCGATGTCGCTGATCCCCGCAACCCCGCTTTGGCCCGCGACTTTGCCCCTTTGGCATGGGTCGATCCAGCGACACTCCCGACAGTCCTCCATCCGCTCGCAACGACCGGCACTCATGCGGCACCAGGCCTCCTGCAGCGCCGAGATCTGGGTTCGGAACCGGAGCAGGTCAGTGCTGACGTCGTTGTGTTCGTCCAGCAGGATTTAGAGGCTCTGCATCGCACTGTCCTCGCGCTGTCGCTCACGACAAGTGATCGGCCGCTCGCGGTGCATGTGTGCCTCTTTGATCCGCGCCTGTGGCCGGCCCTTGAGGCCAAGGCGCAGGTCTGGAGCCGCACCTACGGCTTGCCTCTCCGGCTCTCGTGCTACAGCACCCGAGCCACAGAGGCTCAAGTGGCACAGCAGGCAGCTGCAAGCCCCCGGCCCAAGGTGTTCTGCCGTGTCGGCGTTGTGCCTCGCCGCGGCGACTCACTTGCGCGGGTTCTCGCCACGTTGCAAGGCAAGACCTCGACCCTGTTGGTGGAGGGCACAGCCGATCCTGAAATGCCGCGGCACGACGTCTCATCGGCGACCCTGCTGGATGACGCGGCGCAGCCCGATCTGTCGGCGAGCATTGCCGTTGGGGCGCTGTCATCAGACCATCGGCCGAAGGCGGATGGCATGCCGCAATTCTATACTTTAGAAGGGTTTCTCCTGGCCCAGGCCATTGCCGGCCCAAGCGGGGAGGGAGAGTTGCCCGTCCACGGCGACAGCGATTTCGTCTCGAGCGGGACGGCAGATCGTCCTGATGAGTTTGAAACAAAGCTCGATCGGCTCAGCTTGCAAATATTAAGAAAATCATCTTCTTCTCCGAAGCGCCGTCCGCGGCGGCCCAACAGCCGCGTGACCGGCTGAGGCAAGGCACAGTTAATCAGTTTTGCTTAAACCCCAGATTATGAGCACTCACCGCATGAACACCCCTCAGGATCATGACGTCGCCGCTGCGCTCAAAGCGTGCCGGCAGCATTTCCTGTTCGCGCTTTGCTTTGAATCCTGCGTCAACGTTCTTCTGTTGGCCTATCCGATCTTCATGATGCAGGTCTACGATCGGGTGATCAACGCCAAGAGTTGGGAGACGCTTGTCGCACTCCTGATCGGGCTCATCATCGCCGTCGCAGCCAAGGGCATTTTCCAGTGGGTGCGCGGCACGCTTCTGATCCGGGCGTCCGCCCGGATCGAGCACAGGCTGGCCGACCGTCTGTTCAAAGTTGTGGTCCGGAAATCGGCGAGCGGCACCGGCCCGGCGCACGCGCAGCTGCTGCGTGATCTGGACATGTACCGCCAGTTCATCACGGGCAAGGGTGCGATGGCCGCGCTCGACATGCCCTGGGGTTTCCTGTTCCTCGGCATCCTCTTCCTGCTCGATCCGGCCATCGGCATCACGGCGACGATCTGCATTGCTGTTTCAGCCGCCGCGACCGTTGCCAACGCCATTCTCACGAAACGCGCCTTGATCAAGGCCAACGTGGTCGGCAATGCCTCGCAGCAGTTCAGCGACGCTGCCACCCGTTCCGCCGAGGCCGTGATGGGCCTTGGCATGCTGAACGCTGTGATCAGCCGCTGGCGCAACGAGCGTAACAAGGCCATCCAGGAGCAGCTGATCGCCAGCGGCCGCGGTGTCGTGTTCTCCTCGTTTATGGGATCCGCACGCGTTTTGATGCAAGGCGTCCTCATGGCCGTGGGCGTGGTCCAGATCATCAACGGGGAGATCCCGTTCGGGGTCGTGTTCGCGGCAATCATCATCTTCGGCTTTGCCATGAAGCCGGTGGATCTGTTGGTTTCGGCCTGGGAGGATTACCATCCGGTCAAGGAGGCGATGGGTCGGATCAACACGGCCCTCAAGCAGTCGCCGGAGCCGACGGCCACCATGCACCTGCCGCGCCCCACGGGGACCATCACCTGCCAGGACGTCACGTTCCTGCCGCCGGGTTCGGATCGCGCGGTGCTGAAGCAGATCAGCTTTGGTGTGCGGGCCGGTGAAAGTCTGGGCCTTGTCGGTTTGAACGGATCGGGCAAGACGACGCTGGCCCGGATTCTGACGGGCAGCCTCCGCCCGACCCGCGGCGCTGTCCGCATCGACGGCGCCGAACTGGACCAATGGAGCAACCACGAGTTCGGACGCTTTGTGGGCTACCTGCCGCAGAGCATCAGCCTTCTGCCCGGGACGGTCGCCGAAAACATCGGTCGCTTCGGCATGTACGCCGATGACGACATCATCGATGCGGCGAAGCGGGCGCGGGTGCACGACGTGATCCTGCGTCTCCCGAAGGGCTACGAGACCTCCCTGGAGGGTTCCGTCCTGTCCGGAGGCCAGCGCCAGCTGATTGCGCTGGCCCGCGCGATCATTGGCAATCCGGCTCTTGTGGTGCTCGACGAGCCCAACTCCAATCTCGACGGCCCCGGCGAGGAGGCGTTGATTGCCTGTATGCATGAGCTGAAGGAGCGCGGAACCACCGTGATCCTGATCACGCACCGGCCCAATCTGGTGATGCATCTCGACCATGCGGCCGTGCTGAAGGACGGAACGCTGGTCAGTTTCGGATCCACGACGGACGTGTTCAAGCAACTCGGCCGGCCAACAATCGTCAAGAAGGTGGGACAGGCCCGTGAGTAATCAGGTTTTGAGCGAAGCGCTTCCCGCTTCCCCCCTTAAAGATTCGGCTTCCGGACCCGTGCTGTTCGGCGGCGTTGCGGCGCTCGCCCTGGTGGCGGGGATCGCCCTGTGGTCGTCGACCATGTCGGTGGCCAGCGCAGCCATCTCCACAGGAAAAGTGGCGGTCGAGGGCAACCGCAAGGCGCTCCAACACCCCACGGGCGGCGAAATCGGCGTCGTCTACGTGCGCGAGGGACAGCTGGTCGAGAAGGGGCAGAAGCTCCTGCAACTCGAACTCGCCGACGCGAAGGCCGAGGCGACCGTCCTGAGCAGCAGCCGCGCCGCCGCTCTGCTGCGGACCGCGCGCCTTCGGGCCGAACGGGCGGATGCGGCCGAGCTGGCGTTTCCTGAATCCTTGCGCGACCAGAGAAACGATCCTCAGGTTCAGATGCTGTTTCAGCAGGAGGCCGCGCTCCTGCTGGCGCGCCGGGCCGCTTATCTGGGGCAGATCAGCCTTCTGACGCAGCAGGTCGAGGGCAGCCGCCGCCAGATCACGGCCTTGCGCGGACGGGCCAACGCCTCGCAAGTCCAGCTCAAGAGCATCGAGGACGAACTGGCCTCGCTGCAGCCGCTTGTTGAGAAAGGCCTCATCGCTCGCCCGCGAGTGCTGACCCTGGAGCGGTCGGCCGCAGGCCTGAAAGGCGATCTGTCCTCGATCTCCGGCTCGATCACGGCGGAAGAGGACAAGATCCGCGCGGCTGAAATCCAGATGCAGCAACTGAACAAGGATCGGCTGGAGACCATCGCAAGGGACAGCGCCGAGAACGACGCCCGCTTGGCCGAGATCGAGCCGCGCCTGCAATCAGCGCAGTGGCGGCTGAGCCAAGCTGTGCTGGTGGCACCAGAAAGCGGCTATGTGTATGGCCTGGCCGTGTTCGGACCGGGCGCGACGCTGGTGCCCGGACAGACGGCCCTCGAAATCGTGCCCAAGGACGATCCTCTGGTCCTCTCCGTCGAAATCAGCCCCACGGATGTCAATCGCGTCCACCCGGGGCAGAGCGCCAGCATTCATCTCTTGCCTTATCGCCAGCGGTATCATAAGGCGATTCCGGGCACGCTGGAGAAAGTATCCGCCGATCGCTTCGACGACAAGGCCACCAACCGCACCTACTACAAGGGTGTCGTCAGGGTTGATCCGAAGGATATCGAGGAGGCTCAGGTCGAGTTGACGCCGGGCATGCCGGCGCAGGTCTCAATTGAGACCGGCAAGCGCACGATCCTGGCCTACTTCCTAGATCCAGTTTTCCAGATTTATGATTTTGCTTTGAAGGAACAGTAGGAGACAGCAATGGCAACGGGGCGTACGGGACAAGCGGCCGATCAGTCGCGCGGTGAAGCAAGCAGCCGTCCGGTGAATTTGCAGGGGGACAGCCCGGAGCTCGTGGCCTTCGCGCTCCTGCGTTATCTTGCGCAGCTTGAACAGGCGCGGTCGCGCGAGACAGGCGTCATCTTTGATCGTGACTGGATGCTCGACGCCTATGCTGATTGCCTCGATGCGGTCAAAGGCAACCGCGTTCCGTCCGAAGGCGGTGAGGCTTCCGCTGCTGGTGCCAAAGGCCGCGGCAAGGCCCGCTAAGACTGGAAGGCGCCACTGGGGTGGCGCCTTTTGCATTACAGCGCGAGCGCCTCCTCCATCAGGCGCTCGTAGGCGGGCCAGCAGACTGTCTTGAAATCATAGCCTTCAAGCACCGTCCGGCGCGCATTGTCCGACAGCCGCTGGCGCAGATCGCGGTCCATCGCCACAGAAGCAATCCGTTCAGCGAGCGCTGGCGCGTCAAAAAAGTCGGCCAGAACGCCGTTGTGTCCATCCTGAATCACTTCCATGACCGGGCCGGTCGCTGAGCCGACGATGGCGCAGCCGCTGGCCATCGCGTCGAGCAGGGACCAGGACAGGATAAACGGGTAGGTCAGATAGACGTGAACGGTCGACAGACGGAACAGATTGATCAGTCCATCATACGGCAGGGTTCCCAGAAAGTGGACACGCTCCCAGTCAACCTGTGACCCGACTTCCTCCACCATCACCTGCTTCCAGGTCCGACCCTGGCCGGGATTGCGCCCGTAGCTTGTCGGCTCCTTGCCGACGATCGCCACATGCGCGTCGGGCAGCAGCGCCTGAAGCTGAGGGAGCGCACGCATGAACGAATGGAAGCCGCGATAGGGCTCCAGGGAGCGGACCGAATAGGTGATCAGGGTCTGCCCGGGCTGGATCGTGCCGCGCGAGACGGTCAACGGACGAGCCGGGCCCGGTTTGGCCGCATCGGTGTCGATTCCCTCGTGAATGACGTTGATCCGCTCGGACAGGGGAGGCGGAAACGACCCGGCCTGCCACTGGGTCGGCGACACGAGCGCGTCGGACAAGGCCGCGGCCTGCAGGGTGGGCAGGTTGCGCAGGGAGACATACTGCATATCGACAGATGGCGACTGGAACTCGCGATCAAAATCCAGGTCACTGGCTTGGCTGCGGTAGTAGTATTCGAGATAGGAAATCAGCTTCGTTTCCGGAAACACCTCCTTGATGAACAAGGCCTCGCCCCATCCCGGATGGACGAAGCACACCTGTGGGGTGAAGCCGCGCTGTTTCAGATCCTGCAACCGCCAGCGGACCGCATCGCCCCGGCGGACCTGCTCCGAAAAGAAGGTGAGGGGAGGGAACAGGTCGGCTCCCAGGTCCGGCCCACCGGTGTAGGCGTGATACTCAACCGGCCCGAAATCCGAGGCGAACGGCGACTTCTGCCCGATGGCAACAGCCTTGTACCCTTCACGGCTCCCGACTTCGCGCGCGAGCAGTTTGTACTGCCCGGGGAAGTTCTGGTGAGCGAATAAGACATTGCAGGTCATTGACAGTCCAGTGTGAAAATGGATTCAAGCAGTTTGTGGCCCATTGTTCTCGGCAAACTCTTTCACGTCATCAGATCTGGAGCACAAGTGCGGCAAACCCGTGCCGCCATGCATCGGTGTTGTAGCCCAACCGACCGCGCCAGGGCCACCGGAAATCTGTTCAGCCGGTTCCGGTCGGGCCGTGAGGCCCCGTGGCCGAACAGGCGCTCAACCTTCGACCCGGGCAGAGTGTGTGACCCATAGGGCAAGGTGGCAGCGGCGGGGCCCACGCCGCTGGGCCCATCTGGGTTAACCAGGGCACGACGGCCCGTCGCCTGAGGTCCCGCGCCGATCAGCCACAGGAGGCATCGCCCGGCCCCAGAGGGCTCCCTCCGTTGCTCCCGGCACGAGGCCACCAAGACGGTGGTGCCTGTAATGCGCCCGTGGCAGCGAAACTGGTCGGCATCGGTCTCGGGCCGGTCGGATTCCGGCGACCACGCGACGCTGACCTTGGCCTCTTCGGTCCCCCTGCCGAGGAGTTTGTTTCAGGCCTCGGGCCGCCATAAGACCCACAGCATCGCTCAAACAGCCCATGTCGCGGTTGATTGGACCGGAACAGCATCTCATGGCTGCCCACGGATCCTGCGCATGACGCTGCATGCGCACGCCATGATCACCGCTGCGAACGCCCCGACATCCGTGGTGCCCTCATAAGAGGTCCGAACCATTGCTCCGCGTCGGCCATGATCGCGTGCACGCTTGATACAACAGACCAAGGTCTGAACGCCCCAGAGTCCAAGGTCTGAACGCAGACTGTACCTCGTCCCGTATCGGTCCGCGCCAAAGCCCGTATGGCGAGCCACCCTCACATCTGAACAAATAGCACTCAGCTCTCACCTCTAAAACTCCGGAGAATTTCCATGGCTGAGTTCAACCGCGCCGATCTCGAATTCCTGCTCAAGCAGATCGTCTACGCAGAACGACATGCGGCGGGCGAATCGCTCAGCGACATTCTTCCGAATGCGCTCGTTCCCTATGGGCTGCGCACCGTTGACGGCTCCTTCAACAACCTTCTTGCAGACCGCAGCCTCTATGGCGCGGCCGACACCGAGATCCGATCCTTTGTCGCGGGCGTGAATGGAACCCTCGTCGATCCAGTGCTGATCAGCCAAGCGATCTCACAGCAGACCTCGGCCAACCAGGCCGCGGAGGCCGCCGCCGGGGGCGATCCGGCATCCATCCCGAACGTCGCCCCCGATGCTGGGCTGTCGGCTCCGTTCAACGCCTGGATGGCGTATTTCGCACAGTTCCTGGGGCACGACATTGCGGCGGTGAGCGGCTCCCAGAATGGCGCAACTGCGTTTGCAGACCTCAGCCAGATCTACAGCTCCAACGCCTCGAAGCAGGTCTTCCTGCGCGCTTACGAACTCGGCACCGACGGCACGCCGGAGGCCACAGGCGCGATGCTTGTCAACCGCACGGCCGGCCGCGATGGCGAGTTCTTCACCGATGATGACATCGTGCTCGGCGGATTGCCAACATGGGAAGTGGTCAAGGCCCAAGCTGCGAAGGTGCTCGGGATTGAGCTGACGAATGCCGATGCGGTCAATGTCCCGCTGGTGAAGGTCGACGCGTACGGCAATTTCGTGCCCGGGATTAACGGCTTCCCGCAACTCATGACAGCGAGCGGGCCCATCGAGGGCGATCTGAGCGCCCCGGTGAGCGCCTCGAATGCCCTGTCCGCGGGGGATGCTTTCCTCACGGCGGTGGCGGACAGCGCAAAACCGCTCGCCGGCCTCGCTGCCGACACCAACACCGCAATCGGCGGCACACCGGAAGCCGGAACCTATGACGATGAGCTGCTCGATGCGCATTACGTCGCCGGCGATGGCCGGGTCAACGAGAACGTGGGCGTCACCGCCGTGTATAATGTGTTCCAGAGCGAGCATAACCGGCTTGTGGAGCAGACAAAGGCGACGATCCTGGAGGCCGGCGATGTCGCGTTCCTGAACCAGTGGCTCGCAACGCCTCTTCCGGAAGGGACGGCGTTTCCGCTCACGGGCGAGCAAGTTGGCGCATTGCAGTGGAACGGGGCGCGGCTCTTCCAAGCGGCCAAGTTCGGCGCAGAGACACAGTACCAGAGCATCGTCTTCGCGGAATTTGGGCTGAAAATGCAGCCGATGTTAGACCCCTTCCTGGGGCCGACCGGCTACGATGCCAATGTGAACCCGGCGATCGTCGACGAGTTTGCATCGACGGTGTTGCATTTCGGGGATTCCATCCTGAACGGCACGCTGAACCGGCTCAGCGCAGACTATACGTCAAGCGATCTCGCGATCGTCGATTCATTCCTCAATCCGCTGGCCTTCGCCGGCAGCGGCGTAAGCCCAGAGCAGGCGAGCGGCGCCATTGTCCGAGGATTGACCCACAGCGTCGGGAGTGAGGTTGACGAATTCGTCGTCGAGGCGCTCCGTCAGAGCGGCGGCGTGGACCTCGCCGCGCTCGCCATCGCCCACGGCCGCGCCATGGACGCGCCATCCCTTAATGATGCCCGGCGCGAGCTCTATGCGGCGAGCGGCGACAGCCAAATGAAGCCTTACCTCGGCTGGGTCGACTTCGCCGCACACCTGCGCAATCCGGAGTCACTGGTTAACTTCATAGCCGCCTACGGAACACACCAGAGCATCCTCGACAGTGTGGGCCTGGAGGCCAAGCGCGCGGCAGCCCTGCTCATCGTCTTCGGCGGTGATGGCGCGCCGGAGGATCGCCTCGCCTTTCTGAGCGGCACAGGCGCATACGCCACGGGCGCAGACGGACACATTGTGACAGGCCTCGACGAAGTCGATCTATGGATTGGCGGCCTCGCAGAGAAGCAGATGCCATTCGGCGGCATCCTAGGCTCAACGTTCAACGCCATCTTTGAGACGCAGATGGAGAACCTGTCGAATGGCGACAGGCTCCATTACGTCGCCCGCCTCTCGGGCCTGCACTTCGCCGATGAGGTTGCCAATTCATCCTTCGCGCAACTGCTGATGCAGAACACGGATGTCACCCATCTGCCGGCCGACGCCTTTTCCACCCCGGGCTTGATCCTTGAGGTCGATCCCTCGCAGCAATTCAATGACGGGCTCGGCTCGGATGATCCCGAGAGCCAGGATCCGCTTGTGCCGCTCGTGCTTCGCGACAACCCCAACACCGCCGTCGTCGAGACCAACTATCTGAAATACACGGGTGATGAGCATATCGTCATGGGCGGCACCAGCGGCGCCGACGTGATGATGTCAAGCGTCGGCGATGATACCGTGTGGGGTGACGGCGGCAATGATCGCATTGATGGCGGCTATGGCAATGATCGGCTGTATGGCGGCGCTGGCGATGACATCATCACCGATCTCGGCGGCGACGACGTCATTCACGGTGGCGACGGCAACGACGTCATCCAGGGCGGCAACGGCATCAATCTCATCATGGGAGGCTCCGGCAAGGACTTCATCATCACGGGCGAAGACATCTCCGAGGTCGCCGCCGGAGAAGGTGACGATTTCATCTTCGGCGCCAAGACCAATGTCCAGATGGCC
Organism: Microvirga arvi; assembly: GCF_016892765.1. Lineage (GTDB taxonomy): Bacteria > Pseudomonadota > Alphaproteobacteria > Rhizobiales > Beijerinckiaceae > Microvirga > Microvirga arvi. The sequence continues at coordinate 37,658 of NZ_JAFEMD010000041.1, forward strand.
GGCAATGAGGGTAACGACTGGATCGAGATCGGCACCCAGGACGGCGCCCCCGGCGACAACTTCGATCCATTCGCGGGAGATGCGGTCTCCGGACACGACGTGTTCGTCGGCGGTGGCGGCTTCGATGAGATGGTTGGCGAGGGCGGCGACGACATCTTCGTCGGCAGCGATGCCGAAGACCGCATGGAAGGCGCGTCCGGCTACGACTGGGTGACCTACAAGAACGACAAAATGGGCGTGACGGTCGACATGCGCCTGTCGGCCTTCAATGAGGCCCCGATTGCGGCCTCCCCGAACTCCTTTATGGACCGCTTCGAGGAAACCGAAGGCTTGTCCGGTTCAAGGTTCGGCGATGTCCTGCGCGGCAACGACGTTGACCCCGTGACGATCGTCAACCACGGCGGCACGCTCGGCAGCGTTCTGACCAATCCGGACCTCATCAATGGGCTTCAGGCCTTCCTTGGCGCGGGTGTCACACAGTTTGCCGGGGGCAACATCATCCTGGGCGGTGACGGCAGCGACATTATCGAGGGCCGTGGCGGCGACGACCTCATCGATGGTGACAAGTGGCTCAATGTGCGCATCAGCGTGCGCGACATCAACGATCCGGACATCGAAATCGCCAGTGCCAACAGCATGGTCGACCTCATCCCCGACATGATCTCCGGGAAGTACAATCCCAGCCAATTGCAGATCGTGCGCGAAATCCTGCCGGGCACCCCTGGGGCATTCAACTTCGACACGGCGGTCTATTCAGATATCCGCTCCAATTATGTCATCAGCACGAATACTGACGGCGTGACAACGGTCAGCCACATCGTCAATGGGACTGCTGGTGCCGACGGCACGGACAGGCTGACGGGAATTGAGCGTCTGCAATTTGCCGATCAGACGGTGAACCTTGTTGACAACGTCAATGCCATTGCGGTCGGACGCCTTACCATCCGCAACGCAGCGGACAACGCCGTCGACAGCACGCCACAGGCGGGGCAACTGCTGCGCGTCACGCACGAGAACGTCCGTGATGCCGACAACGGCCCTGGTGTGGCAGGCGCCATCACGGGTCCCATCGCCTATACCTGGCAGGTCGAGACAGTGCCGGGCTCCGGCGTCTTCGAAGACATTCTCGCCCCCGATACGGGCGAGCCTCTCAGCGGCGACAGGTTTCGGGTCCCGGTTGACCTCGCCGGTCTTGCCATTCGGGCCGTGGCGATTTACGCGGACGCCGACGGTGTGCTCAGCCAGGTGTCCTCCCTGCCCACAAGCGCTGTCGCCGCGGGCAGCCCGCCTGTTGTCGCACCGGTTGGGACAGGTCCCGAGACCACGGAGAGCGGACCCGGCGTGCAGCTGATCCGATCGGATCTCAACTTTATTCTGGATCAGATCAAGATCGCCGAACGCCATGCGGCCGGCGAGAGCTTGGCGGATATCCTGCCGAATGTACGCGTGCCTTGGGGCCTGCGCACGGTCAGCGGTGACTTTAACAACCTGCTCAGCCCTTCGCACGGCGCCGCAGACAATACGTTCCCGCGGCTGACCGAGCCCTCCTACATGGACGCGGAAAGCTCGTTCATTCCGGGCATGGGGCCGGTCGGAGCACCTGGTCAGACTTCGTATGCCCAGAACGGCAATGTGGTCGACTCGACAGTTCGGACAATCAGCAATCTCAACGTCGACCAGACCGCCAACAACCCGGCGGCCTATGCGGCGGCCTATGACCCGGGCCAGGACGGCGTCCTCGGCAACGCCCAGAACCGCGGCGACGACGTTCTTAAAGAAGGTGTGCACGTCGTCACCAGCCCCGGGCTCGACGGCGCGTTCGGCACTGCCGACGACAAGGAGGTGTTCCTGTTCGAAAACAGGGCTCCTGACGAGGGACTCTCCGCGCCATTCAACTCGTGGATGACGTTCTTCGGGCAGTTTTTCGATCACGGCCTCGACCTGGTCAGCAAGGGCGGCAACGGCACGATCTTCATCCCGCTCAAAGCGGACGACCCGCTGGTGCTTGGCAATGACGGCATCGCCAATACGTCGGATGACCTCGCGCCACAGCTGCGCTTCATGGTGCTCACCCGGGCGACCAACCAGCCCGGCCCTGACGGACAGCTCGGCACGCCGGACGACATCAAGGAGCAGGCCAATCAGACCTCACCGTTTGTCGACCAGAATCAAACCTACTCATCTCATCCCTCGCATCAGGTTTTCCTACGAGCCTACGAGATCGGTCCTGACGGCAAGCCCTATGCCACCGGGAAGCTCCTGGAGAACCGCAACGTCGGCCCGGACGGCACATTCGGCACGGGCGATGATGTCGAGATCGGCGGCATGGCAACGTGGGGCATTCTCAAGGCGCAGGCACGCGATCTCCTTGGCATCCAGCTCACCGACAGGGATGTGACCAGTATCCCGCTGCTCGCTACCGACGAGTACGGCAATTTCCTCAGGGGCGAGCATGGCTTCCCACAGGTTGTATTCCCCCCTGCGACGCCGGGCGGCCAGCCGATCCTCAGAGAAGGCGATCCGACGGCCAATGGTGGACTTGGTATCAGCGTGGCCGGGTCACTCAAGACCGGACATGCTTTCCTCGACGACATTGCGCACAACGCAGCTCCAGGCAATTTCGCACCGGACGCGAATGGGACGGTTGATCCGATTAACACGCCAATGGCCGCCGGGACCTACGATAATGAACTCCTGGAGGCGCATTATGTCGCCGGCGACGGGCGCGTGAACGAGAATATCGGATTGACGGCGGTCCATGCGGTGTTCCATTCCGAGCACAACCGCCTTGTCGAGCAGAACAAGGATGTGATCCTCAAATCCGGGGATCTCGCCTTCATCAACGAGTGGCTCCTCGCCCCCCTCCCGGCGGGAACGACCTTTCCGCTCACAACCGGGCAGGTCTCGCAGCTGCACTGGAACGGCGAGCGCTTGTTCCAGGCTGCGAAGTTTGGCACCGAGATGCAGTATCAGCACCTGGTCTTTGAGGAGTTTGCCCGGACGATCCAGCCGAACATCGACGCATTCTTCGCCCCGACGCAGGTCTACGATATCGACATCAATCCAGCCATTCTCGCTGAATTTGCTCACACAGTGTACCGCTTCGGCCACTCAATGCTGACTGAGACCATCGCCAGGCCCGATGAGAGCTTCGTGAGTCAAAACGAGATTGGCCTCATCGAAGCCTTCCTCAACCCGCTCCAGTTCGCTGTTGCCGATGGACTGACACCCGATCAGGCGGTCGGCGCCATCGTGCGCGGCACGACGCGGGACGTCGGCAATGAGATTGACGAGTTTGTCACCGAGGCCCTGCGCAGCAACCTGCTCGGTCTTCCTCTCGATCTACCGGCGATCAACCTAGCGCGCGGTCGGGATGTGGGCATTCCGTCGCTCAATGCGGCTCGGCGCGAGTTTTATGCCGCTACGGGTGACGAGAACCTGAAGCCCTACACGAGCTGGTCCGACTTCGTGCAGCACATCAAGCATCCGGAGTCGCTGATCAACTTCATTGCCGCCTACGGCACCCACACGACGATCACGAGTGCGACCACGCTGGCCGGCAAGCGCGACGCAGCCTTCGCCATCGTGTTCGGCGGGGAGGACGCCCCGGCCGATCGGCTCGACTTCCTCAACAGCGCCGGAATCTGGGCAAGCGGCGTTAACGGAGTCACAACAACCGGCCTCGACAAGATTGACTTCTGGCTCGGCGGCCTCGCCGAGGAGAAGATGCCGTTTGGCGGCATGCTCGGATCGACCTTCAACTTTGTCTTCGAGACCCAGTTGGAAAAGCTGCAAGACGGCGACCGGTTCTACTATCTTGATCGCACTGCGGGTCTGAACTTCGTGACTGAGCTTGAGGGCAACTCGTTCGCCAAGCTCATCATCGCAAACAGCGACGCCGTGCATCTTCCGGGCCTGGTCTTTGCGTCCCCTGGCTATACGCTGGAGGTCGACAAGGCCAAGCAGCACACCGGCCTCGGCGCGGACGGGCGCGACGATCCGACCGATCCGGACACCATCGTCCCGCTGGTCATCCGCGATAATCCGGAGACAGACGGCCCGGATAGCAATTATCTGCAGTACACGGGCGACCAACATGTCGTGCTTGGAGGCACTTCCGGAAACGATGTCATCGTGTCGAGCGAGGGCGATGACACGTTGTGGGGCGACGAAGGTGACGACCGCCTGGAAGGTAGCGCCGGCAATGACTTCCTCTTCGGCGGGGACGGCGACGATATCCTCACGGACAGCGGCGGCGACGACAACATTCAGGGTGGCGACGGCAATGACGTCATCCATGGCGGAAACGGTGTCAATCTCATCATCGCCGGCTTCGGCAACGACTTCATCGTCTCGGGGCGCGATTCCTCCGAGGTGTTCGGCGGAGGAGGCGACGACTTCATCCTCGGGGCCTTCACCAACGAACAGGATATGGGCAACGAGGGAGATGACTGGATCGAAGGCGGCCAGTCGGACGGCGCTCCCGGCGACAACTTCGACCCGCGCGGGAACGACACGGTAGCCGGTAACGACATCTTTATCGGGTCGAGCATCACCGACATCATGAACGCTGAGGGTGGTGACGACATCATGGTCGGTAGCGGTGGTGCAGGCGACCGCTTCCTTGGGGCGTCTGGCTTCGACTGGGCAGCGTTCAAGGACGACCTGTTCGGCGTGAACATCGATATGATGCTACGCGCCCTTGATGAGACGCCGATTCCGGCCTCTCCAGCTTCCATCCTCGCACGTTTCGAAGCGGTTGAGGGTCTGTCTGGATCGGCGCACAGCGACCTCCTGCGCGGCGACGACGAGACAGCAGCGACTATTCCAAACGCTGGGACGCAGGGCAGTGTGCTGACGAACATCGCACTAATCGATGGGCTCCAGGAGTTCCTGGATGGGCTCCTCGGGGAAGGCCAGACCTCTTTCTCGGCGGGCAACATCATCCTGGGCGGTGCTGGCAGCGACATCATCGAAGGACGCGGGGGCGACGACCTCATCGATGGCGACAAGTGGCTCAACGTGCGCATCAGCGTACGTTCGCTGACTAATCCGGATGAGGAGATCGCCAGCTTCGATAGTATGGTCGACCTCGTGCCGCTCATGCTCAGCGGCACCTACAAGGCAGGCCAGCTCAAGGCGGTGCGTGAGATCCTGGACATTAGCCAGACCCAGAAGGCGGGTGACACTGATACGGCACTTTATTCCGGCATCCAGGCGAACTACGACATCGTCTTGAACGAGGACGGGACTGTCACTGTGACCGACACTGTTGGCTCGGAAGGAACCGACCGTCTTGCTAACATCGAGCGTCTGCAGTTCGCTGATAGCACGTTCGTTGTGACCTCTCGCGGCAACGCTGGGCCTGAAGGCATCGTCGCTATTGACAACAACAATACGGCGACCGAGGACGGGCTCCTGAGGGTGACCTACTCGTTGTTCGACGGGAACAACGTCACGACGGTCAATCCCAACGGCGCAGTCAATGGGCCGGTCACCTTATTCTGGCAGGTGGAGCAGGTCCTCAACTCCGGCGTCTTTGAGGACATCATTGTCGATGCTGGCGGCGAGTCGGCCCGAGTGACCGGTTCGACTTTCACTCCCGGCGACACGGAGGTTGGGCAGCGGCTCCGCGTCAAGGCTGTTTATCAGGATGCCAGTGGTGTTCTCGAAACTGTGTTCTCGACACCGACGAACCCGATCATCAACATCAACGACGCTCCAATTGGCAAGGCATCCTTGAGTGATGTAACTCCGACCCAGGGACATACCCTTCTGGCATCCAACTTCATCCAGGATGCGGATGGACTAACGGCGGCAGTGATAGCGTACACCTGGCAGAGTTCGGCTGATGGCGGGCTGAACTGGAATGAAGTTGCAACCGGGCCCGAGTTCACCCCCGGCCAAGCACAGGTCCTGCAGATCCTCCGGGTGGTAGCAACCTACACGGATGATCAAGGACAGGCTGAAGCCGTGACGTCCGATCCATCAGGCCCGGTTGGAGCCAGGATCGTGGGGACCAACGCCGCGAATAGTCAGGCTGGCACAGCATTCAGTGACGAGATCATCGGCCTTGGCGGGAACGACACCCTCACGGGGCTCTCAGGAGATGACACTCTCGACGGCGGTATCGGCAATGACACTCTCAATGGAGGCGCGGGGAACGATCACCTGTTGGGTGGCGCGGGAGCCGACACGCTCGATGGGGCGGCGGGTGCTGACACAATGGGCGGTGGCGTGGGGGATGACACCTTCGTTGTCGACTCAGCCGGCGATGTGGTCGAGGAGTTCGCCGGGGAGGGGACCGATACGGTCCAAGCTGCCATCGGGTCCTATACTCTCGGCTCTAATGTGGAGAACCTCACTTTCATCGGATCTGGGGGCTTCGTAGGAACAGGCAATGCTGCCGCAAACGTCCTCGTCGGCAAGGGCGGCAACGACACGCTCACGGGCGGTCTGGGCAAGGACACGCTGTCAGGCGGGGCGGGGGCGGACACCTTCGTGTTCACCAGCGTTGCCGACAGCCGCCCCGGTGCGGC
>NZ_JAFEMD010000042.1 GCF_016892765.1 Microvirga arvi
CGCTTGAAGATCGACACCAGGATGGCTCCTCGATTAGCCATCCCTCGCTAAACGGCCAAGGTTAATGCAACGGTGCCGTAATGCTCGCCCTCGCCAGCTACTCGATCATGTTGGAAGTGCTTCTCTAAAACTCGCCCCTTAATGGTTGATCATGGGTTCGCCGAGCCGTTCCATACAACGGAATATGCGAATTAGAGCCTCTCCTGCCGAGGCTTGGCCCGGCGGCTCAGAACAAATGCAAATAGCAAGGAGAGGACCGCAATCACAATAATCGTGGTTAGGGCTATCTCGTTCCCGGACATTCAGACTTCGTTGGGCTTGGCTTCATTAGGAGATCAAGAGATGCGAGGTACGGCATCCTGCCATTCTGATAGGGCCGCCAGCGCTTCGCCAGCCTCCTATCATAAGCGGCTTATGTCGGGATTACGCGCTGGGAAGCACTCAAAGCAGAACTGAGTAGCCTGCAATCGCAAGCGGCACGGTCACAATAATTGCCGTGACCACGCGCCTTTCAAAACGGTCAAGTTCTGCCTCAGCTTGCTTGATGCTTATGTGAAGTTCAGAGTTGGTGCTACTCAACTGTTTGCCCCTAAAGATAAAGCTTCAGATGAGATATAACGTCTGAGCGCACCTGTGGGGTCCGCCCGTTACGGCAGGAGCCAAAACGCCCCAGCCGAGGACGGTTCAGGACACTCAGCCAGGGCGCCTTCCATGGTGGGGGCCATGGAGATGGTGCGGGCTGATACGCCACGCGCCCGGTGCCCGCATCCTGCAACGGCCGACGTAAATAATCCGTCACAGATCCCGATATCAGTGCAGCCCGGGCCTGACCTACATCCTTTCTTATTTCCCACCACTTGAAACGCAAAAGGCCCGGGTGTTTGCCCGGGCCTTTTCTGTGTCTTGTTGAGACGGGTCTTAGTAGGTGCTGAACTTGTAGCTGAGGCCAGCACGAACCGTGTGGAATTCAATGTCGTTGCTGCCGAGCGAGACATTGTCGAAGAAGTTATCACCACCCTCATAGCTGGTGTAACGGTATTCCAGACGGGTGGTCAGGTTGTTGGTGAAGGCATATTCGATACCAGCACCCAGCGTCCAACCGGTCAGCGTGTCGTCGCCGCTGTCGAGTAGACCGAAGCTGCCCGACACGCCTGCGAAGGCGAAACCACCGGTCGCGTAGATCAAAGCACGGTCAAACGCAAAACCGGCGCGAGCGCGGATCGAGCCCTGCCAGTCGAGAGCGTTGCCAGCGAAGCCGTAGTTCGTGAACACGACGCCGTCGGGGCCAACGATGACCAGGTCATCGTCGTCGTCGCCGAACACGCCTTCGACATCGCCTTCAACGCCGATCACGAACGAGCCGAGCTGGTAGTTGTAACCAGCATGGACACCGGCCAGGAAGCCGTCGCCGCTGTCACCGAAATCGCCGCTCTGCACCACGAAGCCGCTCGGGAGAACGATGTCGTTGTCGTTGGCATTCCAGCCGTACCCGATCTGGGCACCGACGTAGAAGCCGGTCCAGGTGAAGACCGGGACGGGAGCGTAAATGGGAGCCGGAGCGGCGCGTGATGGGAGGTCAGCAGCAGAAGCGGCGGAGATGCCGGCGGTGGCGAGGGCCGTGGCAGCGAGCAGGCCGAGAAGACGGGTTTTCATGAGCAATTCATCCCTTGTGCGAGGAGTCGCAAGGGAAGAGTATGGTTCAAGAATAAATTCTGACTATGGCACAGCCGCAACACTGCTGGGATTTGACCACTTTGGGGCCAAACTCATCGGCCTGTACGTATCGTGCTGCCCGCTCATACTTCCGTACCATTTGACAGGGTGGCGGGCGCGTGCGGTACTGGTCATGTTTTCGGAGTGAGACCCGAAGGCGAGAAGATGAACTCAACCCTGCCCTACCCTGGGCAGGGTTTTTTATGACGGTTGCAGCCGACGATGGAGTGTTGCTCCGACGCTGTAAGGAAGTGCCACGAACAGCCTTCTGCGAAGTTGCTTGGCGTCAGCAAAGGCGCCCTAACCGAGGGGTCTTAGACCTCCGGCTTAGGGCGTCTGTGGCCCTGGCCGAGGGAGTTCATGAACCTCCGCCGGGGCGGTGCGGAGAACGAAACAACCCCGCCTCTTTCGGGCTGATACACATTGCGCCCAGCGCAGGCATCCTGCTCCGACCGAGGTTAATGATCTGTCACAGGTCCTTGTACCCGCGCCGGCGCTCTAGGGCGGCCAGCCCCGCCACGCCTGGTCGGCGCTCCTCACAAATTTGGCTCCCCAGCCTCATAGCTCCAGCTTAGAGGTGGCTTTCTCCTCCCTACGTCCCTTCTCGATCACCTGCTTGTTTCGGATCCAGCCGATAGTGCAGATCAAGACAGCTCCGCCCAGCGCTCCCCCAATCAGCTCCACCATCATGTGGATGAAGGGGTCGCCGCCATGAAAGTCTCTGATGGAGATGGAATAGATCTGATGCGTGCCGACCGGCAGCAAACCAAGCAGAGCCCCTATGTAAGCAAGGCTCTCAAGGTCCCATGTACTGTGGCTGGCGGTGTCGCGTTTCATGCCAACCACTACGGTATCGTACGGCGGCAGAGATCGTACATCCTATCCTCTTGAGTTATAGATCCCGATACCCTCGCCGTTTGTGCCGATCCTGCCCCAATTGCGCATGGTTCCAAACAGATCGCTTTGTTGTACCAAGAGCTAGCAACCGATGTCGCAGACCTACGGCAGTTTCCATTCCCTCAGCGAGTTCATCGGGAAATGCGTTCCGAAGCGGGGAAAGTGGCAAGCACGTTGCCCTGTTCATTCATGGGGCCGTGGATGGCAGAGAACTACGTCGAGATCAATCCGGACATGGTCGCTCTGGCCAAGAAGCTGCGGCAGTACAAGGTCCAATGCCGCAAGCGCACCCTGCGGGAGATCGCAGACAAACTCGCCAAGGCTGGTTTCGTGACGGACACCGGAAAGCCCTACGCGGCAGCCGCTGTCGCCAAGATGATCGAGGCTCAGAGCAGGACTGGCGCAGCCATCCTAAGGATCAATCCTGCGAGGACGTCATGGGCAGCAATCGTTCGTAGGTCCGACGGATCTTGCCGTAGCACTCGCATGACATCTCTTCGAGGCCAGGGCGGTCCGCGATGATGATGCCCCCGCGCTGCTGGGTGATCAGGCCCTGCACCTGAAACGTGCGCAGCAAAGTGCTGATCGTTGAGCGCTGCACCCCCATCAACTCGGCCAGATCGGCATGGGTCAGGGGCAGGAGGTCCGTATCGATGCGGTCTCGTGTGCTCATGATCCAGTTGCAGCAGCGGGCCTCCACCGTATGGAAGGCATTGCAGGAAACCGCCTGGAAGGTCTGGGCCAGCAGCGCTTCGCTATAGCCGAGGATCAGTCGCCGTATCGTGGGTCGGGCCTGCATCGCCTCCTGCATCCTGTCGAGTGGGATCCGGGAGGCGGTACCCGCGATCTGCACCTTATAGCGCCCGAAGGCCTCGCGGGAGACAATGGCACTGATCAGGCCGAACAGCCCCTCCCGCCCGAAGGACGCCACCTCGACGAACTGGCCCTCCTCCATGATGTTGAGCAGGGTCACGAAGGTGTTATGCGGGAAGTAGGTGGAGTGGATGGTGTCACCGGCTTCGTAGAGGATCGCGCCCTTCGATAGCCTCACGATCTCCAGATGCGGCTCCAGGCAGGCCAGATCCTCCGGCGCCAGGGCGGCCAGGAGCCGGTTCTCCCGATGATTGGCCTTCGATGCTGAGGACACCATGGCAGGTTTTCCAGCCTCTCGGCTCAGAGTTGACCCATATGCAAGGCAACGGGCTACGGCCTATTGAGGCTGGATTTATCAGTCATGTCAGTCTGCCAGACGACACAACGATGACCCTGTTTTTAGGCTTCAGCCGGCCAGACGCCGCCGAGGAGACCTCTAAGGCCCCGAGCGATCAGGCCAAAGGACCGCACACGCGAGGCTGTGGGATCATATTGTTCCCACCCTGGTCGCAAAACTCATCGTTCAAGCCCGAGAGCTGTAGATCGCCTTACCTCTCCGCGTCGCGTGATGTACCCGCCAGTGCCCCTGGTTTCACCAGCCATGACTGGCGTTGAGGCGGCGATGCAAACAACAAGTGCGGCCAGAAGCCTGATGCGCATGTCATAGAATCCTTCAGAGGAAGGAGCGGCGCCCCTTATGCCGCGGCGTAAGGTGATCAAGCATTCCAACTACTCGGAATTTCCGCCTCAAGTCGGCAGGCTGCCCTGTTATGCTCGAGCAGATGGGCTTTCGAAGGCCATCGAACCAGAAGGAAGCTGATTGATGAACAAGGGCTCGGAAGCAGGAGCGCTCATCCGGCGAGTTGGTGACGGCGATAACAATCGTGCCTTTGATCTGCCCCGCACGTTTCTAGTGCAGTCCGGTGAGGTCGGAGGCAGCTTGTCGCACTGGATCGAGAATGTTCCGGTTGGAGCCGGTCCGCCGATGCATATCCATCATCAGGAACAGGAGATGTTCCGGATTCTGTCAGGTCAGTTCCGCTTCTGGTGCGCAGGCGAGGCTCAGGACCTGAGTGATGGGGACACAATCCTGATCCCCAAGGGGTCTCCTCACACTTTCAAGAACGTCGGCAGCGATGACGGCCAACTTCTGATCACGATGACTCCTGGTGGTGCCGAAGGGTTCTTCCTCGAGGTCGAGAGGCAGGGGCTCCACCCATCGCGAAATATGCCTCAGATCGTGGAAATCGCCGCCCGCTACAATCTCGAGTTCGTCGGGCCACCGCCCGCCTGAAGCGCGCTCCTATCTCCATATTGGGGCTTATGCGAAAATGCGTGGGGAAGCGCTCAAAGCAGGACTGAGTAGGCTGCAATCACAAGCGGCACGGGCACAATAATTGCCGTGACCACGCGTCTTTCAAAACGGTCAAGTTCTGCCTCAGCTTGCTTGATGTTTGTGTGAAGTTCAGAGTTGGTGCCATTCATCGTCGCCCCAAAGGTAAAATTACAGGTGAGATACTGAGATATAACGTCTGGGTGTACCTGTGGGGTCCGCCCGGACAGTTTACGCAAGAACGCCCTAGCCGAAGAGGGGGCCAGAACCCTCAGCCAGGGCGCTCTCCACGCCCGGGGGCTATGGAGATGGGTCGGGCTGATACACCACGCGTTTGGTGCAGGCATCCTGCAACGGCCAAGGTAAATAATCCGTTCGCCGCGATGGCCCTCCATCCGGAGCCCTTCAGCCGCAGAGAAGCATCGTCCATCCAACTCCCCGAAGGATTACCCAAGGCTGCAGAGGATCATCTTAGATCAATTTCGGGACGTGCCAGACTCATCCGAGCAACCTATAAGACTTGGCTTGTTCATTTGGAACGTAGGCTTATGAAGAACGTTGCGTTCCAAGGTCATCAAAGAGCCGCCTGCTGCGGACATCTTCCCGGAACTGCCGATGCGCTGCTATTTCCATCTCGTCAACTGTCACGCTTCAATCCTCGATAATGTTGGTGTGGAGGTGTCGGACCTTCCGACCGCACATCGTCAGGCGCTTTGCGCTCTTGAGGAGCTTCGGGTGGAGGCGGCAAACTGTGACTGGCAAGGCTGGCGCTTGGATGTAGCCGACCTGTCGGGCTCGGTTCTCATGTCCATTCCCTTGGAAGCCACCCTGCACTAGCGGCTGCGAAGTAGGGCTTCCAGCCACGGATCTGCCTCTCAGAGCCAAAGCGCGGTGGATCGCCAAAGATCCGCCAATAGCCGGTGCCTGCGGCCGGGTTGATGGTCCAGAACCCCACGGTGAGCGGGAGAGTGGGCGGGACCTCATCCTCAGCCATCCAGAGGATCACCGGTGTGCCGTCCCGTGGCGCGGTGCTGATGGGAGACCAGCCCCTTTCGTCATGTTTCTCCGCCATGGCGGGCGGGACCTCACAGGCCAAGTACGGCGTTAGTGTGTCACCTGGGGGTGAGCCTGTGGGTAAATGGATGCGCGACGTCAACGCTGACCTTCCTACCCGGATCAAGGCCAGCGAGGCTGAGCTCGCTCAATGCGAGTGGCAGGCGACCGCTCTCCTGACGTTCGTCACCTTGACGCTCGGATGCGCCTGTATGTGTGTGCTTTCAGGCTGGTCGATCCTATCAGGCGGTCAGGGCTCTGGCCACATGTGTGTCCGGTCTGATCGACCGTGGGCACAGATAACACCGGAGGCGCACGACTGCCCTGTAAGCTCCACCAATCCGAGATTAGCGCTGTCCTGATCTTGCTGTATCAGAACTGTCCCGTGATCCGCATGCCTAGTGTCAGCTTTTACAGCTTCTCGCTTCTGTGCAGTAATGGCGCAGCCGGATTGAGTGAGGCTCACGTGAACCTCTACGGTCTTGGAGACCTGCGCCGCATGACGCTCGGCCAGCGGCGGCTCAAGCATATGGTTAACCATCGACACAAAACGATCCCCAATCCAAGATCGTCAGTCTCGCAGCTCAGACATATGAAGGTAAGGTGCGGCGAAAACACCGCTTACGGTTCAATCATTACTAACTACAGTGAAGTGGCAACTCGTTAATCGATAGCGATCTCTTGTGCGGGGCGGAGCACTTGCGAACTTGATACCCTTTGCTCAAGTGCGCCGAGTATAAATTGGAGTTCTCCGTGAAGAACACGTAGCCGTTGCAGCAACTCAATATCAGCCAAATGAGCGGCCAAAGGTGTTTCGTTCGAAGCTGCCGGAGCGGAGATGACGCTGTGGATCCACTTCAGAGCTGCCGGCCCAATGCCAGGACTTTTCAGCCAGAGGCAATCGGAAACTTTGGCGATCTCGCCCTTGCTGGGACAGCGCCCCTCAAACACCTGCAAGATCGCTTTGCGGGCTCTCAAGGGAACCAGATCCAAAGGGAAAGGATCATCTAGCTGCATTGAGTCCACTTCAAGCCAATACTGGACCTAGGAGGCGGAAAGCGGGACAGAGCCCCGAGCCTTTCGGCCGGGGCTCTTTGGGCGGGGTGGTGTCAGATGACGAAGAAATCCTTGTAGGTGAGGGCGAGGTTCTTCGACAGCTGGGCGAACTCCACCGCCTGACCCTTGCCGGAGCCATCTGCGTCATAGGAGAGCACGCCCGTCTTCTTGTTGTAGATCAGGTAGTCGTCCCGCTCCTTCGCCTTGGTGCCGGTGACGAAGAACTCGGCGTCCAGCTGGGTCGGATTGGCCACCGTCCCGCTGCCGAGCTTCTTGAACACGGCGTTGTCGAGCAGGAAGCTGTCGTCCCTGACCTTGAAGTCGACGATCGTGTCGAAGCTCACCTTGCGGTCGGTCGAGGCAGTCCCGAGCCTTGCGTTGAACACGAAAGCATCGCTGCCCGCGTTGCCATAAAGGCGATCGTTGCCGGCTCCGCCATTGACCACGTCATCGCCAAGACCGCCATAGACCCTGTCGTTGCCGCTGTCGCCATAGACCCAGTCGTTGCTGGACCCGCCGTCGACGGTGTCGTGCCCGGAGCTGCCATACACCCGGTCGTTCCCGGAGCTGCCATAGACCCTGTCATTGCCTGTGCCGCCGCTGGCCCAGTCGTTGCCGGACCCGCCATGGACATAGTCGTTGCCGCTGTCGCCGTTGACACGGTCGTCGCCGCTGTCACCATAGACCTTGTCGTTGCCGGTGCCGCCATTGAGCCGATCATTGCCCCCGCGGCCCTTGATCGTATCGTTGCCGCCCTGGCCCTTGATGATGTCGTCGATGTTGTCCCGGCCGTTGAGCGTCTCGGATCGGGCGTTGCCGGTGCGGCTGACGACCGGATTGCTCGTGCTGACCGGAGGAGCAGCAGGAACCGGGGTCGGAACCCACGTGTCGCCAATGAGCATACCGTCTTTAAACTGCAGAACATCAATGTTCAGCAGGGTGTCCGTGCCCTCAGCTCCACCGGCGACGGTCCGGTTCGCAAGAGGGCCAGCGATCGTGTAGTTCGCACGATTGCCGGAGAACTGAGCTGTGTCCTTCCCAACTCCGCCGTCCAACGTATCGTTGCCCGCTCCACCACTCAGGACGTCGTCACCGCCAAGGCCATACAGCTTGTTGGCGGCGTCGTTGCCGATAATGGTGTTGTTCAGATCATTGCCTGAGCCGGTGATCGCAATACCTTGCAGAACAAGGTTCTCGACGAATTGGCCCAGCGTGTAGGCGATAGAGCTGTAGACTGTATCTGTGCCGCCTCCAGCCGCTTCAGCAACGACATCACCAGTATGATTGACAACATAGGCATCGTTGCCGGCCCCGCCGGTCATCAGGTCAGCGCCGCCTTGGCCGTCGAGAACGTTGTTGCCGGAATTGCCAGTCAGAAGATTGGCCGCTGAATTACCGGTAGCGTTGATGTGAGATGCTCCGGTCAGTATGAGATTTTCCACCTCTGCAGACAGGATATAGCTTGCTGTGCTGAAGACAGTGTCGACGCCGCCAGCACCCAGATGATCTTTCTCCACGATAACGTCCGCTGAGGAGTCGACATAGTAGGTGTCATTGCCATCGCCGCCATCGAGACTATCTGCACCGGCTCCGCCATCCAGCGTATCGGACCCCAAGCCTCCCTTCAGGGTGTTTGTCGCCAGATTACCGATAATGACATTGTTCAGGCCATTGCCCGTTCCGTTAATCGGATTGCTGCCCTGGAGGCTTAGATTTTCCACATTGGCGGCTAGCGTGTGACTGATATAGGCGAGAACCGTGTCGTTGCCCTCGTTGGCATTCTCTATCACTACATCACCAGAGTGGTCGACTACATAAGTGTCATTACCGGCGCCGCCCCGCATCTCGTCACCACCACCGGTGCCTGTCAGCGTATCGTTGCCGGTGCCTCCCGTTACCGGGTTCGCAGCCCCCGGGACGGAAACCGCTCCCGCATCCGTTCCCGTGATGGTATTGCCGGAGACGATGGTGTTGGTTGCACCACCGTCATCGTTGGTCGGCTCTTCACGCACGCCCCAGCGGGCATTGACCGCACCGGTGGACTCAATGGTGTTATTCAGGATCTGCGTGCCGATTGAATAGTATGTCACGCCAGTGACTGTATCCGCGCGGAGCCGGATGCTGACCTCATCGTAGGTGTTATCCGCGGCCTGTGCGTTGTTATAGATATGGCTGTTTTGAACGATAGTATTGGTCGCCCCCTCGATCCTGACCCCCTGAAGCATATTCCCATGAATGTCCGCACCACTGATCGTGACGTTTTCAGCCATGTTGAGCAGGATGCCTTCACGGGCATTATTGTAATACTCGCCGCCAACGATCTGAACCCCATCCGGCCATGGGATATTCTCTGAGCCGCGTTGAACAACAATGCCCGCCGAGCCGTTGTCATACGCCTTATTGCCTTCGAGGAGAAGGTCTGTAGTGGACGTAGTGATGTTGAAGCCGTGGCGATCATTGTCGTAGGCGATGTTGTTGCGGTAGACGCCATCCACGATGTAGTCGGCCACAAAACCATCGAGACCGTTACCGTGCGCTGAGCTGTTCTCGATGACTAGACGAATGGTCTGTTCATGTGGATCAAAGCCGTAGCCAGAGCAGTTCATCACCTCCACGCCGGAAACTCGGATATCAGCATCCTGTTGCGTGCTGCCGGGACGCACGCCTGTGTAGAAGCCGTCGATCTTGCCTGCTGTTTGGGCGCGGTTCCCATCAATAGTGAGGTTCAGCAGACTGGCTTTTGTGGTGACTTCGTCAAAGGGCGTACGAACGACGCCTGTGATGTCCCCGACCCAATTGTCAGCCACTTTAAGGGTGGTCTGACCCATGCCGGCACCTTGAAGAGTCGTGCCGGTGAGCAGTTGAATAGCCCCCTCGCTTTTGTCACCTGAGCCTGAGACGATGAAGGTGCCGGTTGGCAGAATAACCGTAACTTGGCCGGCGGTGGGATCCGTAAGGTACGCGGCGTTCGCTGCCTTCAGAGCGGCATTAATAGCCGCGGTATCGTCGGTAGCATCGTTTGCAGTGGCACCGTAATCGGCAGCATTGATGGTGATTGCCATTCAATCATTTCCTCAAGCAATGAATTCGCTGCAACGATAGATGGCAGGCCATTCGACAAAGCGAGGGGGTTATATCCCTCCTGGCTAGGTGCAGAACGAGTGATCGCTCAACCGGAGAAGGATAACCACTAAGGATATGTGAACAGCCAATTTGGATAGGTATAGTCAGCAGCACTTTTGGCCTGATAAGGTGCCTTTGATTGCTGCTACGGATCCGGAGCACTCCGCCTCTGAATTGCAAAGTAGAGTGCCATGCTGGCGCCCCTTTGTGCTGCTTGCGTCCTCCGGAAAGGCCGCTCACTCTTGCCTCGGCTGCCTTATCAACTACAGCTGTAGGCATGTCTCGGGACGGGCACGGATGCACTGCCCTCCCGGGTTCCTCGTCGGGCGTCATCGCTCGCTGAACAGCAATCCAGATGCTCTGCCTCTTCAATCTTCTCAATCATCGCTATCAAGTGGCGAGGATGTGCCGCTTTAAGCATTCCCGCGTAGATTACCTTTGAGAAGGTGCCCCACTTCGTGGGACCTGACGCGCAACTGTATCGACACGTGTTCCAGCTGAATTGCGGAGACTACCGTCCGTCATACTCGGCAACCATGACTATCGGTCGTCTCTCGCCGAGAAGTTTGACACAAACCGAGCGTATTGTGACGTGCAGTGTAGTTGAGAGACGCGTTCGTCCTACGTCTGCCAAAAGAACCCCACGCGCATTGACGACTTGCTCAGTGGTTGCCGAGAGGCGGCCTCCATCGCCGGACTTGCCTGTCAGAGCAAAAGCGGAGATAGCAAATGAGCTGACAGTAGCAGATGCCTGCCCGGCGACCGATGATCCAATAGCGCACAGTCTCGGGCAGTTCAGGCGGGGCGTCCTCTTCAATCATCCAGAGGATCATAGGCGTGCCATCACGCGGCGCGGCATTGATGGGGGACCAGCCACCACTCATGATTTTCTGATCACTCGTCAGCGGAAGCGCCGTGTTCCTCGGCAATCTGTTCAATGGCGTGCGCGAGATCGGCTTCGGCCTGGCTCAGAGCCTGCGAGCGGGCGATCTCAGCCCGGGTCTGTTCGATGGCCTGATGGGCCAGTTCAATCGTCTCCTCGACCGCCACATCGAGAGATTGCCTGTTCTGTTCAGCCATGGTCCTGGGCTACTCGCCCAATGGGGCCAAACCTTGGCAGTCAGAGGTCCTGATAGCCGCGCGGCCGCCGCGCTTGGGCAGGTCCAAGCCGTCACTCCACTAACATTCCAACCGGACCACCCCATGAGGACGGATCAATCGTACTCTCCTCCGCTCCGTCGGCTGTTTCCGTGACAGTGCCAATTCGACCAGGTTACGGAAATGTCGTTGTAGGTCAGAGGGCGATTTCTTGTGACGTTGCAGCCACCCACCGTCCCCGGTCGATCAGTGGAACCACAAGGGCTCCAAGCTCAACCGCCAATGTGTCGGTGCGACCGATGAACAAGAAAGCAAGATAGAGCCGCATGAGCTCAATCGTGACATACTGGAAACCCGTCTCGGAGCGCTTGTGAGGCTCCAAGCGCTGGACGGCCGCCTCAAGCTTGTCCATGCACGCTTTCTGCTCCTCCAAGGGCGACGCCCAGAACCCGCTCAATCCACCGAATACGCCCAAGAAATTGTCCCACAACTGGGCAAGGTTCTTGGCGACCTTCGCCTGTTGATCCGGAGCAAGGGCATGGAAGTCGGAGACGATCGCCTTAACCCGTTCAGGTCCGCGGGGGATATGCATCGGACCTGTCCCGATTGGCACGGGCAAAAGCCGGATCCGTTGCCAAAGGCGAGGTCCGGCAAGGTGATGCATGACGATCCGCACACCGTAGACAGGCAAGCGCAGGATCGCCCTGACGTAGCGGGCTGACACATGGCCCAATCGCCGGGAGCGGGCATGCCCGCTCTGTCGACCATAATGCGGAACAATATCCATCCGCGGTCGAGGGAAATGGATCTGCATCTGGTAAGATGGTTTATTCATGGGAGTGCACAATCTGACTTAGCCGGAAGCAAATCGGCTGAAACTAAGCAATAAATAATTCGCAATATTGCCTTCTTATGCGTTCTGAAAGACCATTTCCAGGAGACATATGGTCACTCTGCATGCGTGCAGCCACAAACGCTGAGAGTGGGCGCATCCAATACTTCTGGATACCAGTCTCTGGTGCATGACGCATAGGTTGGAGGGCTTCGTGTCATCCTCGCAGCCCAGCCGGAATTGGGCTGTTGGGCTCAGGAACTTCTAACAGGCGCAGAGCTCCTCTAACGACCAGCACCGGCTCTGCCTCGACGACTCGGCCGCCACGGGAAACCACCTTGCGACGTATGAACAGGAATAAGTGCTCACCGGATCAACGCGTCTGCTCACTGATATTGCCGCCGAAACCACTGCAGGGCCGCTGCCATAGCCGAGGCACGTAAATATGCCGATGGTCCAGGTGTCTCTAGGCTCAGGACCTATTAATTTGGGCTGAGGTGTGATTCAGAGGCTCCTGTCGAGGAGGCTCTGAATGGGTGGTCTGTTTCTGCTAAGTGAGCGTCAGATGGCGCGGATTGCGCCGTCCTTTCCGCTGGCTCATGGAGTTCCACGGGTGGATGATCGGCGCGTGGTCAGCGGGATCGTGTACGTGATCCGCAGCGGCCTACAGTGGAAGGATGCGCCCGAAGAGTACGGGCCATACAAGACGCTCTACAACAGGTTCATGCGCTGGAGCCGGCTCGGCGTGTTCGACCGGATCTTTGCCGCGCTGGCGGGTGAAGGTCCCAAGCCCGAGCGCATCATGATCGATGGCATCGTCACATTAACGGACACTCGACAGGATTCGGATTGTGACAAGCCTATTTTTTCAGGCGACGAGCGCCACAGACGTGATGTCCGCCCATGCCTCAAAGGCTGCGCTGCGAGCCTTGCGATAGTCTGCGGCCGTGAGTTGATGCCGCCGTAGGTGAAACAGGTTGCTGATAGGATCATGGATCGAGAGAAAGCGCTGCGCTTGCCGGGCTGACTTGAAGCGCTTCATCTGGCGCTCGCGTCGGCGAGTTGGTTGGTGGGAATTCTCCGCTCGGTTGTTCAATCCTTTGTGCTGCCGATGTTCGAGGCTTAGGCCCATCTCCCGGCGAGCAGCGCCGTAGGATCCAAGTTTGTCCGTGACCATCACCCGCGGGGCCATGGCATTCTTCTTCAGCAGCTTGCGCAGCAGGCATTTGGCGGCCTTGCGGTCGCGGCGACTCTGGACCAGGACATCCAGGACAAAGCCGTCCTGGTCCACGGCCCGCCAGAGCCAGTGCTTCTGGCCGGCGATGGTAATTACCACCTCGTCGAGATGCCAGCGATCACCCGGTCGAGGCGTGCGTCGGCGAATGCGATTGGCAAACTCCCGACCGAACTTCTCGGCCCAGCGTCGCACCGTCTCATGGCTGACCAGGATGCCTCGGGCCGCCAGCATCTCCTCCACCATCCGGAGGCTCAGGGGAAAGCGGAAGTACAGCCAGACTGTCAGGCTGATCACCTCGGCAGGGAAACGGTGGCGAGCGTAGAGCGAGGGGCGCGGCTTCTTCATACCGCCTCATACACAAGCTCCCGATCACAACTCGTTAACGTGACGATGCCGCTCTCTGCCATCTCACTTGGCACCGCTGTTGAGCGTGGTGGGACGATTACGTCAGCCTCAGGATGAAGCTTGGCAACCGTGCTGTAGATGCCAGCTTGATCGTAAGCTCCATCGCCGATGAAGGAGGCGAGTGGACCTGGGATCTGATCGAGCAAGAGCCCAACTTGTGAGCCATCATCGACATCCCTGCTGGTCAGCTCTGAGGCGAGGATCTGTCCAGTCTCGGCGTCCATGCCGATGTGCAGCTTTCGCCAGGACCGGCGTCTTCGGGTGCCGTGCTTCTCGACCAGACACTCGCCGGGTCCGCACAACCGCAGGCCTGTACTGTCGACCAGCAGGTGAACAGGTCCTCTCGAACTCGAACAGGGCCTTGGCACCTCCAGGGTTTCGGCCCGTCGGCTCAGGGTTGAGTGATCCGGCACCGCCAGATCCAGACCCAGGAGCTTCAGGATCGAGCCAATCAGGCCTTCCGTCTGACGCAGCGCCAATCGGAACACCGCCCGCAACGTCAGCGCTGTTCTGATCGCCAAAGCCGAATAGTGAGCTTGCCCGCCCCGGGTTGTGCGCGGCTCGGCCCGCCAAGCGGCGATTGCTTCCTCGGTGTACCAGACCGTCAGACTTCCCCGCTGACGCAGGCTGGCGTCGTACTCCGCCCAGTTCGTCACCCGGTACCGCTGCTTGGGAATGCGGTGACGGCGGGCGGCATGAGCCTTGAAGGGCATCACGGGATCTTTGCTCGGAAGCCAAATAGGCCTCTACGCTATCGAGTACGCTATCCAGCCCCGGTTACCAACTTGCTCATCCATGCAACAACGCGATCCGGCGGCCTAGGCCCATCGCTGCACGCATCAGGGAGTACTCGGCCGAGATGCAGGCGGAGTGGGAGGACTTCAAGAAGTGGTTCGACGAGAACTCCGGCTTCATGCTCCGCATTCAGCAAGGGGATGTTTGCCGTCTCACCCCGCGAGTCAAGGACCGCATATGATCGGCACTAAAGACGGCCGCATAGACCCTACGATATCAGCAGCTCTGCGGCTCTGCGCCACCGCTTCATTCCATTGATCAGCAAGTACTGGAGCGGTCCCAAAAAGATCGGATACTGGGACGACTGGGTAGTTTGCAGTCGGGACTATGCCAGCAATCCTTTGCGGCATTGAGGGAAGGATACCGGCCAATCCAACAAGAGTGCCATGCATATCTATAACAAGAGCTCCGCTCATTCCAGGCTGCAAAGGAGCGGAGATTATGCCGGCGTTCAAGGCCTTTGCCGGCATAGCGGAGAGATTCGTCTTCCCGCCTTCTTCGGCAAAGCCGATGACCAGGAGGGGCGAGGCTTCCACGAGAACCCCATGAGCCGCTTTGAGCGGTTGCGCGTTCAAATCATTGGCAAATTCCAGCACGAAGGGACTTCGGCCGTTGATCTGACGTGGCTTGAGTCCGGGTACCCGTACATCTCTACAGGAAGCGATGGGAGCCGTCGTAATGACTTGCCGGCGGCCAATAACGATGCCGGTGCCGATGAGGTTCGGTGCCTGAGGCTCGGTTTGAGGCTGCAGTTTGGGGACTGGAGCCACAGCAACGGCTGCCGGAGCCAGCTGTTCAGGGAACAGTGTGAAGCTGTTGGCGATAGCGACGACAAACCGGTCGAACTGAGGCGCCAAAGTCTTGTCATAGCCAATTGAAAAACCGCGCAGGCCTCCTGTGCCGCCGCTGTAGCGGGTATAGAATTTCCCAATTGATGTTTCGCCGGCGATGACAAAGAAGTCCTGGCGAAGCACTTTATAGCTCACTGCTCGCCCAGGAGCCTGGATCGAGAGGTTGCGGTCATAGAGTGATTGCAGGGTCGCATCCGGCGGCGCCAAGCGGGTATCGAGTGTTATCCTGTCGTCCGCGCTCTGCCAGCGGCTTCCGCCGCTGGGATTCGTGGCCTGTTTAGAAAGGATCTTTGTAGGGATGCCAATGCGGATCCCGGTCTTTGGATCGTCAACCAGCATAAAGCCGGCTGCCGCTCGGGCCTGCTGGGCAGCGGCAAGCAGGCCCGATCGAGCTTGGGGAATGAGTATGCCATTCGGTTGTTGCCGCGATCTGATCTGATAAGCGGCAATAGCAGCATAGGTCTGACGCCCAAACGTTCCGTCGGCCACGCCGTTGTAGTCACCTGTCCATATCAGAGCGTCTTGAATCAACCTCCGATCGGTTTCGGACAAAGCCTCGAAGGCAACTCGGGCGTCATCGAGAGCAGTGTCGGAGGCGGCAGTTCTCGGATTGGGAGACGGCGATTGTGCTTGGACAGACTGAGGATATAAAGCCGTGAGAGCGGCGAGCACGAAATAAAATGTCATGAATGCTCGCGGGTTGGAGAAATCCATCGTCTATATCCTCAAAAGCTTGACCATTTTCCCAAACTCTGGCGTCGGAAGCTAGTGCCGAGAAAGTGCCCTGGTGCTAAGGTCGGCGGACCTGTTGATAGCTGAGTATGAGGAACTTCTCATGGCCCGATCTCTGTTGCGCACGGTCTTGGTCGCCGTGGGTTTGATGGCAGGCGGATATTCTGCACAGGCGCAGAAAAGCTTCATACATGGCGACCTAGCAAGTCAGGCCGTACGGCTGGAGCAGACCCTTAGGATCGAAGGTGGACGCCTGACAGGCGGCAAGCCAGCTCAGCAGCTGCAGCAGGAGGGAGAGGCAAGTCTGGCTCGAGGTAATGCACGTCAGGCATTGGATCTCTTCGCTGCCACCATTGCTGTGGAGCCTGACAATGCAGCGGGCTGGTACAGCTATGCCAGAGCGGCGCTCGCGATCAATCCAGGCAATAACTGGGATGAGCGCTACAAGCTGCAGGAGCGTCAGGCCACGGCAGCATATGCCGCTTACCAACGCGCAAGGACACCTAACGACGAGGCTATGTCTCTTGCGCTTCTTGGCGAGGTCTATGCGGCCCAGCAGGCGTGGCGTCCATCTCTCAACGCCTATGCGGCGAGCTTAAAACTTCAAAATAATCCTGATGTACGCTCGACCTACGAGCAACTCCGCGAGGAGCACGGCTTCAGGGTGACTGACTTCAAGGTGGACTCCGACTCGGCTTCGCCCCGTGTTTGCTTCCAGTTCTCCGAACCGCTGACGGCCGGCAAGGTGGATTTCGCTCCCTTCGTGGCTGTCTCTGGCAGCGCCAATGCGGCAGTATCAGCCGAGGGACAACAGCTCTGCGTCGATGGTCTGAAACACAGTGAGCGCTACGCCATCGTCCTCCGGCAAGGACTGCCGTCGGCTGTGGGAGAGAGCCTGATCAAGGCGGCGGATTACGAGGTCTATGTTCGGGACCGTGCGCCCCAAGCCCGTTTTACCGGTCGCAATTACGTGCTGCCGAGCACGGGGCAGGAAGGCATCCCGGTCGTGTCGGTGAACACGTCCAAAGTCGGTGTCGAGGTCTATCGGGTTGGCGACCGCAACCTTCTGCCGACCGTGCGGTCCTACGATTTTCTTGGACAGCTCACCCGCTACTCCGCCGCCGAAATTGCTCGCGACAAGGGCATAAAGATCTGGAACGGCACGCTCGAGACGGGCTCCGCTCTCAATCGGGACGTGGTCACGGCCTTCCCGGTCATGGAGGCGGTCGGCAAGCTCGAGCCTGGCGTCTACGTGATGACCGCGAAGCCTCATGACGGCACGGCGACATATAACGAAAGCGCCGAGGACTACGAGAATATCGCCACGCAATGGTTCGTGGTGTCCGACCTCGGTCTGACGGCCTTGACCGGCAAGGGTGGAGCGCAGGTCTTCGTGCGATCGCTCGCTGGCGCCGAACCACGTGCCAACGTGGAGGTGAGGCTGGTCGCCCGCAACAACGAGGTTTTGTCGACGAAGAAGACCGACGCTATGGGAGTCGCCGTCTTCGATCCGGGTCTCGCCCGAGGCGAGGGCGGGCTTGCGCCGGGCCTCGTGGTAGCGACGGAGGGGGTCGATTATGGTTTCCTCGACCTCGGCACCGCGGCGTTCGATCTGACCGACCGGGGTGTGAAGGGACGGGCTGCGTCCGGCGCTGTCGATGCCTACCTCTACACGGAGCGCGGCGTTTACCGGACCGGCGAGACTGTGGCGTTGTCAGCGCTCCTGCGGGACGCGAAGGGCGCCGCAGTCCCAGGAGTGCCGCTGACCATCGTGGTACGGCGACCCGACGGCGTCGAGTACCGTCGAGCTTTGGTCGAGGACCAAGGCCTTGGCGGCCGCGCCTTATCAATCCCCATCCTGCCGGGATCCCTACGTGGCACTTGGCGGATCGCCGCCTATACCGATCCCAAGAGTTCATCGGTTGGTGACGCAAGTTTCCTGGTCGAAGATTACGTGCCCGAACGGCTGGAACTGACCCTTACGCCGAAGGTGGATGCTCTGCGGCCGGGACAGCCGGCTCCCATCGATTTGGCGGCGCGATATCTCTACGGCGCTCCCGGGGCAGGACTCTCGGTTAGCGGCGAGGTCACGGTCGCGGCGGCATCCGCGAGCGGCATCAAGGGGCTCGAGGGCTACACGACCGGCCTGGACGACGAGACGGTCGATGCTTCCACGGCAGAGATCGAGCAGAGTGCCACGACGGATGCACAGGGACGTGCCAATCTTCAGATCCCGGTGCAGGACATGGCGGCACCGCGCCCGACCGAGGCGAGGTTCACCTTACGCGTGGCTGAGTCTGGCGGACGGGCAGTGGAGCGCAGCCTGACGCTGCCGATCCTGCCGAAGGGTCCGGTGGTGGCCGTACGTAAGAATTTTGCCGGACAGCTCGGGGAGGGGGCGAACGCCACCTTCGATGTCGTTCTTGCAGATCCGATGGGCAAGCGACTTGCCAGCGGCAACGTCACCTGGAGCCTGTATAAGATCGAGCGACGCTATCAGTGGTACAATTCCGATGGGCGCTGGGGTTACGAGCCGGTCAAAGCAACACGCCGCGTGACAGATGGGCGTATCAATGTAACCACCGATACGTCAGGGCGTATTTCGGTTCCCATAGAGTGGGGCACCTACAGGCTCGACGTGAGTGCCCCCGACCTCGGCGAAACCGGGCACACCAGTCTGTCCTTCACGGTGGGCTGGTCCGGAGACCAGACGGCCGACACGCCAGACCTTCTCGATATGAGCCTCGACAAGGCGAGCTATCGCGCCGGCGAACCCATGCAGCTGCGCCTCAACCCGCGTTTCAAGGGCAAAGCGACGCTGGCTGTCGTCAGCGACCGGGTGCACGACATCCGCGTGGTCGATGTGGCAGCGGAAGGCACGAATGTCAGCCTGCCTGTACAGCCCTCTTGGGGTTCGGGGGCTTACGTCATTGCCATAGCACATCGCCCCCTTGATCAGGCAGCGAAGCGGATGCCCGGACGGTCGTTGGGGACAGCCTGGTTCGAAGTCGACCGTGACGCTCGAAACCTCCAAGTGAGCCTGAACGCCCTGAGTAGTGCCCGACCTCGGGGACGTTTGACCATGCCGATCAAGGTTGCCGGGCTGGCACCAGGCGAGGAAGCGCGGATCACCGTCGCGGCGGTCGACGTGGGAATCCTCAACCTCACGCGTTATGAGGCGCCGAACCCAACAACCTATTTCTTCGGTCAGAAGCAACTCTCCTCTGAGATCCGGGATCTCTACGGCTATCTTATCGACGGCATGCAGGGCACTCGCGGGGCCATCCGTTCGGGCGGCGACATGGAGCCGAAGGCCCTCGACGGCATCCCGCCGACCCAGGAGCCGCTGGCACGCTTCTCAGGTGTGGTGAAGGTGGAGCCAGATGGCTCTGCCAACATCGATTTCGATCTCCCTGCCTTCAACGGTACCGTGCGGGTCATGGCAGTTGCCTGGACGACGGACCGCGTTGGCAGTTCGAGCGCCGACGTGATCGTCCGCGACCCCGTCGTGCTGACAGGTACGCTCCCCCGTTTCCTGTCCGTCGGCGACCGCTCTCGCTTCTTCATGCAGATCGACAACGTGGAGGGGCCGACTGGAGATTACACGGTCGATCTCGACATCCGCGGCCCGATCATCGTAGCGGCGGATGCCCTGAGCTCCACCATCAAGCTAGAAGCAAAGGCAAAGGGCAGCCTCATCATTCCAGTCACCGCAGGCGGTCAGGGGACGGCGGAAATCGACGTCGTCCTCAAGGGCCCAGATATCCAGGAGCTGAGGCAGAGCTTTGCTATTGCTGTCCAGCCCGGGACCGGAGCCCTTGCAAGGCGAACTGTGCAGATGATGGCCCTGGGAGGGAGACTCACTATCTCGAAGGATCTCGTCGCTGATATCCTCGCAGGCACCGGAACAGTCTCGGTCTCAGTCTCGCCGCTTGCGAGCCTCGATGTGCCGGGCCTTCTCAAAGCCCTCGACCGCTATCCTTACGGCTGCACGGAGCAGGTCGTGAGCCGGGCCTTGCCGTTGCTCTATGTCAATCGACTTGCCGAGGAGGAGAACCTCTCTCTCGATGCTACAGCCGATGAAAGGGTTCGGCAGGCGATCGAACGCGTTCTGGCGCGGCAGGCCTCCAACGGGTCATTCGGCCTCTGGTCTGTTGGCGGTGACGATCTGTGGCTGGATGCCTACACCAGCGACTTCCTGACCCGAGCGCGGGAGCGGGGCTTCACGGTGCCGCAAGTGGCGTTCAACCTCGCCCTCGACAGGTTGCGTAATTTCGTCGCCAACACAACCCAGGTGGAGGAAAATGCGGCCAGTCTCGCCTATGCGGCTTATGTGCTGGCCCGTAACGGCCGCCCGGTCATGGGAGATCTACGTTATCTCGCCGATACGAAGATCGATGAGTTTGCGTCACCCCTCTCACGTGGTCAGATTGGTGCGGCGCTCGCTTTGCTTGGCGATGGTGCCAGAGCTCAGAAGGCTTTCTTGGCTGCTGTTGATCTCTTGCAGAGTGCTCAAGATACCGGGAGTTACCGTCCAGATTATGGCTCACGCTTGCGGGATGGGGCAGGGCTCTTGGCCCTTGCCTCGGAGGCGAGTAACTTGCCGGCGATCATGCAGCCGGTCGCACGAGTGATCGATGAGGAATGGGGCACCCGGCGGACCAGCACGCAGGAGGACGCCTGGCTGGTCATGGCCGCGCAGGCGATGGATCGCGGTGCGGAAAATGTCGTCCTTACGGTCGATGGCGCCGAGCATCGCAGAGCGTTTTACCGCACCTACAAGGATGCCGTGCTCGATAGCGCCTCAATTAGCCTCGCCAATGCCGGACGCACCCCGGTCCAAGCGGTTGTGACCGTGGCCGGCAATCCGGTTGAGCCTGAGCCCGCTCTGTCACA
Source organism: Microvirga arvi (assembly GCF_016892765.1). Classification (GTDB taxonomy): domain Bacteria; phylum Pseudomonadota; class Alphaproteobacteria; order Rhizobiales; family Beijerinckiaceae; genus Microvirga; species Microvirga arvi. The sequence goes on from NZ_JAFEMD010000042.1 coordinate 20,895, forward strand.
CGGTTATACGGTGGAACGGAGCTATTACAGGCTCGACGGCAGCGAGGTCCAGCTCACTTCCGTGCCGCAGAACGAGCGCCTCGTGGTGGTACTGAAAGTCACTGAAGCAGAGGCCAAGGAGGCACGCTTGCTGTTGGTCGACCGTTTGCCTGCAGGGTTTGAGATCGATAATCCGAAGCTTGTGGACAGCGATACGGTGGCAAACCTATCCTGGCTCAAGCGGGATGTGGAGCCGGCGCATACGGAATACCGCGACGACCGCTTTGTCGTGGCCTTTGACCGCAAGCCGGATCAGCCCGCTTTCTTCACGGTCGCCTACATGGTCCGTGCCGTGTCGCCTGGAACCTATGTTCACCCATCGGCACAGGTTGAGGACATGTACCGTCCCGAACGCTACGGGCGAACGGGCTTGGGTTCCGTCGGGGTCGTGCAGGTGCGCCAACAGTGACGGATAAGCGACAACGCCAGCAAGCAAAGTGGGGACTTATCCTCGCCACTACTCTTGCGCTTGTCGTTTCCATTCCGGCTCTCGCCCTGTGGCACTTTACTGAGAGCTTGGGGCCGCTTGATCTGACCGTTGTAGAGAACCGCTCAACAGTGGTCCTTGATCGCCATGGACAGTTATTGCGTCCCTTCGCGATGAAAGGGGGCCGCTGGCGCCTTCCGATCGAGACAGATGATGTCGATCCACGCTATCTCGCCATGCTCAAAGCATACGAGGATGGGCGGTTCGACCGCCATTCTGGCATCGATCCCCTGGCGCTCCTGAGAGCGGCAGGGCAATTTGTCGCCAACGGCAGGGTTGTGTCCGGTGGGTCTACGTTGACCATGCAGGTGGCACGCCTCCTGGAGCCCAGGGATGAGCGTACGCTTTCTGCAAAACTTCGCCAGATAATCCGGGCGGTCCAGCTGGAGAGCCGCCTCTCGAAGAACGAGATCCTGCGTCTTTACCTCACGCTGGCACCGTATGGCGGCAATCTCGAGGGCATGCGGGCTGCAAGCCTATCCTATTTTGGACGCGAGCCGAAGCGCCTATCGTTCAGTGAGGCTGCCCTTCTCGTCGCTCTGCCACAATCGCCGGAGACGCGCCGTCCGGATCGCTTTGCCCAAGCAGCATTGATTGCCCGTAACCGGGTTCTCGACCGGGCTCGAGAGCGTGGCGTCATCTCCACGGCGGAGGCTGAGGCCGCGAAGGCCGCGCCCATGCCTGACGCCCGTCGACCTTTCCCGATGCTGGCAGCCCATGCGGCAGAGGCTGCTGTCGCGGAACGGCCAGATCCAAATACGCATCTACTCGCCATCGATGCCCGATTGCAGGCAAACCTTGAGCAACTGGCGCGAGAGCGGGTCGAAAGGCTCGATTCCAAGCTGTCCGTCGCGATCTTGGTGCTCGACAATGCGACGGGCGAAGTGCGTGCCCAAGTCGGCAGTCCCGATTACATGAGCAAGGAACGGGCGGGCGCCATCGATATGACGCTCGCGATGCGTTCGCCTGGCTCAGCTTTGAAGCCTTTCATTTATGCGCTCGCCTTCGAAGGTGGTCTGGCCCATCCAGAGACACTTCTCGATGACAGGCCCTCCCGATATGGGATCTACCAGCCAGAGAACTTCGATCTTGCCTTCCAGGGCACGGTGACAGCACGCAAGGCTCTGCAGATGTCCCTCAACCTGCCTGCGGTCGAACTCCTAAACGAACTCGGGCCGGCCCGTTTGTTGGCGCGTCTGCGGGATACGGAGACCGCTATTGTGATACCGAAAGAGGCGGCCCCCAGCCTTGCTGTCGGCCTCGGCGGCCTCGGCATTACGCTAACTGACCTGACACGACTCTATAGTGGCCTCGCGAGGGGCGGGGAAATGCCACATCTCGTGCGCTATACCGGTGAGCCAGCGGCATCGACGCAGGGGCGACGCATCGTCGACCCTGTCTCAGCGTGGTACGCCTTCGACATCCTGCGAGGAGCTCCACCACCGGACAACGCGCTTGCCGGACGGATTGCCTTCAAGACTGGCACGTCGTACGGCTATCGCGATGCTTGGGCCGTTGGATATGACCGGCGGTTCACGATAGGAGTTTGGGTTGGCCGGCCAGACGGCACGGCTGTACCTGGTCTCGTCGGCCGCTTGATCGCGGCGCCAATCCTGTTCGATGCCTACGCCCGTCTCGGTGTCGAGCCGGAAGCCTTGGCGGTACCTCCCTACGCCTTGCAGGCCACGACCGCCACCCTGCCGCCGCCCCTGCGCCATATCCGCCAAGATGTGCCGAAGTCGATCGCCTCGACCGTACAGGCGCCTCTCAAAATTGCGTTCCCACTTGACGGATCGCGGGTCGATCTTGGCCTCTCGCATCCGTCAGATGAGAGGGGCAGCCTAGTCCTCAAGGTGTCAGGCGGGGTTCCCCCTCTAACCTGGATGGTGGACGGGGCTCCCGTGGAGATCAGCACCCTGCGACGCGAGGCATTCTGGCAACCGGAGGGGGCCGGCTTCGTTCGCCTTTCCGTGATCGACGCGAGAGGCGCCACGGACAGTATCGTGGTGCGGCTGGAGTAGGCCATGTAGGACCTATCACCTCCAGAGGCGGGCCTAGGGCAACTGGATCGTATGCTCGACAGGCTTATCCCGTTCTGCATTCTCGAAGAGCACTAGAATCGAGAGTGTACGGCCTGATACGCGGAGCACGGCATCGTCAACTTAACGCTTTTACTTGGTGTTTTCGGTGTTTAGGCCCGGAACGGATCACGCATTTTCAATAGCTTAGACCTGCTGGGGAATAGCTGAAAACGCCGGAAAGCGGCCTTTACTCAGTTAAGTTGACGGTGCCATCGGTGGTAAGCAGACGTTCGAGGTGACTGGGTCAAATGTCGGGCCTACGGGAGCAGCGACGATCACTTTTGGCCCGACAGCAGATGTTGGGAGCATCAGGGCATGAGCATGCGTCTGTCCACGCTTGGCCGAGCTGGCCAAGCGTGGACGGCTCCCTGTGATCAGACGGTCGGGACGGTGCCTCCGTCGATGACAAATTCTGCACCGTGGATCGCGGTGGCGCGGTCCGAGGCTAGGTAGGCGATGACGTCGGCGACCTCGAAGGGTTCGGCGCCGCGACCTATGGAAATGCCGCCAAGGCCGGCCAGTACGAGTTGGCGCGCGTCCTCGATAGTGCCACCGTTGGCGGCTTGGATGCGCTTGAGAAATACATCGGTCCCCTCGGTCATGATCCAGCCGGGAGAGACGACGTTGACCCTCACGCCCTTGGGACCCAGCTCCTTGGAGATGGACTTGCTGTAAGTCCGGAGCGCGGCCTTGGCGCTGGCGTAGGCGGTGGTTGCGTCGGGAAGCGGCAGGACCGACTGGATGGAGGTGACGTGCACCACCGCACCGCTGCCCCGCTCGATCATCTGCGGAATCAGGAACCGGTCGAGGCGGACCGTGGCCAGGAGGTTCAAGTTGAGCTCGGACAGCCAATGATCGTCCGTCAGGGCGACGAAGCCGCCGCCGGGCGTTGACGAGCCGCCGATCACGTGGGCGAGGATGTCGACTCCGCCAAGACGCTCGAGCGCGGCCTTGGCCAGCATTTCCCCGCCCTCGGCCGTCGTCAGGTCCGCCTGGACGAACTCGACGCCGTCGATGGGCTCCAGGCTTCCGCGGGCGGCGGTGATCACCCGGGCGCCGCCGGCCAGGAATCGGTCGACGGTGGCGCGGCCCAAACCCTTGGAGCCGCCGCTGATGAGCACGCGCTTTCCCGCGAACTCGGTCGGATCAGCCTTGATGGTCATGCCGTGATCTCCAAGGCCTTAATGGCGTCGTTGTCGAGGGTGAAGCGGATCGGGCTGCCCTTGAAGTCGCCATGGGCAGGGCCTTCGACCACGACCTGACCGTTCTCGTGGCGAATGGCATCCGGCGTGAAGATCGCCTTGACCGGGATCACCGCTTCTTCGAACAAGGCCCGCATTCCGGCGTGGCCCTCGTGACGGCCTCCATCAGCAAAAAGGACTGCGTCGCGTGTGAAGGCGCTCAACATTCCGTCTACATCGAGACGGGCGTTAGCGGCCACATACGCGGCAATCGGGTATGGAAGTTCGATCGTCATTGTTTTTCTCCTGGTTGCTCCGGTTGCGGCCGGGGCGGCTGCAAGTGCGGGTGCCAGCTAAAATAGCGATGGACACCTGGCGCGATAATCAGGACAATTTGGAACGTTGCATCACGAAAAGGGGGACAATCGTGCAGAGCAGCCTGACAGAATTGGACGCCGTTCTCATGGTTGCTCGCCGAGGCAAGTTCCGCACCGCTGCGCTCGAGCTCGGCGTCTCAACCACCGCGCTCAGCAATGCGGTAGGGAAGCTGGAGCGCACGCTCGGCGTACGGCTTTTCAACCGGACGACGCGAAGCGTCTCTCTCACAGAGGCAGGCCAGCAATTCGTCGCGCAAGTCGCTCCCGCTGTGCGGGACATCCATGAGGCGATGGAAGTCGCGCGCTCTCAAACGGCGACGCCCTCGGGGACACTGCGCATCAACGCCTTTCCGACTGCGGCGCGGGAGATCTTTTCTTCGCTGGTCTTACCCTTCCTACGCGCGCATCCTCAGGTTCACGTCGACATCGTCACAGAAGGTCGCCTGGTGGACATTGTAGCGGGCGGCTTCGACCTCGGCGTTCGTAGCGCCGACCTCGTGCCGGCTGACATGATCGCACTCCCCTTGGGGGATGTGCGGCGCAATGTTGTGGTGGCCACACCGAGCTATCTGAATGAGCGCGGGACGCCCATGGTCCCGCAGGACCTCGCGGAGCATTCCTGTCTCCGCGTGCGGCTCCCGAATGGTGCGATACACCGCTGGCCGTTCGAGAAGGGTGGAAAATCGGTCCATATCGACGTCCAGGGCGCCTTGACTCTCGACGAGGCGAGCCTCGCGCGCACCGCAGTTCTCGCTTCTCTCGGCCTCGCCCTGGCCATGGAGTCCGATGTACGAGACGACATCGAGGCAGGCCGCCTTGTGCGCGTGCTTGAGGATTGGACGCCCACCCTCTCGCCCTTGAGCCTCTACTATTCGAGCCGACGCAACCCGACCGCCGCTTTCAAGGCCTTCGTCGACTTCGCGCGGCGGCAAAGCGGAGCCAGCGGTACCCTGAGGCCGTCCCGTCGAATGCCGTCCTAACCGTTACGCTGAGTGAGTCCAGACCCTAATCGTGATATTTGCCTTTCAGGTGGACGGGAGCCCGCACCCTCAAAGAGGCAACAGGAGGGCCCGAGCCTCTAGAGCATCGGACGGTTAAACGGACGCATAGCCGGCAGCCCTGAGGAAGTTCCAGCATTCTCGCGGCTCAAACAAATCGCAGATGTCACCGAGCGCTCGCCAGGCACCGTCAACTTAACTGAGTAAAGGCCGCTTTCCGGCGTTTTCAGCTATTCCCCAGCAGGTCTAAGCTATTGAAAATGCGTGATCCGTTCCGGGCCTAAACACCGAAAACACCAAGTAAAAGCGTTAAGTTGACGATGCCGAAGGCGCGCCCAGTGGTGCGAGCCCCCACAGGCTTCGAGGGCAACTACGGTGGGCGGAAGCTTGTCAAAGAAGGTGATCAGGTCCTGGCGCCGCAGCTTCTTGCGCAGCACCGGCTCTTCGGCGGCATTTACCCCATGCAGTTGGAAGACGTGTTTTGACGTATCCATTCCGATGCGGATAATCTGGTCCATGGACGGTCTCCTGTGACTGAGATCTGCAACGACCTCATTCTGGCACAGCGATGCCGAAAGGGGGCCGTCCACACCAACAGCACTGACCAGCCTGGCAGAAACGTTCAACAAATCCCTTGCCAACAGGGAGCCGTCCACACATGGCACGAGGCGGACCTTACCCGAAGTTCTGCGTTCGTACGCAAAGCGGACATTACGCAGTCCGGATGGTTCTGTTGCAGCTTTAAAGCTTGCTCTGTCCGAGCTACGACGCGAGGGTAGTAAGAGGGACTGGCGGTGAAGCAGAGTAACAAGAACCCGTTCAAGGGTCGGCAGTTCACGGCGGAGATCATCCTGTGGGCGGTCCGCTGGTACCTACAGTTCCCGATCAGCTACCGGGACCTCGCGTGCATGCTCTCCGATCGAGGCGTGCGAGTGGACCACACGACCCTGTTTCGGTGGATCCAGGCTTACGCTCCCGAACTGGACAAGCGCGTGCGTCCACATCTCCGCATGACGAACGGCTCGTGGCGCGTAGACGAAACATACATTCGAGTGAAGGGTGAATGGGTTTATCTCTACCGCGCCGTTGATGCGACCGGGCAGATCATTGATTTTCTGCTCTCACCCAAGCGGGATGCGGCTGCGGCCCGGCGCTTCTTCCGGAAAGCGCTGAAGCAGTCGCATACGGTCAATCCGCGGACCATCACGGTCGACAAGAACGCTGCCTATCCGATTGCGACGAAGGCTATGAAACGTGCCGGCGAGCTCTGGCGGTTTGCCAAACTCCGGCAAGTGAAATTTCTGAATAACATCGTCGAGCAGGATCACCGGCGCATCAAACGGCTGGTCCGTCCTGGGCTGGGCTTCAAGAGCTTCATGACAGCCTCACGGACGATTGCGGGCTACGAGGTCATGGCGATGATCCGCAAGGGACAAGTTGTGGGCGCACCAGCGAACGACATGAAGGCTCAGAGTAATTTCATTGCGGCTCTCTTCAGAACGGCCGCCTAACCTGAGCCCTCGTCCGGTGTTCGATTGACCTACGTTAGGGTTTGCAACGGAACCGATTCGGATCGGTTTCAGCTTGCCCTTTGATCGGTCCCGTAGGCGGTCTGTCGTGTCGCAGGATAGGATCGCCTCGCGGTTTGTCTGGCTGCCATCGATGACGATATGCTCGCGTCGGCCATGCCGCTGCAACGCCTTGCGCAGGATCCGCTTGGCAGCGGCTAGATTGCGCGGTTCGCTGAACCAGAACTCAATGGTGTCGCCGTTGTTATCAATGGCTCGGTACAGATACATCCACCGTCCGCGAACTCTGACATATGTCTCATTTATGTGCTATTTCCGACTGACAGGGCGCTTGCGCCGGTTGAGGCGCTCAAGCAACTCGGGTGAGTAGCGGATGAACCATCTGTGCACCGTCGCATGGTCGACGGAGATGCCACGCTCGGCCATCATCTCCTCCAAGTTCCGGATGCTGAGATTGTAGGCCGATACCAGCGGAGGCAGAGTAGGATCACGGATCGATCAAAATGCCTGCCCTTGAACACTGTGTCCTCCGTCCCTGACCCAGGGAGTAGTAGCTGAAACTCTGAAACAAAGGGTATGCGACAGAGCCCTTGCTCATCGTCAGATTGACGAGGCGGTTTGTGCCTCTGTAATTGGCACGCACATAAAGTTGGGTGTGGACGTGAGAGCAGTCCTTTGCAGGAAATGCTTTACCCTCACGTCTAATGGATACAGCCCTCCAGCGCCAGGGCAGATCACTGTGCATTCCGCCATCAGCGGATGAGTATACCGCGGAAGTCGTTCACGTTCGTCAGGGTCGGTCCTGTGACCACAAGCCTGTCCAGTTCCGCAAAGGCAGTATAGGCGTCGTTACTCGCCAGATAAGCAGCAAGATCCATGCCCTTTCCCCGCGCGAGCTCATGCAGCATCGGATCGAACCACGCTCCCGCGTTGTCTTCCGAGCCGTCGATTCCATCCGTGTCGCAGGCGATGGCGGAAACGGTAGCCTCGCCCTTTAGCGCCAGGGAGAGGGACAGTAGGAATTCCGCATTCCGCCCGCCCCGGCCTTGTCCTTGTACGGTGACAGTGGTCTCGCCACCCGACAGCAGTACGCAGGGAGCTCTGACTGGGTATCCATGTCTGCGAGCCGACTGAGCGATTCCAGCCATGACGCGCCCTACCTCCCGCGCTTCACCTTCGATGGCGTCCCCGAGGATTAGGGGCAGAAGACCGAATTCACGCGCTCTTGCTGCAGCAGTATCGAGCGCCATCTTCGGGGTCGCGAGCATATGCAGCGCGCCGCCCGCAGGGGCTCCGTCGATCGTGTTGGTCTTGATGGCTTGGTGGACATGTTCAGGCACGTCGATGCCGTACTTGCGCAGGATATTGAGAACGACGTCTGGATCGACACGCTCAGGGATCGTCGGACCGGAGCCAATGCTGCCGGGATCGTCGCCCGGAACGTCCGAAATCAAGTAGGTGACGAGCTGCGTCTTGCCGGCCGCTGCCGCGAGCCGCCCGCCCTTGATTGCGGAGAGCGACTTGCGCACCAGGTTCATTTCTCCGATGGGTGCGCCGGATTTCAGCAAGGCATGATTGAGATTTTGTTTGTCGGCCAGCGTCACCCCGTCAGCCGGCAACGACAGGAGTGCCGAGGCCCCGCCGGACATCAGACAGACCACGAGATCATCCGGGCCAGCCTGCTGTGCGAGAGCCAGGATTCGGCGCGCCGCGTTCAGCCCTGCCTCATCCGGAACAGGATGGGAGGCTTCGACGATCTCGACAAAGCGAGTCGGCGCCGCATGGCCATAGCGCGTGACCACGAGTCCTTCCCAGGTTCCGCCCGCGCGTGTCCAAGCTTCCTCAAAAGCTGTTGCCATGCGCGCAGAGGCCTTTCCTGCGCCTAGGACGATAGTTCGTCCCTGTGGTTTCGGCGGCAGCCTACCATCGAACTTTCCCTCTGGGAGAGCTGCGTTCAGCGCCGCATCGAACAGGGCTCGCAGAATTTCAGCATCGTTTGGCATTACTGACCTCGTGCCAGAGTTTGTTTGTGGGAAGGTAAATGCGGGCTGACTGATCTGCCTTCTCTGAGCCTGCAGATTGGGATGCTAGTGAAAGCATGGACGGTTGGTAGTGCGTTGACGGCATTCGGGCCTAGCAGATTGGAACCTGCTGCGTAGGCCTGCGAAGATACTGGATGTGGTTGATCAGGCCGCTCGTCGAGGTGTCATGCCCTGTCACTGTCTCCTGGCTTTGGAGCTCCGGCAGGATCCTTGATGCCAATTCCTTGCCGAGTTCGACGCCCCACTGATCATAGCTGTTGATGCCCCAGATGATGCCCTGAGCGAAGATCTTGTGCTCGTAGAGGGCAATCAGGGAGCCGAGACGGCGTGGCGTCAGCTTGCGGTAGAGGATTGAGGTCGTAGGCCGGTTCCCATCGAACATCCTATGCGGCACGAGGGCATCCAAGGCCTCACCCGTCAGGCCTCGTTTCTGAAGCTCGGCTCGGACTTCATCTGCCGTCTTGCCAAACGCGAGGGCCTCAGTCTGCGCCAGGAAGTTCGCGAGCAGCTTTTCATGATGATCTGCCAAGGGCGTCTGGCTCTCGGCGGCCGCGAGAAAGTCGGCCGGTACCAGCTCCGTGCCTTGGTGGAGAAGCTGAAAGAATGCGTGTTGACCATTTGTGCCCGGCTCACCCCAGATGATCGGGCCCGTATCATAGTCCACCCGCGTGCCGTCTCGGCGCACGGACTTGCCATTGCTCTCCATGTCGCCTTGCTGGAAATAAGCGGCGAATCGAACGAGGTGCTGGTCGTAAGGCAGTAGGGCGAGGGTCGATGCGCCCAAGAAATTGCGGTACCAGACGCCAAGTAGGCCCATGATCACGGGCATGTTCTGCTCAAGGGGAGCGCCACGGAAATGCTCGTCCATTTCATGGGCGCCTTCAAGCATTTCGGTGAAGCGCTCAAACCCGACGGCCAGCACGATTGGCAGACCGACAGCAGACCAGAGGCTGTAGCGTCCGCCAACCCAGTCCCAAAATTCGAACATATTCGCGGTATCGATGCCAAACCGCGCCACCTCGGCAGCGTTGGTCGAGACGGCGACGAAGTGTTTCGCCACCGCGTCCTCACCCAAGGCGTTGGTCAGCCAGGATCGCGCGCTGGCAGCGTTCGTCATTGTTTCCTGCGTCGTGAAGGTCTTCGATGCCACGATGAACAGCGTGCGCGCAGGATCGAGACGAGCGAGGGTGTGGGAGAGATGGGCTGCGTCGACATTGGACACGAAATGCGGCCTCAGGTCCGATCGCTGGTACGGCTTCAGCGCCTCGCAAGCCATGACAGGGCCAAGGTCCGAGCCGCCGATGCCGATATTGACCACATCTGTGATGGCCTCGCCCGTCGCCCCGCGCCAGGCGCCGCTCCTGACCAGCTCTGAGAACAGCCGCATCTTTTCCAGCACAGCCGCGATCTCCGGCATGACGTCAGTGCCATCGACAAGGATCGGTCGTTCTGCGCGGTTGCGCAACGCGACGTGCAGCACGGCTCGATTCTCAGTGCTGTTGATCTTCTCCCCCGCGAACATCCTGTCGCGCCATCCCTCCACATCCGCGACCCTGGCCAAGTCGAGCAGAAGCGTCATGGTCTCAGTTGTGATCCGGTGCTTAGAGTAGTCGAGCAGGAGATCCTCAATGCGGAGCGAGAAGCGATTGAAACGCTGTGGGTCCTGGGCAAACAGATCGCGCAAATGAAGGTTACGAATGCCATCGGAATGCGCCTGAAGCGCGTGCCAAGCTGGGAAGTCCGTGATTGTCTTCATCGCGTCGGAGCCCTGTCCATGAAAAATGCTCGGGTAATCCAGCTTCGCTCTCCAAATAGGACCGGGCAAGCGCAACTTTACGCCCTTTCTTATAAGCTAAGCTCTTAGCCGCCACCTCAGATCTGCTGGACTTGCCCCGACGCCGCCAGGTCCTGCCACGCTTAGCAAGAGGAGGTCAGAACATTTTCCCCGGTCACGGTCGTGAGTAATAATTGGTTATGCCAATCTAGACAACGCTTGCCATCCGCTGCGCATTCGGCTAACTTTTTGGTATAACCAATAAGAACATTGTAACGATTTCATGGAGGAGACAAGAATGCTGAAGTCGATGATTCGTGGTTTGGCCACAGCCGCTGTAATGATTGCTGCGACTGCAGCGAGTGCTCAGACCAATTTTACGCTCTCAACGCCTGATCCGGATAATTCTGAGATCACTCTGGCGGCCAACAAGTTTGCCGAGCTGGTGTCGCAGAAGACAGGCGGCAAGGTCACAATCAAGGTGTTCCCAAATGGCCAGCTGTATGGCGGTGATCCCTCAGCTGCAGTGAAGCAGCTTTCAGGTGGCTCGCTCGACATGCTGCTGCTCTCGACGTCGCTCTATGCCAACTTCAACCCGAAGTTCACGGCGATTTCAGTTCCGTACCTCTTCACCGATACGGCCCAGCTCCGCACATACCTGTCCGGACCGCTGGGGCAGGAGCTGATCGCTGACCTTAATAAGATCGGTATTCAAGGTCTCGGCCTGTGGCCGCGTCCGTTCCGCCAGATGACCAATTCCCGCAAGCCGATCACGGGCCCGCAGGACTTGGCCGGCCTGAAGTTTCGCGTGCCCAACAACCCGCTCTGGGTCGAGTTCTTCAAGAAGATGGGCGCTGCTCCGACCCCGATGGCGTTTGCAGAGGTTTACAATGCCCTGCAGCTGAAGGTCATCGATGGCCAGGAAAACCCAATCAACATCCCTGTCACGGCTAAGTTCTATGAAGTGCAGTCCCACGCCACTATCACCAATCACATGGCAGACGGCTGGGTGCTCGGTATCAATCCCGCCAAGTACAAGGCTTTGCCCGAGGATCAGAAGGCCGCCATCAAGCAGGCAGCTGTTGAGGCCGAGACTTGGAAGGTGGAAAACGACACCGCAGACGAGGGCAAGTCGATCGCCGCACTGACCGAGAAGGGGATGAAGGTCGAGCGTCTGACCCCAGAGCAGCAAAAGGCCTTCGCGGCCGTCGCCAAGGAGCTGTTCCCCACCTTCGCGCAGTTGGTCAAGGATCAGGCCTTCTTCGACCGCACCATTGCGGCCGTCAGCAAGCAGTAAAGATCGACATCCTCTTAAGAGCGCTGGTCGCATGAGCGGCCAGCATTCACTCGGGAGTTGACGCCTCATGTCTCATAAACCGTCTCTTCTTGGCAGGTTCGTCAAGCTCACAGTTGATTTCGCGGCTGGGGCAGCTGCTGCCGGCATTCTTATCGTGGTGCTCATGCAGGTTGTGACCCGTCTGATCGGCATGCCTGTTTCCTGGTCCGAGGAAGCCACCCGCTATCTCTTCGTCTGGATGGTTTTCCTTGGACTGGCGGCGGGCTTCCGCACCGTTGAGAGTGCGCGGGTGGTCGTTTTCATTGCTGCGGTGCCGAGCCTGTTTCGGCGGCTGGCGGTGCCAATCTATGTCGGCTCTTCAGTTCTCTTCTTCGTTCTGATGGGATGGACCGGGCTCAGCCTCGTCAACCAGCAGATCATGATGAATGAGGAGACAGCGACGCTCCCGATCCCCATGTGGGTGATTGGTCTCATCATTCCGATCTCTGCCCTGCTGGCTGTTCTCGCGATCTTTGAATCGCTGAAGACGAGCCGCGATCTCATCGCGCTGCCGGAGGTTGGGGTCCTGCCTCAGGTAGACCTGGACGAGCCTGACATTTTCGTTTCGAAAGGTCATACGCCATGAGCATTGCGCTTCTTCTTCTCTTTCTAGGGCTGTCGGCTCTCGGCGTGCCGTTGGCAGTTGCGCTTGGTCTTGCCAGCGTTGCGGCCATCATGATGTTCACCTCGACGCCCATCGATCTCCTCTCGCAGAGCATGTTCTCGGCGATGAACTCCTTCCTGCTCGTGGCTGTGCCGCTTTTCATTCTTGTTGGCCACTTTATGGAGCGCGGGCGGGTGGCCGAACGTATCTTCGATTTCGCCGAGGCGATGGTTGGCTGGATGCCGGGTGGATTAGGCCACGTGAACGTGGTCTCGTCAGTGATCTTCGGTGGCATCTCGGGATCGTCCGTCGCCGATATCGCATCTGTGGGCGCCATTGAGATCAAGGCGATGGAGCGGCATGGCTTCCCTAAAGGCTATGCGGTTGGCATGACGCTCGTCACCTCGACGTTGTCGTCCATCATCCCGCCGTCGATCCTGGTGGTGATCGCCGGATCCATCGCCAATGTATCGATCGGCACTTTGCTGGTAGCTGGGTTGATCCCCGGTCTCTTCATTGCCTTTGTGTTCATGGTGTTCAACCACTTCTACGCGGTCCATCACGGCTACAATCCGCCGACGCCATTCAACTTCCGGCTAGTAGTGACCACAGGGCTCCGGGCAATCCTGCCGATGCTAACGCCAGTCATCTTGCTCGGCGGTATCGTCAACGGATTCTTCACGCCAACAGAGGCCGCCGCAATCGCGGTCGTCTACACGATGTTCCTCTCGGTCATCGTGTACCGCAGCATCCCACCGTCGGAGATCGTCAGCATTCTGGTGGAGACGGCCCGCGCGTCTGGCACGATTCTGTTTATTGCCGCAACCGCAAAGCTCGCCGCTTGGGTATTTGCCTTTGACGGGCTGCCGGTTCAGGTTGCCGAATTCCTGGCCAGCATCAGCACGGGGCCGACCATGGCGCTGTTCCTGATCTTCCTGTTCCTCATCGTGGTCGGGATGTTCATGGATGCAATTGCGGCTATGTTCATCCTAATACCGGTTCTGCTGCCGCCGGCTTTGAAGATGGGTATCGATCCGATGCACTTCCTGATCGTCACGGTGGTAACGCTCACCTTAGGATTGGTCACGCCGCCCGTCGGCGTGTGCCTCTACGCGGTGGCGCAGGTTGCCAAGATGTCGATCGAGGACGTCATCCGCGGATCCATGGTGCCGGTGCTGATCCTAACTGGCGCCATCCTGGCGCTGGTCCTGTTCCCAATCCTGACCCTGGGGCCGATCAGGCTTCTCGGGCTCTATTGACAACAAAAAATCAAGAAGTGGCAGAGGACCATCAGCATCCGGCCCTTTGCACTTCCCGGCGATGGTGAAGACCAGGCTCATCGAGGCAAGTCAGACCTCACATACCGCGCATGGATCGCCACAAACGACTCGCAGAAAGTGATGTCGCATGACTGAAGCCTTATCTGGTGTGCCGGCCCGCATTGTGTTCCTTGATCGAGATACGCTCTCTCCAGAAACGCAGCTGCGGACGCTGTCCTTCCCCCATGAACTTATCACCTATGGCAAGACCGCTCCGGGCGATGTAGGCACGCGCATTGCCGATGCCGATATCGTCATCACCAACAAGGCACCGGTAAGAGGCGATGCTATCGCGCAGGCACGCAACCTCAAGCTCGTCGCTGTTGCAGCCACCGGGTACGACGTCGTCGACGTCGCAGCCTGCCAGGAGCGCGGCATCTCCGTGTGCAACATCCGCAATTATGCGGTGAACACTGTGCCCGAACACACTTTCGCGCTGATCCTCACCCTAAGGCGCAGCATCCTAGCCTATGCGAATGCTGTTCGCCGAGGTCGATGGCAGGAGGCGGGTCAGTTCTGCTTCTTCGACCATCCAATCCGCGATCTCGCCGGCTCGACCCTCGGCATCATCGGTGATGGCGTGCTTGGACAGGCCGTCGCCGACATCGCCCGCGGGTTCGGCATGCGAGTGCTGTTCTCCGCCTACAAGGACTCAACCGGCATGGGTCCGCTCTACACCCCTTTCGAGGATGTGCTGCGACAGAGCGACATCATTACGCTGCACTCTCCGCTGATGCCATCGACCCGCAACATGATCGCCGCTCCGGAGTTCCTCCTCATGGAGCGTCGGCCCCTGCTCATCAACACGGCCCGCGGAGGGCTGGTGGACGAGGCTGCACTGGCGGATGCGCTCACAGCCGGACAAATCTCCGGCGCCGCCTTTGATGTGGTTACGGCGGAGCCGCCCGCCTCAAATCACCCATTCATGCGCCTGCTGGATCGGCCTGACTTCATCCTTACGCCGCACGTGGCTTGGGCGAGCAGCGAGGCTGTCCAGGGGCTCACGGACCAGCTGTTTGAGAACATCGAGCTGTTTCGGGCTGGTAAACCCAGGAACCTTGTACGGTAAAATTGGTATAACCAATTGATATTCATACTTGCGTATGAGCCTTAATTGGTATAACCAAATGAAATCCCAGTTTCGTCGGCAACATCCGACCTGCATCAAGGAGCCTCTATGTTTCTCGGGAAAGAAGTTCGTCTGAATCGGATCGTGAATCCCAAGTCTGGCCGCATGCTCGCCATCACGGTTGACCATCCGATCACCCGCGGGATGATGCCCGGACTTGTGGATATTCGCTCTGTTATGCGCAAGGTTGTAGCCGGCAAACCTGACGGTATCACCATGCACAAGGGCATCGCCGAGAAGGTGTTCGCACCTTATGCCGGCCAGGCCTCGATCATCTTGAAGGCTAGTGCCTATTCTGTGCAGTACCATCCGACGTACGACACGCCCGTTGCGGACGTGGAGGAAGCGGTGCGCTTTGGCGCTGACGCGATTTCGGTAGGCTGCATCGTCGGCGGCCCCGACCAGGCCCAGCAGCTGACATTCCTTGGCAAGATCTCCAAGGAAGCAGCTTCGGCCGGCATGCCGCTTGTCGCCCACATCTATCCGAAGGGCTCTCTGATCAAGGACCAGCACGACGCTGAGGTGCTGGCCTATGCGGTCCGGGCTGGTGCAGAACTCGGAGTCGACATCATCAAGACCATGTGGTCCGGTTCAGCCGAGAGCTTCCGCTCGGTGGTGGATGCCTGCCCGTCCATCGTGGCTCTGGCTGGTGGCGAGATGGGCGAGACTCTGGAGGACTATTTGCGCATGACCCGCCAGGCGCTCGATGTCGGTATGCGCGGCGTTACCTATGGCCGCTTCGTGTGGTCTCACCCGCATACCTCCGCCGTTATCAAATCCTTGTCCGCTTTGATGCACGATGATGCCAGCGTCGAAGGAGCTCTCAAAGTTTACGAGCGCGCCCTTGAAGAAGAGAAGGATCTCCAGAAATGAAGGCAGCAGTTCTTCGCGCTCCCGACGACGTCGTCTTGCAGGATGTCGCAACTCCGTCCGCCGGGCCCGGTGAGCTGATCCTGAAGGTGAGGGCCGCGACTGTGTGCGGGACAGATATCCGCATCCTGCGTGGCCGCAAAACCAAGGGCGTCCGCTTCCCGTCCGTTCTCGGCCACGAGTTCGCGGGCGAGGTGGTTGAAGTAGGGGCGGGCGTCTCGGAGTTCTCCTGCGGTGACCCGGTATCGGTTAATCCTGTCATTCCCTGCCGCAAATGCGCTTATTGCAAAACGGGCCGGGAGAATGTCTGCCAGAATCGTCAGGCCATCGGATACGAGTTCGATGGGGCTTATGCCGAGTACCTGAAGGTGCCTGCGCTCGCGTTGGAATCAGGTAATGCCGTCCGTATTCCGCAGGGCATGCCGTTCGAAGCGGCGGCTTTGGCGGAACCGCTGGCGTGCTGCATCAACGGCCTGCGCAATGTCGGCGTTGAACTCGGTGACGTCGTGGTTATCCTCGGGGCAGGGCCGATCGGTCTCATGCATGCGGCGCTCGCGCGCCGGGCCGGGGCACGACTGGTCATCGTGAGCGAGCCCAACCAGATGCGCCGCGAGGCTGCCCTCGAGCGCGGCGTCGACATCGCCTGTGATCCGACCAAGGAAGATCTGGCGGGGGTGATCCGTGGCGTGACTGACGGGCTCGGCGCGGACGTGGCAATCTTGGCCATCGGCGTTCCGGCGCTTGCCAACGAGGCGCTGAAGCTCGTGCGCAAGGGTGGCCGCGTCAATCTGTTTGCAGGCTTCTCGGCAGGTGACATGGCGACATTCGACGTCAATCTCGTGCACTACAACGAGATCGTCGTGACCGGGGCGAGCGCGCTGCGCCGCCAGGACTACGAGACAGCTCTCAACCTGCTCGCAGGTGGGCTCATCGATGCCAACTCGCTCGTAACCCATCGCTTCGGACTGGCGGATGCTGTCGAGGCGCTCAAGGAAGCGGAGAGCGGACGGGCACTGAAGGTGGCGATTCGCAATGACTGAAGCCTTCCTCGGGGTCGACGCTGGAACGAGCGGTATCAAGGTTTGCGCTTTCACGCGTGAAGGCCGCTTGGTTGCGAAGGCGCACCGGACGGTTCCTGTGGTCACACCTTATCCGCTCTGGGCCGAAATCGACCTCGACCGCTATTGGGCGGCCACCGCCGATGCTATTCGGGAGGTTGCCGCCCGCGTCCCCACGATCGTCTCGATTGGGCTTGCCACAACTTGCCCGACGACCATCCTTCTCGACGAGGAGGGTCAGGCAATACGGCCGGGCATCCTTTACCTCGATGGCCGGGCTCAGGCGCGTCTCGAAGATGTGGTCGGGGCCGATGCTGAGGCAGATGTGCAGCAGACCGGCAACCGGGCCAGCACGTCAACCTGCTGGGCAGCCAATTTGGCGTGGATCCGCGAGAACGAGCCCGCCGCTTGGGCAAAAGTGCGGCGGGTCACTATGCTCAACGGGTTTCTGGCTCGCCGCCTCAGCGGGTGGGATGGCATTGAGCCGACACAAGCCTCTTATTCGGGTCTGATGCGCATTGTTGATCCCAAACCATCCTGGAGCCGCGACCTCTTAGCCAGATGGGGGCTCGATGCGGCGATCCTGCCGGAAATCAGCGGCTGTACCGATATGATCGGTCGGGTCACGGATGAAGCTTCCTCCTTGACGCAAATTCCCGCCGGCACCCCTGTGGCGCTCGGCGCTGCCGACACGGCAGCGGCCTCGTTCGCAGTTAGCCTGATGGACAGCGGCGAGGTTTTCGAATCCGTCGGCACGTCCGGGGTCATTACCTTCTGCCTCGACCGTCCGGACTTCGAGCCGTCATTCCTGCATCGCCATCATATTGTGCCCGGCCGCTGGCTCGCCCATGGGGCGATGTCGACGCTGGGCGGTGCGTTCGGTTGGCTCAACAACAAGGTCTGGCCGGAGCTCAAGACTCTTGCCGAGTTGGAGCGCCTGGCGCAGGAGTCGGTTCCAGGAGCCAACGGTCTCTTGTTCCTGCCCTACCTTGCCGGCGAGCGGAGCCCCGTCTGGGACGCAGAGGCGAGCGGCAGCTGGCTCGGGCTTCTCCTCCGACACAGCCGACAGGATATGGTCCGCGCCGTCTTTGAGGGCACGACCTTCGGCCTTCGGCAGATTCTGGAGCGGGGTTCCGCCAAGTGGGGCAAGCGCCCGGAGCGCATGCTCAGTGTGGGCGGCGGAGCGCGGAACAAGTTCTGGGGGCAGATGAAGGCGGACGTCCTAAAGCTCGACTATATCATGTCCGACATGCCCGACGCTGCGGCGCTGGGAGCCGGCTTGCTCGGTGCTATAGCGGCAGGGCTGTTCACGGGCAGCGACGACAGCGAACTTCCACTGATTTCAGCCAACGCCACCGCGATTCGGCCTGGGTCCCAGCGAACCATCGAGACCTATGACCGCATGTTCAAGATCTTCGATGCCGCTTACCCGCAACTGCGCGACTTGATGCACGCGCTTGCAGATCGTAGTTCTGGCCCGTACGCAGATGAGGAGGCGCGGCCCCGGCTAGGGGTGCGAGCCACTGGGTAAAGGAACTACGGTTTTATATGACCGACGGTGAAGACGATATCCTTGCGCGCGTCATCGACATCGCAATGGAGCTGAGGCCCGACAGCAGCGGACGGATTAAGCTTCCCACTGAGCGTGAGCTGGCCGATCAACTCGGCATCCAGCGCCCGACTCTGCGGGATCGGCTGACCGTTCTGGAGACGCTCGGCCTGCTCCAGCGTGTCCAAGGCAGCGGAACCTATCTGGCGCTCCCGAACTCGCGGTTCCTGCAGTTCTATTTCGGCGTTGCTCTGAAGCTTGGGTTCATCTCGATTGATCAGATCCAGAACGCCATGGAGATGATTGGCCGAGAGATGGCAGGTGCCGCCGCGATCCAGGCCAGCACTGCCGATCTTGAGGCGCTTGATGACCTCATCGACCAGATTGCCGCATCAGACTCCTTAGAGGATGTGGTTGAGCTCCAGTTCGAGCTTCACGCCAGCCTCGCCAGGGCGTGCCGCAACCCTGTGATCGTCATCGTCATCGATGGTCTCTCTTCTGTCATCCGGTCTGTGATTGCGAACAAGGTCAGGATCATCTCCATGGTCCGCGGTGCGTTCGAGCGAAACGTCGAAGCGTACCGCGCACTCGTGCAAGCCCTAAGGGATCGCGAGCCGGAGCTCGCTCGTGAGGCTATTCAGGAGTGTTACTGGTTGTGGCGTCGGGAAGAATCGAAGATTTCGATCCTCAACATCAGCGAGTGAGAGCTCTGGAAGGGCACGCGCGGCACTCATATGCTCGCAGATTAGTGTTTTCGTAGTCTGCAAATTACGAGTCAACGGTAGAGTGGAACGACAATGACTGAGCCTAAGCCATGCCCAATGTGCAGGGGCACCGAATTAGGAATAAACTGCCTTGAATTATATGGGCAGTACGAGGCGCATTTTCTCTGCCTCAGTTGCGAGAGCGAAGTCGCACCACAGGGCCCTTTGTCAGAACCGTGCGGGACGGCAGCAGAAGCGGACGAGGCGGCTCTTCGCGCTTGGAACGATTTCGTGTCCGGTTTTCCCGGTAACAGGAATGTAGCTTAGTTGTCGCTGATAGCCGCAACCCGCCGTCACGGGCAGGGCTGTGAATTGCTTCGCAGAGACTGAAGAATCTTGCCTTTATGGCTTACCGGTGTTCTCAGTCGAGGTTGTTGCCAGCGCGTGCGAGATGCGCATTCAGAACACGTTCGGCCCTGAGCTGGTTCGCATAGGCAGTTGCATTAACGACGCGCATCACGAGGCGGAGGATTGCTGTTACGAGCATAATTCTTATCCCTCTATAGAGGCGTTCAATAAGCCTCCTGTGATGAATAGATAATCCTTATGCTGCTGCGCGGTAGATAGGTCAGCACACGTGACCTATGCACTGTAGGCATATCAATCTAAATTTGCGCCAATGCTCCTTTCCTGGGCGCATGTGTTATATGATGTCTTTATTGACTTTTGGACTGCATGGTGACCATCCAGAGCGAGCCCTCGCGGGAGATGTGCTTAACATCAGGCAGCGTTTTCTCGCTTGGTGCGAGATCGTGCTGTACGGCGGCCATAGCAACGAAGGTCGTGCCATTGTTGAGGCGTGGTATCAAAACCTGCAGCAGATCGGCTCTGTCGCAAATCCTAGCTGAAGTTGAGGGAAGGAAACGAACGTCGCACTGCGTCATGCGGCGAGCTGTTCGAACTGCTCCGCGAGCGAGAGATGTGGATTGCGGGCGTATTTCGCCTGTCCCTTCGCATCATGTGGACCATTTCGATTCCGCTCAATACTGCACGAGCACTGTCCATCGCCTTGAAGCCGAGCATGGGTCGGACACGCCTTTTGATAGCGCGATGGTCCTGCTCAATTCGATTGTTCAAATAGCGGCTCTGCCGGACGCGGATCGGCTTCAGTGTGCGTCTCGACCGGTCCTGGAGCCGGTCTGCCGTGTCACAGGACAAGATTGCCTCCCGGTTCGTTTGGCTGCCGTCGATCACGATCCGCTCAGGCCGGCCGTGCCGCCATTTGCGACGTATCCGTCGAAGTCTGGACCGTTCATGCAACCCGAAGGTGTGCCGAACGGAGGGTTAGGCTTTTTGCCGATTCGACTCACGATTTCCCGGCATGTGTCAAACTTTAAGACTGGGAGACAATCAGTTGCGGGAGCCATCCACACAGTGCTCAACATCGCACCGTCGGAAGCGGGAGTCATCATCCCTATCGTTTGAGAGCGGTTCTTGCTCCAACCTCAACAGGTTTCAGGGTGCGCATTTCCACTTCCTGTCAACAGGTTCCTTACCGCTCATCCAGTGATCTCAGAAGCGCTGCGTTGCGAACGGCTTCAAGTCTATGCCGACGGACTTCCGTTCAACCAAATCAGCGACGAGCCGTGATGTGATCGCAGCTTGGGTCAGGCCGAAATGCCCATGACCGAAGGCATAGATCACGCGCCGGTCCTTTCCGGCTGGCCCGATGACCGGCAGGGAATCAGGGATCGAGGGGCGGAAGCCCATCCACCGTTTTGCCGGCGTCTCGGATTGGAGATGAGGCAGGAAACGCGACAGTCGCTGAACCATGGCGTCTGTCCGGCCGTGATTGGGTGGAGCATCAAGCCCTGCGAATTCGACCGCGCCGCCGACCCTGTCGCCCGTATCCAGAGGGCTGGTCACGAAACCCTCGCCCTCGAACATGATCGGTCGTCCGATCCCAAATGTCCCCTTCGGATAGGTTGCGTTGTACCCTCTTTCCGTATCGAGGGGGATCCGGTCGCCCAATTGAGCTGCCAAGGAACGCGACCAGATGCCGGCGGAGACTACCACCTGATCGGCGGCCACTTCCGGTGTTTCACCATCCGTATGAATGTGGATGGCATGGTCCCTCGGTTCGATCCTCAAAGCCTGCGCCGCCACGTGAACGGCCCCTCGTTCCAGCGCCAGCCGCAGGAGGTCGGCGGCGAGCACGGCAGGATCGGAGACATGGCACGCCTCAGGATAAAGAACTGCGGCTTCGACATTGCGCAACGCCGGCTCGAGTTTGGCAAGTGCCGCAGGGTTCAAGACCTCCGCACTGATTCCGAAGTTGCGCTGATGCTCCACGATATCCTGGGATTGCCGAAAGGCGCTTTCATGCCGCCAGACGGAGAGGATGCCGTGCTCCCTGAGATGATCATTCAGGTTGAGCGATGACAGAAGGCTCTTCCAGGCGGGTAGAGCCTCCGCATTGATGGACCGGATCGCGCCGATGCTCGCCTTGATGCGGGACGGCGACGAAGCGAGCAGAAAGCGCGCCAGCCATGGCGTCAGATGCGGCAGGTATCCCGGCCGGATGGTCAGCGGCCCGAGCGGATCCATGAGCCAGCGCGGGAGGTTGCGCCAAGCCTTCGGAGAAGCGAGCGGCATGATGTCGGTGTGGGCGATCCAGCCGGCATTGCCGTCCGTCGGACGTCCCTGCTTGCCGCCCGGTTCCACCAGAACGACGTCATGCCCCCGGTCCAGTATGGCATGAGCAGTGGCAAGCCCTACGATGCCTGCCCCGATGATCGCAACCCGCATGTTTGTCCTCGAACAGGCTTAGGCCCGGCGGCTCTGGTCGACGACCTGGAAGCCATTGGCGAAAGGATCCCGGTCGTCGATGAAGATGGTGTTGAAACCGGTCA
>NZ_JAFEMD010000043.1 GCF_016892765.1 Microvirga arvi
CGCTTCTTGGGCATTGTGGTCCTCCTGTGAGCCTCAAGACATACTTCAGGGTGGACCAGTTCAATGGGGGCGGATCAGCCACGACCCTGCTGCTGGCGGGCCTTGCGCTTTCGCTCACCTTCCTCGGCAGCGCCCCCACCGGCACCGTGGGCGTGCGTGCTCTCGACGTGGTGATCGTGAGCCTGTCCAGCCTCACGATCTTCCTGCTGCCGCTGATCGCGCTGCTGATCTCGCACGATGCTATCGTGGGCGAGATGGAGCGCGGCACTATGTTGCTACTTTTGAGCTACCCGGTGGCGCGCTGGCAGGTGCTGCTCGGCAAGTTCGTCGGCCACCTGTCGATCCTGGCCTTCGCGACCCTGCTGGGCTACGGCGCAGCCGCCGGTGCCCTGGCCGCAACGGGCGCGGAGATCGACGCGGAGAGCTGGCGGGCGTTCTCTTCCATGATCGGCTCGTCGATCCTGCTCGGCGCCGCGTTCATCGCCGTCGGGTATCTGGTCAGCGCGCTGGTGCGGGAGCGCGGTACGGCGGGCGGCATCGCCATCGGCGTCTGGCTGCTCTTCGTTCTGATCTACGATATGGCCTTGCTCGGGATGCTCGTGGTCGATCAGGGGCAGATCCTCTCGGGCGGGGTCCTCAATGCCCTCCTCCTGCTCAATCCGGCCGACGCCTATCGCCTGTTCAACCTGACGGGATCCGCCGGCGTCAGCGCCTTCTCCGGCATGGCCGGGGTGGCGCAGACCGCGACCCTGAACCCTTCCACCCTCCTTGCCGCGCTCGCCGCCTGGGCTCTCGTTCCGCTCGGCCTCGCAGCGCTTGCCTTCTCCAGGAGAGAACTATGAGAAAGACAATTCTCCTCGCGGCCTTTTCCGGTGCGCTCGCGCTCACTGGATGCAACGACCAGAAGACCGCCGAGGCCCCACCGCCGCCGGTGGAACTGACGGCAGCAGCCATCGGTCATTACTGCGGCATGAACGTGCTGGAGCACACGGGCCCGAAGGGGCAGATCATCCTGGCCAGCCGCAAGGAGCCGGTGTGGTTCTCGTCGGCGCGGGACGCGATCTCCTTCACCATGCTGCCGGAGGAGCCGAAGGACATCAGCGCGATCTACGTGTCGGACATGGCAAAGGCCCCGGACTGGGACAAGCCCGGCACGGGCAACTGGGTCGATGCGCGCAAGGCCTTCTTCGTGGTCGGCAGCCGGATGAAGGGCGGCATGGGCGCCGACGAGGCGGTGCCTTTCTCCGACAAAGAAGCGGCTGAGAAATTCGCGACCGAGAACGGCGGGCGCGTGATGGCCTTCGCGGACGTCCCCAAGGACTACGTCCTGGGCGCGACGGCCGAGACGACGAGTTCCGTCGAGGAGGGGCATGCCGGTCATGCTGACCACGACACTCCAGCCGCGCCAAAAGGTAGCCACGCCCACCACTAGGGAGGCCCCCATGTCCCCTCACCTCTCCCGCCGACGCCTCATCGGGGTCACGGCTGCCGCAGCAGGTCTCAGCCTTATGCCATTCGCCCTTGGGGCAAGGGCCGAGGCCCACCTCGTGACCTGGCGTGGTCAGGCGATGGGTGCGGTGGCAACCCTGCAAGTGCATCATCATGACCGCACCGTCGCCGAGCGCCTGGTCGAACGCTCGCTTGCGGAGGTTCGCCGCCTTGAGGCCGTGTTCAGCCTCTACCGGGAGGACTCGACGCTCTCCACTCTCAACCGCCAGGGCTTCCTGGTCGCGCCACCTGCGGAGTTCGTGCAACTCCTGTCGGAGTGCCGCCGCTGCTGGGAACTGACCGGCGGCGCGTTCGATCCGACCGTGCAGGCCCTGTGGGCGCTCTATCGGGACCACTTTTCCAGCCCCAACGCTGACCCGCAGGGGCCGCCTGCCTCCGCGGTCGGGGCAGTCCTGGAGCGTGTGGGCTTCGGCCAAGTAAGGTTCGACGCGAACCGGATCGCCCTGCCCCGGCGCGGCATGGGCCTGACCCTGAACGGCATTGCCCAGGGCTACGTCACCGACCGGGTCGTGGACATCCTGCGTGCCGGGGGCATCGAGAGCAGTCTCGTCGACATGGGCGAGCCGCGGGCCATCGGGCCACGCCCGTCGGGCGAGCCATGGCGTATTGGCATGGCAGATCCCGACCACCCGGACCAAGTCCGTGATACGGTCCACGCCATCGACCAGGCGGTCGCCACCTCCGGCAGCTATGGCTTCCGCTTCGATCCCGAAGGCCGCTTCAACCACCTGCTCGACCCGAGCACGGGGACATCAGCCCATCGATACCGAAGCGTCACGACCATCATGCCAACGGCAGCGGCGGCGGACGCGCTGTCGACCGCGTTCAGCCTGCTCCCGCCTGAGGACATCCGGCAGGCGGTCCAGCGGCTTGGAAAGGGGCGGGTCCACCTGCTCACGGCATCGGGAGAAACCATCATGCTCCACGCCTGAGCCCCGCGACGGTGCCAGGAACTGTACCAAGTGCGGATCATTGACCCACCATCCAACGGCAGGAGATTGACGATGACGGCACATCTTGGAGCAACCGCGCTCTGCGCCCTGCTCTTGGCCCTTCCGGCAACGGCCCAGCAGGAACAGCCACGTTCGATGACGCCCTCTCGGGCCGAGCAGAACCCGACGAGCAGCCCGATGGCCGATCCGCACAAAGACGGCGGTCGTCCCGAGAGCCACGGCGGCACGGTGCATGCGCCCCAGGTCAATGCCGCCGCTCCCTTGCCGGCCGAAATGAAGCCAACCGCCGAAAGCCTTGCCAGGAATGCGATCACGGCCCAGCAATACGGCAATCTCGCCTCGAAGCGCCACACGAGCGGTGCGGTGCACGATCTCGGCGACAAGATGATTCTCACCAACAGCCGGATCAACCGGGCCCTGACCGCCGCGGCCCCTGACCTGAGGGACGTCCAAATCCCGGAGAAGGAGCGTGGCACCTTCGACAGCTTGGCCCGCGACGCCGACGAGACGCAGTTCGGCGTCAATGTCGCCCAGTGGGTTGTGCAGTCATATCCGCAGGCGATCAGCGACCTGGAGAAGCTGGGTCAGCAGGGCCAGTTCAGCGAGTTGGCGAACGCAGCTGTGCCCGAGATGAAGTCTCAGCTTTCGGAAGCGCAACGGATACTCCAGTCTGCCAGCGCGGCACCGAATGGGCAGCCCGCCTCTACAGGCACCATTACGGAACCGAAGAAGAAGTCCGACTGATCGGCTAAAGGGGCTAGCGGACCGGCTCGATTACTTGAGTTAGTCCGCTAGGTCCGCACATCTTCTCCCGACTGCCCGACAACCTGCAAGGAGCCCTCCATGCGCAAAACTCTGATCGTATCCGTTTTCCTGGCCTTGGGCCCTACGCTCGCCCAAGCACAAGATGCGGCCAACGGCGAGAAAGTATTCGCCCAGTGTCGTGCCTGTCACCAAGTCGGCCCGACTGCCAAGAACGCGGTCGGCCCCGTGCTCAATGGTCTCTTTGGGCGCAACGCGGGAACGGTCGAGGGCTATAACTACTCCCCTGCCAACAAGAACTCAGGCATCACCTGGGACGAGGCAGTATTTGCCGAATACATCAAGGATCCCAAGGCCAAGGTGCCAGGCACGAAGATGGTCTATGCGGGCCTCAAGGACGAGCAGCGCATCAAGGACCTGATCGCCTACCTCAAGCAGTTCGATGCCGCGGGACAGAAGTCCGCAGGGCTTTCAGGGGTCCAGCAGCTCGCCGCCCGGTAAGATCCCCAACGGCAGGTATGGAGGCTCCAGGCGAACGGGAGCGAGCCATATCCCGTTTCTCGCCCGGCTTCTGCATACTCCCCCGATCACCCCGCCAAGTGCAGCCATCCCGGTTGCGTTCCACAGCATCCAGGAGAGACATCCAATGACCGATTCTTGGCTTTCTTCGCTGGTCACAGCGACACCCCAGGAGGGGTTCGACCTCGCCGTCAAGCTCTCACGGGTGGGCGTCAAGCTAACCCAACCTTCCGATCAGGTCCGGGACAAGCTGCGGGCGGCTTATGAGCAGGACTCCGCTCAACTCATCGCGATCTCTCAGGTAATCGCCATCCACTTTCAGACGATAGCCGCGGCAAACAACCATTGGCGGTCGTGAGGGGCAGCGATGTCCTTGCGGCGCATGCCGACAAGTCTCCTGCGCGGGCGGCGTCAACGGTAGTCTGGCCGGCCTGGGCAAAGAGGTGAAGCTCGCCTGCTGACGGCTGGAGGAGACATGCATACCATCGCCTTGCAGCCGTGCTGAACCTTTCGGGGTTCCGCCCTGTCCTGCCTTGGATGCGCACTAGCGCCGCGCGGCCCGCCGGGGCTTGGACTCCGGCGATGTCTCTTGGTACAGGAACCGGGCCACGGCCTCGACATCGGCGATGACCAACCGGCGCCGGGAGCGCCGGATCTGCCGCTGCGTCTCCCAGGCGCGCAGCGTCCGGCTCACAGTGGGCAGGGTGCTGCCGATGAGGTCCGCTAAGTCCTGGCGGCCAACCGGGAACGGGATCTCGACGCCATCGTCGGTCCGACGGCCGAAGGTGTCGACGAGCTTGAGGATCGCGCGCGCCAGACGGTGCTCGACCGGCTCGTTCGAGAGGTCCCGCAGCCGGTCCTCCATCTCGCGCAGGCGTGTCTCCAGATCGTGGATGACATTGAACGCCACGCGCGGCTGCCGGTCGATGAAGGTCCTGAGCAGCTCCGAGGGCCACTGCAGCTCCACGCCGTCCATGACCGACACGGCATCCACGGGATAGAACTTGTCCAGCAGGGCGGGGCTGCCGAAGACCTCGCCGGGCCTGACATACTTGACGATGATCCGAGCGCCCTTGGGTGTGGTCTGCATCAACTTGGCGGCACCGGAGGCGAGCACGTGTACCGAGCGGGCGGGCTGCCCGGCCGTGAAGAGCACCTCGTCGGCATGCACCGTCCGCCGCTGCGCCTGCCGCAGTAGGTCGGCGGCGACCTCCGGCGCAAGCCCGGCCAGAAGGCCTATGGTCTCCACACCATCACGCATGGGCTCGTCCCGGTCTCCGGCATCTGTTGGTCCATCGCTGGACCAACGCGCGGGTCCGGGCTCGGGTCGTTCGGTCAGGAGCATCGCTCAACCCGCAAAGCCAACGAGGTGAATCCGCCGGCCGGGTACGTCGCCCGCACCGGAGGCCTGTCCGGCATGAGCGCGAACGCACGCGTGCGGGCCAGGAGTTCCTCCATGACCACTCGCAGCTCCAGCCGGGCCAGCTCCGCTCCCGGGCAGACATGGATGCCGGCGCCGTAGAGCAGGTTGAGCGCCGGGTCACGGTCGAGCCGGAACGCGTCCGGATCGCCGAAGACGGCCTCGTCGCGGTTGGCCGAGGCCCAGATCAGGCTGATGCGCGCCCCCGCCTCTAGCCGGCGGCCCCCGATCTCCACCGCCCGGGTCGTCATCCGGCGGTTGGCGATCAGCGGGGCATGGATGCGCAGGATCTCGTCAATCGCAGCAGGCAGCAGCGGCACGTCCTCTCGGAGGCGCCACTGCAGGTCGGGACGGGTGGCCAGGTAGTGCGCCAGGATCCCGACGCTGGCCGCGATGGTGCCCAGCTCGCCCACCGTCCAGTTACGCACGATGCTGACGATCTCTTCGGCGGTCAGCGGCCGATCCCAAATCCGCTCAGCAAGCAGGCGGGTGGTGACGTCATCGGGCGCGGCATCCCCGGCTGTGCGGCGCGCGTCCAGCAGATCCCGGACAAAGCCGTCGAACTCCAGCGCCACGGCCGCGGTGGCGGCCCGGTCGCCGGAGAGCGTCGCCTCATGGTTGCGGCGGATCCATTGCCGCAGCGGTTCATGCAGCTCCGCCGGCCAGCCCATGAAGGCGCATTGGATCCGCAGAGCGAGGTCGTGGGCGAAGTCGCCCATCAGCTCGACCTCGCCGCTGGTCGGCAGGCGGTCCACCAAGTCGGCGGCAATGCCCCGGCAGGCTGGCTCGAATGCCCGCACCCGCTCCGGCGCGAAATACGGCTCGATGAGCGCCCGGTACGCAGTGTGCTCAGGCGGATCCATGCCGTTGGGCACGGAGGGGTGGAGGGAGACGGCGTTGCTGAAGGTGTCGTGGTCCTCCAGCACCCGCAGCACGTCCGCGTGCCCGAACACGGACCAGTGCAGATAATCGCTGCGGGCGACCGGACAGTGGCCGCGCATGCGGTCGTAGGCGGCGATCTGGTCATCAAAAACGGCCGGGGACCGTGGATCCCAGTCAAGCTGTGGGCTGTTGCTCATGAATATATCTGATGCCAGGAAGGGTGTGGGTGCTGTTTGCCGCTGAAGCGGGTGCTTGTCCTGGCCGCGTCACGCCCGGTGCAAAGTACCCGCGATGGGCGGTTCGGACCCGCCCCGAAGGCGCTGCCGCACCGCCATGAGGCCGATAGCAATCGGAAGCCCGATCATGGCCCCGAGGAGCGCCAGGCCCGCGGCAAGGGCCATCAGGGCCATCCCGGCCAGCAGCGCCAGGGCGGCGAGTCCCTGACCGAGAGCGCGCAGAAGGGAACGGTGGAACGAAGCGATCATCGGCAGGCTCCGAAGCGGACAATGCACGCTTGTCGCACCGCCGGTGGCGCGCTGCTTTGCTCCACGACAAACAAGCGTGCGTTTACGTGTGGTGCCGGGCGAGCGGTGGTCACTCGCCGAAATGGCCAGCCACCCGCGGAGCCGCCTTTAGTTCTGGAAGCCCTCGGCCAAGGATGGCCGGCGCAACGGCGGCGAGAGCCAGCAGGAGAAGGATCGCGGCCACGAAGAACGGGGCGCCCCAGGCGAGGGACGGACCGGGGTGGGACGCCCCCATGGCGAAGCTCGTGGTGAACAGAACCGGACCGACAAGGCCGCTCACCCCGCGCAGGCTGTTGAGGGCGCCCTGCAGCCGCCCCTGCTCCGAGGCCGCGATCCGCTGGGTCATCTCGCTTTGGGCCGCGGGGCCGAACAGGCCCCACAGCGCCGTCACGGGGATGGCCAGCCAGATCCAGCCCCCGCTCGGGGCAAGGCCGAAGAGCAGGGAGCCGGCGGCGCCACAGGCGAGGCCCGCCACCATGGTCGGCCGCTCGCCCAGTCGCGGCACGACACGGCGCACGAGCCCGCCCTGCACCACGGCTGAGGCGATGCCGACAGCCGCCAGCGAGAGGCCGATGGTGACCTGGTCCCACCCGTAGCGGTGGCCGGCATAGAGTACGAACACCGCCGGGAAGACCTCGTGCGCCAGGTTGGAAAGGAACAGCACTGCGGAAACCCGGAACACCTCCGTGTTCGAGCGCAGCAGCCGCAGGGCGGCCACGGGATTCGCCTTGCTCCAGGTGAACGGCGTGCGCCGCTCCTGTGGCAGCGACTCCGGCAGGACAAAGACGCCGTACAGCGCGTTAGCCAGACACAGCCCCGCCGCGATCCAGAACGGAAGCCGCAGGTCTACGGCACCGAGCATGCCGCCAAGGGCCGGCCCGGCGATGAAGCCAAAGGCGAAGGCCGCGCCGATCACGCCGAATCCGGCCGCGCGGCGGTCTGCGTCGGTGATGTCGGCGACATAGGCGAAGGCGGCGGTGAAGCTCGACGAGGCCAGGCCGCCAACGGCGCGCCCGACCAGGAGCCAGCCCACGCCGGGAGCGACGGCCATGAGCAGGTAGTCGAAACCGAGCGCCAGGTTGGACAGCAGGATGACGGGACGGCGCCCGACCGCGTCGGACAGCGCCCCCAGGACCGGTGCGCCAAAGAACTGCATCACGGCCCAGGTTAGGCCGAACAGTCCGTACACCTGCGCAGCGCTGACGGCCTCGCCGCCAAGGAAGTCCTGCACCAGGCGCGGCAGGACCGGGATGATGATGCCGAACGCCAACAGGTCGAGGGCGACCGTGATCACCAGAAAAGGCAAGGTTGCGCGGCGGGGACGACGAAATCGCATGGGCAGATGTTTCATCAGGTGTCCGAGGATGGCGGGTTCACAGGGAAATAGCGCGCTAGGGCGATCCGGTCCCGCCCGGATCCTCTCCCTGCCAACGGCCCTGGCTCTTCAAGGCGTCCACCACCTCGCGCGGCATGTAGTTCTCGTCATGCTTGGCGAGCACGGTGTCGGCCTTGAAGGTCCCGGCCGGATCGAGCATGCCCTCGGCGACGACACCCTGCCCCTCGCGGAACAGGTCGGGCAGAAGGCCTCGATACTGCACGCCCACCGCTCCGTTGGCATCCTCGATCCTGAAGGCGATGACCTGATCCCTGCCCCGTTGGACCGAGGCCTCCTGCACCAGGCCGCCGAGGCGGAAGCGGACGCCGGGCGCAACGCCCTTGGCCTGAACCTCTGTCGGCGTGTGGAAGAACACGATGGTGTCGCGCATGGCGAAGGAAACGAGGCCGAGCGCGGCGGCAATCGTGGCCAATCCAGTCCCGATCAGGGTAAGGCGCCTTTGCTTGCGGGTCATGCGTCAGGTCTCCAGGCTTGCAGTCACGCCCTTCTGTAGCACCGGCGCGGCGACCTGAATTTGACCGAGCGCAAGCACCTTGCCCTCAAAGGCTTTGGAGAGGCGGAGAGGCCATGCCATTCAGCCGCAGCCGACGGGCCCGGGCCGCATCCGTCATGCCCGGCTGGGCCGTGGGCGCGTGACCAAGTAGAGCGCGACACCGCCCATGATGAGAGCCAGGATCAGGTGCAGGGGCCTGCTGTCCGTGGACCACAGGATCGTTGCGTAGGAGAGACCAAGCGCGCCGACGGCCGCCGCCTTCGCGGGAAGCGGGATGGCTCCCTCGTCGCGCCAGTTCAGGAGCAGGGATCCGAACCTCGGGTGGCGGCAAAGCCGCTCGGCCCGCTCCGGATCGGAGCGGGCAAAGCACCAGACGGCGAGCAGCAGGAACGGCGTCGTGGGCAGGAGCGGCAGGACCAGGCCGAGCACGGCCAGCGTGATGCTCCCATACCCGAGACAGTGATGAAGCTTGCGCACAGGATCTAAAGCGGCTGCATCAGGAGACGACGTGGCACCGTTCCGCCTGCAGGGCCTTGATGGTTTCGGTGTTGGGGCAGTAGCGCTGCACCACGGGCGCCCACCCGCGGTCGAGATCGCGCCGGCAGCGCCGGGCAACCAAGCAGCCGGCACAGACGATGCTCATGTCGCGCATGACGTCCGGATGCGTGCGCCCGATCCTCTCGGGGACGAGGCCGCCGGCGCGCAGGAGCCGCGGCAATTCCCCGCCACCACCGGCGCCGCGCGCGGTCAGGCGGGTCAATAGGTCCGGGGAAAGCCCGACGTCCCGGGCCAGCGCCCCAAGCTCATCCGCATCAAGAGAGGTCAGTTCGTGGCCAGCCTTTCGGTTGGACCGCCAGCGTATGATCGTGGTCATCAAACCCATGGGAGCCTCCATGCTGTTCGACGATGCTGCCACAGGCTAGCGCCACGACTTTGCTCTGGAACAAACTCGGCAGCATTAGTTTCAGCAGAGCGGCTGAAATCCCGGCACCCTCTGGATCAGCGTCGAACGGTGGAAACGAAGGCGGCGCGGGGAACCGGTTGCCCAGCAATCGTGTGACAATGGGCGTGTGGTGTGACAAGACCAGAGACAACGACATCAACTGGTTTTCGACTCCATCCGTGCAGCCGATCTCTACGGAGTCTGGAACCGCTCTCTCGCGTTCCTCCACTGGCCCCTGCGTGAGCCGACCTCGACAAAGATCGCGCAGCATGAAAACGCACAAATCCAGCCAAGCCGCGCAGCAAGCAGGATCTCTTGGCTGCTCCCGTCCAGCGTGATGGCAAAAAGCCGCAAGACCACTGCTGCTGCAATCCAAGCATAAGCAAGGCTGGCCAGCAGTGCTGGCCGGAACGGTATCTTGGCACGTTTGCGTGTGACGCTGGTCATAACGGCTACTGCCGTCATTCCGAGACCGCCAACAGACCATACGTGGATGACCGCGGCATCAGGCAATGGGTAACCCGTCACCAGGGATACAGCCAGGCCCAGGAACCCGGCATTCAGACAGGCAACTCCCGCAAGAACTGCGATTACCCCTGCCACCGGATGGACCTTCCAGGGTCGGAGCAGGATCAGGCGGATAATCCCTAGTAACCCTGCGATGCACGCCGGAATCGAGGATGGCAAGCCCACCGACCACAGCGTGACCGCAGCGATGGCAGAAAGTCGGTGGCTCAGCAAGAGGCCTGCAACGGTCGACTTTGGAGGCTCCAATCCCTCGCGTTGGAAGGCTGCACCCATGAGGGCTGCCGCAATCCTGCCCCCCACCTCCAGGCAGAGCAGTACAACGGCAGAAAGGCAGATTCTGGTGAACGCAGGGTTCCAGCCCGGTACGCATGCCAGCACGAATCCGGCAACAGCGTGGATGCCGATCAAGGCGGTGATGTACGTGGTGCTGGCGGCTCTCGAACCTCTTGAGTGATGCATAACGATTGCCACTGCCGAGCAGGCGCCAATGGCGTGGAGCAGAAGACTGGCTTCCGGGGCGAAAAACCCAAAGATGAAGGCTGCTGCGTGGCAGGCGAGCAGGACTTCAAGGCTTCCACGAGGTGCAATGGTGCGCTTGGTCCAGCGCGGAAGCGCCACAGACAAGAAGCCGATCAGAAGGATCGGAACGAAGATCACCAACAACTCTCGAAGATGCCAGCTTGGATCACCGGCACCTGCTGCCATGGCCCTGATGGCTGACATGCATGCAAGCACAAAGGCGGCTCGAGACGTTTGGCCGCCCCACACTTCCGGTCCTTCTTTTTCGCTCTCGCGTCCCACAGATCCCTCGCTGGAGATTCTTGTCAACCAACTGCCTCAAATGGTGGCTTCTCAGGACTCGGGCTCAGGGAACGGTGGGTTCACCCGGAGGGTTAATGGATCCGTTCAGGTTTCCAGACCTTCCGCATGTTGATCACGCCCCGTAGCGTTTCGAAGGGGAGGCCATTAAACAGCAGCGGCTGCCGTGTGGTGCGCACCGGCGGTGCCACTGAAGAACCCATTGGAGAAGGATGCTTCTGCGCAGATCAGGTCGAGAGCATGTTGACCCTCCGCAGGATCGAGCATTCCATCGGCGACGCCGCGGAACGCGCCGGCAACAGCGATCATGTCGCAGGTCTGCGGCGAGAGGCGACAGGCAGCGACGCCCATCGCCGCCAGATCCGGAAGACTCCCGATTAGATTGGCGTAGGTCGAGGAGAGCGTCTGAACGCCGTTTACGGACAGGAACGCCTGCCCGTCCAGGGTGTCGGTCGGCAGCCCGTCAGGATCCTTGCCGCAGACGAACTGGCAATTGTCCTTCGTGAGCTTGTGAAGGCGGGCGTGATAGCAGCGGGCGGAGATTGCGAGCGGCACGCGTCCGAATGACCAGACCTCCAGTTGAACATCGGAGCACGCCTTCGCCAGGGCTGCTATGGAGCTTGCAGGCAGTTCGGGAGGCAGGCAGACGCGCCGCGCGCCGTTGCCCGCCAGCCAGGCCAGGGTCGATTCGTTGTAGACGTTGACGTAGGGCCCGACCGCGTGCGGACGGCCGACCAGATGGGCAAGGGCAGTGACGTCATTGGCCTCGACGAGGAGGTCCGCCTCTCGCGCGAGGGAGGCTGTCTGCCGGCGTTCCCGTTCCAGGGTGATCAGAGCCTGCGAGCTCAGCAGCACCTCCTTGCCCGCCGCGGCGAGGCGCTCCACCACCTCCGGCACCAGGTCTTGGAAGAACGGAAGCCGCTTCGAGCACACAACCTCACCGACACAGACGATGTCGACCGGAGCCTCGTCGGCAATGCGGAAATAGAAGTCGCGCCAGACGGAAGGCTCCCAGTTGTACAGGACCGGCCCGAGTGTCAGCTTCATGTCGTTCTCCTTGCCGGGTCATCGCCAGGTCTTGCGATAGGCGCCCAACGTGTTGCTCTGCCCTTCGCTTAGCGGCCGGAGCATGCCGGCCGGGATGGGGCGCCCCTCGTCCAGCGCAGACAAG
The DNA here is from genome assembly GCF_016892765.1 of Microvirga arvi. Lineage (GTDB taxonomy): Bacteria > Pseudomonadota > Alphaproteobacteria > Rhizobiales > Beijerinckiaceae > Microvirga > Microvirga arvi. Next base: position 11,920 of record NZ_JAFEMD010000043.1, read on the forward strand.
GCCTCACGGAAGGAGCGCACCACGTTCTCAATGTAGGCGCGGCTGCGCTGCCGCCCCTCGATCTTCAGCGCCGTCACGCCCGCGTCCCGCAGGCCCGGCAGGAGCGTCGCGGCATCGAGGCTGACCGGGTCCTCAAAGATGTAGCCAGTCGACAAATCTGTCCTGAAGCGTCCCTTGCACAGGGTAGGGTACGCCGCCGGCTCGCCACTCCCGAACTTGTTGATGGTGAAGCCGCCGAGACGGGACGTGATCGTGCCGTGCTGCTCCTCATAGGCGACATGGCTGGCCGGCGAGCAGACGCCGTTCATGTTCGGCGACAGGCCGGTCGCGTAGGATGAGAGGGAGCAGCGTCCCTCCGCCATCACGCACAAGCCTCCGAATACGAAGACCTCGACCTCGCAGGCCGTGCCGCGCGTGATCGCAGCAATCTCCGGCACGCTCAGCACGCGCGGCAGCACAACCCGCTTGGCATTGAACCGCTCCACATAGAAGCGGATCGCGTCGACGTTGGCCGCCGCCGCTTGGACAGAGACATGCAGGCGTGTGCCAGGATAGTGCTCCGCCGTGTAAGCCATCAATCCAATGTCACAGAGGATGAGCGCAGCGGCGCCGGCTTTGACGGCATCATCGACAGCCTGATGCCAGAGGCCGATGGCTCCAGCGCGGGGAAACGTATTGATCGCCACTAGCACCTTCGCGCCGCGCCGATGCGCATAGGTCACCCCTTCCGCGAGTTCCTCCGGGCTGAAGTTCAGCCCAGGAAAGTTTCGGGCATTGGTCTCGTTGCGGAAGCCGCAATAGACGGCATCCGCTCCAGCATCGACGGCTGTGCGCAACGAGGACGGCGTGCCGGCCGGGCAAATCAGTTCCATGACGAAGCCTCACCTGATCCCGAAGCCGTGCTGCCAGGACGGTCGGCGGTGCTCCGGTTTCGCTGATGCCGCATCAGGGCTTCGCCGAATTGGCCCAGTGGGCCGAGCACGGCCGCTCCCTCCCTCAGGACGTCGACGCCGGCATCGTCGACGGCATTCCGGAGCGCCAGCACGGCCTCGATGTTTCCCTCAACCGCGATGGTCCGGGAGAAGAACAGCGCGTCGCCGTCAAAGGAGCCGTCGGCCATGCCGATCAGGGCACGAAGCGGGCCGGCGATCCTGGCATCGAGTCGCTCCGGCAGGGAGCGCACAACAACGATCCGCGGGGCGTGCGGCGCCGTGTGCAGTACGAAGGCGAACGGCAGATCGGATGGGGCGAGGCCGTAGCGTTTTCCTGCATGCGCACCGAGGCGGTCAAAGATGCGCGGGTGGTGGCGCACGATCCGGCGCAGCACAGCCGATAGGAACAGCTGGAGTGGCCCTAAGGGAAGAGGCCGCAGGGCAGCGGAAACAAAGGCCGGGAAGGCCGCGGTAGAGGTGTGCGATGGCGTCATGGAAGCATCCTTGAAGCCGCCCTACCACGAGCTGCCAAGCTTGTGTTTGCGCTGGAACAAAGACAGGCGCACTCCCCTGCTTGAATGACGTGGCTCCCGCATTGAGGATATCCATGCCGCGCCGTGACCTGCCCTTCTTCTCCGACCTTTGGGACTTCGTCGCCTTCCTTGAGGCAAGAGGCCAGCTCGTGCGGATTCGGGAACCTGTCTCGGTGGCGCACGAGATCACCGAGATCCACCGGCGGGTGCTTCAGGAAGGTGGTCCGGCCCTTCTGTTTGAGCAGCCGTTGCAGCCGGATGGACAGGTAGCGGACATGCCAATCCTGGTGAACCTGTTTGGAACCGTCGAGCGTGTCGCTTGGGGCCTCGGCGTGCAACCCAATGGCCTGCGGGAGCTTGGCGAAGCGCTGGCCGAACTGCGCGAGCCCCGTCCGCCGCAGAGCCTGACAGATGCCTGGAGCAAGCTCCCCCTGGCACGGGCGGCCCTTTCCATGCGCCCTAAGGCGACCGGCGCCGGAGGGCGGACCGTGCTGTTGGGAGATGCCGTCGATCTGGGACGGCTTCCCGTCCAGATCTGCTGGCCAGGCGAGCCGGCGCCGCTCATCACGTGGCCGCTGGTGGTCACGTGCCCGCCGGATAGCACAAGCGTGGACGACTACAATGTCGGCGTCTACCGCATGCAGGTGCTCGGGCGTGACCGGGCCATCATGCGCTGGCTCGCGCACCGCGGCGGAGCCCGCCATCATCACTGCTGGAAAGCCCTTGGCAAGCCAATGCCAGTGGCGGTCGTGATCGGCGCAGACCCGTCCACCATCCTCTCGGCTGTCCTGCCTCTCCCGGAGACCCTGTCCGAGCTGCGCTTCTCGGGCCTCCTGAGGGGTCAGCGCCCCAAGCTTATGCCGTGCGCAAGCGTGCCCCTCGTCGTGCCTGCGGAGGCGGAGATCGTCATCGAAGGATTCGTGTCCGCCGACGAAACCGCACCCGAAGGCCCCTTCGGCGATCACACCGGCTACTACAACGCCGTCGAGCCCTTTCCGGTCATGCACGTGACGGCGATCACCATGCGCCCGAACCCGATCTATCTTTCGACCTTCACCGGGCGCGCGCCGGACGAGCCGTCGCGCATCGGCGAGGCGCTCAACGAGCTGTTCGTTCCGCTTCTGAAGCGCCAGTTTCCGGAGGTTCGGGATGTCTGGCTGCCGCCGGAGGCCTGCTCGTACCGGATTGCGGTTGTGTCCATCGCAAAGCGCTACGCGGGGCAAGCCCGCCGTGTGATGCTGGGTCTGTGGTCGCTTCTTCCGCAGTTCACCTATACGAAGCTCCTCATCCTGGTGAACGAGGACATCGACGTGCGCTCCTGGGACGACGTGATGTGGGCCGTCGCGACCCGCTCGGACCCTTCCCGCGATCTCGTCACGATCAGCGACACGCCCATCGATTATTTGGACTTTGCGTCGCCTCGCGCTGGTCTGGGCGGCAAGCTCGGCATTGATGCCACAAACAAGATCGGATCCGAGACTGACCGCGAATGGGGGGTGGTTCTCCAGATGGATCCCACCGTCGAGGCCCGGCTCGACACGATCTGGAGCAAACTCGGGCTTGATCGAGCCCCCTTGAGGAGCGTCGCATGAGAACAATGCCCCGGGTCGTGATCGGCATCAGCGGCGCATCGGGCGCCATACTCGGGATCCGGATCGTCGATCTCCTCGCAGCGGCAGGCTGCGAGACCCATCTGGTCGTCTCCCACAGTGGAGAACGCACGATAGGCCATGAAGTCGGCCCTGATGCGCTCCGTCGGGTCGAGGCGCTCGTCTCCTTTCGCCATTCCATCGATGACGTCGGCGCGACCATTGCGAGCGGCTCATTCCGAACAGCGGGCATGATCGTGGCGCCCTGCTCAATGCGGACCCTGTCGGCGATTGCGAGCAGTTCGGCAGACAACCTTCTTGCACGTGCGGCGGACGTTCACCTGAAGGAACGCCGCCAGCTTGTCCTGCTGACGCGCGAGACCCCGCTGCACCTTGGCCACATCCGCATGATGGCTGCGGCAACCGAGATTGGAGCCATCATCGCGCCCCCGGTTCCCGCCTACTACCGCAGGCCCCAGTCGGTCATGGACATCATTGAACATACGGCGCGCCGCGCCATCGACCTGCTCAACCTGAACATCGACGCTCTGGCCGAGCCGTGGGGCGGGCTTGGGTGATATCCCGCTGAGGCGAGCTCAACCTAGTCCGGCGGGAGACCGGCTCGGACCACCACATCCGAACCGCTTCCAGACGTGCCAGGCAGACGTCGATCTCCCCGGCCGGAACGGGCCTGCTGAAGAAATAGCTCTGGGCCTCGTCGCGGCCTCGCGCCTGCAGGCGATTCAACTGCAGGCGATTCAACTGCCGGCGGGTCTCCACGCCCTCTTCGGTAACCGCCATCCTCAAAGACAGACTGAGATCAACTCGGCCCTCTGCCAGCCCGGATCGAGGGCAGGCGTGCTCCGCCGTGGGCCACAGGTCGGGCTTTGTTGTTGTGCTCGCGGACGGGCAATTGTGGCCCGACCTGTGGAAGTGTCTACACCCCTTTTGGCGCAAACATTGGCACACAACCTTCATCGGGTGAGGCAACAAGCTACGGTCTGGAGGATGACGTCTGGCTGTCTGTTCTTGTATGAATCGTATGCGCCCTCATTCCATCCCTTAGGGCAAAACTGGAATTTTCTGATGCCGAGCTTGGATAAATCCCTGGTGGCCGGTCTGCCCATGTTCGCAGGCTTCCCGGCGAGCGATCTCGATGAGATCCTGCGGGAGGCACAGCCCATCCGCTATCCGAAAGGGACGGCCGTGTTCCAGCAGGATGAGGAGGCGCAGTCCTTCTTCATTCTTCTTCATGGGCATCTGCGCGTCATCAAGGTGACCTCCGACGGGCAGCAGGTTGTGGTCCGGTTTGTGACGCCCGGTGAGATCTTCGGGATCGCCATGGCCATGGGCCGCGCAACCTATCCCGCAACGGCCCTGGCCATCGTGGACAGCATCGCGCTGGTCTGGCCGGCGGTTGTCTGGCCACGCCTCGTCGCAAAGCACCCGTCGCTTGCGGTCAACACGCTGCAGACGATGGGGGGCCGGCTGCAGGACGCGCACACACGTGTCGTCGAGATTTCGACGGAGCAGGTCGAAAAACGCGTCGCGCATGCGCTGCTGCGTCTTGCCCGTCAAGCGGGCCGGCAGGTCGAGCAAGGTGTTCAGATCGATTTCCCGATCTCACGGCAAGACATCGCCGAGATGACGGGAACAACGCTCCACACGGTGAGCCGCATCCTGAGCAGTTGGGAGGAGCAGGGTCTCGTCACGGGCGGACGCCAGCGCATCACGGTCCGCGATCCCCACAAGCTCTTCCTGCTGGCGGAGAGCTGACGGTTCGGGAAACACCTCACCCCGTGACGGAATGCGGCGCCCCGTCACGGAACCGCAGGCCAGCGGGCCGTGACAAGCTCAGGCTCCACCGTTGACGCGGAAGCCGACTCCTTGGTGGCAACCGCGCGCAGATCCGCCAGGAACTTCGCACGGTCGACCCCATGCTCCCGGCACGCATCGTCAACCGTGTGGAAGCAGGCAATCGGGCAGCCGACGCAACGCATCTTGTGATTCAGAAAGACCCGGATCGTGGCAGGGCACTGTCGCATGACATCGTCGACGAGCTGGGTGACTTCAACAGGCATGACGGCCTCCAAAGTGATGATGCAATTGAGATGCCTCAACTTACCGAGTTCCCTTCGCCGTTCTTTGCGCGACGACAAGGAGACGAATGATGAGGCCCAACAATCGTTGTTTTGTTTGCTGCAGGGCAAAGATGACGGGGCTTCAATCGGCCAAGGTCCTGCCGTCGATGCGAGCGGAAGAGGAGAGCCGATGAGCGACAATTCCAAGCGGCAGCACGCCCTGGATCCTGATGTCCTGGATTGTCTGACGGATGTTCTGGATCCGGAGATCGGCCTTAGCGTCGTGGATCTTGGCTTGGTCTATCAGACTCGCCGGACGCCCGAGGCCGTCGAGGTCGCGCTCACCCTCACCACCCGCGCCTGTCCCTTGGGCGAAATGATCATGGAGGAGGCGCGCGAGCGTCTGGCGCATCGGTTTCAGGACGCTCCCCGCATTGACGTTCGTCTGGTCTGGGATCCTGTCTGGACTCCCGACTTCATCACCGCCCGCGGCCAGGAGCTTCTCGGCCGCGCACCAAGGACCATAGCCTGATGTGCAGCTGCAACGTCACTGAAACCGTCATCGACGTCCGCCAGATCATGCCGCGGATGCGCCATCCCCTGATCTTCAACACCTTCGATCAGCTTGCCCCCGGCGAGGCCTTCCTGCTGGTCAACGACCACGATCCCCGGCCTCTGTTCTACCAGTTCAATGTCGAGCGGCCGGGCGAGTTCGGCTGGGATTACCAGGAGGAGGGTCCCGAGCTCTGGCGGGTCCGCATCAGCCGCGCCGCCTGAGGGAGCCCGGCGACTGACATAGGCGGGGCCGCGGCGGCTCCGCCCCCATCTTTGCAAGGTGCCGTTGTCGCCAGTTGGCACCTGCACAACCTCCCCTCCGTTGCCCGCGCATCCATCGGACGGCATTCACGATGATTGAGTTCTATGGCGCATTGGCGGTTTTCGTGGCGGCCCACGTCATTCCGGCGAGCCCAGGTTTGCGCGCGCGGTTGATCGACGCGATGGGGCGATCAACCTATCTGATCGCGTACTCAATCCTGTCTCTCGTCCTTCTGGGCTGGCTGATCGTGGCCGCCCAGCGCGCTGACACCGTGTGGCTCTGGGATCCGGCCCCGTGGCAGTGGCACGTCCCGTTCATCGCCATGCCGGTCGCGGCGTTCCTGTTCGTCGCTGGCCTCATGGCAGCCAATCCCCTCTCAATTTCCCTTCGCAGCGGCGCGGAGCCTGGGCCGGTCACGGCCGTCACGCGGCACCCAGTCCTATGGGCCTTCCTGATCTGGGCGGTGGCCCACATCCCACCGAATGGTACCGTGGTCGCGCTCCTGCTGTTCAGTGCGATGGTTCTGTTCTCCCTGCTCGGGTTCGTCCTGCTCGACGTCAAGGCACGCAAGCGCCTTGGTCCGGAGCGCTGGCGGGAGCTGGCGGCCGGAACCTCCATCCTCCCCTTCGCGGCGGTCCTCTCGGGGCGAGCCCGGTGGCACGCGCTGCGCTCTCTAATCCTGCCAGCGCTGATCGCTGCCGCTGTCTATATCTGGTTCGTGCTGCAGGGTCATGCGCTTCTGATCGGCGCGGATCCCCTCGCCGGCCTTGCGGCCATGGGATAGCCCTGCCAGACGGCGGGAGCGGGTCCCGGCTGGCCGCCGCGGGGACTTTACTGCGTGAGGAACAGGACGGCCGCGATCACGACCGACATGGTCACCGCCGTGATCGTCCCGGTCGGGCGCAGCACCCCCATCCGGTACAGCATGACGGCGAAGATGACGATCAGCGGCGTCGCCATCACCAAACCAACCTGGGCATCGCTCATGTGACGGATCTCCTGAATTCGTGTGGCCTCTCTATGGCCGAGAATGCGGGAGAGTTGTTTGTGCCATCGCAACGAAGAATGCGACAGCGAGCGGTAGGAGGCGTCATCGGCCAACTTGTTATCGTGGACAAGCAATGAATCTTGCGCAAGAAGATCGCTCCTGGGGCGCCCTCTCGGACCTGCCCGGACACCCGATGATGTGGGTGCTCATCCTGACCGAAGTCGTGACCTTCGGGCTGCTCTTCCTGACGTTCGCCATCGCAGGAGCCGTTCACCATGATCTCTTCGCGGCGGGCCAGGTGCAACTCGACCCAACTCTTGGTGGCATCAACACCCTTGTCCTGATCACCAGCGGCTGGCTCGCTGCCCTGGCGGTCGAGGCTCGGTCCGTCGGCCGCCGCGGTGCGGCGCGGCTCCTTCTCGGAGGGGCCATGGCGTTGGGCATCGTCTTCATCGCCATTAAAATCACCGAGTACATTACGAAAGCCCAAGCAGGCATCGGCCTGGAGACTGACACCTTCTTCACGCTCTACTTCCTGCTGACCGGCTTCCACCTCCTTCATGTGCTGCTGGGCATCGTCATCCTCGTCGCCGTCACATTTTCGGACAGCCTGGAGAACCTGAAGACCGGCACCGCCTTCTGGCACATGGTCGATCTGGTCTGGGTCGTCATGTACCCGCTTATTTACCTGATTGGATAGCTCGATGACACAGACCGCCGCGCGCCAGGTCACTCGCGCCTGGGGCCTCCTTGTCCTGCTCACCCTTCTCAGCCTCGGCGCAGGCGGTTCCGGCTGGACTGGACTGGCGGCAAACGCGCTGATCCTGACTGCCGCCTTCGCCAAGGGGCGCTGGATGCTGATGGACTTCCTCAAGCTCCGTCGCGTGCCGGCCGGTTGGCAGACCCTGTTTCTCTGCTGGCTTGGGCTGGTCACTGTCATCCCGTGGGCCGCCACCGCTCTGTCCTTGCTGCGCGGATAAACGACCTTTCGTTACGGGGCTTGCTCCAGAGCAAAGAGCGGCGCTGCTGCTCCTGTCATCAGGGACGGGAGCGCACCATCCGGTGCCTGATGCAACCCAAGGCCCATCGGCATGTCCAGCACCGATCACTCGGCCATCCGTTCGCGGAGTCCGCCACCATTGGCATGCGCCTGCGGCGTGAGCCGCACCTGTTCTCCACTGCCACAACAGAAAGGATCGTGTGATGGCTGAAGTCCTCACCAAATCGGCGGCGAGAAACGTGTTCTACGGGGGCTCGTTCTTCTTCTTCGCTATCTTCGTTGGCCTGACCGCCCACAGTCACTATTACATGAACACCACGTCGACCGATGTGTCGACGCTGAATGCCTCCGTCGCCCGCGGCAAGCACGTGTGGGAGAGGAACTCCTGCATCAACTGCCACTCCATCCTCGGCGAGGGAGCCTACTTCGCCCCCGAGCTCGGCAACGTCTGGGTTCGCTACGGCGGCAAGGAAGACCCTGCGGGAGCCCGCGAGACGCTCAAGGCCTGGATGGCCGCACAGCCGACCGGCATCGAAGGACGGCGGCAGATGCCGCAGTTCAACCTGACCGACCAGGAACTCAACGACCTCGCTGATTTCTTGGAATGGACCAGCCGCATCAAGACCCAGAACTGGCCGCCGAACAACGCCGGCTAAGGGGGCCGATATCATGAAATACCAAACGCAAAAGGTGGCCCTGCTCTACTTCTATGGAGCCCTGGCCCTGTTCATCGCCCAGGTCCTGTTCGGCGTTCTCGCCGGCACGATCTATGTCCTGCCCAATACGCTCTCCGAACTGCTGCCGTTCAACGTCGTCAGGATGATCCACACCAACGCGCTGATTGTGTGGCTGCTGATCGGCTTCATGGGAGCAACCTACTACCTGGTTCCGGAAGAAACCGAGACCGAGCTCTTCAGCCCGCTTCTCGCGAAGATCCAGTTCTGGATGTTTTTTGGCGCAGCCGGCGTCGCGGTGGTCGGGTACATGTTCAAGATCCACGAAGGCCGCGAGTTCCTGGAGCAGCCCTTCGTCATCAAGGTCGGCATCGTCGTCGTGTGCCTGATGTTCCTGTTCAACATCACCATGACGGCTCTTAAAGGGCGCAAGACCGTCGTCACCAACATCCTGCTCTTCGGGTTGTGGGGCGTGGCGATCTTCTTCCTGTTCGCCTTTTACAACCCGATCAACCTTGCGGTCGACAAGATGTACTGGTGGTACATCGTGCATCTCTGGGTCGAGGGCGTGTGGGAGCTGATCATGGCCTCCGTGCTCGCCTTCCTGATGATCAAGCTCAACGGCATCGACCGCGAGGTGGTGGAGAAGTGGCTCTATGTCATCGTTGGCATGGCCCTGTTCTCCGGCATCCTTGGCACGGGCCACCACTTCTACTGGATCGGCGCGCCCGGCTACTGGCAGTGGATCGGCTCGCTGTTCTCCACCCTTGAAGTCGCGCCCTTCTTCACCATGGTCGTGTTCACCTTCCAGATGACCTGGAAGGCGGGCCGCAAGCACCCGAACCGCGCGGCCCTGCTGTGGTCGATCGGCTGCTCGGTGATGGCCTTCTTCGGCGCGGGCGTGTGGGGCTTCCTGCACACCCTGTCGTCGGTGAACTACTACACCCATGGCACGCAGGTGACCGCTGCTCACGGGCACCTCGCCTTCTTCGGCGCCTATGTGATGCTCAACCTCGCCGTCATGGCCTACGCCATGCCGCAGATCCTCGGTCGCGCTCCCTACAACCAGATGCTCAGCATCGTCAGCTTCTGGATCATGTGCACGGCCATGTCGGTGATGACCTTCGCGCTCACCTTCGCGGGCGTCATCCAGGTCCACCTGCAACGCGTGCTCGGGCAGTCGTACATGGACGTCCAGGACCAGCTCGCCCTGTTCTACTGGATTCGCCTCGGCTCGGGCGTGTTCGTGCTGATCTCGGCGCTGATGTTCGTCTACGCGGTGTTCGTCCCCGGACGCGAGAAGTCCCCGCGGCTGGTGCAGGGCCTGCAGCCCGCCGAATGAGCATAGACGGGGCGGCCCCGAACGGCCGCCCCGTCCTCCCCATTGCACCCAAAGGATTTGACCGATGAAGCCCCTCCTGCAAGCGGTTCCCGAACCTGTGGTCGAACTGCCCTACTACGTTCCGGCCGGAAATGAGTGCTCCCTGTTCGAGCTCGCCTGGAGCAAGCGCCTGCCGCTGCTCCTGAAGGGTCCGACCGGCTGCGGCAAGACCCGCTTCGTCGCCCACATGGCATCAAAGCTCGGGCTGCCGCTTCATACCGTCTCCTGCCATGACGATCTCACCGCCGCCGACCTTACCGGCCGCTACCTGCTCAAGGGCGGCGACACGGTGTGGGCGGACGGCCCCCTCACCCGCGCCGTGCGCGAGGGCGGCATCTGCTATCTCGATGAGATCGTGGAGGCGCGCAAGGACGTGACCGTGGTGCTGCACCCGCTCACCGACGACCGCCGCATCCTGCCGCTCGACCGTACGGGCGAGGAGCTGCAGGCGCCGGACTCCTTCATGCTGGTCGTGTCCTACAACCCGGGCTACCAGACCCTGCTCAAGTCTCTGAAGCCCTCGACGCGCCAACGCTTCGTGGCCATCGAATTCGACTTCCTGCCCTTCGACCACGAGATCGCCGTCGTCGCCTCGGAAAGCGGCCTGTCCGCGGAGCGGGTGCGTCCCCTTCTGCTGCTGGCCCGCCGCCTGCGCACGCTCAAAGGGCAGGATCTGGAGGAAGGTGTGTCCACACGCCTGTTGGTCTACTGCGGGTCCCTCATTGCGGCGGGTGTCCCGGCGGAAGAAGCCGTGCTCGCCACCATGATCGAGCCGTTGACTGACGACCTCGACGTCAAGCAAGCCCTGACCGAGGTAGCCTGCGCTACGCTCGCCTGATCCGGAGACACGCCATGCTCGACTTCCTGGAACTTGAGGAAACCGTCGGCCAGTTCTGGCACCGGCTTGTCGGCCGCGCGGCGACCTACCCACGCTACCCCGAGCTTGGCGTCTCCCTTGATGAGGTCCGCGGATATCTCGCCGTATTCTTCCGCGGCCTTGGCGGCGAGCCCGGGGTGCAGCTGGCCGGCACCGCCGCGCGCGCCTCGTCCCACCGCCTGAACTTTCTTCAGCGGCTCGGGGTCACCGAGGAGCGGCTGGAGCAGCCCGGACGGGACGCGGCCACCCTGTTCCTGCCGCCGCGGATCGAGCTGTTCCCATCAAGCGTGCTCAACCGCTCGCTCTACCTGTGGCTGGCGGCCTATTTTGCCCATGTGCCGACAAGCGCGATCACCGAAGCCGATCCGCTGCGCCGAGATCTTCTGGTGCTCCGGCGGGTGCAGGCGACGGTCGCCGCGGTCCTGGCGGAGTGCCCCGGGCTGACACAACAGTACAAGGAGCTCTGCACCGCCATGCGCGAGGCGCGGCCGCGGCGCCCCCTGCCGGCCGCGGAAAGCAGGATCGAGCAGATCGTGCTCTCGCTCCTTGGGGATGACGGTGCAACGCCGCCTGCCCTTTTGGACACGGTGGCCGGCGACGCGGCTCTGCCGCGCCAAGCCCCTGCCGGCTATCAGCCCTTCCTGCCTGTCCCGCTCTGGGGCGACACCTGGGCCCGCGAAGCCGGAGCAGCCAGCCGCAACAGCGACGAGCCTGCCGGTCCAAGCGACCTCGCGGCGTCTGATACACGCAAGCGCTTTGCCGCGCGGCGTGAAGCGGATCAGGCCCAGCGCAGCGACCCGTTCATCCTGAACCGCTTCGAGAAGATCCTGGCGATGGCGGAGATGGTCAATGTCAACCGGCCCTCTGACGATGATGAGGACGAGAACGCCGAAAAGGCTCTGGACGGGATGGAGGAGATCCCGCTCTCCAAGCACAAGGGCAAGCCGGCGACCAAGCTCAAGTTCGACCTCGACCTGCCGCCCGAGGCCGTCGATACGACGAGCCTGACGGCCGATCTGGCCTATCCGGAATGGGACTACACCCGCAAAGCCTATCTGCCGAACCACTGCCGCGTGTTGGCAGCCCCTGCCTCCGAACAGGGCGAGGCCTGGGAGGCGGATGACGAGGCCCGCCGGATGATCCGGCGCGTGCGCCGCCAGTTCGAGGCGCTCAGGCCAAAGCACGAGATCCTGCGGGCGCAGCCGGACGGCGAAGAGCTCGACATCGATGCGCTGGTGCGCGCCCGCAGCGATCTGCTGTCCGGCGGCTCTGGCACGGAGCGTGTCCACCTCACCAGCAAGCGCCAGGCTCATGATCTCGCCGTGACGCTGTTGGTCGATGTGTCGCTCTCCACCGATGCCTGGATTGACAACAGGCGCGTGCTCGACGTGGAGAAGGAGGCACTGATGGTGCTGGCGCATGGAATGGCTGCCTGCGGCGACTCGCACTCCATCCTGACCTTCACCTCGCGGCGGCGCTCCTGGGTGCGGGTGGAGACCGTGAAGGACTTCGACGAGCCCATGAGCCAGAATGTGGCACGACGCATCTCGGCGCTGAAGCCCGGCTACTACACCCGCATCGGGGCAGGTATCCGCCACGCCACGGCGAAACTCGCGGAGCGTCCAAACCGGCAGAAGCTGCTGCTGGTGCTCACCGACGGCAAGCCGAACGACATCGATTCTTATGAGGGCCGCTTCGGCATCGAGGACACGCGCAAGGCCGTCATGGAGGCGCGCCGCGCCGGCGTCACCGTGTTCGGCGTGACGGTGGACCGTGAGGCGCAGTCCTATTTCCCGACTCTCTTCGGGCGTGGCGGCTATGCCATTGTCGGCCAGGTGGCGAAGCTCCCCTCCGCCCTGCCGTCGATCTACCGGCACCTGGTCCAGTAGAATGGTCCAGTAGAAAGCGGAAGCACCAGCGAACCTAGCCTCAGCCGCGATCGCCGTCTCCAGCAGCGCGGCTGGGCAGATGCAGGGCTTTCGGGCCAATGTTGAGGCCGATCTGCAGGCTGTCGGCGATGCGGTGTGCGCGGTCGATGAAGAATTGCGCAACATCAGGCTCGCAGACCTCACGAGCCGTTGCCTCGAATAGGGCAAGCCAGCGCTCAAAGTGCCCCTCCAACAGGGCCATGCCCCTGTGGGCCACCTGCGGTTTGCCCTGATACCGCCCTGTCCGCAGGGCGATGGACGACCAGAAGTCGACCATGATCGCCAGATGCTCGCTCCAGCGGTGTGACAGGGCCTGGCGAAAAATCGGCCCTAATTCCTCATCCTGCAGAACCCGGTCGTAGAAGGTCTCGACCAAATGCCGGATCATGTCCTCTGTCACGCCCTTTGCCGGCTCGATCAGGGGAATCGCGGTCGTTGAACTCATGCCAAAAGACCCCTCACGAATTCCCCTTTGCTTAGACGCAAAAAGATGTATTTTCAATGCATGTTTGAGGAGTTCTAATGAGGCTGACGTCGCACACCGACTTTGCGCTGCGCCTGCTGATGAGCCTCGCGGTCGTGGAGGAGCGTCTTGTCACCATCGAGGAGCTTGCCACGCGGCACGGGCTGTCGCGCAACCACCTGATGAAGGTGGCGCAGACCCTGGTCAGCCTCGGCTACGTGACGGGCGTGCGCGGACGGACCGGTGGCCTGAAGCTCGCCCGGCCTGCCGCCAGCATCCGCATGGGAGAGGTCGTTCGCGCCCTGGAGGACGACACCGCCTTGGTGGAGTGCCTGGGCGATGGTCCAACCACCTGCATCCTGAGCGGCGCCTGCTTGCTCACCCACACGATGGGTCGAGCGAGGGAAGCCTTCTTCGCCTCGCTCGACGAGGTGACGCTGGCTGACCTCGTTGCCCCGCGCATCCTGCTGCGCCAGCGCCTTGGGGTGAGTGAAAGAACTCAACACGGCATCGCCGCCATTGCTTGAGATCAACGTTCAAAACGGAAGGAGACAACAGTCATGCCGATGAAAACCCTTTTGACCACTCTGCTCCTTGTCGCGGCCGGGCCCGCCTCCGCCGAGTGCGTCTACAGAAATGCCTATAACCATCTGACCAACGAATACGTCACCGTTCCGGTCTCCTGCCCTCCCGTGAAGGCAAGCCAGACGCCCAAGTACCGCAGCTGGCATGAGTGCCCGGTTCACGAAGAGCGGAATGCCAAGACCGGGGACGTCTATCAGGTGCGGTCCTGCGCATGACGAACCCGTCAGTGGCGGCTTGAGGGTCGTCACCGACAGGAACGAAACAAACGAGCCCACAGGAGCCGGGCCGAGGTTCGGCTCCTGTGGGCTCGTTGCTGCCATCACACCGCGCGGCTGTGGGTTCTGCCCGACTGGCCGAGGTAGGCATCGAATACAGACGCCACGCTCCGCACCAGGAAGCAGGTGTCATCATTCAGCGACAGCACGTTGCCATCGAGCCGGATGACACCGTCGCCCTCCAGCATCTTCAGCCGCGGGATCGCCTGCAGGATGGTCTCAGGCGCCACGCCGTGCCGGCCGCACACCTCCGCCACATCGACCTTGACGTCGCACATCACCCGCTCGATTAGATCGGCCCTCAGGCGGTCGTCTGCCGTGAGGGAATACCCCTTCGCCGTCGCTAGCTCCCCGCGCGCTATGCGCTCGGCATAGCGCCCCAGCACCACCTCGTTCTGGGCATAGCCCTGCGTCAGCCGTCCGATGGCAGAGGCGCCGAAGCCAATCAGAACGTCGCTGGGATCGGTCGTGTAGCCCTGGAAGTTGCGATGCAGGACGCCATCGACTTGCGCCTTCACCATCGTGTCCTCAGGCAAGGCATAGTGGTCGAGCCCGATTCGGCGGTAACCGGCTTCAACGAGCGCCTCGGCGATGACCTCCGCCTGCTCGTAGCGGGCGGCGCCGTCGGGCAATGCGGCCTCGTCGATCCTGCGCTGATGTTTCTTGAACGTCGGGATGTGCGCATAGCCGAAGACGGAAAAGCGCTCGGGGCGCAATTCAATGCTCTTGCGCACGGTCTCGACACAGGATTCCACCGTCTGGTGCGGAAGGCCATAGATCAGGTCGAAGTTGATGCCGCGCACGCCGGCCTCCCGCAAGCCGTTCGTGGCCCGTGCCGTTTGCTCGACGCTCTGGATGCGGTTGATAGCGCGCTGCACCACCGGGTCGAAGCTCTGCACGCCAAGGCTCGCGCGGGTGACGCCCGCCTCACCCAGAGTCTTCGTCATCGTCTTGGTCAGGGTGCGTGGGTCGATCTCCACCGCGACCTCGGTTTCCTCATCAAGGGAGAATTCCTGCCGCATCAAGGCCATGAGGTCGAGCAACTCGGAGGGCTCCATAATGGTTGGGGTTCCGCCACCGAAATGTACGTGCCGCACGGTCAGAGGGCCACTCAGGCGATCCGTCACGAGTTCGATCTCACGCCGCAGGACAGCGAGATAATCCACGATCGGCGCATCGCGCTGGGTAATGGTCGTGTGGCACCCGCAGTACCAGCACATGGAGCGGCAAAACGGCACGTGGAGATAGAGCGAGGTGCTCGTCCCGGCCGGCAGGGACGCCAGCCAGTTCCCATAGGCCTCGTGCCCGATGGTGTCGGAGAACTGCGGTGCCGTCGGATAGCTCGTGTAGCGGGGAAGCCGCTCCTCGCCGTAGCGCGCTCTCAGGTCGTCTTTCATGGTGCAAACCCTCACATCGACGGCCCATCCTCCGGGAGGCTGTCCGCCCTTCATGCAAAGGGGCGTACAGGAAATCTCACCGGGGTTCCTTGCGCTTGCTCAATATGATCCGGCGGCTTTCCCACCGCAGCGCACACATCATTTGATCTGCATCAAATCGTTGGGGATGCTCGCCAAAAATAATGTGCCTTCGAATGTATTCGCCGAAATATTTGCGCTGCAGCAAATAAGGCTGGGAAGCTGAGGAGTACAAAGTCTTCATCCGATGACGGACCAGAACGATCCGCCAGGCGGTCCCATAGAGGAGATGAAGATGAAGGCCCTGAAGATCCCGGGACGCCGGCCGCTGCTTGCGACCGCTGCTGTTTTAGCCCTTGCCACCGCGGCGTGGCTCGGCGCCCCGCTCGCAGCCAACGCAGGCGACAAGGTGGCGGCTGCCACGACGCACGCCCACGTTGCGACCGAGGCAGCCCCGGTGAGCGTGGTGCGCCTGCCTTCCGATCTTCCTGGTCCCATCGGCAAGCGTGGCCCGCAGCGGGTCAAGGTCGACTTCGAGACCACCGAAGTGACAGGTCATCTCGATGACGGCACCACCTACCACTACTGGACCTTCAACAACAAGGTTCCCGGTCCCTTCGTCCGGGTGCGGGTCGGCGACACGGTCGAGGTCAAGCTGAAGAACGCCGAAGACAGTGCCATGATGCACAATGTCGACTTCCATGCGGTCACTGGCCCCGGCGGTGGCGCCAAGGCCACGGAGGCGGCTCCGGGCGAGACCCGCGGCTTCGAGTTCAAGGCGCTCAACCCCGGTCTGTATGTTTATCATTGCGCCACTCCCATGGTGGCCCAGCACATTGCCAACGGCATGTACGGCCTGATCCTGGTGGAGCCGGAGGAAGGTCTGCCGAAGGTCGATCATGAGTTCTACGTGATGCAGGGTGAGCTCTACACCGAGCAAGCCCACGGCACGAAGGGGCACTTAGGGGAAAGCTATGAGAAGCTGATCAGCGAACGTCCCGAGTACTTCATCTTCAACGGCAGCGCGGACGCCCTGAAGAAGAACCCGTTGAAGGCGAAGGTCGGCGAGACCGTCCGTATTTACTTCGGCGTAGGTGGGCCGAACTACACCTCGTCCTTCCACGTGATCGGCGAGATCTTCGACAAGGCTTACCCATTGGCTTCGCTCAGCTCGCCGATGAAGGATGTGCAGACCATTACTACTCCGCCCGGTGGCGCCAGCGTGGTGGACTTCAAGGTTGAGGTTCCCGGCAACTACATCCTCGTCGACCATGCCCTGAGCCGCGTCGAGCGCGGTCTGGCCGGCATCCTGCAGGTTGAGGGGCCCGAGAACCCCACGGTCTTCAAGGACTACAACCCGCAGAAGTCGGCCCAGTCGACCGGCGGTCATTGACCGGAACGGCTTCAAACGACGGAAAGTCCGGGCCCGGCCCGGACTTTTTGCATCTCGGGTTTTTGCGCCAGGGCAACGAAGCCAGGGCCGTCCTCTGTCTTCATGAGGGAACAAGCAAACACCGCCTCCACCGAACCTAACCGAGACTGTTGATGAAACCTGTCCTGCGCGAGATCGCCGGCGCTTCCGGCCCGGCCACCCCATGCGAACCCTCCCCGCTGCTGACGCGCGTGCGCGCTGTCATGGACACCCTTGACCTGGACTGCCGCTGCCGCGGTAAGCTTGACGCAGCCCTGGAGCGGTTCGAGGCCTTGGAGAGCCGGCGCCAGCTCCGCGGCCTGATCCTCGATGCCCGCCACCAGGCGGAACGCATCGGGGCGCTGCTCGAACTCGTCGGCGAGTTGGACACCGTGTCGACCGACGAGGCGGACCTAAGCGTTTTCCACGAAATCGCACTGCTGTTCGAGGACATCAGGGCCGCGGCGATGCGCGGGGCCGAAGACATGGTCCGTGCGGCAGGACTTGACCTGGGTGGCGGCCAAGCGGGCTGACCTGCAACCCATGCGCCGATTGCGCCTGTCAGAGAGAGTTCACCGGCCCGGCCTGCGCAGAGCCTCTGGCAGCGGCTGGTCGCCATAATCGATGCTGGAGCGCTGCAGGATGCACCCGGCCGCGTCGACCACAAGGCGCAGCCGCCGTCCGGCATGGAAGAACGTGAGCCGGAAACGGCCCTCGTCCTCGCCGATGCCGCGCTCGCAGCGACTGGTGATCGCCCCGCTGCGGAGCAGCTCCGGCACGTGCGACGGCTCCAGGCCCAGTCCCTCACCGAGCACCGAGGCATCAACCTGGATCGTGCCGTCCTGGATCTCAATCTCGGGCATGAGAGTTCCCTTCATTGATGCTGCCGGACATGGGCCACCGTCTCGTCAGGTCGCCGACGCGGAGGCTGTGCCCGGTACGGGCGTCAGCAGGACCACATCCGGATCGTCGGCGTGGTCGAGCAGCAGCTGCCGGACGCGGTCCTGCCACAGCCGGCGGAACTCCTGGGCCTCCGCCGGGGAGGCCTCTCCGCCAAGAACCCGTTGGAAGAGCGGTCTGGCATCAGCATGAAGCGGCACGGCGGCGGCGTTCAGGCTCGCGATGACGCGTTCGCTTGTATCACGACGGGTGAACTGAATCTCCCCGCAGATATCGCTCCCGAAGGCGAGCCGGTCACGGCGCTCGAACCGTCCTGCGATCCCCTTGAACCCGCCCTCGCCCGCCGCTCCGGTCAGGAGGGTGGCCGCCGAAGCCATCACGCCGGCTACACCCTCGGAGGCGCCCTGGCTCAGCGTGACGTCGATCTCGCCCCGCACCGGAATCCCGTTCCCGTACAGGCACCTGAGCGCCCGCAACGTCATCAGATAGGCGCCGGCCAGGGTCGGGCAGGAATGCCCGGCCAGTTTGACGGCATCGAGATAGCTGTACTCGACCAGTCCGTCCTCGGTGGCTCCGAGAAAGGCGCTCAACGGATCGTACAGCGTGAGGCGAGGCGCCTCGTCGAAGAAGCTTGGATAATTCATCGGGACCACCTGATCAGTTGAGCCTTGTCGTTACCGCAGTCCTGCGGCCTACTCGTTGCTCTGGCTCAACCAGGCTGACTATTGCCGGCTCCCGAACTTCGCCCACTCACCGGCGTTGGGGAAGATCATCGCAGACGGCTAGCCCGTCGGCGCCTCTCGGAGAACGCGGCCATGGTCGGTTCCGTTCGCTCTCACCTTGTTTGGGTTCTCATCGGGCTTCTCGGCGCATTCGCCCTGGCGCTAATCGCCGTCGAGCGCGGCGAGCACGTCAACGCGCTCTGGATCGTGGTAGCGGCCATCGCCACCTACCTGATCACCTGCCGCTACTACTCGCTCTTCATCGCCAGACGTGTCATGCAGCTCGACCCGGAGTGCGAGACCCCGGCGGTCCGGCACAACGACGGGCTCGATTACGTGCCCACCAACCGCTACGTGCTGTTCGGTCGTCACTTCGCCGCCATCATCGGCGCCGGCCCCCTCGTCAGTCTCGTGCTCGCGGCCCAGATGGGATACCACCGTCAGATCGCCTTTAGATCGAGATTTCCTCGATGCTCCGCGGCTCCTTTGCAGAGCGGCCATTCTCCTTGCGGCGTGCATTGCCCCGGACCTCATATGCCTTCAGCCGGGCACGCATGATGGAACCAAGCGGGCGGTGAGCGGACAGGCTGTGCGAGGGGCAGAAGAGCAGATCTTCATCCAAAGCCCGGCGTGCGGCATCGAAGGCCTCCTGCGGCGGCAGGACTAGGCGGGCGACCGGCCAGTACGGACTCTCGTCCTCGGGCCACTCGGCATTGGCATTTTCCACCGGCATGCGCTCCAGGTTGGTGCAGAGCTGGATGCCAACCTCATACTCCGCCGGATTGTCGCGAAAGTATTCCACGACCGCCGTGCGCAGGCCGTCCTCATCGGCGGGTGTGAAGCCGGCTTGCCGCAACTCATGCAGGCGGGGCATGGTGGGCCTGACCCGCAGCTTGGCGATGTAGTCGCCATAACGGAACGGGCATTGGCTGTAATAGGCCTCCGCCAAGGGATGGTTGAACGGATGGCCGTAGAAATCGAGGTTGGCGCTGTCCAGTCCGACGGCGTTGAGCGCCGCATTGGCCGCGCGTGATGAGGCCGAGACGGCTTGCTTCACCCCTTCCGGCAGCGGCATCGCCATCTCGGTCGCGGTGATCTGGGCCAGGAACACCTTGGCGGTGGGTGCAATGAAGACCTTGCCGGTGTCGAGCACCCAGTCCTGGGTCACCTCACGCTGATGGCCGGGCAGCATCTCGCCTTCGACACCGATGATCTTGAGGGACATGCCACGTGGTGTGGACACCCGGCGGTCGTCCAGGAACTCGCCAGGCACATGGGAAAGGCGCACCACGACCGGGTAGGTCCGCAGCTCGGCAAACAGCCCCTGGCGCAACTCGGGAGGCAGATCCTCCAGAACCCGCAGTTCCCCCTTGAGGATGCCATGCGCTTTTGCATGGGACGTGCGCACGGAGCGTCCATAGCGCTCCCGTGTGATCCGGCCGCCGCCAGCCATCGCCTCGATGATCCTGTCGAAGGTCTCCTGCTCGTCCGGCTCGACATCCTCCACATCGTCGCGGTAGCGGACGAGGGAGGGCTTTGCCTTGGGCTGGCCTGAGGCAAAGCCTCTTCCAGCGGGCAGCCGCGCGTCGCGAATGCCAGAGGGTTCACTGACAATCCGGCAGAGGGCGTCAGTCACAAGCCCATAGGCCAAATGAGCGACAAGTCCGCGGGCATGGGCGGTCCAGGGATAATCCTGCGGACGGCCGGACAGGCCCAGAGCGGCGTTCATCCCCTCGTCCTTGATCAGGAACATGCCCAGCCCGAAGAGGCTGCCCCTGCCTGCATCGAGGTAGGCGACGCGCCCGCGCAGGGCACCATACAGCGCCCCGGGCACCATCCCCAGCCCGTAATGCACGATGAGACCAGCTGTATCGCGCTGGCGCCGGGTCAGGACAAGTCCAGCCTGGTCTGCCGTTTCCGCGGCCAGAACTTGGGCCGGATCCATGCCGCCGGGGCGAGCCTGCTGGGTCTGCTGGCGTGTCCGCCTGTTGTCGAGGCCGCGCCGGAAGTTGAACCAGTCGATGCGGTCCATTACCCAGACAGCCGCCACTCCTGCGGCCGCGCCCGCCAAGGCATCTAGAACGATGTCTGCGGACGAATGCCGCGAATGCCGGCCGGAGCGCCTCCCGGTCCCTGCCGCAGATCCGGTGGAAGTTGCGTTGGTTCTGTCGCGTGCGGGCTGTGGCATGGCAAATCCTTACCGTAACAGTGCGGGTGTTGCCGAGGGCCACCCGTGGGCCTTGCGCTTTAACGTCCAATCGAAAGACGCCTCGACCGTTCCAGCTTCGCTATTCGGAGGGATGGTCACTCGCGTTGCATGTGGTGCCGGAACCTGTGCTGCGGCCGGCAATTGACGATGCAGGCGGCCTCAGGACAGACGGTTCTGGATCAATGCCACATCCGCCACTTTGGAGGAGAGACACCAACGGTCGTTCTCCTGACAAAGAGGCATTCTCTCTGACGGTGAGATTTGCGATGCCGATGCGCGTTCACGAAGTCCATCCCGCCCTTGCCCATTTCCCGGTGGCCCTGCTGCCCACCGCCGTGGCGGCCGATCTGATCGGGCGGCTCACCGACAACGACTCGCTGATGGAGATGGGGCGCCAGCTGATGCCGGTAGCGGCGGCCAGTGTCGCCGCTACCGGCATCGCAGGCTTTGCCGCGCAGGAGGCGGTCAGGACCAACGATGCCTCCCATGATATCTTGGTCACCCATCGCACGCTCAACATCGGCCTGCTGGCACTGTCAGTGGGTTTGGCAGTGATCCGTGCCCGCAGCCGGCGGCCCAGCGCTGGCTACCTGTTGGCAGGCCTCGCCGGGGCCGCCCTTGTGACGTACTCGGGCTATCTTGGCGGCCGAATGGTTTACACGCATGGCGTCGGCGTGACCCCTGCCGATGGGATCGAGCCGGAGCGGACGCCCGAGATGCCTCACGACGGGTTTGGGAGGGCCGCACGCACGTCTGCGTCCAACGTCGGCTATGCGCTCAGACACACCGCCCAGGAGATGGCGCAAGGGGAGATCGTCCCGAGATTTCAGGAGCATGCGCCCGCCTACCGGGAGCCAGCCGTAGGCTAGGCTCTGTCCCAAGTGGCAGCAGGCCGACCAGACCTGGGCCCGAGGTGCCGCCAGTGAAATGATCATGCCCCACGGTTCGATGTGACTGGGGGCAGAACCAAGGTTGCCGAATGGATCTGACCCGACTTGCTGCCGACGCGATCCTTACGGCCGCCGCCGACGCGGTGGTGGCAACCGACCGGGATGGGATCATCCAGGTGTGGAACCCTGGCGCGGAGCGTATCTTCGGCCACCGCGCCGACGAGGCGTTGGGCCAATCACTCGACCTCATCATCCCGGACCGCCTGCGCCCGCGCCATTGGGAGGGCTTCCACCGCGTCATGGCTACCGGCGAGAGCCATTACGGCGCAGGCGATCTGCTGTCGGTGCCGGGCATCCGCAAGGACGGGCAACGCATCTCACTGGAGTTCACCATCGTGCCGCTCAAGGATGAGCAGGGACAAATGCAGGGCCTCGCCGCGGTGATGCGGGACGTGACCAGCCGGTTCGAGGAAATCAGAGCCCTGAAGCAGAAGCTGGCGGAAGCAAGCGTACCACCGAGCCCCCACTGAAATCGCATGGCAAACCCGTTCTACACCATCGGGCACTCCACCCGAACCATTCCGGAGTTCGTGGACCTCCTCCGCGAGGCGAAGGTCGGTCTTGTGGTGGATGTCCGAACGGTTCCGCGCTCCGGACGAATCCGCAGTTCAACCGGGATGCCCTGCCCGACAGCCTTGCCGACTACCAGATCGGGTACGAGCACATTGCCGAGCTCGGCGGATTGCGCGGCAGGCAGCGTCTGGCAGAGCCATCCCCCCAACGGCTTCTAGGAGAACACGAGTTTCCGGAACTATGCCGACAACGCCCTGACGAGCCGGTTCCGCGCGGGGTTCGACCGCCTGACCGGCCTCGGCGGCCGGAGCGTCACGGCGATCATGTGCGCCGAGGCGGTGTTGCGGCGCTGCCACCGCCGGATCATCGCCGACTACCTGCTCGCCTCTGAGCACCTCGTGTTTCACATCCTCGGCCCCGGCAAGATCGGGCCGGCGGCGCTCACGCCCAGGGCCCGGCCGTCCACCGGCCGGATCACCTATCCCGCCTCGGAATGAAACCGGGCAACCTCAGCTGACGCCGGTGTAACGGCCGGGCCTGTGGTTCGTCGCGAGCACAAGGTTGAGCACGGAGGTTCCGAGCAGCGACAACACGAACCTGTCCGGCGCGAGGACAAACAGGGACGAAAGAAGGATCAACGCGTCGAGGGCCAACTGGACGTATCCAGCCCTCAGGTTGTGGCGCTCCTGCAGGTACAGCGCCAGGATGTTGATGCCGCCCAAACTTGCCCGGTGGCGGAAGAGGATTAGAAGTCCGATCCCGGTGAGTGCTCCGCCGGCGACCGCGGCAAAGATCGGGTCGAGATGGCCCATGCTGACCGAAGAGGCCGTCAGCTTTGAGAGCAGGGAAACCAGGAGGACGGCCAGAAAGGTCCTCACTGCGAGCTTCCAGCCCATTCTTTTGACGGCGAGGTAGTAGAACGGAAGATTGACGGTGAAGAAGGCAGCTCCAAACCCGAACCCGGTTGTCTGCCCCAGAAGAAGGGCGAGGCCCGCCGTGCCTCCGGTCAGCAGGCCGGCGGTGCTCAAGAAAGTAACCCCGAGCGCCACCATCAAGGTGCCCGTCAGGATGGCGGCCACATCCTCGTGAGGGCGATGCATGCTCGCCATGACCAGATCCGTCACGGTGTTCCCCTTGTTTCTGACCTCTTGCCCGGTGGGTTTCAGGACGTATCCGGCTTTCCGCCAAGTCTCTTTGACGAGAAGCAAGGACCGACACGATTGTCTGCTCCGTCGGGCGCATTTCAGGTCAGCGGCGCCGGACGCCGGGAACTCGGCACGGGACGGCGGGTTCCCCCTTTAGCCAAGCTTACGCTGCTGGATTGGGCGGGAATATGGAACGTGTGAGCTAACACAAGGAGCAGGATGCGAGTGACGAGCGAACGTTACGCCATAGGCCTGGCGCGCGCCTTCGGCGGGGCGATCATCTTCGGCATCCCGCTGCTGATGACCATGGAGATGTGGTCGCTCGGCTTCTCGATGGGCCGCGGCCGTCTGCTCCTGCTCATGGTCTTCACCCTCGTGCTGCTCATCGGCCTCTCCTACTTCTCCGGCTTCGAGAAGACCTTCAGTCTCAAAGAGGACGCCATGGACGCATTCGCCGCCCTCGGGGTCGGCGTGATCACGTCCGCGGTGCTGCTGGTGGTGCTTGCGGTGATCACCTTCGACATGAGCTGGGGCGACATCGTCGGACGGGTGGCGCTGCAGAGTGTGCCGGCGAGCATCGGCGCAATGCTCGGACGCAAGCAGCTCGGGGATGAGCAGGACATGGATGCGGAGGAGGAGCGCAAGCGCGAGGCGGGCTATGCGGGCGAGCTCTTCCTCATGCTGGCAGGCGCGCTGTTCCTGGCCTTCAACATGGCCCCGACGGAGGAGATGATCCTGATCGCCTTTCAGATGACGCCGTGGCACGCCTTGGCCCTGGGCGTGTTGTCTATGCTGCTCCTGCACGTTTTCGTCTACAGCATCGGGTTCTCCGGTCAGGAGGGCCGGCCCGAGGGCGGGACATTCCTGTCGACCTTCCTGCACTTCACCCTGACCGGCTACGGCGTCGCCCTGCTGGTGAGCCTCTACGTGCTCTGGAGCTTCGGACGGACTGACGGGGTCTCTGTGGCCGAGATGGCGAATATGCTGGTGGTGCTGGGCTTCCCAGCATCGCTCGGCGCCGCAACGGCGCGGCTGGTGGTGTGAGACTGTGGTGAACCGGGAACACAAGGCAGGCGAGATCCAGACAGCGAAGGCAGAGCAACAGGTGCCATGGCTCGAATGGGCCGCCTCCGGCATCGGGCTGTTCCTCGTTCTCGGCATCTTCGGCGTCATTGGATGGCAAGTATTCAACGGTGCCACCACGCCGCCCGAGATCATCGTCGAGGTCGACACAGTGGCGCCGGTGGAGGGTGGCTATCGGGTTCTCTTCCTGGCGCGCAACACCGCCGGCGAGGCCGCCGCGCAGGTGGAGATCGAAGGAACAGTGTCCAAGGCAGGCGCGGATACCGAAACCAGCCGGGTGGTCCTCGACTATATACCCGGGCATTCCGAGCGGCAGGGCGGGCTGTTCTTTACCTATGAACCGCGCTCCGGCTCCCTCGCTGTGCGCGCCACAGGCTTCACCACGCCCTGACCGGACGTCATCAAGGCCGCAATCGGCAGGAGACGCGATGATCAGGTGGGACTACGACATGCATGAGATCCTGGCGGACGGGGTCGTTCACGCGCTGGGGGTTGTTGGCGGTCTCGTCGCCGTGATCGCCCTATTGATCCTCGCCGCGCCCACGGTCGGCGCCTGGGAGCTGACATCAGTGGCGAACTATGGCGTCGGCCTGCTGGCGGTGCTCGTCATCTCCGCTGTCTACAATCTGTGGCCGGTCTCCCCAGTCAAATGGATCCTGCGGCGGTTCGACCCGCGGCCTGCTGGTCCTGGGCGGCATCCTCTACACGGCGGGCGTGGTCTTTCACCTATGGGAGGGACTGCGCTTCCACAAAGCGATCTGGCACGCCTTCGTGCTTGTCGCCGCCGCCTGTCATTACGGGCAGTGCTGGACTGCATGGTGATGGCGCGGGGCTGATTTCCAATGGTGCCTGAGGCGGCGCGACGTGACGCGTACCCGCGCCTCTCAATCGGGGCCGGCACGCCTTGCGCCTCACCAGAGCACATGAGCGGCTGCGGCAGTCATCGAAAGATTGTGCTAGCGCAAGGAAAACCGCCTCGTTCCACGGCACTCTCCGGCGGCATGAAGCGGAGTTCCTCACGATGACACCTGCCACCCAGCACCAGTCCCTGATCCAACCAGCGGCAAGCAATGCCGTCATCGAGAACCTGGCCCGCCGGGCCTATGAGGCTTGCCACCCGGACGACTCCTTTGACGCTCTGAAGCGGCGCGCAGGCTTTATCCGGCCGGATGCCGGACTGCTCCGCGCCTGGATGGCAGCGGCCCGAAGCGGACGGCTTGGCCCTCCCGAAGAGGTCTCCGCCGCCCAGGCTGCGGACAGGCCGGACGCGCTGGCCGCATGACAGGGCACACACATCCCTCGGACTGAGCCCCATCAGGAACCATCAGGCAAGCCGGGGATCCCGGCTCACGCCCGGTGACGCACACCCACCTCGGCATACAGGGCTGCGCATCCTACCGCCTCTCCCACGGTGACATCCCGGAGTGGCCAAGGTGGGCCGGATCAGGCTGAGGCATTGATAGAAGCTGCCATTTAGAAGAAGTCCAAACTGGGGTTTCCCATGATCGTCTGCTCGTGCAATGTCTTCTCGGATGGTGAGGTGCGCTCCTGCCTCAACCCCGGCCCGGCCTGCCCCCGCACGCCTGCCCAGGTATACCGCGATCTCGGCTGCGGCCCTCAATGCGGGCGCTGCGCCACCACGATCCGCTCGATCATGGATCAGGAACTAGCCCAGAACCACGCCTGCACGGCCGACTGCGCAACGGACTGCCCGATGACCCGGCGGGCCAACTCGAACGAACCGCCGAAGCTTGAGAGATGGCGGCGGCGCGCTACCATCATTGGCTCCGCACGGAGGCAGGGCCATGAAGGGTGATCCCAAGGCAATCGGGTATCTCAATCGCGGCCTGCACAGCGAGCTGACGGCGGTCAACCAGTACTGGCTGCATTACCGTCTACTCGACGATTGGGGCTACAAGGAACTTGCGAAGACCTGGCGCAAGGAATCCATCGAGGAGATGCACCACGCGGACCGCTTCATCGAGCGCATCATTTTCCTCGAAGGCTTTGCCAACCTGCAGGTGCTCGACCCCCTGCGCATCGGCCAGAACATCCAGGAGATCCTCGAATCCGACCTCGCGGCGGAATACGAGGCCCGCAACCTCTACGGCGAGGCGGCCGCTTATTGCGACAGCATCGGCGACCGGGTGTCGAAGAACCTCTTTGAGGAGCTGATGACGGACGAGGAGGGCCATATCGACTTCCTCGAAACCCAGCTCAACCTCGTCGAGCAGATCGGCATCGAGCTCTATGCCCAGAAGCATATCGGCGGCCTGGGGAAGGACGAGGCCGATGGCTGAGCCGGCGCCGGACCTCCGCACTGCGGCCCATCCCGGTCTCGGCTGCCCCTTGGCGCAGGTGCGGGTCAGACTCCGCAGGGCGGGGCTGCGCCCGACCCGGCAGCGTATCTGTCTCGGATGGCTCCTCTTCGGCAGAGGCTACCGTCATTTAACGGCCGAGACACTGTTTGCCGAGGCCCAGAAGGCGCGGGTGCCAGTCTCCCTTGCAACGGTCTACAACACTCTGAAGCAGTTCACGGATGCGGGGCTCGTGCGGCAGATCGCGGCCGAGGGCCGCAAGACCTACTTCGACACCGACTTGACGGATCATCACCATTTCCTGATTGAGGGGGACGAGGAGATCATCGACATTCCCTCCGCGACCATGAGCGTGACCGGGTTGCCCCCTGCCCCCGAGGGATATGAGATCGAACGGGTTGACGTGATCGTGCGGCTCCGCAGATGAGCTCGCGGCACCGCTCCGGGCTCAGTGGCCATGGGGCTGACACGCCAGCAGTGCCGCCCCAAGCCTGAGGCGGGAAGACCGCAGACTTCCGGGCTGGAAAGCCTACTTCTACGCTCAATGAACCCTGCCACGGCGCGGGCGCTTTGGAATGACCAGCAGACCGTCTATATAGAGCACTGCCGCAGCCATTTGGAGCACGTCTTGCAGCACACTGCCGGAGACGGCGGGCGTCGTTTGGCGCCCCCGGTGACCGCCGATCTCCTGATCGATGCCATCGGTGACATCGCCCTTGTCGTCCTCGACCTGGACGGCCGCATCATGAGCTTCAACGCCGGCGCCGAACAGATCAGCGGCTGGCGTGAGAACGAAGTTCTGGGGCGCCATTTCTCGATGTTCTTCCTGCCGGAGGAGGTGGCGGACGGCAAGCCTGCACGAGTGCTCGCCATTGCGCAGGAGACCGGCCGGTACTGCGAGGAGGGCATCCGCCTGCGCAGGGATGGCTCGCGCTATGTCGCCCATGTCACGGTGGCCCCGCTGCGGGACGAGGCCGGCACGGTGCAGGGCTATGCCAGGGTCGTCCGGGACATCACCGAGCGGGTTGCCGCCGAGCAAGCGCTGAAAGCTCGTGAGGCGCATCTGCGCTCGATCCTGGAGACCGTGCCGGACGCCATGATAGTCATTGACGAGCAGGCCGGGATCCAATCCTTCAGCGCCGCGGCCGTGCGCCAGTTCGGCTACGAGCCGGGCGAGGTCATCGGGCGGAATGTCAGCATCCTGATGCCGGAGCCCTACCGCACCCAGCACGACGGCTACATGCACCGATACCTCTCGACCGGACAACGCCGCATCATCGGCATCGGCCGTGTGGTCGTGGGCTTGCGCAAGGACGGCTCGACATTCCCCATGGAGCTGGCCGTTGGTGAGATGCGTTCCGAGGGCATTCGGTACTTCACCGGCTTCATCCGGGACCTGACCGAGCGCCAGCAGACAGAATCGCGGCTGCAGGAGCTTCAGTCCGAGCTCGTGCACATGTCACGATTCACAGCTTTGGGCGAGATGGCCTCCACCTTGGCGCACGAGATCAACCAGCCGCTCACAGCCATCACCAACTACCTGAAAGGTTGTCGCCGCATTCTGCAGCGCATGGAAGGGGACCAGGTGCCGATGCTGCGGGACGCCATCAACGAGGCGGCCGACCAAGCCCTGCGCGCCGGTCAGGTGATCCGCCACCTGCGCGAGTTCGTGGCCCGAGGGGAGACCGAGCGCCACATTGAGCACCTGCCGAAGCTTATCGAGGAGGCGAGCGCCCTGGCGCTGATCGGCGCCAAGGAGAAGGGCGTGCGTGTGGATTTCCGGCTCGATCCCAACGCACAGTTTGTGCTGGCCGACCGCATTCAAATCCAGCAGGTGCTGCTTAACTTGATCCGCAACGCCATTGAGGCCATGGAGGGGCTCCCCCGACGTGAGCTCGGCATCGAGACGGAGACGCAGCCAAGAGATGGCCTGGTCGAGATCCTCGTGCGCGACACGGGCACCGGCATCGCCCCCGAGGTCGCGGCCCAGCTCTTCCAACCCTTCGTGACCACCAAGGAACATGGCATGGGAGTTGGGCTTTCCATCTGCCGCACGATCATCGAGTCGCACGGCGGCAAGATCACGGTTGAGTCGGAGCCGGGCCACGGGACGACGTTCAGGTTCAGCCTGCGCACGGTGGATCAGGAGGAAATGGCTCATGCCTAACGAAACGATTGTCCATGTGGTCGATGACGACCTCGCGGTGCGGCAGTCGTTGTCGTTTCTGTTGGCCTCGGAGGGCCTGCCCGTGCGCCTGCACGAATCCGCGTCAGCCTTCCTGGAGACGGTAGCGGCCCCGTCCGGCTGCATCGTGACGGACGTGCGCATGCCAGGCATGGACGGCATCGAGTTCCTGCGCCATCTCAGGGGACAGGGCTTCGGCATCCCGGTGATCGTGATGACGGGCCACGCCGACGTGCCGATGGCGGTGGAGGCCATGAAGGAGGGAGCGCTCGACTTCATCGAGAAGCCGTTTGACGACGACCTCTTCCTGGCCGCCGTCCGCTCAGCCCTGCAGGTTCGGGAGCGGCTCGCCGAGCGCGATGCGCAGGCGGCCGAGCTCCAGGCCCGTCTTGACGGTCTCTCGGAGCGTGAGCGCCAGGTCCTGGAGGGCCTCGTGGCCGGCAAAGCCAATAAGGTGATCGGCTACGATCTCGACATCAGCCCTCGGACGGTGGAGATCTACCGGGCCAACGTCATGACCAAGATGCAGGCCGGCAGCCTGTCGGAGCTGGTGCGCATGGCGCTGCAGGCCGGCGTCGATTCAGGCATTCAGGCGCCCGCTCCTTAAGGGAAATTCCTGAATGATCCGCCAGGCGCCCGTTGAGGCAGATCAATCCTGAATTTTGCAGGACGCGGTATGCCAAGGACAATGCAGCACCGAGACCCCATCCTGCCGACAACCTCAGGACCCATCATTCTCGTCATTGAGGACGACGAGGCCGTTCGGCAGTCGCTGAAGTTCGCCCTGGAGCAGGAGGGGCTGGAGGTGCACGTCTACGAGAGCGGCGAGCGGCTTCTGGCGGACCCCGCCCTTCCCCGAAGCGGGTGCCTGGTCGTGGACTACGCCATGCCCGGGATGGATGGAATCACCCTGCTGAAGCGCCTGCGGCAGAGGCATGTTGATCTGCCGGCGCTCCTGGTCACCGCCAGATCCTCCCCGGCCGTGCGGGAGCGGGCCCTCCGCTCGGGGTTCCGCCAAGTGCTGGAAAAGCCCCTGGAGGACAATTCGCTGCTTGAAGGGATCCAGCGCGCGCTGGTGATTTCGGTATAGGCGCATCAGGAGCGGACAGGCGCTTTGGTGAGCTTGGTTGGCGACGACCATTCCGGTCCACCGACTTTGTCGATCCACTCAACGAGGTATCCCCAGAAGCAGGATGTTCGCCATCTAGAAGTTGCCTGCCGGCGCAGGGCAGGAGGTGGCGGCGGTTCGCAAGATGGAAGGAAGAGCAGCATGGCGTTGAACCACGTGAAGTCCGGTGACGTCGTCAACCTGCAGCCGCTCGGGGAGAGGCTGGCGGGGGCGAAAACAACCGCCTTGGTGAAGACAGACGCGTTCGAGGCGATCCGGCTGGTGATCCCGACGGGCCGAGACATCGCGCCCCATGAAGTTCCGGGCCCGATCACCCTGCAATGCCTGGAAGGGCGCGTTCTGCTGGGCCTCCCCGACACCAGCGTGGAGATGTCCGCAGGCCAGTGGATCTACCTCGACGGCGGCATCAGGCATTCCCTCAAGGGGCTTGAGAACTCGTCCCTGCTGCTCACGATCCTGTTCGGCCGGTGAGGCAGGACACCCTTGAGCCTTGCACCCTGGGATGCGCCGCTGCTTGGGCTGTCGACGGGTGCGAGGTCCCACTACCCGACCTGTGTCTGGATGCGAGACCTCCTTGGCGTGAGCGACGACCTGGAGGGCTTGAGGCAAAGCGTGTGGATCGGGTGGCTTG
>NZ_JAFEMD010000044.1 GCF_016892765.1 Microvirga arvi
GTTTCCGTGCCCGGGATGTAGAAGAAGCCGGCTCCGTAGGTGGAGCAGACGCGAACGTATTCGACAGCAGCGGCCTTCTTCACGGGAAGATCGGCAGCTTGAGCCCCGGCGACAGCCGCGAGACCTGCGACCGATCCGAGGAAGAGGCTCTTAACGAGCTTCATGGTTAAACCTCCAAAGTTTCGAGACCCTGGGGGGCCGGGTTTTTGTGCTTCGGTGACTTCAACGAAGCCCTAAACACGTCCCTTTTCCCCTTAAGTACCCGGCAGCCTGCCTTATCGGCTAAACTCACCAGGATCACGACCGGGGTGCCCCCGTCGCTGCAGCCACATTATCCATGACGGCCCCGCAAGCAACCGAATGAAGGCGTAAAACGGGCACAAGGCAGGGCTTTTCAGGGGCATGTTGCACAAACGCAACGTTCCGCTTCAGGCTCTTTACTCATCGTTAGGATTTGGAGCCGGATTTTAGGAAATCCTTAATCATCAAGGACTTCACCGCAGCGTAGATCCCCCTCGTACCCTTCGGATAGAAGTCCTGTGCCGGGAGAACATAGACCGGCTCTGTGCATAACACCCTTCACATTTTGGGCAGATTGTCCTTGCCGGACCAAAAGAAAGAGGCCGGGGCAGGCCCGGCCTCCTCCGAATCGTAAGGCTGGCGAGGGCTAGGCCACTTTCGGGCCCAGCACACCGCGGCGAATCTGATCCTCTTCGATTGATTCGAAGAGGGCCTTGAAGTTGCCTTCGCCGAATCCGTCGTCACCCTTGCGTTGGATGTACTCGAAGAAGATCGGCCCGATGGCCGTCTTGCCGAAGCGCTGGAGAAGGACTTTCGTGAAGCCGCCTTCGACCACGCCCTCCCCGTCGATGAGGATCCCGTTCCTCTTGAGGCGGTCGAGAGGCTCTTCATGTTTGGGCAGGCGCTTGTCGACCCGCGAATAGTAGATCTCGTTCGGCGCCGGCATGAACTCGAGCCCGACATCGATGAGCGCTTCGATGGATTCGTAGAGATCGTGCGAGCCCAGCGCCACGTGCTGGATGCCCTCGCCCTTGTATTCCTGCAGATATTCCTCGATCTGCCCGGTTTCGCCTGCATCCTCGTTGATGGGAATACGGATCTTGCCATCCGGGCTCGTCATGGCGCGGGAGTGAAGGCCCGTCAGCTTCCCCGCGATATCGAAGTAGCGGATCTGGCGGAAGTTGAAGAGGCGCTCGTAGAACCCGGCCCATTCGTTCAGCCGCCCGCGATAAACATTATGGGTCAGGTGATCGATGTAATAGAGACCGACACCCTTGGGCTTCGGATCCGGCTCGCCGAGCCACTCGAAATCGACATCGTAGATCGAGCCCTTCGCGCCATAACGATCGACGAAGTAGATCTGCAATCCACCGA
Source organism: Microvirga arvi (assembly GCF_016892765.1). Taxonomy (GTDB): domain Bacteria; phylum Pseudomonadota; class Alphaproteobacteria; order Rhizobiales; family Beijerinckiaceae; genus Microvirga; species Microvirga arvi. The sequence continues at coordinate 1,396 of NZ_JAFEMD010000044.1, forward strand.
TACCCTCGATGGCCGGGATCTCGAGCTCGTTGGGGCCCACTTGGGTCTGTACGGGCTTGGCACCCATGGAGAGCGCACGTTCATAGGCATATTTCGCGTCGGCGACCCGGAAGGCCATGGCCGGAGCGGACGGGCCGTGCTGGGCGGCGAAACGCTCGGCAAAAGAGCCGGGATGCGCATTGACGATGAAGTTGATGTCGCCCTGGCGGTAGAGCATCACATTCTTCGAGCAGTGCTTGGCAACCACGCTGAAGCCCATGGTCTTGAAGAGACGATCCAGGGCCTGCGGGTCAGGATGGCAGTATTCGACGAACTCGAAACCGTCCGTACCCATCGGGTTCTCTTCGGAAATGGCGGCCGGGGGTGCATCGTGCGGGAATGGTCCCATGGTTTTCCTCCTGTTGTGCCTCCGGCGATGAGAGGCTTTGCTCGTGAAACCAACGCATCCGCCATCCGGGCGGATGCACGTCTCCGTCAGGCGGCATCCGGCTGGTTGGCCGGCGCGGAATCCTGAAAGGCCTTGTGAGCGGCGCAGGCCGCATCCACTGCTACGATCTTCGGGTAGGCATCGAGCGGCACGTTGAAGCGCCGGGCATTGAAGACCTGGGGAACGAGGTAGACATCGGCCAGCGTGACCTTGGAGCCGAAGGCGTAAGGTCCCGACCCGAGTAGAGCCTCGATCGCATCGAACCCCTCGCGCACCCAATGGGCATACCATTCGTCCGCCGCAGCCTGATCGTGCCCGAGGCGTTTCTTGAGGTAGCCGAGCGTTGCGGAATTGTTGAGCGGGTGGATATCGCAGGCGATCAGGCTGGCGATGGCCCGGACCTTCGCGCGATTGACAGCACCCACCGGAAGCAGGGGCGGCTCCGGATAGACTTCGTCGAGATATTCCAGAATGGCGGGGGACTGGATCAGTGTTGTTCCGCCGATGTCGAGGGACGGCACCCGCCTCTGAGGGTTGATCGCTTGGTACTGCGCCTCGCGCTGTTCCCCCTTCAGCAGATTGACCGACGTGGACTCGTAGGAAACGCCCTTCAGATTGAGGGCGATCCTGACCCGGTAGGCGGCAGAGGAGCGGAAATAGGTATAGAGCTTCACGCCTCGCCCTCCCCTGCATCCCGTGGCGCCAGAAGTCGCGCCTGCCGGGTGAGCTTCTCGATCAGGGTGGAGAGCGTCTTCTGCTCCTGGGGCGTCAGTACCGACAGGAGGCGCTCCCCGACGGCGAGGGCCTCGGGAGCCACCGCCTCGTAGATCGCCCGTCCCTCCGATGTCAGGGTCAGCCACTCCTCGCGGCGATCATCCAGATTCGGACGGCGCGTGACGAGGCCGCGCTTTTCAAGCGCCGCAACAGCCCGTGAAACCGTCGATTTGTGCATGACGCCGTCGGGAGCCATGTCCCTGGCCGTCCGGCACTCATGTTGCCCGAGCGTTACAATCACCCGCCATGCCGGAATCGAAAGACCGAAGCGTTCGGCATAGATCTGGGCGAGCGCGCTCGACGTCAGACCCGCCAGCACATTGAGCCGGTAAGGCAGGAATTCCTCCAGAACCACCAGGGGTTCGGATGTCGGCTTCCTTGCTGCAGATCCGCTTGCCATCATCCCGTCAATCGTTGCCTTCGCAACCAATAGCACAATTCGTTGCATGAGCAACTAGATTAACATGACGATACGTCAAGCTGTTTCGGTTCGAAGCGACGGGAATTAGAATTCGGGCCTGAAGCTCAAGCCATCGCCAACGCTGTTGATCGTCGGGGCGGGTCTCTGCGGCAGCGTCAGCCAGCGAACCTTGTCGACGTCGCGACTGATATGGCCCGACACCGTTTTCACCTTCCGCGTCAGGTAGTTGATGCTGATGGACTCCGTGTCGCCGCTGGCTCGATGAGTCGTGTCCCGATCATAACCGATCAGCTCGAAGCGCCCGGTTCTGTGCCGGAATGTGTAGGTCGTGCTGAAAGTCTCCCATCCTCCCGCGCTCATGAACCAATCCAGGCGCACCTGAAATCCATCGCGCAGAACGGCGATGCTGATCTCCTTGTCGAAGGGATCCGCGGCCGCCGGATCTGTGCGGCGGGGAATGAGGGTATGGTTCTCGGATTGCAGAGTATAGCCGCCCGAGGGCCCGTCTCGGAAGGCAATGGCCAGGATGCGAGGGTTGGTATCGAATGGCTTTTCGCCGAGTCCCTCGAAATCCTGGATGACATTGTCGGGATCGTTCTGGCGGATGACCAGAACGAGGTCGCCTTTTCCGTCCCGATTGAGATCGCCGGATGCTTGCACTTCAAGCGTCCATCCCGGCGGGACAAAGCCCTCCGCCGTCCCAGCCTGCCTGGGCAGGCTGGGGTAAACGACCTCAGGGATGGCGACATCCTGGGCCGCCGCGTTTCCGGGAAGGACGAAGGCAGCGGCACAGGCAAGGCAGGCAGACACAACGATCAGGCAAGAAGCCAGCCTCAGCCGGTCGCTTGCCATGACTACCCGCGGCCGCGGGTGCGGATCATGAAGGTGTCGAAGGCGTATTCGTTGAGCTGCCACCAGGGCAGAACATCGCTGCGATAGGCGACCATCGAATCGTAGACCTTCTTGAAGTCCGCATTCTTGGCCGACAGTTCCGCATAGAGCTCGTTGGCAGCCTTGAGCGACGCCTCCATGATGGCCGGAGAGAAGGTGCGAAGTTCCGCACCGGCGCCGACCATGCGGCGCAGCGCCTGCCCGTTGACCGCATCGTACTTCGCCAGCATCCAGTTGTTGGCGGCTTCGCAGGCCTGGGACATGATGGCCTGATAGGGCTTCGGCAGTTCGTTCCACTTCTGCTGATTGACGACGAGATGCAGCATGGCGCCGCCCTCCCACCAGCCGGGAGCGTAGTAGTATTTGGCGACTTTCAGGAACCCCAGCTTCTCATCGTCGTAGGGGCCGACGAACTCGGCCGCATCGAGGGTGCCGCGCTCCAGGGCCGGATAGACGTCGCCGGGTGCGATCTGCTGCGGCACCACCCCGAGCTTGGCCAGCACCATGCCGCCGAGGCCGCCGATGCGGAACTTGAGGCCGTTCAAGTCTTCGACGGTGTTGATCTCCTTGCGGAAGAAGCCGCCCATCTGGGTGCCGGAATTGCCGCAGACGAGGGAGGTGCAGTTATACTTGGCGAGGATCTCGTTGATGATCTCCTTGCCGCCGGCGAAATGCCACCACGAATGGAGCTGGCGTGCATTGAGGCTGAAGGGCAGGCCCGTTCCCATCCCGAGCGCGGGCTCCTTGCCGACCCAGTAATAGGTCGGCGTATGGGCGCATTCGACGGACCCGTTCTGCACCGCATCCATCGCCTGCAGGCCGCCGACGATCTCGCCGGGCGCGAAGACCTGGATCTGGAACTTGTTGTCCGTGGCGTCGGCCATGTACTTGGCGAAGGTCTGGGCCGTGCCGAAGATGGTGTCGAGGGACTTCGGGAAGCTCGAGGTCAGACGCCAGCGGATTTCCGGCATGCTTTGTGCGATCGCGGGAGCGGCCAGGGTGCCGGCCGCTGCAGCCAGGCCGGCGCCTTTCAGAAAGTTTCTTCTCTTCATCGTCGTCATTGGCGTTTCCCCGGAAAGCATTTCGTTGCAAGTTGAATGGACCATAACAACCCGGTCGGTGGCAATGAAGCTTTCCTCCCTCAATCAAGGCCGTGATGGCCGCCTCGTCGTCGTCTCGAAGGACCTGACTCGCGCGACGGATGCATTTTTCATTGTTCCGACGCTCCAGCAAGCCCTGGACAATTGGGAAAAAGTCGAGCCTCGGCTACGCGATCTTGCGGAACAGCTGGAGCACGGCTCGGTCCCGGCCTTCCGCTTCCACGAGCACGACTGCGCCTCGCCCCTGCCGCGCGCCTATCAATGGGCCGACGGCTCGGCCTATGTGAACCACGTCGAGCTGGTGCGAAAGGCCCGCGGCGCCGAAATGCCGGCCTCGTTCTGGACCGATCCGCTCATGTACCAGGGGGGCTCCGATTCCTTTCTCGGCCCGCGAGACCCCATCCCGGCCATGGACGAGGCGCATGGCATCGACTTCGAAGCGGAGGTCGCAGTGATCACGGGCGACGTGCGGATGGGCGCCAGCCGTGAGGAAGCTGCGGCGGCCATCAGGCTGGTCGCTCTCGTCAATGACGTGTCCCTCAGAAACCTGATCCCGGCCGAGCTGGCGAAGGGCTTCGGCTTCTTCCACGCCAAGCCCTCCTCCACCCTCTCCCCCGTGGCCGTGACGCCCGACGAACTGGGCGAGGCCTGGGACGGGGGCCGGCTGCATCTGCCCCTGCTCTCCACCCTCAACGGTCAGCCTTTCGGCAAGCCCAATGCAGGGGCGGACATGACCTTCGACTTCCCGACCCTGATCGCCCATGCGGCGAGAACCCGGCCGCTGGGTTCGGGCACGATCATCGGCTCCGGGACGGTCTCGAACAAGGACGAGGGCGGCGGCCCGGGCAAGCCCATCGCGGAAGGCGGCCTGGGCTATTCCTGCCTGGCCGAGATGCGGACGGTGGAGACGATCCATCACGGCGAGGCCAGGACGCCGTTCATGCGCTTCGGCGACACGATCCGCATCGAGATGAAGGACAGGGCGGGCCATTCCATCTTCGGAGCCATCGAGCAGGAGGTGGTGGCGTATCGGAAAGAGGCGTGATGCTGCGCCTCGATCACGTTCAGCTCGCCATTCCGAAGGGAGCGGAGGACCTGTGCAGGCCGTTCTATGTCGGCCTGCTCGGCCTGAAGGAGGTGCCGAAGCCCGCGGCGCTTGACGGACGCGGCGGCCTCTGGCTGGAGAGCGGCTCCGTGCGGATCCATCTCGGCGTCGAGGAGGACTTCCGCCCGGCCCGCAAGGCCCATCCGGCGATTGCCGTCACCGATCTCGAGGAATTGGCGCGGCGGATGTCCGAGGCAGGCCATGAGCCGGCATGGGACGCAGCCATTCCGGATGTTCGGCGCTTCTATGTCCACGACCCGGTGGGCAACCGGATCGAATTCATGGAAGGCTGAGATCCTTCAAAATCTTTGGAGCGCCGTCACAGATGCTGAACAAAGCCGCAGAGGCCTAACCAATCGGTGAACGCAGCCGAACGGAACTCTCGGGAATGCCCTGGCTTTTCCACCCGGAACATCCTCAGCACAGGGAGAAGTGACATGAATCTCGGCAGCATCATTGACGGCCTCATGCGCAGCCAGGGCTCGCTCGGCGGGCGCCCGCAGCAAGGCGGCCTGGGTGGCATGCTCGGCGGGTCCGGCGGCCTCGGCTCCCAGATCCCGGGCGGCATGGGCGGCTTGGCCGCAGGAAGCCTCCTGTCCCTGATCCTGGGCTCGCGCGGGGGACGCTCGGCCGGCGGCTCGCTGATGAAGGCCGGCGGCCTCGCCGTTCTCGCGAGCGTCGCCTTCAAGGCCTATCAGGACTGGCAGGACAAACAGGCGCCGGGCGCCGGGCGATCCGGGGCCCTGCCTTCGCAGCCACCGGCGGGCAGCGGATTCCACCTCGAAGAGGAAAAGGACAAGAACGGCCATGAGATGGGCCTCGCCCTCGTGCAGGCCATGATCTCGGCGGCGAAGTCCGACGGGCATCTCGACGGCGAGGAAACCACCCGGATCCAAGAGCAGATCCAGCAGCTCGGCCTCGGCAACGCGGAGAAGGGCTTCCTGCTCGACATGATGGCCAAGCCCGCCGACGCTGCCGCCATCGCCCGCCTTCCCAAGACGAAGGAGCAGGCCGCCGAGCTCTACGTGGCCTCGCGGGTCGCCATCGGCGATGCGGATACGCCGGAAGAGAAGGCCTATCTCGACCGCTTGGTCGCGCTGATGGACCTTCCGGCTGATCTGGTCACCCATCTCGATGCGCAGATCGGCGCCGTCCGCCGGACGGTCGCCGGCTGAACGGGAGTTCGATCCAACCAAGGAGGCTCCGTGAGAATCTCATGGAGCCCCACCTCTCCTCACGACCCATGGAGCGCCTCATGAGCGACCACGTCTACAAGATCGTCGAACTCGTCGGCTCGTCCGACACCAGCATCGAGGATGCCATCCAGACCGCTATCCGGCGTGCCAGCGAGACCTTGCGAAACCTGCGCTGGTTCGAGGTCATCCAGACCCGCGGCCATGTGGAGAATGGCGAGGTGCGCCATTATCAGGTGGTGCTGAAGGCCGGGTTCACGCTGGAAGCGGGCGGCTGACGCGCTGCCGGCCGCTCCCGTCCGTGCTCTACTTCACCTCGGCCTCGTAGATGTAGAGAGTAGACTTGTCATCCTCGGGCATGAAGTAGCCGCGGATCCCTGCATCGCTCGCTTCCAACCAGACCGGGTTGTGGGTCATGTCCATTCCGGACGCGGACCAGAGCAGCACCGGCGTCTGGAAGATCGGGCGGCCATCGGTGAGGTTGACGAGGTCGAGCCCGCCGAGGCGGAACGGAGTCGCCTCCGGCGTAATTCGCATCTCGGTCACGCCTGTACACAGCATGCGGCTTTTGCCGGCATATTTGCAGTCCTGGTAGTCGAGGTAATGCGAGGTGTTGAGCGCTCTCAGCTTCTCGGGGGCTTCGCTCGCGTTTGTGGGCTTTCCGTCTGAATCGAGAGACCAGCGGTAGAAGCGACGCGAGCCCCAGCTGACCCCGTGCAGGGCCTTGTCGTCAGTGTTGTGCACAACGCCGCCCACGTGATCGGCAAAGCGAAACATCTCCTCCGCCTTCATGGTCTCCGGATCGACGCGATAGACGATGGAGCGGCTGTTCGGGCGATACTCGGCCACGGGAACCCAGATATACTTCCCGTCGTAATCGATCCCGCCCGGATGGTAGATCGTGCCCTCGCCGAGAGTGATGTCGGCAATGAGGTTGCCCTTCATGTCGAGCTTGAACAGGTGCCCGACGCCGGCACCTGTATCCCGGTCATAGCCGTCTACCGGCTGCGGAAAGCGCTTGGTTGGCTGCTGGATCTCCACGGACGACACGAACAGCGTGTCGCCGATCTTCACCATGCCCTGCGGGTGGTGTGTGAGAAAGTTGATCGGCACGGCCGAAACTGGCTTCCATGGCGTGCCTCGCGACAGCTTCGTCACACGGTCGGCCAGAACGTTGCGATCAGGCTCTGCGGCTCGAAGAGCAACGGGTGCAACCCCGACGCAGAGCAACGTCAGAATTGTGGTCAGGCAACGTCTCGAAAAGTACTCCATCGCGTTCCTCCATCAGTGACAATTCGCTTCTAGCGAGCGGGTGGTGTCGCTTTCATGTCGGGTTCGGTGCCTGCATTTCGACAGGCCATCACTCACTCGAAAGATTGAAGTGGAGCAGCAACCGATGGTTTCTAACCCTCCAGCTCCTCGCGCAGCATTTCCAGCTCCAGCCAGCGCTCCTCCGCCGCGTGCAGATCCGTCTGCAGCTGCGTGAGCGCGTCCATGGCTTTTTGGAACCGGTCCGGATCGCGGGAATAGAGATCAGCGTCGGCGAGGATTTCCTGAACCTTGGCGATCTTGGCGCCGAGTTCATCCATGCGCTTCGGCAGCGTTTTGAGATCGTGCTGCTCGTTGAAGGAGAGCTTGCGCTTGTTCTGCGCTGGGGCGGAGGGAGCCGGCCTGTCGGTTCTGGGCTTGGCTTCCTTCTCGACGATGCGCGCCTGCACGCCGCGTCCGCGCTGGGCCACCATGTCCGTGTAGCCGCCCGCATATTCGAGCCAGCGCCCCTCGCCTTCCGACACCAGAACGGAGCTGACCGTGCGGTCGAGGAAGTCGCGGTCGTGGCTCACCAGGATCACGGTGCCGGCATAGTCCTGGATCATCTCCTCGAGAAGGTCGAGGGTCTCGAGGTCGAGATCGTTGGTGGGCTCGTCGAGCACCAGCAGGTTGGAGGGCTGGGCCAGGGCGCGGGCCAGCATGAGACGGTTGCGCTCCCCCCCTGAGAGCACGCCCACCGGCGTGCGGGCCTGCTCGGGCGAGAACAGGAAGTCCTTCATGTAGCCGATGACGTGCTTGGTCTGGCCGCCGATGGTGACGGTGTCGCCGCGCCCGCCGGTGAGGGTCTCCGCCAAGGTGGCGTCGGGATCGAGGCTCGCGCGGCGCTGGTCGAGGGTCACCATCTGCAGATTGGCACCCAGCCGCACCCGGCCCGTATCGGGCTCCTGCACGCCGGTCAGCATGTTGATGAGGGTGGTCTTGCCGGCGCCGTTCGGCCCGATGATTCCGAGCCGGTCTCCGCGCAGAACGCGTAAGGAGAGGTTCGTGACGATGGGCCGGTCATAGGCCTTCGAGATGCCTTCGGCCTCGACCACGAGGGTGCCTGACTGCTCGGCCTCGGCCAGGCTCATGCTGACCGTGCCGATCGCCCGCTGGCGCTCCCGGTACTGCTGGCGCATGGCGTGGAGGTTGCCGAGGCGGCGCACGTTGCGCTTGCGCCGGGCGGTCACGCCGTAGCGCAGCCAGTCGGCCTCGGCCACGAGCTTGCGCCCGAGCTTGTGGTGCTCGGCCTCCTCCTGCTCCAGGACTTGGTCGCGCCACTCCTCGAAATGAGAAAAGCTCCGCTCCATGCGCCGCGTCCGGCCCCGATCGAGCCAGACGGTCGCCTGGGAGAGGCTCTCCAGGAAGCGGCGGTCGTGGCTGATGAGCACGAGGGCGGAGCGCAGGCTCCTCAGCTCGCCTTCGAGCCATTCGATCACCGGCAGGTCCAGGTGGTTAGTCGGCTCGTCGAGGAGCAGGATATCCGGCTCGGGTGCCAGCACATGGGCGAGCGCGGCGCGGCGGGCCTCTCCGCCCGAGAGATCGGCGGTCCTCTCCTCCCCGGTCAGCCCGAGTTGCTCCAGGAGGTAGCGCGCCCGGTACGGGTCGTCGCCCGGCCCGAGCCCCGCCTCCACATAGGCGAGCGTGGTCGGATAGGACGAGAGATCCGGCTCCTGGGCGAGATAGCGCACGGTCGCTCCCGGCTGCACGAACCTTTTCCCGCGATCGGCCTCCATCAGTCCTGCGGCGATTTTTAGGAGGGTGGACTTGCCCGAGCCGTTACGACCCACGAGGCAGGCCCGCTCGCCGGGGGAGACGGACAGTTCCGCGCTCTCGATGAGGGGTGTTCCGCCGAAGGTGAGAGCAATGTCTTGGAGAGAAAGAAGAGGAGGAAGCGCCATTCCTGCTCCCCTGACACCTCTTCGTCGCAGATGCAAGACGCATCCGGTCTGCTACGGGGTGGACGGTCTTCCATCTTTGTGCTCCCCTGCTGAGGTTAAGCTGAGCGTTTGCATGACACTGACGAAGCGTCTGCTCCTTCTGGCGTTGATTTCGGTTCTGCCGGCCATCGTCATCTGGACTTACACTGAAGTCTCCTTGCGCCGGGCCCGGGAAGCTGAGGTGAACGACCTTGCCGTCCGGCAGGCGCAGCTGGTGGGCGCGGAACTCGAAAGGATCTTCGACGGCGTCCAGAGCCTTCTGCTCGCCATCGACGAGACCCAGTCCATCCGCACCTTCGATACGCCCGCCTGCAGCCCCTACCTGAAGGCGGTTCAGGAGAAGGTGCCGTACATCCTGTCCTTCGCCGCCATGGACATCAGTGGTCACATCCGGTGCCGCCCGACCGGGACGATCGACACCCAGCACTACTATGCGGACAGGCTTTATTTCCACAGAGCCCTGGGCATGAGGGGTTTCGTCGTCGGCGAATACACCACGGTCTTCGACGAGGGCGGGCTCGGACCGCATCCGGTGATGCCTCTGGCGTTGCCGATCTGGGATGACAAAGGTGATGTGGTCGGCGTGCTGGCCGCAGCCCTCGATCTGAAGTGGCTCAGCCAGAAGCTGAGGGAGCGCACCGTGCCGGAGAACGGCTCGGTGACTGTCGCCGACCGGAACGGCATCGTCCTCGTACAGGAACCGCAGCCGGAGCGTTTCGTCGGGAGACTGCTGCCACAGGAGTTTCTGGTCCAGGCCAGAGCAAGGGAAACCACAACCCTTCAGAGCACGATCCCTGACGGGGTGAAGCGTGTGCTCGCCCACGTGCCGCTGCAACTGCCTCCCAGAGACATCTACGTCAATGTCGGCTTGTCGACAAAAGCCGCCTTTGCCTCCATCAACCAGGCGGCACGGCGCGGCTTCATGCTGATCGCGGCGGCGCTCATTCTGGCCCTGTCCCTCTCGGCCCTGCTCAGCCGAGCCTTCATCACCAAGCCTTTCGAGATGGTGACGGGAGGCATCCAGGCCTGGCGGCGGGGCGATTACGGAGCGCGGATCGCGCTGCCGCGAAAGGCCGGCGAGTTCAGCATTCTGGCCAAGGCCTTCAACGACCTCATGGACGACGTGGCCGAACGTCAGCAGGCCCTGCAGGTCAGTGAAGAGCGGGCACGTCTCGCCCTGGAAGCCGGACACATGGGAACGTGGTGGTACGATCCCGAGAAGAATGCAGGCGGCTGGTCGAGCCAGGCTGCAGCCATGATCGGGCTTCCCGAGTCCACATCGACCATGGATCCCAAGGAATGGTTGGATATCCTTCATCCCGAAGACGTGGATCGCGCGGTCGAGAAATGGCGGGCTGCCGTCAGGAGCCGTGGCGACTACGAGGACGAGTACAGGATCCGCCACAAGAACGGGAACATCCGCTGGATCAATTCCAAGGGCCGCGTCTTCCTCGATACGAAGAAAAGGCCCGTCTATTTCGTCGGAATCTTCCACGACATCACGGAGCAGAAGCATGCGGAGGAGCAGCAGCGCTTCTTCCTCGACGAGTTGAACCATCGGGTGAAGAACACCCTGACGACGGTGCAGTCCATCGCCTCCCAGACCCTGCGCACCACGGAATCTCCGGCTCAGTTCAAGGAAGCGTTCGAGGGCCGTCTGCTGGCCCTGTCGAAGACGCACAATCTGCTGACCCGGAAATCCTGGCGCGAGGCGGAGCTGCGCGATGTGGCGGAACAGGAACTGGCCCCCTACCGCAAGCAGGGCGACGAGAGGGTGGTGCTGGAGGGGCCGGATGTCAGGCTGCCGGCCCGCTACGCCATCAATCTGGGCTTGGTTCTGCACGAACTGGTGACGAACGCCGCCAAGTACGGTGCGCTCTCGACCAATGCGGGCCATCTCGACGTGACGTGGTCCGTCATCGAAAGCGAGGAACGTCCGCATCAGCTTCGCATTCACTGGACCGAAACCGGTGGGCCGCCTGTGGCGCCGCCCAAGCGCCAGGGCTTCGGTTCGCGCCTCATCCGCCGCAGCATCGAGGGCGAGCTCGGGGGCTACATGGTGCTGAATTTTGCCGAGAGCGGCGTCGCCTACGACATCTCCGTGCCGCTGGCCCAGCAGAGCTCTAGCGCAGCAGCATAGACAGCATGCGGTTCATGCGGCTGCCATAGGGCGGCTTGGTCATGCCGGCCCCGTTGAAGCGGGCCTGATGAAACACCGAGCGGGCATGGCTGAAGGTCCTGAAGCCAGCCTCGCCGTGATAGGCGCCCATGCCGCTCGCGCCGATACCGCCGAAGGGCAGCTCCTCCTGCACGCAATGCAGCAGCGTGTCATTGATCGCGACGCCGCCGGACGATGTCCGCGCGAGCACATGGTCGATCGCCTGCCCCTCATGGCTGAACAGGTAGAGCGCCAGCGGATGCGGGCGTGCGCCGATGAAGCGGCACGCCTGCTCGACATCGTCATAGGCGACCACGGGAAGCAAAGGTCCGAAGATCTCCTGCTGCAGAACCTGCGCATGCTCCGGCACCCCGGTCATCACGACAGGCGCGATCTTGCGGAGCGCCGGGTTCAGATACTCTTCACCCGGATTGATCTCGTGCACGCAAGCGCCATGCTCCCGCGCATCGGCGATCAGGTGACGGAGGCGCTCGAGGTGCCGTTCGTCGATGATGGCCGTGTAGTCGGGATTGTCCGCAAGCGTCGGGTACAGGCTCGACACCGCCTTCCGGTAGGCCGAGACGAACGCCTCTTCGCTCCGACGCGGCACGAGCACGTAATCGGGTGCGATGCAGGTCTGGCCGGCATTGAACAGCTTGCCGACGGCGATCCGCTCAGCCGCCTTTTCGACAGGATAATCCCCTGCGATGAGAGCCGGCGACTTGCCGCCGAGCTCCAGCGTCACCGGCACCAGATTTTCGGCTGCTGCCTGCATGACCTGACGCCCCACATGGGTCGAGCCGGTGAACAGCAGGTGATCGAAGGTGAGATGTGAAAAGGCCTTCGCCACATCGGGGCCGCCCTGCAGGACGGCGACTTCCGTCGGATCGAAGACCTCAGTGATGACCTGCTCCAGCAGAGCGGACGTGCGTGGCGTGAGCTCGGACGGCTTGATCATCACCCGATTGCCAGCCGCCAGCGCGCCAGTGAGCGGCGAAAGCGTGAGCTGGACCGGATAGTTCCAGGGACTGACGATGCCGACGACACCGAGCGGCTGATAGAGAATGCGCCCCGTTCCCGGCTTGAACATCCACTGGATCGGACGCCGCCGCGGCTTCATCCATTTGCGGAAGTGCCGGCGCGCATGGCGGAGGCTCGCCACGACCGGGTACAAATCGGCAAGCCGCGTTTCGTGGGCGGAGCGATGCCCGAAATCGGCTGCGACGGCTGTCACGAAATCGTCGGTATGACGCACGATGGAGTCGGCCAGCGCCCCGAGCGCTTCGTCGCGCCGCTCAGGCGACAAAGCCCCGCGCTCGACCAGGGCAAGCCTTTGCGCATCGAGGCAGGCCTGCAGCCTGTCTCCGGCCGGATGGGGAACGACGTCGTGCACGTATCGGAGGCTCCGCTTGAACAAGGCCAGTTCGTCGATGTTCAGCCTCATCCTGAGGAGCCGCTGCAAGCGGCGTCTCGAAGGAGGGTCCAGAGAGCACTGAATCCTCCTTCGAGACGGTCACTCACATGACCTCCTCAGGATGAGGGCTTGGGATGAAAAGCAGCCATAAGCCAAATACTCAGGCCATGATATGGTGGAGCGGATACCATTCTCAACATGGCATCCGTCAGGGCGGATTGACGGAGCGTGAGAGATCGCAAGGATAGCCGTCCGGCCTCTTCCGCAGGAGAATGATGGTGAGCAGCCCCTCCCCCGTGCTGTCGATCGAGAATCTCTCCATCGGCCTGCCCGCCCTGGCCGACCGGCAGCATGCGATCCGGGACCTATCGCTCTCCATCAATCCGGGCGAGACGCTCTGCGTCGTGGGAGAATCCGGCTCGGGCAAATCGCTGACCGCGATGGCGGCCATCGGCCTGCTGCCACGGGGCGTCCGGGTGCTGTCGGGCGCGATCAGGCTCGCTGGCCGCAATCTCCTTGGCCTTGACGAGGCAGGCTGGTGCGATGTGCGCGGCCGTGAGATCGGCACCGTCTTTCAGGAGCCGATGACCTCGCTCAACCCCGTCATGCGGGTGGCGGACCAGATCGCCGAGACCTTCCGCGCCCATGGCCTGCTCAACCCCGCCGAGCGGGACAGGCGGGTGCTCGACCTCCTGAGGGAGGTGCACCTGCCCCATCCGGAGCTGATCGCGAAGGCCTATCCGCACGAACTCTCCGGCGGCCAGCGCCAGCGCGTGATGATCGCCATGGCGCTCGCGCTTGAGCCGAAGCTCCTCATCGCCGACGAGCCGACCACCGCGCTCGACGTGACCACCCAGGCCCAGGTGCTGAAGCTGCTCGACAATCTTCGGCGCAAGATGGGCACGGCGGTTCTGTTCATCACCCACGATTTCGGCGTGGTGGCCGAGATCGCCGACCGGGTCGCCGTGCTGCAGCAGGGCGAACTCGTCGAGGAAGGCACGGTCGAGGAGGTGCTCACCCGCCCGCAGCACGCTTACACCAAGCGGCTCCTGGCGGCGGTGCCGTCCCTGACCCCTCCATCCCCGAAGCAGCTTTCAGGGGAACCCATCGCCCTGAAGGTCGACGCCCTGACCAAGACCTATGGCGGGCGCGGCTTCTTCCGCAAAGGCCGCGAGGTCCAGGCGGCCGATGCCGTGAGCTTCGACATCCGGCGCGGCGAGACCCTGGGCCTCGTGGGCGAATCCGGTTCCGGCAAATCGACCGTCGGGCGCTGCGTGCTGCGGCTGATCGAACCCGACGGGGGCGCCATCGTCATCGGGGATGTGCCCTTCGGCACCCTGTCCCAGCGCGACCTGCGGCCCCAGCGGCGCCGGATCCAGATGGTCTTCCAGGATCCCTTCGCCTCCCTCAATCCGCGGCGCACCGTGGGCCGCATCATCGCCGAGGGGCCGGTCACGCAAGGAGCGGATCCGGCCAAGGCCCTGGACGATGCGCGGATCCTCCTGGAGAAGGTGGGGCTCCCGGCCCAGGCCATCGATCGCTACCCGCACGAGTTCTCCGGCGGCCAGCGCCAGCGCATCGGGATTGCCCGTGCGCTCGCCATGAAGCCCGACGTGCTGGTGGCGGACGAGGCCGTCTCGGCCCTCGACGTGTCGGTCCAGGCCGAAATTTTGCGCCTGCTGAAAGGACTTCAGGAGGAGTTCGGGCTTGCCATTCTCTTCATCACCCACGATCTGCGTGTGGCAGCCCAGATCTGCGACCGCGTGGCAGTCATGCAAAAAGGGCGGATTGTCGAAATGGCGGAAACCGCGCAACTCTTCGCCCATCCGCGGGATGCCTATACCCGCCAGCTTCTGGCCGCAGTGCCTGGCATGAACAAGATGATTTAGGGAGACGAGCCCATGAACGATCAGGTCAGCGCGTCGGTCGCGCCCAGCATGGTGTTCCAGAATTTCATCGGCGGGCGCGAGCGCTCGGCCTCCGACGGCATGACGCTCGACGTGTTTTCGCCCGTCGACGGCTCGCTCCTGGCTCGCATCGCCGCCGGGACGGCTCAAGACATCGACGAGGCCGTAAAGGCGGCTCGGACCGCCTTCGAAGGTGAGTGGGGCAAGCTGACGGCGACCGAGCGCGGACGCCTGCTCATGAAGCTTGCCACAATCGTCGAAGCCCATGCCGACGAGTTGGCGCTTCTGGAAAGCCGCGACAATGGCAAGCCCCTGCGCCAATCCCGCGCCGATGCCATCGCGCTTGCCCGCTATTTCGAGTTCTACGGCAGCGCCGCCGACAAGCTGCACGGCGACGTCATTCCGTATCTCAACACCCATTTCATCGGCGTCGAGCGGGTGCCGCACGGGGTCACCGGGCATATCGTGCCCTGGAACTACCCGATGCAGATTTTTGGGCGCTCCGTCGGCGCAGCTTTGGCTGCCGGCAATGCCACGGTGGTGAAGCCAGCGGAGGATGCCTCGCTGACGATTCTGCGCATTTCCGCATTGGCCCGCGAGGTCGGGCTCCCCGATGGCGCACTCAACGTGGTGACGGGCCTCGGCCGCACGGCGGGCGCTG
Organism: Microvirga arvi; assembly: GCF_016892765.1. Lineage (GTDB taxonomy): Bacteria > Pseudomonadota > Alphaproteobacteria > Rhizobiales > Beijerinckiaceae > Microvirga > Microvirga arvi. The sequence continues at coordinate 16,695 of NZ_JAFEMD010000044.1, forward strand.
CGCTCGCCGGCCATCCCGGCATCGACTTCCTGTCCTTTACCGGCAGCCCGGAAACCGGTACGGCGGTCCAGACGGCTGCCGCGCAGAACCACGTCGGCGTCACCCTGGAACTCGGCGGCAAGTCGGCCCAGATCGTCTTCGACGATGCCGATCTCGAGCGCGCCCTGCCGACTCTCGTCAACGCCATCATCCAGAACGGCGGCCAGACCTGCTCGGCCGGCAGCCGCCTGCTGATCCAGCGCGGCATCTTCCGGGATGTGGTCGACGCCATCGCGGAGCGTTTCCGCGCCTTGCGCGCCGGGCATCCGGAGCGTGAGCCCGATCTCGGCCCGATGATCAACCAGGCCCAGCAGCGCCGCGTCCTCGGCTATCTGGAGCGCGGCCGCAACGAGGGGCTGAGCATCATCGGCGAAGGCGTGGTGGCGCTCGACGCGCCTCCGGGCGGCTATTACGTGGCCCCGGCCTTCCTCGCCCCGGTTCCGCACGAGAGCCTCCTGTCGCAGGAAGAGGTCTTCGGCCCGGTTCTCGTGGCAACGCCCTTCGAGGACGAAGCGGAGGCGATCCGGCTTGCCAACGGCACCCCATTCGGTCTTGCGGCGGGCGTCTGGACACGGGACGCCATGCGCTCCACCCGCGTCGGCCGCTCCATGCGCGCAGGCCAGGTCTTCGTGAACTGCTACGGGGCCGGCGGCGGCATCGAACTGCCCTTCGGCGGCTTCGGCCGCTCCGGCCACGGCCGCGAGAAGGGCTTCGAGGGTCTGGTCGAGTTCACCACGACCAAGACGCTGGTTATCGCACACGGGTAGAACGGGCTTGAATATCAATCACCTCATCCTGGGTGCCAGCTCATAGAGGCCGAGACGCGCGTTTCCCTCCCCCTTGCGGGGAGGGATAAAGGGTGGGGGTGGTGCGACTGGGTGAGTGATAGATAGGTAAGCTGTAGCGGCTTTCGGGCTTTCTGGATCGGTCTCAGTGTTCGGACTTTGCGACCCCCACCCCTGCCCCTCCCCGCAAGTGGGAGGGGAAAGAAAAGCGCCTCCTCAGGATGAGGGCGAGGATGAAATAAACCAATGTTTGAAAGGAAAGAACCATGAATCGCCTTGAAGGCAAGGTGGCGCTGATCACGGGCGCCGGCTCCGGTTTCGGACTGGGCATTGCGCAGACATTCGCCCGTGAAGGCGCCAAGGTCGCGATCCTCGACATCAACGAATCCGCAGCAAAAAGCGCCGCCGAGGGAATCGGCGCCTCCGCCATCGGACTTGCCGCCGACGTGTCGAAAGCAGCCGACGTGAACGCGGCGGTGGAGAAGACGGTCTCCGCCTTCGGCAGGCTCGACATCGTCGTCAACAATGCCGGCATCAGCCATCGCAACCGACCGATGCTGGAGGTCGAGGAAGACGAGTTCGACCGGGTTTTCGCGGTCAACGTGAAGTCGATCTACCTCTTCGCCAAGGCGGCCGTTCCGCTCATGCAGGGTCAGGGCGGCGGCGTGATCATCAATGTGGGCTCGACCGCGGGCCTTCGCCCTCGCCCAGGCCTCACCTGGTACAACAGCACCAAGGGCGCCGTGCACACCATGACCAAGTCCATGGCCGTGGAGCTGGCACCCGACCGGATCCGCGTCTGCGCCCTTGCGCCGGTCGCAGGCGAGACGCCCCTGCTCGCCACCTTCATGGGCGAGGACACGCCCCAGAAGCGCGAGCAATTCGTCAATTCCATCCCGCTCGGCCGCTTCTCCACCCCGCAGGACATCGCCAACGCCGCACTCTACCTCGCCTCCGACGAGGCGAGCATGATCACCGGCGTGGTGCTGGAGGTCGATGGCGGACGTTGCATCTAGGCTGAAGTCCTGCAACTCTGTCACACGGGATTGGCCCTGCTGGCAGCCCTTAGAGGAGCGATTGCCTGGATGGATTCGAGGCTGTCGATAGAGTTCGATAGGGCGATCAAGGCCGGTGACCTCAAGGCCATCCGGGCACTCCTCGGCGATCTTCCCGATTTTCCGAATGGTCCCCTTCCCTATGAAATCCGCGTCCATCAGGAGTATTGCCTCGACCATGCCATCGCTCACGGCCCGATCGCTTTGGTGAGAGAGCTTCTGGAACTCGGCGCCGACCCGAACTACCCGGCGACCGACGGTTTCCCGTCGCTCTTTGCCGCTCTGGGGTCAAACCAGGAAGACCGGCATGAGCGCTTGAAGCTGCTGCTGGACCATGGGGCGGACATCCAGCAGCGCGGCATCAACGACTACACGCCTCTGCATCAGGCCGCCTGCATGGACGACGCGGTGGCCGTCGAGATCCTGATGCGGCACGGAGCGGATCCGCAGGCCCGCACCCGGATCGACCATTACGCGACGCCGCTCGAGGAAGCCGAGCTTCTCGGCCGCCTCCAGGCTATCGAGGCGCTGCGGAGCCTCGTAGGTCCTCGGTCGAACGAGCCTCGTTCAGGCTGAACCTATTGCTTCTGCCACTCGAACGGAAGCGGCGCTTCCTTGAACGCGAAGCGGTCGAGATGCGCGGCGACGACGCCCTTCATCCGCTGCAGCGTCTCGTCGTCCTCGGCCTCCACTTTCACCGTCAGGGCGTCGGAATCCGACCTCATGGTCGCAACCGCACTCGGAAAGCGGACGATACCCTCGTTTTCCGACAGCTCAACGTCCAGCTTGTGGCTCCAGTGCTTGCAGAGCTGCTGGAGATATCGGGCGCCGTTCGCGGTGGGCACCCGGGCGGTCTCAAATGCCATCTCAAAGCCTTTCCATGCCGGCAGGAGCTTCCCGGAAGGGCCAGCACCGGCGGGTCTTCGCCGGAGCTGCTTAGGCCTCCCCGAAGCCGAAGTTAAGTGAACAATCCGTAATGACGGTCTTCCATCCGGCGCCATCCTGCGTAAGCTTACGGTCATCGCGACCTGTCGCAGCCCAAGCCTGATGGAGTTCAAGCCTGATGACGAAGCGCTTCCTGACTGCCGCCCTCCTCCTCTCCGTCAGCGTCATCCCGGCCTATGCCGCCAAGACCTCCCTGGTGGTGGGCATGCCCATCGAGCCGCCGGGCCTCGACCCGACGGTCGCCGCACCCGTTGCCATCCGCGAGGTCACCTGGGTCAATCTTTATGAAGGCCTCGTGCGCATCGACCGGACCGGCAAGGTCCAGCCGCTGCTGGCCAAGAGCTGGGAGGTTGCGCCGGACGGGCTGACCTATACCTTCCGCCTGCAGGAGGGCGTGAAGTTCCACGACGGAACTACTTTTGACTCCGCAGATGTGAAATTCGCCTTCGACCGCGCCCGCGATCCGAAATCGACCAATGCGCAGAAGCAGATCTTCGCGCCCATCGCCTCCATCGAGACGCCCGATCCCGCCACGGTGGTGATCAAGCTGAAGGAGACCTCGGGCAACTTCCTCTACTATCTCGGCTGGGGCGATGCGGTGATCGTGGCGCCCGAGACGGCGGCGAACAATGCGGCCAATCCGGTCGGCACCGGGCCGTTCAAGTTCAAGTCCTGGACCCGCGGCGACCGGGTGGAGCTGACCAAGAATCCCGATTACTGGCAGAAGGACAAGGTGAAGCTCGAGAGCGTCACCTTCCGCTTCATCAGCGACGCGCAGGCGCAGGTCGCGGCGCTCAAGGCCGGCGACGTGGATGCCTTCCCCAATCTCGGCGCACCGGAGCTCTTCGCCGAGTTCCAGAAGGACGCCCGCTTCAAGGCGGTCGCCGGCAACACGGAGGGCGAAACGGTCGCCGGCATGAACAATGCCAAGAAGCCGTTCGACGACGTGCGCGTGCGCCGCGCGCTGATGCATGCGGTGGACCGCAAGGCGCTGGTCGAAGGCGCCTATTCCGGTCTCGGCAAGCCCATCGGCAGCTTCTTCTCGCCGAATAATCCTGCCTTCGTGGATACCACGAACGTGATCCCCTACGACGTCGAGAAGGCCAAGGCTCTGCTGAAGGAGGCGGGCTACGGCAACGGCCTGTCGATCACCATCAAATCGCCCCAGATGGCCTATGCCAGCCGCTCGGCGGAGCTGCTCTCCGCCATGCTGTCGGAAGCCGGCGTCGATCTGAAGATCATCCCCACCGAGTTTCCGGCCAAGTGGATCGAGGAGGTGTTCAAGAACAAGGACTACGACATGACCATCGTGTCCCACACGGAGCCGCTCGACATCGATATCTTCGCCCGCGACACCTACTACTTCAACTACAAGAACGACAGGTTCAAAGCCGTGCTCGCGGAGGCCGCCAAGACCACCGACGAGAAGGCGCGCTTCGCGAAATATGCGGAGGCGCAGAAAATCCTGGCCGAGGACGTGCCTGCCCTCTTTCTCTTCCAGCTGCCGAAGCTCGGCGTGTGGAACGCGAAGGTGCAGGGCCTGTGGGAAAACTCGCCGATCCCGTCGAACGACGTGACCGAGGTTTCGTGGACGGAGTGATCTGACGGCGCAGTCGGAGCCATGACGAACGGTTGGATCACGGATGTTTCGAACAGACCCTCGGTGAGGCTACGGAACCGCGCGCGGTTCTTACGCCGAAACCTCACTGAGCCTGAGAAAAAACTCTGGTGGCACTTGCGATATAGACTCCCTATGGAGCGGGGACACTTCCGCCGTCAGATTCCGATTGGTCCTTATGTGGCAGACTTCTGCTGTCTGGCATCGAAGCTAATCATTTAGGTCGATGGAAATCAGCATGGCTACGACGCCAATGCTCCTCACGATGAACGCAGAACAAGCTATCTTAGCAATCATGGATTTAGGGTTGTCCGGTTCACGAACAGGGAAGTAATGACTGCGATCGAGAGTGTTCTGGACACAATTCTGGCGGCATTGAACGCGGGTTCCCTCCCCCTTGCGGGGAGGGATTGAGGGTGGGGGTCGTAAAGTCGGGATTTTGCGCCTTATCATGGAAGCATGAGGTCAATACAGCGCCGTTCTTACCTGACCGCTCACCCGGTCGTTCCACCCCCACCCCTACCCCTCCCCGCAAGGGGGAGGGAAAAGGCCGAGCGTAAACACATGCTGCGCCTCATCCTCTCACGCCTCATTTCCCTCGCGGTGACGCTGCTGTTCGTGTCGCTGGCGATCTTCCTGATCCTGGAGGTTCTGCCCGGTGATCCGGCCGCCATCATGCTCGGCACCGCCGCGCGGGAGGATACGCTCGCCGCCCTGAGGCAGGAGCTCGGGCTCGATCAGCCGGCGCTCGTGCGTTACCTGCACTGGATCGGCGGCCTTCTCCACGGGGATCTCGGCACCTCGATCACCTACAAGATGCCGGTCTCGACGCTGGTCGCCGAACGCATGAACGTAACGCTGCCGTTGAGCCTGCTCGCCATCCTGATTTCGACCGCGCTTGCGCTTCCGCTCGGGGTTGCGGCAGCCGCGCGCCGGGACGGAGCTGTGGATCGCGCCGTGCTGGTGTTCAGCCAGCTCGGGGTTGCGGTGCCGAATTTCTGGATCGGGCTCCTGTTCATCCTGTTCTTCTCCACGTGGCTCGGCTGGTTTCCGGCCGGCGGCTTTCCCGGCTGGAGCGCCGGCATCGGCCCTGCCCTGCAGGCGCTCCTCCTGCCGGCGGTCGCCTTAGCCCTGCCCCAGGCTGCCGTTCTGACCCGGGTGACGCGCTCGGCAACGCTCGAAGTGATCGGCGCCGATTTCGTGCGCACCGCCCGCGCCAAGGGCGTCGACAGGGGCGCGACGCTGCGCCGCCACGTGGTGCCGAACGCGCTCATTCCCGTCACGACGATCCTGGGCCTGCAGCTTTCCTTTTTCTTCGGCGGCGCGATCCTGGTCGAGAACGTGTTCAACCTGCCCGGCCTCGGCCGGCTCGCCTATCAGGCGCTCAACCAGCGCGACCTCGTGGTGATCAAGGACATCGTGCTGATCTTCTCCGGCCTCGTGATCGTGGTGAACTTCCTCGTCGACATCGGCTACGCGATCCTCGATCCGCGCCTGAGGGGGCGGTCATGAGCAAGCGTTCGCGCATTCCGCTGAACTCCGCTCTCGTCGTCGGCGGCATTCTCACGGCGCTTCTCATCGTTACCGCCCTCGTGTCGCTGGTGTGGACGCCGGAAGTGCCGACACGAGTACGCGTCGCCATGCGCCTCAAAGGCCCTGGAGAGATGGGCCTTCTCGGAACGGATCATTTCGGCCGCGATGTCACCTCGCTGCTCATGGTCGGGGCCTGGAACTCGCTTTCCATCGCTTGGCCCGCGGTTCTGCTGGGTGCGGCCATCGGCACCGCCATCGGCTGCGCTGCGGCGGCGTGGAAGGGCATCGCCGACGAGATCGCCATGCGCGTGTCGGACGTGGTCTTTGCCTTCCCGGCGGTGCTCTCGGCCATCATGATCGGCGCGCTCGTCGGCTCCGGGCCGCTGGCGGCCATCCTGGCGATTGCAGTGTTCAACGTGCCGGTCTTCGCCCGCGTCACGCGCGGCGTCGCGCTTCAGGTCTGGACGCTCGACTACATCGCGGCCGCGCGCGCCATCGGCAAGCATCCCTTGCGCATCACCTGGGAAGACGTGATGCCCAACATCGCGGGCGCGCTGATCGTGCAGGTGACGATCCAGCTCGCGCTCGCCATCCTGACCGAAGCGGGCCTGAGCTATCTCGGCCTCGGAGTCCGCCCGCCGAATCCAAGCTGGGGGCGGATGCTCAGCGACGCGCAGACCTATCTCTCGCAGGCCCCTCACCTCGCCATCGCGCCGGGCATCGCCATCGCGCTCTCGGTGCTCGGCCTGAACCTGCTGGGTGATGGTTTGCGCGATGCGCTCGACCCGACATTGAAGGGAAGAGGCGCGGCCGCTTGAGAGGACCCATGAGGACTACACTCGACCTCCTCAGAGGCTTCCTCATCAAGGCATGGCGCGTATTTCCCTCCCCCTTGCGGGGAGGGATGAAGGGTGGGGGTGGTATGACTGGGTGCCCGGTCTGCAGTTTAGACGCTGTATCGGCTTGCTTGATTGACCCTTGAAGCGCGGTGCTCTGACTTTGCGACCCCCACCCCTACCCCTCCCCGCAAGGGGGAGGGAAGATTGCGTCTAAGCCGCCTTGCTCAATGCTTCACGAACTTGGCTCAGGATCTCGTAGGAGCGCAGGCGCTTGCCGTGATCGTAGATCGCCGAAGCGACGATGAGCTCGTCCGTGCCGGTCTCAGCGATGAAGCCTTCCAGCCCCTCCCGCACAGTTTTGGCTGAGCCGACAAAGGAGCACGAGAGCATGTTCATCGCCTGCGCCTTCTCGTGCGGCGCCCAATAGCTCTCGATGTCGTCGATCGGCGGCTGCAGCTTGCCGCGGGCGCCGCGGAACAGGTTGGTGAAGGATTGCTGCGCCGAGGTGAAGAGATGCCGCGCCTCCTCGTCGGTATCGGCCGCGATCACGTTGACGCCGACCATGGCGTGAGGCCGCTCAAGCTGCGCGGAGGGCTGGAAGCGCTCGCGATAGACCTGAAGCGCCTGCATCAGAGCGCCGGGTGCGAAATGCGACGCGAAGGCGTAAGGCAGGCCCAGCATGGCCGCAAGCTGCGCGCCGAACAGGCTGGAGCCGAGGATCCAGATCGGCACGTTCGAGCCCGCCCCCGGCACGGCCTGGATCACCTGATCCGGCTGCACTGGCCCCAGCAGGGCCTGCAGCTCCACCACATCCTGCGGGAAGGTATCGGCGGCGGCGGGATCGCGGCGCAAGGCGCGCAGCGTGCGCTGATCGGTTCCCGGCGCCCGGCCGACGCCGAGATCGATGCGGCCCGGATAGAGGGCGTCCAGGGTGCCGAACTGCTCGGCGATCACCAGCGGCGAATGGTTCGGCAGCATGATGCCGCCCGCCCCGACACGGATCGTTTTCGTGCCGCCAGCGACGTGGCCGATCGCAACGCTCGTCGCCGCGCTGGCGATGCCCACCATGTTGTGGTGCTCGGCCAGCCAGAAGCGATTGTAGCCCCACCTCTCGGCATGCTGCGCCAAATCGAGGGAATTGCGCAGAGCATCCGACGGCGTGAAGCCTTCGGGAACCGGCGCAAGGTCGAGGATCGAAAAGGGAGGCATAGCGGAGCGTCTTTCACATGCATGAGGCGGGCGGTTTCAATCTAACAGATCAGGTCTGCACGCCCGGTCCGCAAGGCAACGTCAGCCCGATCGATGTCAACTGAGCCATGCACTGGATGCAGCCAAACAAAAACCCCGCACCAGACAATCCGGCCGGACGCATATTGCGCAGTCTGATCTCTGTGCAGAGCATCTGCCAATCTTGCCTGCAGGGAATGGCCGAGGAACGCGCCGAGGCGAAGATCGGCATTGGTCACGACATGAACGCCGGAGTAAATACCATGTTATAAAGTATTTGAAGTAAATCTTATCGCAAGCAAAAAATCAAATGCAATTAAATTCCACGCATGAGAAACTTCACCGCAAATAATTATCAGTATTTCCTCAGCATACCTCTAAGGAGTCATAAAGTAAGTTATATCGCGTCACAGGTCCGCCACATTCAGTCATTGAATTTCTACTGGAACAAGGGGAAGGGCCAACAGGCTCTTATAGGCCAGTGAACAAGACGTTTATTTTGCTTGGAGCCTCAGTCCTCATGCTGGGAGCCATGCCCCATCAAGCCGAAGCCCGATTGGTTCGCTACGAGATCAACGGCAAGCAGTATTCCTACAGCACGAACAACATCGCCCAGACGGCCGAGGCCAAAAGGCGGATCGCGGCCGCCAAGGCTGCAGAAGCAGTGAAAGCCAGGGCCGAGGAGGAAAAGACCAAGTTCCCGTTAGCCGCAGCTTTCGGCTCTCAGACCCAAAAGGAGGCCGCAGAGGCCCAGAAGCAGCTTGAGCAACTGCTTTCCGGAAAAGATCAGGCTGCCGAGGCGCCGAAACCCGTCCCGGAGCGCCGGACAGGCCAAGGTCCCAAGCCGCAGGACAAGCAATTTGGTCAGATCTCGGACAACAAGACCCCTAAACAGACGCTCGCTCCCCTCAAGGTGTCCGCAATCCGGGCCGCAACGTCACGCCCGACCACGGCTCCTGCCATCGCAGAGCCGCTCACGGAGCGGTTCCAGACCAGGATCAAGTCCGTGACCTTCGATGTCGCAACCGGGATCAAGACAACGATCATGATCGATGGTGCGGTCGAGGAGGAGCCTTTCGACAGCAGCATGCTGACCCATCTCGACCCTGAGCTAGGGCCGGGCAACAGCCTGATGGCGTTTGTGAAGCAACTGCGCAAGGCTGCGCCCGAGGATGCAGTGGGCTCGATCACACCGAAGACCGGACAGCCGGAATTTGCCGACGCCCAACCCTAGTCTCTGCCCAGTTCGTGCATCGTCCCGCTGCGTAGGGGATCCGGTTTTTCACGCCGTCCAAAGACGCGCGTGAGGAAAGGGAATACAGGACTGCTTCAAAGGCGGGATCCGCCTGATGTGCTACGCATCACGAACGCCCGCATCCAGGATGCACAGGCGCGAGCGGGCGCAATCGATCTCGGCCATCGCCCCATAGGGCAGCGTCGCGATCGGATCGGTGTGCCCGAAATCGAGTTCCGCGAGCACGGGCAGATGCGGCAAGCCGGCCTCGTCCAGGACACGGACGACGGCTGCCTCCTGATCTCTCCGATAGGGCTCGTCGGTCTGCCCGCCGGGCCGTCCCAAAACGATGCCGGACAGGCGGCGCAGGATTCCCTGAGCCGCGTAGTTGCGGAACCACCAGCGCATCTGGGCAGCCGACGGGGCATGCTCCGACGTCTCAATGAAGAGGATCGCGCCGTTCCAGTAATCCAGAGGCGGCCACCAGTCGGAGCCTTTCAGCATCTCCAGTACTTCGGCGCAGCCTCCGATGAGATGGCCTTGCGCCATGCCGCTTCCCTGCAGGGTTCGAGGCCCGGTCGAAGGCGTCAGCCTCCTGCGCCGGTTCTGGTTCTCGGGATCTTTCCAGGGCAGGTGCTCGACGGTCCATCCTTCCCCGTTCGCCTCAATCTCACCGATGGCAGCCGTCTGAAAGACGGCTTTGCGCAACGCATTCACGGCGAAGGCATGCATGCCGCCATTCTCGGCGAAACCCGCCATGATCGTCGGACCATAGAATGAGCCGAGGCCGGCCTTGAGGCAGCCGAAATGGAGCACGGTGGGATCCGAGTATCCGAGGAAGACCTTCGGGTTGCCCGCAATGACGTCGAGGTCGATGTGCGGGATCAGCCGGATCGCATCGTCGCCGCCGATGCTGGCGATGACGCCTTTGATCGACGGATCGGCGAAAGCGGCATGAATGTCCTCGGCCCGCGCCTGCGGGTTTCGGTCGAGCCAATCTGCCTCGCGCAGGGCGTGAGGCATCTCGACAGGTTCGAGCCCGAAGGAGTCTGCCAGAATCTTTTTACCCGCTTCATAGCGGTGAGGGAAAACGGCAGGCCCGCCCCAGCTCGTGGAGACAATGGCAACACGATCTCCAGCCTGAAGGGCCTGAGGTTTGACGAGAGGCCTTTGCCACCAGCGATCTGCCATGATGTCTCGTGCGAAGCGTGCGCTCCGTTTTGGCAGATCATCGGCACAATGAAAACGGCGCCGCTTCCACGGCGCCGTCCCGGTTTGTCGGTCGAAGCCGGAGCTTAGAAGTCCATGCCGCCGGCAGGCATGGCGGGAGCCGCTTCCTTCTTCGGCTTCTCGGCGATCATCGCCTCGGTGGTGATCAGGAGGCCTGCGACGGAGGCGGCGTCTTCGAGCGCGACACGCACGACCTTCGCCGGGTCGATGATGCCGAACTTGTAGAGGTCGCCATACTCGCCGGTCTGAGCGTTCCAGCCGGCGGAGTAGCCAGCAGCTTCCGCCACCTTGCCGACGATCACGGAGCCGTCCTCGCCTGCATTGATGGCGATCTGGCGTGCCGGAGCCTGGAGCGCGCGGCGCACGATCTCGACGCCGGTCTTCTGATCGTCATTGGCAGGCTTCACGCCGTCGAGCGCCTTCAGGGCGCGCAGCAGGGCCACGCCGCCGCCGGGCAGGATGCCTTCCTCGACCGCCGCCTTGGTGGCGTGCATGGCGTCGTCAACGCGGTCCTTCTTCTCCTTCACCTCGACCTCGGTCGCGCCGCCGACGCGGATCACCGCGACGCCGCCTGCGAGCTTGGCCAGACGCTCCTGGAGCTTCTCACGATCGTAGTCCGAGGTGGTCTCCTCGATCTGCGCCTTGATCTGAACCACGCGGGCCTCGATGTCGGCCTTCTGGCCGGCGCCGTCGACGATGGTGGTGTTCTCCTTCTCGATCACCACCTTCTTGGCGCGGCCGAGCATCGGCAAGGTGACGTTCTCGAGCTTGATACCGAGGTCCTCGGAGATCGTCTGGCCGGCGGTGAGGACGGCGATGTCCTCGAGCATGGCCTTGCGGCGGTCGCCGAAGCCTGGAGCCTTCACGGCCGCGATCTTGAGGCCGCCACGCAGCTTGTTGACCACAAGCGTCGCAAGCGCCTCGCCTTCCACGTCCTCAGCGATGATGAGGAGCGGCTTGCCGGTCTGCACCACGGCTTCCAGCACGGGCAGCATGGCCTGGAGGCCGGACAGCTTCTTCTCGTGGATGAGGATGTAGGGATCCTCCAGCTCCACGCGCATCTTCTCGGCGTTGGTGATGAAGTACGGCGAGAGATAGCCGCGGTCGAACTGCATGCCCTCGACGACTTCGAGTTCGGTCTCGAGAGATTTCGCCTCCTCAACTGTGATCACGCCTTCGTTGCCGACCTTCTGCATGGCTTCGGCCAGCATGCGGCCGACATCCGCGTCGCCGTTGGCCGAAATGGTGCCGACCTGGGCGATCTCGTCGTTGGACGTAACCTTCTTGGCGTTCTTCTTGAGATCCGCCACCACGGCCTCGACAGCCAGATCGATGCCGCGCTTGAGGTCCATCGGGTTCATGCCGGCGGCAACCGCCTTGGCGCCCTCGCGGACGATGGCCTGGGCCAGAACGGTGGCAGTCGTAGTGCCGTCGCCGGCGCGGTCGTTCTGTTTCGATGCGACCTCGCGCACCATCTGGGCGCCCATGTTCTCGAACTTGTCGGCGAGCTCGATCTCCTTGGCGACGGTGACGCCGTCCTTGGTGATGCGCGGCGCCCCGAAGGACTTCTCGATCACCACATTGCGGCCCTTGGGACCCAGCGTGACCTTCACGGCATCGGCGAGGATATCGACGCCTCGCAACATCTTGTCACGAGCGTCCAGGGCGAATTTGACTTCCTTAGCAGCCATTGTTCGTCACTCCTATGAGACGTAACGATATGTGACTCTGATTGTGGGATTGGCCTTAGGCGGCCTTCTTCTGGGCGATGCTTTCTTCCAGCACGCCCATGATGTCGCTCTCCTTCATGATCAGGAGATCCTCGCCATCGATCTTCACCTCCGTGCCGGACCACTTGCCGAAGAGCACGGTGTCGCCCGCCTTGACGTCGAGGGGGACGAGCTGGCCCTGCTCGTTGCGGGCGCCAGGTCCGACGGCGATCACCTCGCCCTGCTGGGGCTTCTCCTTGGCGGTGTCGGGGATGATGATCCCGCCTGCGGTCTTCTCCTCGGCATCGATGCGCCGGACCACGATCCGGTCATGCAAAGGACGGAACTTCATGAAGCTTCCTCCAATGATATCAGTCTGTTAACTCGCTCAAGCGGAGCCGTTCGGGCCTCCGCGGTCGATGATTTGGTTGGACGAACTTCACCGTTCAAGAGGGTGTGAAAAAAATTTTGGCACTTGTGGGAACTGAGGGCCGGCTTGCTTCTGAGCGTCCAGCATTGGAGTCATCCCGGATGAAGCGCAGCGAAGATCCGGGATCGCGTACAGGAAGAGGCGATGACCTCCCTCTTCCTCAAGGACAGGTGAACCAGCGCCAGTATCAGCTTGTGATCCCGGGTTCTGCTGCGCAGCCCCGGGACGACCGATTCTAGTTTCAATAATGAGGTGGCGGGGGCTCCGGCGCGGCCACCCCCCCAGCGTTGTCTTCGACCTCCTGGACCCGGTCCAGCACCTCATTGAGCTGGCGCTTGAGGCTGTCGATCTGCTTCCATTGATCGATGACGGCCTGGTTCAGGTCCTCGATCATCTTATCCTGGTAGGCGACGCGCACCTCCAGGGCCTCGATATGGGCATGGACGGAATCAGGATTGGTCATCGCTCAGTCCTCCTGCCTCCACAAGCCCATGGCCAAGTGCAACCCGCTCGTCGAACACGAAGCATTCACCCTTCCACCGACTCTCAGCCTCCGGCACATCTTCCAGATATTTGAGGATGCCGCCCTTCAGGTGAAAGACTTCCTCGAAGCCCTGGGCCAGCATGTAAGAGCTGGCCTTCTCGCAGCGGATGCCGCCCGTGCAGAACATGGCGACCTTCCTGTGCTTGTCCGGATCGAGTTCGTTCCTCACGAAATCCTTGAACTCGCTGAAGCGCTTGATCCGGGGATCGATGGCACCCTCGAATGTGCCCATCTCGACCTCGAAGTCGTTGCGCGTGTCGAGGACAACGATACCGGGCTCCTCCAGGAGCCTGTTCCACTCGGCGGGCGAGACATAGGAGCCGACCCGGCGCAGGGGATCGGTCTGCGGGTCGCCCAGCGTGACGATCTCCTTCTTGAGCCGCACCTTCATGCGCTTGAACGGCATCTCGGACGCGGTGGAGAACTTCAGCTCCAGATTGTCGAGAAGGCCCCAGAACAGCGGCCCCTCCCGCAGCTCGACCATCAGCGCATCGATACCCTCCTCCGTTCCGGCCACGGTGCCGTTGATCCCCTCCTGGGCGAGCAGGAGCGTGCCCCGGATCTCCAGATCCGTGCAGAGCCTATGAAGCGGATCCTTCACCTCCCGGAAATCGGGCAGCGGAACGAACTGATAGAGAGCGGCAACCTTGTACGTCATGGCCGCTGTTTATCAGCACGAGCCTGAACGGGGAACCCGTTTACCTTGTCCTCGATGTCGCTCACATCCGTCATGGCCGGGCTCGTCCCGGCCATCCATGTTTTTGAGGTCTCGAAGACGTGGATCCCCGGAACAAGTCCGGGGATGACGCAGAGGATGGCGCTCTTCGGGCTAAACCCTCGGCCAGGGCCGCCTGTCCGGGCACATCTCCTCCCAGGCCTGGGAGAGCCGGAGCACCCCGACGTCGTCGAATCGGCGGCCGATGATCTGGAGGCCGATGGGCAGGCCCGCCTGCGTGAAACCGGCATTCACGGATGAGGCCGGCTGGTCCGACATGTTGAAGGCGACCGTGTAGCCGATATGCTCGAACGGCTCTTCCGGGTTGTGGATCGGCGATGCGAGTTCCGCCGGGTAGGCGACGCAGGGCGCCACGGGCGAAATCACGAAGTCGAAGCTTTGCGTGGCGGCGACCGCCGCATGGCGCATCACCATCATCTGGTTCATGCCGGTATAGACCTGCGAGCCCGTCAGGTTCTTCCCGCCTTCGGCCCATTGCAGGATGTAGGGCAGGATCTTTCCGCGCTCCTCGTCGCTCAAGGGAGCCATGTCCATCCAGGCGCGCTGGCGCCAGAAATCGTCGAGCCCGTCGAGCATCTCGCGGGTGATGAACGCGGGCACCTCCTCGATGACGGCGCCGGCATCGGCAAGAATCTTCGCGGCCCGCTCGATGACGGCGCGGATCTCCGGGTCGAGCGGCATGCCGATGCCGGCTTGCATCATGACGCCGATCCTCAAGCCCTTGATGTCGAGGCCGAGGTCGAGCCACGGCAGGTCCTGATAAGGCAGGCTCATGGGATCGCGCACGTCCGGACGCGTGAGGCTTCGCATCATCAGCGCCGCATCGCGCACGGTGCGGGTCATCGGCCCCGCCACCCGGCCGTAATAGGTCGGGTCGATGGGGATGCGGCCGAAGCTCGGCTTCAAGCCGAAGATCCCGCACCACGATGCCGGCAGGCGGATCGAGCCGCCGATATCGGTCCCGATGTGGAACGGGCCATAGCCGGCGGCCGCCGCGGCCCCTGCACCCGCGGAGCTGCCGCCGGGATTCTTCGAGAGATCCCACGGGTTGCGCGTGAGCGGATGAAAGCTGGAGAGGCCTGAGGAGAGCATCCCGTAATCAGGCATCGTCGTCTTGGCGAGAACGACCACACCATCCTCACGCAGGCGCGCCGCGGCAGGAGCATCCTCTGCGGCCGGAACGAGCGGGCGCGCGGCGGTGCCCAGCGGCACGGGCGTTCCCTTGGTGGCGATGTTCTCCTTGATCGTCGCCGGAACTCCGTCGAGCGCCCTCGCCTCGCCTTTCATCCAGCGCTGCTCGGACGCCTGTGCGTCGCGGAGCGCAGCCTCCGGGCTGAAAGCGTAGAGCGCCTGAAGCTGCGGCTCACAAACCTCGATCCGGGCGATCACGGCCTTTGCGACGTCAACAGGCGATGTCGCCTTGCGGGCATAAGCCTCAAGAAGCTGAACGCCCGACCAGTCGGCAAGGTCTGCGGGGAAGTCCTGAAGAGACGAAGATGATGGCGTGCTCAATGCGAAGTTTCCAGCTCATGGATTCGATCTTCAGCCATGCTGAAGCCATCCTTGCGAACGGTAAACCCGTTTAGCCAACATCTCAGCGCATGGGCCTATGACGCCAGCACCGAACCACGTCCTTCGAATTCCGAGAGAAACTCCAAGGGCCGGCTCCGCCTTGCTCTTTGGAGGCATGCACACCGGGGATGGCACAAAGCTTGGCCGGAGGCGTTTGTCAGCTATGGATGATGCCGGAAGCGCATCAAGATCGTTTTTTGGAGGAGCGGAGCGTCAGGCCCGAATTGCCGGTTCAAAAGAGGTAAAGGCCATACCTCAGCTTCAAGTTGTGTTACTATAATCCTGCACAGATGCTTGATTTCCTTTGATGGAAATCTGCGCAACATGGTGACCCGTGCCGTGAGGGATGGTCCGAAGTCTGCCATTAACCGCAAGAACCGGCTCCTTGCCGCTCTGGAGCCAGAAGACTTCTATTGGCTTGAGCCTCATCTCGAGATTGTGGATCTGCCGCGCGGCAAGGTTCTCTACGAGACGGGGGAGCCCATTCGGCATGCTTATTTTCCCCATGATGCAGTCGTCTCTCTCGTGACGGTTCTCCAAAGCGGCGGGTCGGTCGAAATGGCCGTCTTCGGCAGGGAGAGCGCTCTTGGATTCATCTCTGCGCTCATTACCCGACAATCCTTCGGGCGCTACATCACCCAGGTGCCGGGCACCGGATCCCGCGTCGCGTTGGAACGCCTCAACGAGGCAGTCTCAAGCAGGCCGAACCTGCGGCAGGTCCTCTTCCGCTTTACCGAGGCATTTCTCGCGCAGACGCTGCAGACGGTCGCCTGCAACGCCGTCCACAGCGTGGAAGCCCGTTGCTGCCGCGCGATCCTGAGCACACGCGACCGGACCGATAAGGACGACATTCCCCTCACCCACGAAACACTGGCCGAGATGCTGGGCGTTCAGCGATCAACGGTGAGCAGCGTCACGAGCGTACTTCAGAAAGGAGGTTTCATCGTCCAGGGAAGGGGCACCATCAGAATCACCAACCGGCAGGGCCTCGAGGAAATGGTGTGCGAGTGCTACCAGGCGATCTGCCAAAGCTTCGACAGACTTCTGCCCGGTGCGCTCCGGTGCGACTGAACCCATGTGACCGTTCAACTATGTGTGAAGGAACACATAGGCATGAAAACGAAGGAGGATTTCTTTTAGTTATGTCGGGAACCCAACAGACGAGGTAACCCCGACTTAGTACCTTAAAACTCTATTAACGCTAAGTTAATACGAGGAAGAAAATGGATGATATTAAGTTTCATAAAGATAAACCCAATAATGGGGCTCCAAGAATCTACTCGCCTACTTACCAACCTTTGATGCAATCGCTCCTAGCAACCCTGGCCGATCTGGATTTCGACTACGAAAAGGAGCGCGAGAGGCTGAGCAGCGCATCACCAGACACCAACATCAAGATCCGTGCCCTCGAGAAGCTCAAAACACGGCACCAAGAGCGGCGCGAACCCTACATCCAGCAACTCGCCATCCTGCAGCAGCGCATGATGGAACTGAGAGCCTGATCTCATCTGTTCGACGCAACCAGACGCCAAGCGCCGGACTGAAGAACAAGAAATTTCTGGGGGCTAAAGCACTCGATGAACAGGTCACACGAGTGCCGTCACAAGACCTGAGCACTTCATGAATGCTCAAGTGGGATTGTAGCCAATGACAGAGGAAGAGATTGAAGTCGTTGCAGAAGAGTTGGCCAAGATCGGTGGCGTGACTTGGTATCCGGGACGGGAGAAGGGGACTCTCATGAGGGTGGTCAGCGATCGCTATCGAGACCGTGCCAGGGTCGCGATCGAGGCTTTGGAGCGCTACCGCGCTGCCCGGCAAAATTCTCTCACTCAGGACAACCAGAAGGCTCAAAAATCCCCGGCGATCAAGGCGCCGCCCGCTCACACCGGCGAGGACATCAGGCCTGGGGCAACGGTGATCTATCGCCCGCCAGGAGACCGCAGGGCCTATCCATGTCGCGTTGTCGAGATCGAGGGCAACCGCGCCTATCTCGCTCCGATACTCAGAGCCTGCACGGACTGGGTCTCGATCGAGCACCTCATGCCTGCCAAGACGGACGAGGTCGTGGCACAGGACTGAACAGAAAAGGGCGGCCCATCCCCGAGCCGCCCTTCCTGGTTGACCGAGCCGGTGCTTACTGGGTCAGCTTGGTGTACGCACCGCCCTTCCAGACATTGATGTCGTATTTCGGATCCTTGATGTCGCCCTTCTGATCAAAGGTGACCGGCCCGATAACCGTATCGACGGTGGTGCTGCGCAGCGTTTTGGCGACGGCTTTCGGATCCGTGCTGCCCGCCTTGGCAATCCCGCCGGCGATAGCCTGGACCGTCGCGTAGGAGAACAGGGTGAAGCCCTCCGGCTCGAAACCGATCTGCTTGAACTGGCCCAGCGCCTCCTTGGCCGTCTCGCTGCCGCGGGCATCCGGCGGGAAGGTGAACAGGGTACCGTCCGCAGCAGGCCCTGCCACCGATGCGAATTCGGGCGTCGCGAGGCTGTCGCCCATCATCAGCTGGAATTTATAGTTCTGATCGGCGGCCTGTCGCATCAAGAGGCCGCCTTCGGTGTGATATCCGCCGAAATAGAGGAACTCGACGCCCTGGCTTTTGAGGCGGTTGACCACCGCCGTGTAGTCCTTCTCGCCGGCATTGATGCCCTCGTAGAGCACCTCCTTGACGCCTGCAGCGTTCAAGGAGGCTCTCACCACATCCGCGAGCCCTTTGCCGTAGGCGCTCTTATCGTGGAGGATGGCGATCTTCTTCGTCCCATAGTTCTGCTTGATCCACGGCCCGATGAACTTGCCCTGCGCATCGTCGCGGCCGTAGAGGCGCATGATCGTCGTCCAGCCCTGCTCCGCCGCCTTGTCCGTCATGGCCGGATTGCTGGAGGCCGGGCTCATCATCAGCACGTCGGCCTCGGCATAGACCTCCGATGCGGGAATCGACGATCCGGAACAGGCATGCCCGTCCACGAACTTGATGCCATCCGACACGATGCGGTTGGCGATGGCCACGGCCTGCTTGGGATCGCAGGCATCGTCATAGACGACGACCTTGATGGTGTTGCCGTTCACGCCGCCGTTCTTGTTGACGGCCTGTGCGGCAAGCTCCGCTCCGTTCTTGAGCTGCTCGCCGATGCTGGCCACGGCTCCGGTCATGGGACCCGCCACGGCGATTCTGATCTCCTCCGCCCGGGCGAAGCCCATGCCGGCGAGCAGAGCCAGGGCAGAGAGGGAATGGACATAGCCTTTCTTCATGGGGTTGCCTCCTGCTTCTTATGCGTGGTGCCTCGAGACGATTGTGCTCCGAACCGGCTGATCTGGAAACGGGAGATGTCGCTCCTTGAAGCCTTCCCTAAGGCAAGGTCAGCGAGCACCTCCCCGATCACGCTGGCGAACTTGAAGCCGTGCCCCGAGCATGGCGATGCCAGGACGACCCGCGGGTCGGCGGGCGAGAGATCAATCACGAAATCCTCGTCCGGCGTGCGGGTATACATGCAGGTGCGCATCTGCCGGAGGGGACCGTTTGCATCGGGCATCGCCAGCTTGAGCATCCGCCGGATCTGCGCCTCGTCGGCGGAATTGCCATCCTGCACAAGGGCTTCCGCCGCAGGCAGGGCCAGCCCCTCCCGATGGGAGGCCATCTTGACGCCGGTGCCGGCGAAGTCGGGAAAGCCGTAGCAGGCGTCGTCCTCGGATTCGAGCAGGAAGACCGGGCAGCGATCCGGGGTGAAGAGAGACCGATCCAGTGGCGAGAACCAGCCGAGCACCTGGCGCGTGATCTTGAGATGGGGCTTGAGTTCGGGCGCGAAATCGCCGATCCAGGCACCGGCCGCGATGACTACCGATCCGACCTCGATCACCTCGGCCTCCGTCCGCACGCGGATGCCGGCTCCGAAGGGCTCGATCGCCAGAACGCGTGTGCTCAGGCGGGTCTCGGCTCCATGGTTCTCCGCCTGACGCATGAACTCCCGGATGGCCAACTCCGGCCGCAGGAACCCGCCCTCAGGCTGGAACAGGCCGGTCCAGTTCGACGGCACCCTAAAGCCCGGAAAGCGCCGGGTGATGTCGGCCGCGCTCAGCACCTCGTGGGTGAGATCGTGCTGCCGGGAGGCCTCAAGGGATCCGCTTACGATGGATGCTCCGGGATAGCCCGCTTCGAGAACGCCCGTCACGGTCAGGATCGTCTGGCCGGACAACTCCTCCAACTCGCGCCATTTCTCGAGAGCACGGCGAACCAGGGGAACGTAGGACGGATGTTCGAAATAGGAGAGCCGGATGATTCTGCTCTCCCCATGCGACGATCCCTTGTCATGCGCGGGCTCGAACTGCTCGATGCCGACGACGCGCCGCCCCTGTCGTGCCAGGTTGAAGAGAGCGGCGCTGCCCATGGCTCCGAGCCCAATCACCGCCACATCGAACGTCTTCATCGAGTCCCCTTTGCCGAGCACCATGCGGCTGATCGGCACCCGGCTTCGGGTACCGTCCGGTAAAGTAAAGTCTTCTGCACCCGTGCCAACCCGTTTTTTGTTGCTTACGGAGCCTGATCGGCAGGAAACGAAGCGCCCCGGAAGAGCCGGGGCGCAGGCGCCTTGAAGGTCGGGGGTAGAGCTTTCCCCGGGCGTATCACAGGATATCGAAATCAGATGCCCTGAGAGACGACAGCGCCGTGTTGGCGAAGGTGAGCGTGTTTGCGCCGTAGGTGATGGTGACGTCTCCATCGTCGACCACGGCCGTCGCGATCAGCTGCGCGAAGCTCTCCAGACCGGTTGCTCCGATCCGAACTGTATCGATGCCACGCTGGAACCCGTAGATCGTGTCGTGTCCCTCGTTCTCCATATCGAACACGAAGATGTCGCTGCCCGGCCCGCCGCGCAGATGATCGTTGCCCTGTCTCCCGCGGATGGTATCGTTTCCGCTGCCACCATCGATCTTATCGTTGCCGGAATCGCCGTCGATATTGTCAGCACCGCTGTTACCGTAGATGCGATCAGATCCGCTTTGGCCGCCGAGGAAGTCGTCCCCGCTGCCGCCTCTCACCGTGTCGTTGCCGACACCGCCGCCAACGATGTCGTCACCTTCCTCGCCCCGCAGATCATCCGCATTGCCTCCCCCTTCGATGACATCGCCGCCGCGTGCGCCGTAGATAGTGTCGGATCCCGCACCGCCATAGAGGAAATCGCCGCGGAAGAGGCCGGCGGCACCGTCCTCCGAGCCCTTTATCACGTCGTTACCGTTGCCGCCCCATGCCCAGCCTCTGCCGCTCTGGATGGTGAGCGTGTCGTTGCCTGAAAGACCCGCCAGGAAGTTGTAGTCGGCGTTGCCCTGCAGATTGTCTTTCCCCGAGCCGCCCGACTTGAAGTCCGGAACAATGCTTTCGGGAAGCCATATGCCGTCTACCTGGGCTTGAGCGGCGGCATCGCTGGAGAAGGTGGCGCCGGACTCTCTTACGAACCCGCCGACCCCCAACCCGGGATCTCTGAGACGCATGGACAGGGAGGCGAGCGGATCATCCGGCGCGCCGGTGAACTGAATGTCGATGGCATTGCGGATCGGATCATCGATGCCGACGAGATCATCCTCCGTGTAATCGCCCACGAGTGGCTGCGGGAACAACAGGTCGAGTCCTTCGGTGCCGATAGGGATCTCGATGGCTGTCAGCGGCACCGGCGGCAGGTTATCCTCAACCAGCTGGAGGGCCGCTCCCGTAAAGCTGATGAAGCCGGTCAAAAGCTGGCCTTCAGTGTAGCCGAAGGCAGCTGCACCGAATTGGGACGACAGGAGCGAGAGATCCGAAAGGTCTGTTCTCTGAAACGCACCCTCGACACCACCGTAAAAGATGTATCGCAGTTCCTCTTCCATGGCTGGCTACTCCCTGCACGAGTTTTCAGAAAGTGTTGCCCCGCATATGGTACAAGCCGTTTTCAGTGGGATTACGCGTTGGCATTGGTTATAGGCTCAGCCTTGCTCCGCTAAACTTAAGGCTGTCATTTCGGCTTATGCATATGCCGCGAACAGACCTCCATTGGGCTCCTTAGAATAATTTCCAGCAGGCGTGAGCAGGAATACTTTTAGGGATGATCCTCCTTAAGTGGCCTCTCCCACTGGAAGTGCTCCCCCTGGCGGAGCTTTTGTCGCGATACAGTCGGTCGGCTCCGCGGGTCCTGTGCTTTTTGCGGGAACTCTTTTAGCCCAACTGCAATTCCCGTCCATCGAACGAGGAGAAACAACATGAGTCGCGGCTTTCCATCTATGACAGCTCTTCTGGGACTTCTGGCTGTCGCCGGGTACCAGAACAGGGACAAGATTGCCGAGATGCTCGGCGGACTCTCGGGCAATGCAGGCGGTGCGCCGGGAGGCCAAGGGCAGCAGCCGGGTGCACCGGGAAGCCTTGGCGGAATGGGGAGTCTTGGGGGCCTCGGCGGCCTGCTGGGCGGCCTGGGCGGCAACACCAGCCCGGGAGGGTTGGTGAGCGGCGGCTTGGGCGAGCTGATCAACAGCTTCCGCCAGAGCGGCCACGGGGACGTGGCCGATTCCTGGGTCGGCACCGGCCCCAACAAGGAAGTAGCCCCCCAACAGCTGGAACAAGCGATCGGTCCCGATGTGCTGGCGACCCTCACGCAGCAGACCGGCCTGTCGCGCGAGGAGCTTCTCTCGCGCCTGTCGCAGAATCTTCCGCAGGCGGTGGACAAGTACACTCCGCAGGGGCGGCTTCCGACCGAGAACGACCTCTAGCAGAGCGGTAGCCTATACCGAGCATGTATGGATGATTGTGCGCTCCTGGGATCCATCCTGAGAGCGCACTCGTCCGGCGCTTCCCTTGCGTCCGTCGCACCTTTCGCTCCCAGAACTACGTTATCTCCCAACAGGCAGCAATCGAGTCTCTCCTCCTTCGGCTTGAAGGTGTTCATCCTTTTGTACCTGCCACTACCTCTATCGTTTCCTCCATCTGACCGGCCAATCGGATAGGCTTGTCTGACTTCGTTTCGCAACGAGGCGGGGGAGAGGCTGATGCATACGGATCGGTTTGTCGTCTTTAAGTTCGAGGGCGAGTGGCTGGTCACCTACTCAGATCGAAGGCAGACAGCATTTGCAACACGTGAGGATGCTGAGCGCTCCGCCTTCGATGCGGCGGACGTTCTCGCCTCCAGCGGCCACGCCGTATCCGTACTCATCATCCCGGATGATGCGGACGATTCTGCCGGAGCTGTCATGGGCTCTCGAGGAAGCTCACGGCAGACAAATCTGAACTGAACTTCTGGCGTGCATCCCGTCTCCGGGTTCCATCAGGAGAGAACGCCTGTCGGCTCCCTTTCTCCAACCTGGCAAGCTTGCCGCAAGCTTGGGCATTCAGTTGCCACAATTGGATGCCCAATAGCCAAGATTGCTTTGAATGTTCATTGGAGAGGATTGTGACAGGAGCCTACAGTCTAGACGAGATGGTTGATCTCCTCGCCCTGAACCGCCCCATCGAGGGATCGGGCAGCCTCACGATGACGGGCAAGGTCGCGACCCTGCCTCTTCGAGAGGCGGTGACCCTGGTCGTGGAGGAGTGGTCCGACGACAAGTTCAGGCAGTTGAGCGCCGTCATCGTCAGACCTTCGGGTCCTCCAATCCGCAGCCTGGAAGAGATCAGGGACCTCTATGCACAAGCGGAGGCTGCCCCTGCTTCCTGAGAAGTCTCCGGCCTGTCGTTCCGGCGCCTTCCAGATGCTTGAGGGCGCAACCCAGTCTCGGAACGCTGCTTGCCGCCCTTGTCCGAAACGCCACGTTTCAGCCTCGGAGCAGGCGATTTTGCACCTTGACGAAAGGACCCTCTTCGCGTCTATTGCGCCACCTGCGAAGCAGGATCCCGATCCTGCCTTGCCGCGTGGAGACGTGGCCGAGCGGCTGAAGGCACTCGTTTGCTAAATGAGCATACCCCAAAAGGGTATCGAGGGTTCGAATCCCTCCGTCTCCGCCATCATTTTATCGTAAGATACTGAAAAGATTACGAAAGATGATGGACAACAAAACTCTTCCCCACCTTCTTCCCCACCTTTGCTCTAGGCTTGGCTATCCAACCATCAAGGCTCGGGTACCCAGAGATGCCTGCCCCTGTGCTGCTTGAGCAGTGGGCGGACTTCCAAGCTTCTCACCAACGCAGCCTTCTTCATGGCGCCCCTGGAACTCTGCAGAAGCTCTGCCGTTGTCCTGACCCAAAGAATGGGGAGCGCTCATGAGCCTGCAGAGCACCGCCTACACCTGCACAGCCCGCCATCGTCCCGAGGATGACCTCTTTCACTACGACCGGTCTCGGGCTCCCAAGCCCACCGAATGTGATACGGGGCTGTCCATCGCCAAAGCCTCGGCCCGGCACTGGGTTGTCAGCCTGCGTCCGCGCTGGCTGCTCAATCGGTCGCAGCCTCTCATCCAGCCGCGTACTGAGGGGTAGCCGCCCCGTGAGCCGGAGGGCTATCGCGCTGAGCGAAACATCTCATCAGCCCATCGGTCATACACACGCTGGATAGCGAGGTAGGCCTCGTATGCTTGGTCATAGCGGTGGGTTGCCGTAAAGCGCTCCCTCAGGGCGTGCAGGCGCTCAAGCCGATGGGTCCACTGCGCTTGCCGTTCGCGAGACATGATCCCCTCCCTTGAAAGGGATGTCAGCGATGATTTTACACCCCCTCCCCTGAACGAACCGTGCGCAAACGCATCATGCGAGCGACGAGCTTGGATTAGCTCTTGGTGACGAGGGGCTGCAAAGAAAGAGCGCCCATTCTGCTGGCGCTCTAGGTGGGCCGCTGGTGCGACCATCCAGGGAGAACGACTGTGCCACATGGCACAGGGACGAGGCTGCGCCCGAAAGGTAACTGAACTGTTAACGGGGCTATGGCGAGCATTGCCTCGGGAGAATTGGAGAGAGCACACGGTGAGGACCGCCACAAAAGCAGACTGCGCACCCGCAGACAGCAAAGCACCTATCACTCGTGCCTGCGGTTTAGATTAGCCTCCTGAGGCGTCCTACCTCACCTGAGTTGTTGCTGAGATGAGGCGCACTGGTACGCTCCTATTATGCTTGGAAGGAGCGACCAAGATGGAGTGCTTCGAGGTGAAGCAGGAGCAGGAGGACCTCTGGTCTGTATCCTGCCAAGGACGTACCCTGCACCTCTACTCATCCGAGGAAGAGGCCCGTTGGGCAGCCCTCATGTTGGCCTCCAACAGGTCCCAGTCCGGCACCCAGGCGATGGTTGTTATCACCCCGCCCGAAGTGAGTCAGTTACCTCAAGGCGTTCAGGGAACGCGGCGCTTCACCGGCATGTAGCCATCCTGATGAAGGAAGACATCGAAGTTGCACCTGCCAGACAGGCCCAGAAGCGGTGAGGCTGGAATAATTGTACTTGGGTTTGTCCTTGTCCAAGACCTTCAGGCGGCTTGGTTCCATTCCGTTGTTATAGTCTACCTCAGCGCTTCTTTTGGGATAGGCATCAGAGCATTAGGATAGTGGTCCTGTCGCTCCACAAAGCCAAGGTTACAGTAGTGGTCCACGGCTTTGTGATGAGGGTATGAGTGCCACAAGAGGATGTCTTTCCAATCGAGCTTTTGGAGTACCGAGTTCAGGCCAGCATCCGGGAGCACTTTGGCGGTCGCAGTCCATCCATATCTGAAATGGCAAAAATCTCTGATGATGAGCTGCTGAAACTCCCAGGGGTTGGACCGTCAACCATTCGGAAGATTCGCCTCCTCATCCAAGGCGGGGTCCAATTCTTCTCAGCAACCACAGAGCTGAGCGATGCCGAATTGCTCCAGGAGCATGAGCGCCAACTCACCCGACTCAGCGAGTTGCGTGATGAGTTCAAACGGCGGGAGGCTGAGTTTAAGCGGCGGCTGCGCGCTATCCGTCTTGAGCTTCGCGTGAGGGGTCTTTCTCCGAAGTGAGTCCTCCCTCTTGAACGACTGCCGCGCGGAGGGATTGGCGTAATCCTCAATGCTTTATCATGTGCGGCGGCTCGGTCAGGCAGGTCTAATCCAATCGGCACTCAAGTAACTTGAAGTAGTTTGGACTTAATCTGACAGACGGTGTCGTTAAGCTGAGGCATGAGCCGAGGCCGGGCGCGGAGTGGAC